>CAYGZL010000126.1:0-2730 GCA_964354345.1 uncultured Anaerolineaceae bacterium | reverse complement strand
GGCTGACCACCCGCTGGCGCCAGATCAACGGCAGGTCAACGTTATTTTGGATCGATTCATAATAGTACGACTCGTCGTCCAGCAATACCGCCACTTCAGCCGCGGGTTTCCGGTCAAGCTGGAGTGCCCAGTTCCCCAGTTTCTGGAAGCGCCGGATCCAGCGCTGGCGCTCGTCCGCCAGGCTTGCATCCTCGTGGAGGTCACGCGTCTCAAACCAGGTCACTCCCTGTCCATGAGTCAACGCCTGGGCAAAGTTGCGCTGGTAAACCGCGATGCAGTTCTCCAGGCGTTGGTTGCGTCCGCCTGGATCGTAATTGTTATGCATCAGGGTATCTTCTTCCATGAAGTAAATTTTGCCATGCACACGCAGTGACTCGCCCGGCTGCATGGGCAGCCCGTCGCCGCCCAGGCCGCGGAAGGCGTAACCATATGGGCTGACCAGGAAATCTATGTGCGGGGAATGCAGCACCTTGTGCAGCCCCAGATGACCGCTGCGCTGGATGGTAGAGACTTCACTATCAACCAGGCTACTTTTCCCCTCGGAGAAGAAGCACATATTCCAGGCCAGCTCCATGATATAGCCAAAAAATGCTCCGATCAACTTTTCACCCTGAGTCGCCTGCCGGATCGTGGCGCAAAAATCCATCAGGTCATCTGCGCACAGCTCAGCAAAGCAGGCATAATAATCGATCACCTTGCGCTCCCGTTGGGGATCTCGGAAGGAATGACCGGTGGAGGTCGTGGCTTGTTCCTGCTCGGAAGGTACTTCGACTGTGTCGAAGCTGACCGCCGGATTATCCCAGGCGGCTTGCAAGGCGGCGTCGTCTTGCTGGTAGCGCTCCCGCAACCAGGCGCGGAAGTGGCGCCGCATCGGCGCGCTGTAATCCATGGTCGGCAGACACATGCATGACATGTCCTTGATCCATTCACCGCTCGAGCCGGTGCAAATTTGGTAAGCAATGACCCGATCATACACGCCAACCGAGTGCAGATATGCGATGAATGTCCTCAACAAGTCATTCACCTGCGTACGCCAGATGGTTGAGGCGTAGGATTGGCTCCTACGAGCGCCATCCGATAACACCTCGACTTCCTCCGGGTAAGCCAGGTTCCACCAGTCATCCGCTACCCAGCGCGTCTCGAAGCTCATGCGCAGTAGAAAGAGCGCCTGTGGATCAACATCGATATAGCTTTGCAGGCGCGGCATCACCAGCGAGAAGTCATACGGGCTGGGGTTGCCCATTCGTGGTCCGCACCACTCCTGGGTGAGGATATCGACGGAATAGATATGAATGCCGGCTGCGGCGTATCTGCTCGCATAGGGCTGATCGGCTGTCAGGTTTTTAGGATCCATCGAACCGACCAGGTGACAGCCGAAGAAGGCAGGTTGATCATCCAGGAAAACAGTAGGTGTTCCGTTATATTCTCTGAGCGTTGCTTTCATGTTATTTTCCTTGTACAATCGCGACACACGCAGGTATTACTCCGCCCGTCATAACTGACCCAATCGGTGGTGATCTGACCACACATACGGCAGGCGGCTGTGCGCTGAAAAGGCTGGCGTATACCAGGCTCAGGTTTCACATCAGAAGGCGCTGTCGGCATATCATTTGGAGCGGGTTGTGAAGCAGCTTGATTTACCCCACTTTTTGCCCGGCGTTGCAGGCGCTCGCCAACCGCTCGTAATCGCACTTCCATTTGTTGTCGTTGAGTGAAAGCGCTGAGATGCTGGTTCACGCGTTGTTCTTCATCAGGATGGCGCCAGCCGCCTTCATCGGGGATGGCTTCCACTGCCTCCAGAGGGTGGCTCAGCGGATGCCCGGCGTAAAGTTGGGGTCTGTGAACCAGGGTCAGGCTGCGGTATGTTAACAGACTCTCTGTTGATGCATCCAGGTAGTGCAGCGTCTGCCCTGGCAGGTCATACACATTTTGCCAGGCAGCGTCGAAAATTGTTTGATGCATGAACTCGCGCTCGGTTGTCGTCAGATACAGCCGGTGGGAGTCTTTTTCATCGTTATGTAGTAGACTTTTGGCGAAGATGAAATGAACAGGTCCAGGCGCCTGTTGAGTAATCTTGAGGAGTAGCTCACGTTCGTCAGGCGGCATACGTCGATCGATGATCCAATAGCCCCAGGTGCGATTGGGCTGGCTTACCCAGGCGTCCAATTGGCGGGGAAGATTGGTATCTGGTAAAACCTTTTCGATTGTAACGCATGCTTCGCCGAACTGGTTCACCAGTCGCTCGTACAAAACCGCGCGCGTGTGTAATAATTCGGGTGAGGTGAACTGGTAGGGGCAGTTTTGCAGGTGTTTGTGGGCGAAGTGTGTGCGTTTGTGAACGCACACTCGCACGCGCACTGGTTGGCGGCAGCCTGGACAGACCAGCCGGTCAGCCCGATCAATATATCTCAATTCTTTGGTGCGCTCGATCCACCAACGCGAGAGCAGGTTGACTTCGATGCTTTCCGGGAGCTGAAGGGCTTTATACATAGATCGGGCCTGGTTATGAAGCCTGGCAGGTATTATACCTTCGGGAGGAATTAACAGGATGTATAGGATGGACAGGATCAGGATGATATTTTTATTTACTCTGGTTGTTCATTTAGCAATATTATTTATTAACGAAGATTGACTCGTTGCCGAAGATATGCAACAATAAATTAATGGAGTAATAAAAGCCACAAATTTAGTGGGGGCAGTTACCAAACCGTTCTATGTTCACAAAGGAGT
>CAYGZL010000125.1:0-5749 GCA_964354345.1 uncultured Anaerolineaceae bacterium | reverse complement strand
TCGACCCGGTTTTATTCAAATACCCCCAAGGCCACAAAGAAATGATAGGCGTCTTTGTACGCCGAAAAGTCGGATGGCTGAAATCCCCACTGCTTGTCCCCACGGGAATGTTTCTCCGGTGAGGAGCGCTCCCACCGCGTCGGTGCGACCGTCACCGCCATCGGTTGCCAGCGTAACGAGCGCCACGTCTTCCAGTCTGGCCAGATCATGAACAGCTGCCCGCCCAGGGTGTGATCCTTTGAACACTCTCAGACGGCGTATTGTGACGCTTTTGAGACTCTTAACCATTATACTTGTTAATGAAAGCACTTAGCAGTTTGTAGATTTATCGATTCAGGAGAAAAATATGGGACGCAAAGGTGTAAGTAAGCGCAAGCCAGCCCAAAAAGCCAGACCGTTGTCGAAAGACAATCCCAGGGATGGCGTCTCTTCCGTTGGGCGAGCAACAGGAAGCCAACAGGTCATGCCGCCAGACACTGACAAGGCTGGTTTACCGACTACCCGAGGGAAAATAAAACATTCCTCAGACTCGAGGAAAAACCCCAAGAAGCGTTAACCCGGCATGTTATTTGTGGTTATTACGAACGCGTGAAAGACAAGGAGGCACCCGATGTCTGGTATTGTGCTGACATTCCCCATTCTGGCCGGTAAGGTGGAAGCCTGGCGGCGGTTCTGCCAGGAATTATCTGGCTCTCGTCGAAAGCCGTACGAAATATCGCGCCAACGACTGGGCATCACGCGTGAACGGTTGGAATTGGTGGATACCGCATTTGGGGCGATGGCTGTGACCATCCTGGAAGCCACTGATGCAGCTCAGGCTTTGGGACAGATCATTGCCTCGGATCTCCCGTTTGATGTCTGGTATCGAGAGCGGTTACAGGAGCTGCATGGCATCAACCTGGCCGGGTATGAGCAGTTCTCGCAACCAACACCGCTGCCACTAAATCATGAAGTGCATTTTGAGTGGACGTCGTAATCCAGAACCGATAAACCTAATAAAATAGAAATGGAGATTTAAAATGGGAATACTATCCTGGATTGTGGTTGGTTTGATCGCCGGCTGGTTAGCCGGGATGGTAATGAAAGGGGGAGGTTACGGATTGATTGGCGACATCATTGTCGGCGTGATAGGTGGTTTGTTGGGAGGTTGGATTGCTACCCGTTTCTTCAATGTCGGTGACCCGATGTCGGGGATCAATCTGGAATCGATCCTGATTGCGTTCACCGGGGCGGTGTTGTTGCTTTTCGTTCTGCGTCTGGTAACCGGGAGACGGTTATTCCGGCGCTAAAGTCAGCCATGCCTCCGAGGTGCCGCGGCGATGAAAATGACAATGCGCGGGTCAATAGAGGTTAATGAATTAAAAGTGGAGGTCTAATGGACTCACAGCAGATGTTAATGATTGTAGAGCAGTATTGTAGGAAGATTGCCTCGACCTTCGAAGGGATCACGGTCACACGAGTAGCCAACTGGAAGACAGTGTTTGTCGAGCAAATTGGCGGCAGCGGACGGGCAGTTATGCTGACCGAATACAAAGTAGATGGTGCAAAATGCTGGGCAGGCTACAGCTCGCGTAGCCAGACGGTTTACATAAGCCTGACAACCTGATGCCGCGTCAGGATTGTGGCGTTGGCCTTTCCGCTTTTTACGGGTAAATAGAACAAGGAGTTGACACGAATGGCAGACAAGACAAGTAAGAAGATAACTAAACGATTGCCCAAAGGGCAGCGCACGCACGTGCGGCGGCTTAAACAAGAGGCGCGCAAGACCGGCCCCGTTCAAAAGTAGCCGGTCTGTACCTCACTCAATCATCCAGGATTTTCAAGTAAGGACCTGATCGCAGACACTGGCGCCCAGGTCAGTTTGCTTTGCCACCTGGCAGGAGAATCTTTATGAAATATGACATCGGTTTGTGGATTGACCACCGCAAAGCTGTGGTTGTAAAGATCAGCGCTGAAGGCGAAGAAGTCAGGGAAATCACCTCCTACATGGAAAAGCATGTCCGATTTGCCAGCGGTGACTCCGAGGATGGCTCAGCGGAAGATGTGCGCGATCGGCAATTTGAGAATCGCCTGAACAGCTACTACGATACTGTGATCGCGGTTATTCGGGATGGCGACTCCATTCAGATATTTGGTCCAGGCGAGGCCAAGGGCGAACTCAAAAAACGCCTTGAGAGTAAAGGGCTTGCTGAGCGCATCGTTAGTGTTGAAACCGTTGACAAGATGACTGATCGCCAGATTGCAGCAAAAGTTCGCGAACGAGTTCGAAAATAGTTTTGACAGGGGCGTCTATTCGCGTAGCCAACCCACCCTACTTTCAGGAGATTTGCATAGCGGTGGGTTTCAACCCACCCTACTTTTGGGAGATTTACATAGCGGTGGGTTTCAACCCACCCTACTTTTGGGGGTTTGATTTATATACGGTGGGTTTCAACCCAGCCTACTTTTGGGGGATTTACATATTGGTGAGTTTCAACCCACCCTACTTTTAGGAGATTTACGTAGCGGTGGGTTTCAACCAACCCTTTCGGGGGATTTACATAGTGGTGGGTTTCAACCCACCCTACGTTCGGCAGTTTCAACCCACCCTTTCGGGAGTGGTAAAATGGAGGGAGAAAACCATTCTCTACCCGATCCATTCCGAATGGATCATTGAATATCACTCCATCCCCTACGAGGAATCCAAATGCCTGACATACATCATCTCATTTCCCAAATGACTCTCGAAGAGAAAGCCGCTTTGTGCACTGGCGCCACGCCCTGGTCAACCACACCCATCGAACGGTTGGGCATCCCGGAACTGACCATGACCGACGGTCCGCATGGCGTTCGTCGCGTGGTCGATTTCCACAGCCTGGGCGGGGATAGCCTGCCAGCGACCTGTTTTCCAACCGCCTCCTGCCTGTCCGCCACCTGGGACACCGAACTGCTCCACATAATGGGACAGGCCCTGGCAGAGGAGGCGATCTCTCTGAAGGTCGATGTGCTGCTCGGGCCAGGCGTAAACATGAAGCGCACACCGCTGTGTGGGCGCAACTTCGAATATTTTTCGGAAGACCCATTTCTGGCTGGTGAACTGGGCGCCAGCCTGATCCAGGGCATCCAGAGCCGGGGTGTGGGCACATCGCTCAAGCATTACGCTGCCAACAACCAGGAGTTTCAACGCTTTTCGATCAGCGCAGAGGTGGATGAACGCACGCTGTATGAAATCTACCTGCCGGCTTTCGAGACAGCGGTCAAGAAGGGCCAACCCTGGACGGTGATGTGCGCCTACAACAAGCTCAATGGAACGTATTGTGCTGAACATCACCAACTTTTGACCGAAATTCTGAAGGTCCAGTGGGGCTTCAGTGGGTTTGTCGTCTCTGACTGGGGTGCGGTGCACGATCGCGTTGCTGGATTACGCAGCGGGCTGGATCTGGAGATGCCGGGTCCGCAGGCGCGGCGAGTGGCTGCGGTGGTTGAAGCGGTCCGTTCGGGCGTTCTGCCGGAAGCTGCGCTGAACGAGGCGGTGCGGCGGATTTTAGAGATCGTTTTTACAGCCGCCCAGACATCCAAGGGGGATCCATTCGATTTGGATGCTCATCACGCCCTGGCGCGTAAAGTCGCCGCGCAGGGGATGGTTCTATTGAAAAATAACGGTATCTTGCCCTTGCAGAGCTACCAGCGCATCGCCGTCATCGGTCGGGCGGCAGTCGAACCCTACATCCAGGGCGGTGGAAGCTCGCACATCCACCCGACGCGCATCGATATCCCCTTCCGGGAGCTGCAAAAGCTGGCTGGCGCGGCGTTGGTAACGTACACTGAGGGTTACCTGGCTGGCGACGGTTATTCACAATCCTTGATCGACCAGGCAACAGCGCAGGCGAAAGAGGCCGAGGTGGCGATAGTCTGCGTCGCCCTTCCGGCCTCCAAGGAATCTGAGGGCTATGATCGCCCGGACCTGGATCTGACCACTCAGCAAATCGCGTTAATCAAAGCGGTGACGGCAGTCCAACCCAAGACGGTGGTGGTAGTGAACAGTGGCTCGGCGGTGGCCATGAGCGAATGGATCGAGGGCAGCGCGGCTGTGTTGCAGGCCTGGATGATGGGTCAGGCGGGTGGCGGCGCGATCGCGGATATTCTATTTGGGGCAGTCAATCCCAGTGGAAAACTGGCTGAGACCTACCCCTTACATTTGGCCGACACGCCGGCGTATCTGAATTACCCGGGCGAGGCGGGTAAGGTGCGCTACGGTGAAGGGCTCTACATCGGCTATCGCTATTACGATGCGAAAGACGCGCCGGTGCTGTTCCCCTTCGGTTATGGATTGAGCTACACCACCTTTGCGTATAGCCACGCGAGGCTGTCCGCGGATACCATTCGAGATGTGGATGGCGTGATCGTCGCTGTGGAAGTGACCAACACAGGCGCAGTGGCGGGCAAGGAGATCGTCCAGGTGTATGTGCACGACCAGCAATCCAGCCTGGCGCGACCGCCTAAGGAGCTTAAGGGCTTTGCTAAGGTTGAGCTGCAGCCGGGCGAGACACGCACGGTCAATATACCGCTCAATTTCCACGCCTTTGCCTTTTACCATCCCGGCTACCACCAATGGATCACCGAGGATGGCGATTTTGACATCCTGATCGGCGCTTCGTCGCAAGATATCCGCGCTCGTTTGACCCTTAAACTGAAGTCGACGTTGACGCTGCCCTGTATCTTGACTCGCGAGTCAACGATCCGCGAGTGGCTGGCTGATCCACGCGGCAAGATTGCTATCGAGCCGTTGTTCCAGATGATGACCGCGCAGGTGGCGCAGATGTTAGGTGATCAGGATGGTGATACAGGCATTGGCATTGATCCGCTGGGCATGATGCTCGATATGCCGCTGCTGAGCGTTCTGAACTTCCCGAGCGGGATGCTGCCCCAACCGGCGGAGGAGATCGTTGACTTCTTATTGGCGCAGGCGTATGCCATAGCCTGAGGGAAAAAAGATACAAACCATGACGAAATTGACCAAAGAACAACTCAAACTACGGTTGCACCATGACATATTCACACGCTCGAATGGATATGATCCAAATTGGGTGCTGGAAAACCTGATGGGCCCAAATGTCCTGTGGCTGGCTGAGGCACTGAGCCAGGTGATGCACTTCGTGCCAGGCATGCGCGTGCTCGACATGGGTTGCGGTAAGGCGATCAGCTCGATTTTTCTGGCACGCGAATTTGGCATGCAGGCCTGGGCGAACGACCTGTGGATCAGCGCCAGCGAAAATTGGGCGCGCATCTGCGGCGCGGGGATGCAGGACCATGTCTTTCCAATTCACGCCGAAGCCCACGACCTGCCTTATGCTGATGGTTTCTTCGATGCCCTGGTCAGCCTGGATGCTTATCATTATTTTGGTACGAATGATCTGTATATCGGCTATTACTCACGCTTCGTCAGGCCAGGCGGTGAGATCGGTATGGTCGTGCCCGGTTTATTGCAGGAATTTGAACACGGTCTGCCGGAGCACCTGGCGCCGTACTGGGATTGGGAGTTCGGGAGTTTCCATAGCCCGACCTGGTGGCGTAATCATTGGGAAAAGACGGGCAAGGTGGAGGTGCTATACGCGGACAGCGTCCCGGAGGGCTGGAAGCAGTGGCTGCTCTGGTTACAAATCTCCTCGGAGGCTGGTTTACTCTATGATCCGAAGGAAGCCGCCATGCTGGAGACCGACGCCGGTCGCAACCTTGGTTTCACCAGGATCGTGGGGAAGAGGATTTAGTT
>CAYGZL010000124.1:0-3622 GCA_964354345.1 uncultured Anaerolineaceae bacterium | reverse complement strand
ATGGATAGCACGACAAATACGATGATCGACCAATCAACCCTGGTTCGCTGGAATACGCCTACGGAGGTTCGGGTGCGTAGTTTTCGAGCAGTAACTAATCCGAATAATTATTGGATGATAAAACTTATCGAGATAATCCTGATCCTGGGTGGGGTTGGTTTGCTCAGGATGAATTTCCGTCAGAAGAAGCAGTAATATTAAATAATCAATTCTTGATAGATTAGAGTATAATCAAAAAGTTATGCTAATTTATGCTGATTGGTATTTATTCGGTAGCAGATACCCAGATAATTAAGAAATGGTTGTGGTATGACGGACAGCCTGCAACAGAATAGTAAACAACATCAAGAGACTGTGGAATCGATCCAGGCCTGGCTGATTGAACAAATTTCAGGCTTGCTTGCTATTGACGCGGCCACGATTGATATCCGGGCGCCTTTTTCGAGTTTTGGTCTTTCATCTCGGGATGCAATCTTACTCTCGGGCGATCTGGAAGAATGGTTAGACCGGCGGCTCTCACCAACTTTAATTTATGAGTATCCAACCATCGAAGCCCTGGCGTCCTTTCTAAGTGCTGTGCCATCCCAGACGAAACCTTCTGGTCCGGTAAGTCCGACCCCGGTGACGCCTGCCGGACCATCCAATTTGATGTCTCCAGAAGAGCTTTCCCAACTCTCCGAAGAAGAAGCAGAACAATTATTGCTTGAGAAGCTCAACCAGATCAAGCGGGGCCAGTAATGGCGATTCGTTAGGTCAACGCGATTGCCGCTACGATTATCCCAAAGAGTCCTATGCGAGATCCCGCAGAGCCAACCAGCCAATTATCCCCCCTGAAACAGGCCTTACTGGCACTGGATGAGTTACAGACCAGACTAGACGCATTGGAAAACGAACGGCGTGAACCGCTTGCTATCCTGGGCATCGGTTGTCGCTTTCCAGGCGCGAATAATCCACAAGCCTTCTGGCGGTTATTACGTGATGGGGTGGATGCAATTCGTGAAGTACCCAAAGAGCGCTGGGATCTCAAGCAGTTCTATGACGAGACGCCCGGCACCCCCGGCCGGATGTATACGCGCTGGGGTGGTTTTCTGGACCAGATTGATCAGTTTGACCCACAATTTTTTGGGATTTCACCGCGCGAAGCGACGAAAATGGATCCCCAACAACGTCTCTTGTTGGAGGTGGTGTGGGAAGCCTTGGAAAACGCCGGCCAACCACCAGGAAAATTGGCGGATACGCAAACGGGCGTCTTCATTGGTATATCGAGTAATGATTATTCGATCTTACAATACGGTGATCCAACGAATATTGACGCTTACACCGGCACAGGGAACGCGCTAAGTATTGCTGCCAACCGGATCTCCTATACTTTCGATTTACGGGGACCGAGTGTGGCGGTGGATACGGCTTGTTCCTCCTCTCTGGTGGCTTTGCACCTGGCCTGCCAAAGCCTGCGCAATCGTGAAGCCAACCTGGCGATTGTCGGTGGAGTGAACCTGATATTATCCCCTGAGGTGACAATTACGTTCTCTCAGGCGCGGATGATGTCACCAGGAGGACGTTGCAAGACCTTTGATGCTGAAGCGGATGGTTATGTGCGGGGCGAAGGCTGTGGCATTGTAGTCCTCAAACGCCTCTCCGATGCTGTGCGGGATGGCGATCCGATCCTGGCGGTTGTGTATGGCACGGCCGTTAACCAGGATGGGCGCAGCAATGGGCTGACTGCGCCAAATGGATTGGCTCAACAACGCGTTATTCGGGCTGCATTGCAAGACGCACATCTCGCGCCGGAGCAAATTGATTACATCGAGGCGCATGGCACAGGCACCATCCTGGGTGATCCGATCGAAATGCGCTCCTTAGGAGCCGTGATGAATGGTCGTTCGAAAGACCACCCGGCCTTCGTCGGTTCGGTAAAGACGAACATTGGGCACCTGGAAGCTGCTGCTGGAACGGCTGGTCTGATTAAGGTAATCCTGGCGCTACAGTATGGGGAAATCCCACCCCATCTACATCTTAAAAAAATTAACCCATATATCGCGTTGGACGAAATGCCCTTAGCTATCCCGACCAGTCGGCAACCCTGGCCAAAGCGAGCAGACCGACGCTTCGCCGGGGTGAGTAGTTTTGGGTTTGGCGGTACCAATGCGCATATTGTGCTGGGTGATCCCCCGAGTCGAGTAACCACTACCCACGTCGAGAGAAGGTCAGTAACAGAAGCACAGTTTCATCGACCCTTGCATATTCTGACCCTGTCAGCGAAAACCCCCGAGGCTTTACGGACATTGGCTGAACGCTATGAGAGTTACCTTATGTCTGGTCGACCAGCAGCGACTTTGTCCATATCTGAAATCTGTTATACCGCCAGTACAAGCCGGTCGCACCAGGAACAACGTCTTTCGATTCTAGCTACTACAGTAAATGAGCTGCGAGATAAGCTGGGTTCATTTGTCATATCTGCAAATCAAACCTCAGACAGCAATCCTTCAAATCTGGTTGAATTGGCTGATCCAGCGATTTTTACTACTGAGAGCCTGAACTGGCGCCCACGGATATCTGGACGACCGGCAAAAGTCGCATTTTTATTCACAGGTCAAGGCGCCCAATACCTGGGCATGGGGCGTCACCTGTATGAAACCCAACCCGTATTTCACAAGGCGCTTGACCGGTGTGTGGAATTATTAACCCCCTCCCTGGGGCGACCTCTCCTGGAGGTGATCTTTGCTGCTGAGGGGGATCATTTTATTGATGATACTGCGTATACCCAACCCGCTTTATTTGCCGTTGAGTATGCTCTTGCGCAAGTATGGCTCGCCTGGGGAGTGC
The DNA here is from genome assembly GCA_964354345.1 of uncultured Anaerolineaceae bacterium. GTDB lineage: Bacteria > Chloroflexota > Anaerolineae > Anaerolineales > UBA4823 > CAYGZL01. Next base: position 796 of record CAYGZL010000124.1, on the reverse strand, counting down.
AACCGGATTATCTATTAGGCCATAGTGTGGGCGAATATGTCGCAGCCTGCCTGGCAGGCGTTTTCAGCCTGGAAGATGGTTTGAAATTGATTGCTGAGCGCGCTCGCTTGATGTCCACATTACCCCAGCATGGGACAATGTCGGCGATCTTTACAACTCAGGAACGCATAGCGGAGGCGATCGAGCATTTACAGGTAAGCCGGGATGTCTCGATTGCGACCATTAATGGACCGACGAATATCGTTATCTCAGGTAAGCAGGAAGGTGTGCAGGCTGTCGTACATTTTATGGAAGGTCAAGGGATTAATTGCCGTTCATTAACTGTCTCGCATGCATTCCATTCTCCATTGATGGAGCCGATTATGGAGGCTTTCGGACGGTTCGCCGGGCAGATACCTTATCACATGCCACGCATCCCCATCATATCAAACCGGACCGGCAAATCCTTTGCGGCTGGTGAAATACCGAACGCTGAATACTGGATGCAACATATTCGCGATGCTGTTCAATATTACCCTGGATTAAAGGCGTTGGTGGATGCAGGTTGTGAGGTGATGGTCGAGGTCGGTCCACAGCCCACTTTGATCGGGATGGGTAAGCGCGCAATACCAGAATGGCAAGGACTGTGGCTACCTTCTCTAAAGCAAGGTCAATCCGATTGGGAAATTTTATTAAGTAGCCTGGCAACTTATTATGTAGCCGGATTTAACGTTGACTGGTCTGGCTTCGATCGAGAATATGCCAGCAGTTGGCGGCGGTCGCCGGCGCTCTTGCCTAATTATCCGTTCCAGCATGA
>CAYGZL010000123.1:0-20098 GCA_964354345.1 uncultured Anaerolineaceae bacterium | reverse complement strand
GGATTCAACCACCATGTCGACCGGGAAATACTTCCATTGGTAAAGTGTGCGCCGCAGGAGCTCTTCATAGCTGCGGCATTCTGGATCGAGGCACTGCAGGCTGAGCTCTCCGTCCAGGTTCATCTCATTCCAGCACACCTGGTCGATCATCACCATCGGGCGGGCGGGTTGGCGGGCGTTGAGCTGGCGCCACAGGAGGCGTTTCTCGGCCTGGACTGGCAGGGCGGCGATTTCCGCCGTCCGCCCCGCCAGCTCTCGAATAATGACGATGTCATTTCTATTCATCATTTAGTTTTCCTCTATTTCCTGTATTCGTTTGGATTGAGCAGCAATCCATACTAAAACAGGAGAAACCTACTCCCACGCATAAGGATATTTTACCATCTCAGGAAGTGGGCTCTTTTTCAAAGGCGAAAAGGGTGCATTTTCGAAGGCAGTAAGCAGGAAGCAAGACGAGTCAATTTGTAAAGGACTATTACAATGCCAATGCAGAGCGTGAATAATGTGGGCGAAAGTTGGTGGGGTAATTATTATTTAAGCTTCAGATTTAATTTGTGTGCTATAACTAGAATGTATGTTCCAAGATACACCAAGTACTGTTGAAGCAGACGAGGCGGTTCAGGAAACCAGGTGGAGCCAGGCGCGGGAGGCGTGGATTGGCCGACAACGCCGGGGATCGACCCGGCGGGCGTATCAAACTATCCTGGACGGGTTTCTCGGGTTTTCCGGGAAACCAGCCTGGGCGGCGACGACGGAGGAGGTGCGGCGGTGGCGAGGATGGCTGGAGCAGGAGAACTATGCAACCAGCACGATCCGCACCTACCTGGCGACCCTGGCGTCTTTTTATGCGGCTGCAGTGGGGAATGGGCTGGCGAAGAGCAACCCGGTGGAGGCGGAGCTCCTGCCGAAGGCGAGTCCGTATGCCAGTGGACGATACCTGACGGAGGAGGAAGAAGAGGCGCTGTTGGGAGCGATTGACCGGGAGACGAGGTGGGGACTGCGGGATTATGCACTAATCCTATGCCTGCTGCGCAGCGGGCGACGAACGAGCGAAATCCTGGGGCTGCGGTGGGGGGACTTTGAGGTGGGGAAAGCGGGAGTGGGGTATCGAGCTGGCAGGCTGGAAGGTTGCAGGTGGGGGAGGCTGGATTGGGAGGTGTGGGCGGCGATTTGCGAGTATCTGGAGGGCTGCGGGCGGGCGGAGGGGATCGGCGAGGAGGAGGCGATCTTCACGCCGTTGACGGATGTGGCCGGGCGAGTGGAACGGCTGTATGGGAAGGAGTGGCGCAAACACGGCTTATCGGAGGTGAGTGTAGGCAGGCTGATCCAGATGTACGCGCTCTGGGCGGGGTTACCAGCGGAGGAAATCACGCCGAAGGCGCTGCGCTATACGGCGGGAGCGAGGAAATGGAAAGCGGCGTGTACGCTGGAAGAATTGAGGGACTTTATGGGACACACGGATGTAGACGTGACGAGGAAGTTTGTGAGGAGGTTGGAAGAGTGAAATCGTACCAGAGCAGAAGGCGAAAGCGAGGGGCGCAGGAGGGAAACCAGAATGCGGAGGGGGTGGAGAAGTATATCGAAAAAGCGCAAGGAAATGTGGAGATCGTGGTGGAAACAGGCGTGAGGAGCGGATTGGAGGCAGAAATTACGATGATACGGAGGGCGATGCGGGTGCTTAACCATGAACTCACCCTGGCGGAGACACCCGGAGAGATCACCAAAATCGTGCAGATTATGAGCCTGGCGGGGGAGCGACTGGCACGCATGCTACAGGTGGAGAACAAACTGAGCGGGGGGATCAGCGAGTTGGAGAAGGATATGAAAAGGGCGCTGGGCGATGTTTGTCAGGAACTGACGGAGGGGGGCGATATGTGTATAAAGTGATGTATAATCAGGGAGGAGGTGTCTAATGACAACCCACATGGTGCGCAAACAATTCTATATTCAAGAGCGTCAGAATGCTCTCCTGAAACGCCTGGCGTTGGCGCGCGGGGTGAGCGAGGCCGATATCATCCGGCAGGCTATCGAGCACGAGGTGACAGGAGAACCTGCGCAACCAGCACCCGGCAACCTGAGCGCGATGGATGATTTCACCCGTTTGGCGCTATCCAGGCGCGCCCAAGGAACAAACGCCGAACCTTATCGCTGGAACCGCGATGAAATCTATGCCGAACGCGAGGGTCGCTGGCTGCGAGAAAGGGATGAAGAGTAATCCATGCCGCCGATCTTAATTGATACGAATGTGCTGGTGTATGCCAGCGACTCGGCTGAGGTGATCCGTCAAGACCAGGCGCTGCGCACTCTACAATATCTCGAAACTACTCGCACCGGCCGGCTCTCAGCCCAATGCCTGGCAGAATTTATGCATGTCACCACCCGCTCCCGTCGACCGTTCTATACCCTGGCGGAGGCCGCGCAGCAGTTGGAACACCTGCTGCGCGCGTTCCCGGTTTTCGACCTGACCCCGATGATCGTGCTGGAAGCCGCCCGTGGGGCGAGGGACCATGGCCTGGCGTATTACGACGCCCAAATTTGGGCAGCAGCCCGCCTGAACCAGGTGAAGATTGTCTTTAGTGAAGACTTCAACGATGGTCAGACACTGGAAGGAGTGCGATTTGTGAACCCGTTCGCAGAGGGATTCCGATTGGAGGATTGGGCATGAGGACGATGACCAACCACTTTCGGGCTTCTGCCTGGTTAATCGGGGGATAAATCCCTGATGTCCGCGATCACGATCCAACCGGTTCTCACACCCCGCCAGCGGAATACGTTTGTGCTGTTCCCCTGGCAGATTTACAAGGGCGATCCGCTGTGGGTGCCGCCGCTGGTGGCCGAACGTTTGAAAACAATTGACCCAAAACGCGGACTCTTCTTCCGGCGCGGCACGGCGGAGTTCTTCATGGCCTGGCGAGATGGGCGACCGGTCGGAACTATCTGCTGCGCGGATGATCGCGAGACCAATGCGAGGCGCGGGCTGAAGGACTGCATGATCGGCTTCTTCGAGTGCGTTGAGGATTACGCAGCAGCGGAGGCCTTGTATAATCACGCCAGGGAGTGGGCCAGGGCGCACGACCTGGAAACACTGTATGGGCCGTTCAATCTGGATTATGAAGACAGCTACGGTGTGCTGCTGGAGGGTCGCGATCGCCCAGCGGTCGTGTTATGCGGGCATACGCCACCCTACTACCGGGATTTCTTCGAGCACTACGGTTTCCAACCGGCGCGGGGCGATAACCTGGCGTATGCAATTACACCGGCGGAGGCAGCTCCGGCACTGGAGCGGATCGCGCGGATCGCCGAGCGATTGCGCCAACGCGGACATATCCAGGTGAGGCCAGCCGACCTGGCGCATTGGGAGAAAGAGGTGGAGCGGGTGCACGAGATGATGAATAAAGCCCTGGCGCATCTGCCCGATTTCATCCCCTGGCCGCGGGAGGCCTTGCAGGCGGCGCTGGCGCCGTTTCGGCAGATCGTTGATCCTGAGCTGGTGTTATTCGCTGAGGTTGACGGGCAGACGGTGGGCTGGTTCCCGGGCATCCCGAACCTGAATGAAGCTCTGATCCACGCCAACGGGCTGCGCTACCCCTGGGATTACCTGAAGCTGCTGAGGTATATGCGCAGGCCGGTGCGCTGCCTGGCAATCAAGAGCGTGCTGGTGCTGCCCGAATATTGGGATACCGGCGTGGCGGTGATGCTGTTCGATGAAATGGCGCGGCGCGCCGGACCCAAGGGGTACACCTGGGTGGATCTGTCGTTAACCTCGGACGATAATCCATATACGCCGGCGCTGGCGGAGCGGGCCGGGGCAAAGATCTACAAACGCTATCGCGTGTACCGGATGAAACTATGAATGGCACAGAACCATCGGCGGCGGGCAGCCAGAAAAGCGTCAATGCCACCGCCCGAGCCGATATCGAGGACAACCTCACCGGGACGAAGCCCGGCCATGGCGGTCGGGTTGCGGCAGCCGAGTGAAATCTCGGCGGCTTCAGACGGAATTTCGGCTTTTTCGGCAGGGGTATACAAGAGGTCAACCTGGGCCGGGCTGGAAACGATCTCGTCGAGCGTAATGAGATCCGGCGAGTTAGAACTCGGCGAGCTATTACCCGGAGAGCAGCAACTGGCCTCAGAGCAGCCACTATCACCGCTGAGGGCGCGCGCTGATTAACTGGCCTGGACTTACTCGTGGGCGCTGATGCGCCGCGTGCCGGTGGCGACGAAGATGCTGATCTGGACCGGCTCTCCGGCGTCGCTTTGACAACCCGCCTGGCAGGTTTGACCGGTGCCCTCCAGGATAACATTGACCAGCCCGGCGGCTTCGAACCAGGCGCGGATTTGGGCGCGATCGAAACCGAGCCACAGGTCAGAAATCGGTTTGGAGCCAGGCGTGGGTGTGGGCGTCCATATCGGTGATGACCAGACGGCCACCCGAATTGGTGAAGCGCGCCAGGTTGCGACGGGCTTCATCCAACATAGCCGGGGAGCCATCCAGGACATAGACACGCTGGACCAGGCCGGCTAAGCCAGCAGCCATGAAACCAGTGCCAGCGCCCACGTCGGCGACCAGCATTTCCGATGGGATCAGATTTTATTTTTTAACCCAAAATTAATCTATTAAAGCTTCTATTATCATAAAATCAAGGCTGGAGTCCATGGGGGATTGAATTTATCAAAATTTGTTCAATCTATAAGGAGAAATGTATGTCAACGAAGTTTCGGATACCCCTCGCTGTGATTCTGCTGCTGTGTTTGGTTTTAACATCGCTGTCCCTACCGTCGCAAGGTCGGACAGCCGCCAGCACGGAGGGAGCAGAATTCACCCCGGGTCACCTGCTGGTACGCTTCCAGGGTCTCACTTCGGAGGCCTTAAAGGAAGCGGCACGGGTAGACATCGGCGCCAAATTACAGAGACGGTATGACCTGGTTTCCGACCTGGAACTGTTAACGTTACCTGCCGGGTTGTCAGTGGCTGAGGCGGTCGATCGTGTAAGCCGCCTGCCCCAGGTGTTCTATGCCCAACCGGATTATATTTACCATACCACGGTAATCCCCAACGATCCACGCTGGGGCGACCTGTGGGGCATGACGAATATCAAAGCGCCGACTGCCTGGGATACCTTCACGGGCAACGCGAGCCTGGTGGTGGCGGATATTGACACCGGCATTGATTACAATCATCCCGACCTGGCAGCCAATGTGTGGACGAATCCAGGTGAGATCGCCGGGAACGGAATCGATGACGATCTTAACGGCTATATCGACGACATTCACGGCTGGGATTTCGCTTATGATGACAATGACCCATTTGATGGCAATGGGCACGGTTCACACACGGCTGGCACCATTGGCGCAACCGGCAACAACGGCGTTGGCGTGGTGGGTGTAAACTGGAATGTTAAGATCATGGCATTGAAATTCCTGAATGACAGCGGGAGCGGTACAACAGCCGATGCTATTTCTTCGGTTCAATATGCCACGATGATGAAGGTGAAAATTTCTAATAACAGTTGGGGCGGCGGCAGCTATGATCAGGCTCTATACGATGCGATCAATGCCGCCAAGTCGGTGGGCCATCTGTTCATCGCCGCGGCGGGTAACAGTGGGATTAACACCGACCGGCGCCCGCATTACCCTTCCAGCTACAATCTGGATAACATCATTTCGGTGGCAGCGATCGATTCGAGCGACGCCAAGGCTTCTTTCTCGAATTATGGCGCCACGACAGTCGACCTGGGCGCACCGGGTGTGAGCATCTTAAGCACAACGCCCGGAAATAATTACGAGTATTACAGCGGCACCTCGATGGCCGCGCCGCATGTCAGTGGTGTGGCGGCTTTACTGTACGGTATGCATCCGGATTGGACGTATCAGAGCGTCCGAGATGCCATCCTGAAGAATGTCCGGTCGGTCAGCTCCATGCAAGGGAAGACAGTTACGGGGGGCGTGCTGGATGCAGCCGCAGCCCTGGGAGCAGGATCCCCCCCGCCGCCTGCTCAAAGCATGCACCTTGGCAACCTGACGGGCAGCAGCAGCAATGTCAACAACCGCACCTGGCAGGCAAAGGCAACGATTACGGTTCACGATGCCAACCACAACCCGGTGGCGAACGCGACCGTCAGCGGTGGCTGGAGCAGCGGAACCAGCGGTACCTGCACCACGGCCAGCAACGGCACCTGCGCGATGACTACTAACCTTAACAAGAGCCGTTTCAGCAGTGTAACTTTCACGGTGAATAACATCACCCACGCCACGCTGGTCTATGATGCGAGTAAAAATGAGGTAGGCACCAGTATAACGATTAACCGACCCTGAAGCGCACTCGCAGCGGTTAATCAACCCTTCGCTCTGAAGGTTGCAGGGTAGAAAAATAATCCCCACCCGCCTCGAAAGCGGGTGGGGATTATTTTTATGGGGCGCGCGGTGCGTGGTTGACAAATTGGGCAAAATCCATAAAATAGTTAAGCGCACCAGCCGGGCAGGCGTCAGCAAAACTGTCGAGGCGATGAAGCATATCCTTAAGTTAATTCCTTTTATAAAACCGTACTGGAAAAAAGCCCTGTGGGCGTTTATCTTGCTCACGGCGATGGTTTTCATGGACCTGGCGATACCCCGGCTGATCCAGCGCATCATTGACCAGGGCATCAACCAGAAAAACATGACCGTGGTGGTGCAAACTACGATCCTGATGCTGGTGATCTCGATCCTGGATGCGCTCTTCGCGATCGGCAACAACTGGCTGTCGGTGCAGGTGGGCGAGGGGGTGGCGCGCGATTTACGTGAGGCGCTATTTTTAAGCATCCAACGGTTCTCCTTTGGAAACCTGGATCGCTTGAACACGGGGCAATTGATGGTACGGTTATCGAGCGACGCGGGGGTGGTGCAACGACTGGTGCAAATTACCTTACGCATCGGGACGCGGGCGCCTTTTTTGATGATCGGCAGCCTGCTGTTGATGATCAACACGAACCAACGCCTGGCGCTGACGATGCTGCCCTTGCTGGCGGTGACGTCATTGATTATCGTGTTCTTCATCTCAAAAATGGGACCGCTTTTTCGAGCGGTGCAGAAGAGGCTTGATCGCTTAAACACTGTTTTGCAGGAAAACCTCGCCGGGGTGCGAGTGGTGAAGGCGTTTGTGCAGGCCGACCGGGAAAAACAGCGTTTTGCCAGCGCGAACGAAGAATACACCAATAATAACATCCAGGTGATGCAGTTCATGGCGACGCTATCGCCGGCGCTGAGCGTCTGCATCAACATTGGGATCGTGGTGGTGATCTGGGCTGGCGGGCTGCAGTCCATCGGAGGCGATTTGTCGCTAGGGCAACTGGTGGCGTTTATCAACTACCTGCAAACGACGATGGGACCGCTGACGATCATGGTGATGGTGGCGAATGTGTGGGCGGCAGCCATGGTTTCAGCAGAGCGAGTCAACGAAGTGCTTGACACAGTGCCTGAAATACAGGACATCCCAAACGCCCCGGCTTTAGCGGTGACGACCGAACAACTAATTGTCTTTGATAATGTAGGATTTCACTACAACGGCACAGGCGAGACCGCGGTGCTGTGCGAGGTCAACCTGGTAGCCGAGCCAGGTATAACAGTGGCGATCCTGGGCGCAACCGGGGCAGGCAAATCCTCGTTAATCAACCTGGTGCCGCGCTTTTATGACGCCACCAGTGGGCGGGTGCTGGTCAACGGCGTGGATGTACGCCAGGTGGAACTAGATTCATTACTGGCGCAGGTGGGTGTGGTACCCCAGGAGACGATCCTGTTCTCTGGAACGGTGAGCGACAACATTCGTTACGGAAAACCGGAGGCGTTGGAAGAAGAGGTGATCGCGGCGGCGCAGGCAGCCCAGGCGCATGATTTTATCTTGGAGCTGCCGGACGGGTATGACACGCACATTGAAGAGCGCGGCGTCAATCTGTCGGGCGGTCAGAAGCAACGCATCGCTATCGCCCGCGCCCTGCTCACCCGACCGGCGATCCTGATCCTGGACGATAGCACCAGCTCCGTGGACGTGGAAACCGAGACGAAAATCCAGGGAGCATTGCAAGAATGGATGCACGGGCGGACCAGCTTTGTAGTGGCTCAACGGATCAGCACAGTATTGACGGCCGACAAAATCGTAGTCATTGATGAAGGGCGGATCGTAGCGCAGGGGAATCACCGGGAACTGCTGAAGACCAGCCCGATTTACCAGGAAATTTATGATTCGCAGCTCGGGAATGGGTTCAATCCCGAGCAGGGGGAAGCGGAATGACAAACCAACCTGCGACTCCATCCAAAAGCAGTGATAATGCAATCCGCCGGCCTGGCGGTGCACCTGGCGGTGGACCGGGCGGTGGACCGCGACAGCCAAAGATCGAGAAAGCCAGGGATCCACGCCAGGCGCTGACGCGGCTGTTGCCTTACCTGCGCCCGTACGCCCTGCCGCTGCTGCTGGTTTTCGTTTTCGTATTGTTCTCCACGCTGCTGGGTTTGATCGGGCCGTACCTGATGGGACGGGCGATTGACCAGTTCATCGCCTCCAAGGATCCAAACGGACTGGCGCGCACGGCGCTGATCATGCTGGGGGTGTACCTGGCAGGCGCGGGATGCGATGCGGCCTCGAGCTGGACGATGGCGCGCATCTCGCAAGGGGCGCTGAAGGGCGTGCGCGGCGACCTGTTCGGGCATCTGCAAGAGCTGGCGTTGAAATTTTTTGACACCCATTCGGCGGGCGAGCTGATGAGCCGCCTGACCAACGATATTGAGGCGATCAACCAGGCAGTATCACAAAACGTAACAGGGTTAATCGCCAGCGTACTCTCGCTGGGCGGGATCCTGATCGCGATGTTCGCGTTGAACCCCTGGCTGGCGCTGGCTTCGATTGTCGTCGTTCCGCTGATGTTCTGGTTCACCAATTTCGTGGCGCGCTACACGCGCAAGGGTTTTCGTGAGCTACAAAAGCAGTTAGGGAAGCTCAACAGTGTGATGGAGGAGGCGATCAGCGGACAGCGGGTGGTCAAGGCGTTTCGCCGGAACGAGACGGTGATCACGAACTTCCGCCAACGCAACCAGGAGGTTTACCAGGCGGCGGTGTACGCCAACACCTACGCACTGCTGCTGATGCCGTTGACGAACGTGCTGGGCAATTTCTTCGTCATCGTGCTGGCAGGCCTGGGAGGCTGGCTGGCGTTGCAAGGATTGGCGACGGTCGGTTTGATCGCGACGTTCATTAATTATGGGCACAACTTCATCCAACCGCTGCGCTCGCTGGCGAACATGTACAACTCGATCCAGGCGGCGCTCGCCGGAGCGGAGCGGGTATTCGAGATCATCGACACTGCGCCGGAAACCGAAGACACCCCCGAGGCGGTCGCCTTGCCGGTCGTCCGGGGCGATGTGCAGTTTGAGAACGTGCATTTCGGCTACGTACCCGGCACAGCGATAATCAAAGGCATGACACTGGAAGCCAGGGCGGGGCAGACGATTGCACTGGTGGGTCCGACGGGGGCGGGAAAAATCACGATCATTAACCTGCTGATGCGCTTCTACGAGATCGACGAGGGACGCGTGACGATCGATGGCCTGGATTTACGGCAGATCCGAAAGGATGAACTGCGCCTGCGATTGGGCCTGGTGCTGCAGGACACGTTCCTGTTCGCCGATACGGTGATGGAAAACATTCGCTACGGGCGCGGCGAGGCGACCGACGAGGAGTGTATCGAGGCGGCCAGGCTGGCAGACGCAGACCATTTTATCCGGCAACTGCCTGAGGGGTACCAGACCAAACTCTCCGAGCGAGCCAGCAACCTGAGTCAGGGGCAGCGGCAGTTGCTTTCGATTGCGCGGGCTATCCTGGCCAATCCAAGCATCCTGATCCTGGATGAAGCAACGAGCAGCGTGGACACGCGCACCGAGGCGCGCATCCAAAAGGCGCTGCTGCGACTGATGCAGGGGCGGACGAGCTTTGTGATCGCCCACCGTTTAAGCACGATCCGGGACGCCGATAAGGTGGTGGTAATCAACAACGGAGAGGTTGTTGAGCAGGGTACGCACGAGGAGCTGCTGGCGAAGCGCGGCTTCTACCACCACCTGTACCAGAGCCAGTTCAAAGGGCAGGCGATCTAGTTTTTATTTGGCGATAACGCTCAACGAACCCACCTGGATGTAGGGCATCAGACCAGGCATCCAGGCATACGGACCGCTGACCCATTCGCGTTCGGCGCTGATGGCGGTGATGTCCTTCAGGGCAGCAAAGGCGTTACCGGCTAACATGACATCTTTGACACGCCCGACCAACTCGCCATTCTCGATCTTGTAGCCGAGGAAGACATTGGCGGAGAACTCGCCGTTAATCGGATTGCCCTGCCCGAGACCGATGAAATCATGCACCAGCAGACCCTGCTTGACGCTACGCAGCATCTGCGCATAGGGGAGATCCCCGGGGCTGATCACCAGGTTCGTCGGACGGCGGGTAGAGCCATGACCAGTCGGTTGAACGCCTGCCCGCCCGGCGGTATCCAGGTCGTAAAGGAAGCTGCGCAGCACACCGTTTTCGATCAAGGGAGTGACCCGGCGCGGTATGCCTTCATCGTCAAAGGCGCTGGTGTTGGGTCCATACTCGATAAATGGATCGTCAACCAACGTGAAGCGCGGGTCGGCGATGACCTGACCGAGCTTGTCGCCCAAGGGCGAAGAGCCCAGGTAGACATTCTTGCCATCCAGAGCCAGTCCCAGGGAAAGCAACAAGGCCACCAGACCGCCGGGGGTGAAAATCACCGGCATTTGACCGGTTTGAATTGGGGCGAAGCGTTCAGCCAGGCGAAAGTACTCGATGGCGCGCTCGGCGATGTCTTCGGTATCCAGAACACGACGCTTCTGACCGACGCTGTGACCGGCGAAGAGGATGTCGGTGCCACGCACGAGCTGACCGCCGGCGCCGACCTCGAAGTCGGTGTGCTCGCCGGAATAGACTGCCCCGGATGAATTGGCGAACTCGATCTTGTGCACGGTCTTGATCAGCCCGGCGCCAGCCAGAATTTCGGGGTTATAGGTTTTGATCATGTCCATCATCCCCTGACCAAGCTGGATCATCTGAGGCTTGGCGAGGGGCAGCAGGGCTGGATCGTATGTTTTAACCGGGGTGAGGGGTGCAGCGGGAGGCAGGGAGAAGTGCGCCGGACTGCCAAACTCGGCGGCCTCCAAGGCGCGGCTGACCAGACCGTCCACGTCGTTTGGATCCGTGGTGGTAGAGACGCCGACCTTGCCATCCACGATGACCTTCAGTTGAAGCTGGGTGCGTTGGGACGACTCGGCCGATTTCAGGCGATCGTTCTCAAAATTTACCTCGCTGCTCTCCAGAGTGCGTAACACGACGGCGGCTGCCTGCGCTTTTTGCATGGCTTTTGCGACAATCTGTTCGGCTATCATTGCTGGCCTCCTACGACACAGTTCTGGATGCGCACATACGGCCCACCCAGACCTACCCGCAGCGGGTGCTGGTTGCCCTTGCCACAACCGCCGGGACCGTTTGGCGACCAACCAAGGGTATCCCCAATCCGATCAATGTTCAGCAAGGTTTCGAAGACATTGCCAGTCAGCACCACATCCCGCACCAACTCGGCCACCTGACCTTTGCGGATCATGTAGCCATAGCTGGCGCTGAAGGTGAACATTTCCATGGCGGTCTGGCCGCCGATGGCATCCACTGCCAGGACGCCCAGGTCGATCTCCTTAATCATCTCTGCGAAGGGGGTGTCGCCCTGATCAATGTAAGTGTTGGTCATACGCACGATGGGCGGGTGTTGAAAATGGACAGCGCGGGCGTTGCCAGTCACCTGTTCGCCCATCTTGGCGGCTGTCTCGCGGGAATGCAAGCGCCCGACCAGGATGCCGTTCTGGATCAGGTAATTTTTACGGGTTGGAACGCCTTCATAATCGTATTTATGGGTGCCCAATCCGCCTGGCTGCGAGCCATCGTCAATGATATTCAAGCCCTCCACACCGAAGCGCTTACCGAGCTTCATCAGATCTTTCATGCGCTCATTTTCATAGACGAAGTCCGACTCGCTGAGGTGACCGAAGGCTTCGTGGGTAAAGACGCCGGTGAGAACCGGGTTGGTGACGACGGTATACTTACCGCCGGTGACCGGGGGCGCAGCCAGCAACTTAACCGCCTGGCTGGCAGCCTCCAACGCCTTGGTGTGGAAGTTTTCCACGGTCTGGTAGCCTTCGGGACCGCCAGTCCTTTGGGTGCTGTTTTGGACGATATCGCCGGCGCGGGCTGTGGCCTGCACGTAAATGTATATATTCGGCTTCTCTTCTGCGATGTAGGCTCCCTCACTGGAAGCAAACCAGATCTTTTTGAAATGATCGGCGTAACCGACGGCGGAAGTCTGGATCTGCTTGTGGTAACCGAGCACAATCTGGTTGTAAGCTTCAGCCAGGGCTTTCTTTTCAGCCAGGGGGATATGGCGAAAATCCTTCTCCATGCGGGCGGGGATGACCTCCACGATGGGTTCAACGGGTGCAAAATAAGATTGCTCCTTGCCCACCAGGCGGGCAATCTCGCAGGCCTCCCGGACGCGCTTTTCCAGGTCATCCAGATCGTTGAAGGTAGCATATCCCCAGCCGCCTTTGTAGAGGGCGCGGACAATCCCGCCGACGGTGCGGGAGGAACCGATCGAGTCCAGATCCTGGCCGCGGAAGGTAACCCAGGAAGTGGTTAAATCCTCGATGCGAATGTCAGCATACTCAACAGAATGAACCTTCAGAGCTTGGTCTAAACGGTCTCGCATAGTTTCTCCTTGATGGTTTAATGGGTAGAATCAACGCTCAAATTTTCCCTGTGAAGTATACAACAGATGGGTGGAGATGGTTCAATAAAAAATTGGGTATAATAGAATACTCAGTCTGACTCATCTAAAGGGCGTCGGAAGGGCGGAGCGTGGGAGGGCGCGGAACAAGAGCTGCTCCCGCCACACAGCCAACTCTTTATGCGAATCCAATTTATACGCATCTTACCCGCGACAGAATGGGGGTTTATCCTGTTGGGCATCGGCCTGCTCACCCTCACCGAACAGTACCAAACTTATATCCTGTTCGGCCTGGCGCTGCTGGTCGCGGCTAACTTGCTGCGCTGGCTGAGGACAGGGCGGCTGGCGCGGCGCAGCGGGCTAGAATGGCCGATTGTCCTTTTTTTAGGCAGCGCGGCTGTGGCGGTGGCAATTTCGTACGAGCCAGCCACCTCATTCCTGCAACTCACGCGGATGCTGGCAGCCGTTACCCTCTTTTATAGCATCACAGAGAGCAATGAGCAGCAACAGACCTGGTTGGCGGCGGGTTTCGTCCTGGCGGCGGCCGTGTTGGCCGTTTATTGGCCCCTGCAGCACGATTTCAGCGCCGAACCCGGCAAGCTGGGGATGATCACCCAGATCGGCGGTTGGCTCAATCGCAGCCTGCCGACACCCCCCGGACCTTCCATTCATGGCAATGTGGCGGCGGGCACACTGGCGCTGGCCGTGCCATTCGGGGTGGGATTGATCTGGCAGTGGGCACGGCGGCGACGGCGCAGCCTGGCGGGATTGGCGGGGGCGCTGACAGCGCTCATTTTACTCGGTTTATTTATGACCAGCAGCCGCGGCGGTTGGCTGGCGGTGCTTGGCGTGGGAGGCGTTGCGCTGCTGGCAGCAGCGCAACGGCGCTATTTTCAGCGCCCAGCCCAAGCAGCCGGCTATTGGGGAGGGGTGGTCATCCTGGCGGCGGCAGTTGGGATGGGAGTGCTCCTGACGGGCAACCTGGACCGGTTGGTGGGGATGGTGCCCGATCCCACCGGCGGCTGGCAATCGCGCCTGGCGCTGTGGAGTCAAGGGTGGAGCCTGGTCAGGGATTACCCCTTCACCGGCAGCGGGCTGATGATGCACTGGAATGTGCAGTCGACCTACGCCTTGCTCATTCACACGCCGATCATCGCCCATGCGCATAACTCCTTCCTGGAGGTGTGGATCGAACAAGGGGTGGTGGGGGCGGTCGCGCTGGCGTGGGGCAGCCTGATCTGCCTGACCTGGGCCTTGCGCAGCCTGAAGCTGTCTACTGGCAACGAGCAATCCTCCGTAACGGGAACAATGTTGGGCTGGAGCGGCCTGGCGGCTGTCCTGGTGGCCTGTGTGCACGGCCTGGTGGATGTCGTGTTCTATGTCGAGCGCACGTTGCCGTTGCTGGGTTTGGCGCTGGGCTTTGCCTGGCTGGTAGAAAAGCCGTCAGCCGACAGCGGTCAGCGGGCGAGGCACAGTCGCTGGGGAATTGAAGCGCTCCTGGTTAGCATAACAGCGCTGCTGGTAGTCCTGGCGGCGCTGGCTATTCCCCGCCTGAGGGCTGCCTGGCAGGCGAATCTCGGTACGCTGCAACAGACACGCCTGGAGCTGGTAGCTTATGATCCGGCTCGCTTCGACACCTATTCGCTGGATCAGGTGCGCCAGGCGCTCGATCTGAACGGAGCGATGGCACAGTTCGAGAGGGCGCTGGATACTGACCCGACCCAACGGAGCGCTTTGCAGCGGTTGGCGGAGATCACCTTGAGCCGCGGCGAATACGCGAGAGCCCTGGAACTGACGACACGGCTGTGGCAGGCTGGCTACCGGGATGAGGCCACCCGTCTGGTGCACAGCGACGCGTTGGTCGCCGACGGGCAGATTCGACCGGCAGCGGAGATCGCCCAGGGGCTGCCATGGGCAGTCACCCGCCTGTTGGGCCAGGCGTGGTACCGCTACTGGGTTGGGAAGGATTACCTCCGGGCGGCCGATGCCTGGGCAACCGTGCTGCTGATCGAGCCGGACAATGCGACGGCGCAAAGCTGGGAAAGACAGGCACGCGCTAAGGTAAAATAATCCAACCGTGAATATGGGTGTACAAATCCCGAATTATGAAACACAATCAGCGAAACTAAGGTTTGTTTCTTGAAAAAACGATACTTTCTCTTACTTATTATTTCTCTGATAACTTCCCTGGCTGTGGCGCTGCCCCTGGTTTCTGCCTGGGCAGTGCAGGCTCCAGCCAGCGGGTGGAGTGAACCGCTCAACCTATCGAGGTCCGGCGCGGCGACTAACCCGGCGATAGTGGCGGATGCGAGTGGCCGGTTGCACGCGGTGTGGAGCGACAGCTTCGATGGGCTGATGTACAGTTTCCGGCAGGGAAAAGAGGAGACAACCTTTCCACAATGGTCTGCACCAGCCGCGGTCAAGTTACCTTTTGAAGAGGGACTGGAGACTCTGCAACTGCGCGCGGACGACCAGGGGTGGCTGCACGCCGTGTGGCGGAGCAAGACAGGCGTGCTGTTGTACAGCCGCGTGCTGGGCGAGCGCTTCGGTTTAGCTACGGATTGGAAAGCTACGGATATCCTGGCGAGCAATGTCAGCACACAGGCGCTGACCACCAGTCCGGGCGGCGGCGCGGTCGTGGTCTTCATCACCAACCAGGCTACGCCGAGTCAACCGGCGGGCGTCTACAGCCGGTCCCGGGCAGCGGGGAGTGAACAGTGGGGAACGCCGCGCTTGCTGTATGACTCACCGTACTATCGCGGCCTCAAACCCGGAAATGCAACAGTGAGTGTGGCAGTCGGGCAAGGCGGGCGCGTGTACGCCGCCTGGGACGACCGGACGCAGGAGCGAATCTATCTGACTCTGTCCGGCGACAACGGAGAGAGCTGGGCACAGCCAATTGAAGTGGACAGCCGGCAAAAAGGCGACAACACCCAGACGGAGGGACCTGCCCGACCGCGGCTGGCTGCCCAAGGAAAGACGATCCTGTTGCTGTGGCAGGCCGGACACCAGGGAACAACCTGCGGTCTGTACGCCAGTTGGACACAGGATGAGGGGAAAAGCTGGCAAACCGCGGCATCCTTGCCTGAGCCGCTGAATAAAACCTGCCCAGAGAATTTGCAGCTCCTGCCGGCTGATCCGGATACCTTCTATCTGATGACCAGTGGAAACTCAATTGGCGCGGGCGCGAATGAAACCTGGCTGCTGGCCTGGAACGCCAATCCAGCGGGTGGAGCGGCGGAAAACCCTGGCGGGTGGAGCACACCGCAAAGCCAACCTGAGCTGACCAGCTTCACAAACCCGGATACGTTCCGCACGGTGCAGCTTGGCTGCCTGCAGGCCGCCCTGACCGGCGCAAGCAGTCAAGGGATTGAACTCGCCGTGGCGGGCTGCGGAGGAATCGCCTCCGGCGGCGCCGCCAGCGGGACAGGAGCCGGTGAGGTGTGGCTGCTCAGCCGCTCCCTGGAGGCGGCGGCGACCTGGTTCCCCACGCCCACCCCACAACCGGCGTGGGGCGCACCCGAATTGCTGGCCAACACAACCCTGGAGTTTTCTACCCCCGCCCTGACGGCGGATACGCACGGTCGTGTGCATGCATTCTGGGCAGTCAAAAGCGAGTCGACGATTCGCTACGCCCTGTGGGATGGAGCACGCTGGTCAACGCCACTCGAGGTCGAGACTTCACCCAACGGTCGCCCGAGCAGTCCGGCAGCCGTGGTACACCCGGCCGGGATGTTGTTCCTGACCTGGAGTGACGGCGGCGAGCTCTATTATGCTTTGGCGCCGCTGGCACAGGCGCTGGAAGCGCGCAACTGGCCGGCGCCTGAACGCCTGACCGTCTCTGGCCGGGTGGGGGAAGCGGTCCAGGTCGCAGTTGATGCGCAGGGGAAGCTGACCATCGCCTATAGCGTGTCGTTCAACGAAGGCCGCGGAATTTACCTGATCAGCACACAAAGCGCAGTACAGGCTGGTCAACTCCCCACCTGGGGAACGCCAGAAAAAGTTTTCGATGCGGAGGCGGCTGGCTGGGAGCGTGTTGAAGCGCCGCGCCTGGCACTCGACGCACAGGGAACAGAACATATGCTGTGGAGCCGCTACGGCCTGCCACCCGCCAACCAACCGCTCGGGCTGTATTATAGCCGCAGCACAGCCACGGACTGGAGCACGCCGCGGCAGGTGGGCAGTGGGAAAGCGGGATGGAGCCAACTGCTGACCAGCGCCGAGGGGCAAATCCATATCGCCTGGCAAGAGCTGCTGGCTGGAAACCCGACCTTGTTCCACCAATATTCGCTGGATGGAGGATTGACCTGGAGCCAACCGGCGCGCCTGACCAGCCAGGCGAACGCGGGCGGTCCGGCAGCGCTGGCACTGGATAACCCAGGCTATCTGCACCTGCTGCTGATCAACGCAGATGGATCCAGCGGAGCGGCTTTACAGCATTGGACATGGGAAGGGGGCGAGAATTGGTCTGAAGTCGAGAGCGAACCTTTGTCGGATTTGACCAACGCACAGACGCTCTCTATGGCTGGCGCACCCTTACCCGGCCTGGCCGCCTTGTACAGCGGACCGCTACAGGTTACCGAGGCGGCAGCCAGCCTGGAGGCTGCGGAAATCCCGGTACGCCACGGATTGTTTTTCTCCGGAAGGCTGTTGAAGGCGCCGCTGCCACTCCCCACGGCGCTGCCGACGTTTACCCCACTTCCGCCGGGGGCAGCAAGCGCAGATGCAACACAAACCCCGTCTATTCAGCCGACGCGATCCTTTTCAACGATCCCAGCCAACAGCAATCCATTACTGAGCAACCGCTGGGCGATCCTGGCCATCAGCGCAATTCCAGCCGTGCTGTTGGTGGCTTTCATCTTCTGGCTGGTCATGCGCAGGCAGGTGAAATAATGAGCGAAACAATTCTGGTCACCGGCGGGGCGGGCTTTATTGGCTCGCACCTGGTGGATGCGCTGGTAGGAGGCGGGCACAGAGTGCGCTTGCTGGACAACCTGGAGCCGCAAGTGCACGGTGGGCTGCGTGAGCGCGGCGAGAAGCCGGAATATTTGAACCCGGAAGCGGAGCTGGTGGTGGGCGATGTGCGGGATCCTGACAGCCTGCGCCGCGCCCTGGAAGGGGTGGAGGTGGTGTTCCACCAGGCGGCGCAGGTGGGGGTGGCGCAGAGCATGTACGCCATCGAGCGCTACACGAGCGCCAACACGCTGGGGGCGGCGACATTATTACAAGCGATCGTTGAGATGCGACAGCGGCCGCGCAAGCTGATCGTGGCCTCGTCGATGTCGATCTACGGGGAAGGCGCTTACCGCTGCCCGGTGCATGGACGGGTGTATCCCAGGCTGCGACCGGTCGAGCAACTGCAACGGCGCGAGTGGGAGATGCGCTGCCCGGCGGCGGGCTGCGTAGAGAGCACGGAGCCGCTGCCGACCGATGAAGACAAGCCGCTCTACCCGACCTCGATCTACGCCATCAACAAGCGCGATCACGAGGAGATGTTCCTGACGGTGGGCTGGGCATACCAGATCCCGACGGTGGCGCTGCGCTATTTCAACGTGTACGGGACGCGCCAGGCGCTGAGCAACCCCTATACGGGGGTGGCGGCGATCTTCTCGAGCCGGCTGCTGAACGGGCAACCGCCGGTGATCTTTGAAGACGGCTGGCAGCAGCGCGATTTTACCCACGTCAGCGACATCGTGCAGGCCAACCTGTTGGTGATGGAGCAGCCCGCAGCGGATTACAAGGCGCTGAACGCAGGCACGGGACGACCGCTGGCGATCCGGGAAGTGGCGCAGTCGTTGATCGAACACCTGGCAGAAGCCGTCAGCGACCAGCCGTCAACGGTCAGCAGGATAGAGCCGGAGATCACGCAGCAGTTTCGGGCGGGGGATATCCGCCACTGCTATGGCGATATCCGGCGGTTGGAGGCGCTCGGCTACCGACCGCGAGTGCGGTTTGAGCAGGGGATCGGCGAGCTGGTGGATTGGGTGCGGCGACAGACGGCGGTGGATGCGTTCGAGCAGGCGCGGCAGGAGCTGGTGCAGAAGGGGTTGGCGGCGTAGAGTCAAAATTATTGATGATTTTTGCGATACTTTGTATCCCAAAAATCATCAGGATTTAGAGGAAATTATATGAAGAGTGCGTTGGTGTGTGGGGCCGGTGGATTTATTGGCGGCCATTTGGTGAAACGGTTGAAGGGCGAGGGGTATTGGGTGCGGGGGGTGGATCTCAAGCCGCACGAGTGGTCGCCGGAGGCAGCGGACGAATTCATGTTGCTCGACCTGCGCCAGGAGGAGAATTGCCGGCAGGCGCTGACTCTGTCTGGAGGGCGCTTCGATGAGGTTTACCAGCTGGCGGCGGACATGGGCGGGATGGGCTTCATCCACTCGGCGGAGTGCGAGATCATGCACAACAGCGCGCTGATCAACATTCACATGATCCATAACGCCAGCGAGCTGAACATCCCGCGCTACTTCTTCTCGTCGTCGGTGTGCGTGTACCGGGATATGCAGCCGGGCGAGCCGGAGATGACGGAAGCCGAGGCCATTCCAGCGCATCCGGATAACGAGTATGGCTGGGAGAAGCTGTACGCCGAGCGAATGGCGCTGGCTTATGGACGTAGGGCTTCCGGCGGTAAGCAGGCTTACCGCGGTAAGCAGGGCCTCCAGGTGCGCATCGCCCGCTTCCAGAACTGCTACGGACCGGAGGGCACCTGGCGGGGGGGACGGGAGAAGGCGCCGGCGGCGATGTGCCGGAAAATTGCCGAGGCGGAGGACGGCGGAACGATCGAGGTGTGGGGCGACGGCAGCGCCATCCGCTCGTACACCTACGTGGCGGACATGGTGGAGGGGATTTACCGGCTGATGCAGTCCGACCTGGAGGGGGCGGTGAACATCGGCTGCCCGCAGTACGTGAGCGTGGACGAGCTGGTGGAGACGGTGGCGAGTGTAGCCGGGAAGAAGATCCACATCCGGCACGTGCCCGGCCCGGTGGGCGTGCAGTCACGCAATTTCAGCAACGCGCGCATCTACACGCTGGGCTGGCGGGCGCAGTTCGACCTGCGGGCGGGGATCGAGCGGACGTATCCGTGGGTGGCGGAGCAGGAAATGGGTTTACAGTAGTCAGGTTTAACGTTAAACGTTCAACGTTTAACGTTGTAAGGAGGGGAGATGGAGAGGGAGTTTGATTATTCGATTGTGATCCCGGTGTATTACAACGAGGGGCTGTTGAAGGCGACCTGCGCGGCGATCCAAAGCGAGGTGGTGGAGAAGAACCCGGGGTTGAGGGGGGAGATC
>CAYGZL010000122.1:0-5100 GCA_964354345.1 uncultured Anaerolineaceae bacterium | reverse complement strand
ATGGGGCGTATGTCACGTGAACTAAAGCTGTTTGCGATAGCTACTTTCATGATGGGCATCGCTTATAGCCTGTATGATGCAGTCTTCAACAACTTTCTAAATGCGCGTTTTACTTTAAGCGGGTTCCAACGCTCATTCCTGGAGTTGCCGCGCGAGCTGCCGGGATTCCTGGTGATCTTTGTATCAGCTGGGCTGTGGTTCTTGTGCAGCCGGAGGCTGGGGGCGTTTGCGATGCTGCTGGGGGTGGGTGGGGCGTTGCTGATCGGGTTTGTTTCAACCAGCTATGCGATCATGGTGGTGTGGCTGTTTATCTACAGTATGGGACAGCACCTGTTTATGCCGCTGGCGGCGGGGATTGGGATGGAGCTGGCGCGTGAGGGACGGGCAGGTCAGCGTTTGGGCCAGTTGAACGCGCTGCGTAACATAGCGATGATCGCAGGCAGCGCGCTGGTTTTCTTTGGTTTTAAGTACCTGGGGATGAGCTTCCAGGCCAGCTTCGCGCTGGCGGCTGTCGGGTTGGGTTTGGCGGGAGTTTTGTTACTGGCAATGAAACGAGGGGAGGTGAAGCCGGCGGGTCAGTACTTGAAGCTGCACAAGGAATATAAATGGTATTACCTGCTGGCGCTGCTGCATGGGTCGCGCAAGCAATTGTTCATCACGTTTGCGCCGTGGGTCTTGGTCACGGTTTTTAAGCAGCCGACGCAGACAATTGCGACGCTGATGACGATTGGGGGTATGATAGGGATTCTTTTTCAGCCGTTGCTGGGGCGGGCAATTGATCGGCTGGGTGAGCAAGTGATCCTGGCAGGAGAGGCTGTGTTGCTGGTGTTCGTGTGCTTTGGATATGGGTTTAGTAGAATGTTGTTTGCAGAGCAGGCGGCATTCCTGGTCGCCTGTGGTTGCTATCTGATAGATCAGATGCTGATGTCGGTGAGTATGGCACGCTCGACATACATGAAGAAGATCGCCCTGGTTCCTGCGGATGTGCAGCCGGCGCTGACGGTGGCGGTCACGATTGATCACATCTTTTCGATTGCGATTGCGCTGGTAGGGGGGTGGGTGTGGAGCGCGTTTGGCTATCCATATGTGTTTTTAATGGGGGTTGGGATTGCGGGGTTGAATTTCTTCACGGCTCTGCAAATACGCATTCCGCAAAGGAGTAGCGTTTAACGATCAACGTTTGAGGGTAAACGTTCCTTGGGGCGGATACCGATGCAGGTGAGGTCGAAGGGTTGGATTCCAAGCTGGCGGGCGGGGGAGTTTTCGGGTATAGAAAAATCTTCGTGGTCGGGATCAGCGAACAGGGGATCAGCGATTAGGGAGTGCTGGTCATAGCCGAGCTGCTGCCATTCGGGTAGAGTGTAGCGGAGGTGGCGAGCGGGGTCTTCGACGCGGTAGTCGCCTGCTGAGCCGTGCCAGTAGAGGTTTTCATCGGATTGAGCGATGACTTTGTCGGTAAACTGGTAACCCAGGTTGAGGATGATCGGGCCGCCCTGAGGAGAGTAGATGATATTGCGGGCGAAAACATTGCCAGCCAGGAAGCGGGGCATTTGCCAGTTGGCGGGGCGCTCAGAAGCGCTGTCGAAGAAGCGGATGGGGAAGACGCAGTCAACCAGCAGGTTGTTCTCGCAGAAGTTGTTCTTACCGCCGTGGATCATGATCCCGATGCCGGAGCGCAGGATGATATTGCCGTAGACGAAGCAGTTGCTGGTGTAGTCATCCAGGTAGATGCCGTTGGTGAAGGTGGGATCGGGGGCAGTGATTACGCCGCTGAGCGTGTCGAGGCGGCAGCCGATGGGATCGGCAATCAGGTTGAAGCGAATCACATGCCCGCAGCGTTCGGCGTCGCGGGTTGGCTGCTCCAGGGGGACATCCCCCCAACTGTTGATTGCGCCGGTGTCCATGGATTCGAGGGCGATGAAGCGGATTTCGTTGTATTCGACAAGGTTGCGCCCGTGGCCGTTGCTGCCCAGGTTAATGGCGTGGTGAGGCATGTGATGAATCGAATTGTGGGCGATGCGGTTGCCATCGCTCAGACCAAGATAGACGCCAGCCACCTGTTTTAGCAAGGTGCCGCAGTGGTGGATGTCGTTGTCGGTGACTTCATTGAAGAGGGGGTGCTGCTGCAAGCTGCCGATCAAGCAAATTCCATTGGCGCCAACCAGGTGGATCCGGTTGTGGGCGATGCGGTTGCGGAAGTTGTAGCCTTCCAGGTAGATGGCGTTGCCGCCCAGGTTGACGAACCGGTTGTTTTCGATGCGGCAGTGCTCGGTACGTTTCATGTGCAGGGCTTCGCCACAGTAGCGCAAACCCTGGCGGGGGTAAAAGGGGCCATAACCGTCGCCATCTTCACGCAGGATGTCATCGCCACCGTCAGTTTCGGTGAAGGTGAGGCCGGAGAGGGTGATATAAGAGGCACCGCGCAGAGAAATGAGACAGGAGAGCAGGGGGGCAATAACATCACCCGGAATGGAGGTTGAAGGTTGGATATTGGCTATTGGAGCTTGGGAGTCTGGGGGCCAGAAGTAGAGCAGACCGTCTTCACTATCCAGGCACCATTCACCGGGTTCGGTCAGCTCTTCGAGAAGATTGGCGACATAGAAACGCAGGTTGGGGGCGAAGGATTTAGCGGTGAACCACTGGGCGCGGTCCCACTGGAGAATGTCGCGCTGCAGGGTGATGGTTCGGTAGGAGGGAGGGCAGACAGCAGAGGCATCCGTGCCAGTGTCGGTGGCGCTGTCATCGTAGGTACGGATCGGGATGATTTCGAAGCCCCAGCCGAAGCCGAGGAAGACGTGGACTTCGCCTTCGGAAGGTTTGGACCAACGCTGGCTGGAGAATCCGGGCTTGCAGCGAAAGACGTTGGCCAGACCGCCTTCGCGATCAGCAGAGATATGCCAGCCGACACCCTCGGGGAAGTTCCAGGCGCGGTTACTCCGATCATCCGCCGGTCCTTCCATGAACGCCCAACCGCCGTAGTAGGGGTTGGCGGGGTCGAACTTGGGGTAGCGGGCACGGATCATCGGCTGGCTGGGTTCGCCCGGCTTTGGGCTGTAAAATAATTGGCGGAACTTCCACTTGCCTCCTTTGGCACCGGGCAAGATGCATTTTAGAATGGCGCCCTGGTGAGTTTGCCAGTCACGGACAACTCGCCCACCACTCAACACAGGTTGCTCACCAGGATACGCCTCATAGACGATGGGACACTCGGGCGTACCGCTGTCTTCCGGACCGAGGATGAGAGTTTGGTCGAGGTAGTGCTTGCCGGCGCGGATTAAGACGCGAATAACGTTCACTGTTAACGTTTGGGGAACGAGGGTGGACTTATAGGCGCGAATCGCGTCACGCGCCTGGGCGAGCGTTGCGAATGGGCCGTCGGTGCGGTCCGGATTGGGAGTGGGCAGTTGCCCGGACCAGCGGTCGTCGCCGTCGGGCGAGACATAAATGATTGTATCAGCCATGTTTTCTCTCGGTTACTTTACAATCACCACATCACTGGCACTGCGACCAAAGACTTCGGGTGAGTACATTTCTTCGGCTTTGGCGGGCGGGACGATGAAGGTGCCTGGCGTGGTGGCGCGGGCGACATAGGTGTATTCGTATGTACCTTCCCAGAGCAAAGAGGTGAAGGCTTCGGCGCGCTCATCGCGCAGGTTCTGGTGCTCGAACCAGGTCCACCACCAATACCAATGCGTTGAAGGTTGAACATTAATGGTTGCCGGCTGGGATTCAGAGACGGCGAGGGCGGGGTTGAGGATTTCCAGACCGGCGGGGAGCGGGTCAGCCAGGGCAACATGGTAGCGGCGGTTGTCGGCTACCATAATCAGGCGCACCTGCACGCGGGCTCCGGCTTTGATCTGCCAGACGCCGGTTTCATCGCGGGTGACATCCGCCGGGTCGTCCACGGCTTCGTAGCGGCGCTGGACAACGAAGCCCATGTCCAACGCAGCTTGTTTGAGATTTGTGGGGGCATAGCGCAGGCCAAGGCGGTAGTACAGGCGACCAACGCCTTCTTTACTGATGATCAGATCCTGGGTCTTGCCACTGCCCGGGTTCTGGTTCATCAGGTAGTCCATGGGGATCGAGGTTTCCAGGCGGTCGGTTGAGCGACCCTGGAAGGTGTGGTCGCCGGCATACTCTTCGCCCAACCAGAGGCGTGCGATGAAGTCCGGTGTCTGCGCTTCGTAAGTATTGAAGTAACGGTCGAGAGCTAACAGGATAAAGACGTTCTCCTGGGTGTTATTCCAACGTCCTTTGGTGCGGTGAGCGAGCAGCCCATTGACTACTTTGGGAATCAGGTCGCTTTTTGGATCGTCGACCATCAGCGCTTCTAACAGGATGGCATCGGTGCGCCGGTCGGAGCTGAGCAACAGGTAGGTTTGCTCGTCGTAAGCGGTGGTGAAATTGGCTGCGCCGGCTGTCTCGACTACCCGGTTATTAACCAGCTTGCGGATGGCGGACAGTTGCGCACTGGCTTGGGGAGCATCCTGAAGCACCTGCCATAGCCAACCGATGGATTCGAGGGAGAGGTTTTCCAGGTCGGCATCGTTGAGTAAGCGCAGGGCTTTGTCAGGGTCGGCGTCGTCCATCAATTTGCGGACGTAGAGGGCATAGGCGCTGAGGGCCTGGCGGGTGCGCGGTCCGTACCAGTCGGGGTAGTGGTTCTCAATATTGCGCAGGTATTCCAGGAGGCGAGGTTGCATTTCGGCGGGGACGGGGAAGCCTTTTTCTTTGGCACGCTGCACGGCATGGGCGACATGAATGGTGTTGAAGGGGATAGATTCTTTACCACGCTGCCAGTACGGGAAACCGCCGTCTTCGTTCTGTAAACCCTGCAGGCGTTGGAGATCGCGTTCAACGGCGGATTGCATGGCTTCAGGGGAGGGCAATCCTTCGGTTTTGAAGGCGGTCAGTACATCGCGCAGGGCGGCGACGGCCAGGACGCGCGAGGCAAGCTGCTCAGTGCATTCATAGGGGTAGCTGACCAGGTAGAGCACGGCGTCAGCCAGGGTCTGCAAGGCGGTGGAAGAGGTCTGGATCTCCAGAGCGCCAAACTGGGGATAGACATCGGTGGGAGCCAACAGGGGTTGGGCGACCGAC
>CAYGZL010000121.1:0-27882 GCA_964354345.1 uncultured Anaerolineaceae bacterium | reverse complement strand
GGCTGCAGATAAGAAAATTTCATTATTTCCATTTGCGATGATCTCTTTTGCGCCTAAAGATAATCGTTCATCTTCTGAATTCCACCAAAGAAAAGTATGGGTATCGATCAGCACGTTCATAGATCAAACTCTGGGAGTGGCGCATCGAAGTCAGGCATTATGATCAATTTACCCCTGTCGATCCCTGGGACGCGTGGAGAATGATCATCCAACCCATATGGCAAGATACGCGCCACAGGTTTCCCTGCCTTGGCAATCACAACTTCCTCGCCGTTTAGCACACGCTCGAGCAGCTTAGAAAAGTGGGTTTTTGCATCATGGATATTAAATACTGTCATTTTGCACCTCTGGTTACATTATAGACTAAGTCATAGACTAAGTCAAGGAGGCGCCCCCAGAAAAAGCACCGTGAATAACGGTGCTTTTTCTGTGCCCCCACAGAGATTCGAACTCTGGTTTTAGCCTTGAAAGGGCTGCGTCCTGGTCCCCTAGACGATGGGGGCAATAAGCGACGGGATTGTACCATCCCCACTAAATCTGGTCAAGCTGTGTTTACCCAGTGACGAACAGGGATATTGCAGGGGTTTAGCTAACTCTTGGGAACGATCGTAACCTTCCGGCGCGGATCTTCACCAACACTTTCTGTCATCACAGAGGGATGGTTGCGAAGCTCGATATGGACGATCCGACGATCCTCGGCTGGCATTGGTTCCAGCATTTGCCGGCGACCTGTTTTGACAGCCTGGTCAGCCATTTGCCGGGCAAGGCGGCGAAGCTGTTGGATGCGTCGCGCTCGATACCCTTCTATATCAATCACCAACGGGATTGACCGACCTAGCTCCTTGCTAAGGATTAATCCGGAAAGGTATTGTAATGCGTTCAGAGTCTCCGAGCGCGGTCCAATCAGGATACTCAAGTCTTGTCCGCGTACATCCACCCAAATCGCAGCCCGGCTATGTTCATCATCTGGTTCGACCAGGTGAGCTGACACCTGGGCACGAATTTTCATCTTCCGGAGTAATTCGTCCACCGTATCGCGGGCTACCTGCAAGGCTGCTTCTTCACTCGTTTCTGTAAGCTTTTCACTCACCTCTATAGCAGGTTCTCGCACAAGAGACGAACCATCCTCTTCCTCTTCAGGTGTTTCCCCCTCTTCTTCTTCAATATCCTGTTTCCCAGTGCCAGTCTCCTCGGAGATGGGCAGCATAATCATGGCTGGTTTTGGCCCCGAACGAAGCGATTTGTTGGCCGGTTCTGAGGCTGACTTAATTTTCAAACGCACCCTGGCCTGTCGTGAACCTAAACCGAACAGACCGCGGCTACCCGCATCCAAAACCTCGACTTCAACCGCTCCGGCTGGCAAACTCAATTCTGCTAACCCCCGTTCAACAGCTTCTTCAACGGTTGGAGCGATGATCTCTAAACTGGCTTTTTTATTGCTCATCTCTGCCTCTTTTGTTTTACCTTCCCTGGCGAGTCTTCTGAGGACTGGGGGCTTTGACAGGTAGCAAATTCCGCCAGTTGAGCTTTCCTAAAATTGCATATTGGAAAATCGTGACAATATTCCCGGCCACAAAATATATTGAAAGTCCTGAAGCCAGGGTATAACCCATATACCCCATTAAAAGAGGCATATACAGGTTCATCGCCTTCGTCATTTGCGCCCCTTGGTCACCTGGTTGCGAAACGGGTGTCATGAGTTTTTGTTGGAGATAGGTGGTAACGACTACAAGAATGGCCAGGATGGGGATGCCATATCCGAAAATATACAAACGCTCCGGCTGGCTCAGATCCATCCACAGAAAACGGTTATTTACCGGGAGCAGGGGGGTGACGTCCACAAATGAATATATATGACGAGAAAGATCAACAAGCTGGACCGGCGCACCGCCTAAAACACGGATCACCGCCTGGTAAAGTCCAATGATGATTGGAAATTGGATCAAGGTCGGCAGGCATGAACCGAGCGGATTGATACCCATTTCCTTGTACAGCTTCATCTGCTCCTGCTGTAATTTCGGCTTGTCATCCTTGTATTTCTTCTGCATTTCCTGCCATTGTTTCGAGGTCTGCATCTCCTGCATCTTTTGCATCCCTCTGACCTGCTGCACCGTAAGTGGGTGGGTCAGTAGACGAATCAAGATCGTGAAAAGGATGATGGCAACTCCAAAATTGCCGATGATGCTGTAAATCCACAGCAACAGGTTAATCATGGGGTCAAGAATAATTGTGTCCCACATAGCGCCTTATCTCAATTCTGAATATTCGACATAATACATATAATTATTTTACAGGCATGTAAGCCCAGCGCGGATTCCCATTCTCATCCAGGGCTACCAACAGCGATTTGCCCTGCATAATTGGTACCAGGATTTGCTCCCCGATCACCACTGGTGAACCGTATAACTTGCCATCCAAGGTTTTTGGCGCACTCCAGCGTGGAGTACCACTGGTCGGATCCACTGCGTAAAACCGACCGTTTTCGGAGCAAAAATACAGGGTATCCCCGAGAAGGAGTGGTTTGTCAATAATCGCTCGATCGCGTGAGTCATCGAGCTGTTTTGACCAACGGATAGATCCATCTGCAGCATTAACTGCATACAAGGTGCCGCTGACATCCCCAAAATAGAGGTTGTCGCCATCCATAACAGGTCCAGACCAAACCCAACCCGAGGTAGGCAATTTCCAAAGCACTTTCCCACTTTGACGGTCTACAGCGATCAAGGATTTACCGAAAGTACCGGCATACATCACACCGTCATTACCAAGCGTTGGCGAGCCCACCACTGCCCCGCCCAAATTATCCGTTTCCCAAATTACCTGACCGTTTTGGGCATTTAAGGCATAGATATGATGATCCATAGCTGGGAGATAGATCACATCCCCATCACTCGCTGGCGTGCCCCATAAAGGGCGAGCGGTCTTGAATGTCCAGCGGACATTACCTGCCAGATCCAATGCATATAAGACACCATCGGCATTTGGGGCGTAGATCCCCTGGCTCGTTATCAGGGGAGAAGCAACGAAATGAGATGTTGCCTGGTCAAATATCCACTTCTGCCCCCCTCCGATAGGATCAATGCTGAAAAGTTGATTTTTATACGACCCCACAATTAATTGACCATCAGCGGATTGCGTGGCAGCGGCGAAAAAATTAATATTTGAATCTGGTTTACTCGGGAAACGCCATTTTTCAACGCCGTTCGAGGTATCAATTGCATACACATGCGAACCAGAAGACACATAGGCCATGCCACCAACTGGATCAACACTTAATCCAGGCCAGTTACTGAGCGCCCCTACATCACCCGCGCAGGAGGACAGAAACAAGACCAGTACAACCAGTGAGAGAAATATAAAGGGGAAACGTCGAGAAGAGATCATGAGCACCGTAATTTCACAGACCCAAATAAATATCTTTATGGCACTGGATCAAAACCACCCGGATTAAAGGGATTGCAGCGGAAGATGCGCCAAATTGCCATCCCTCCGCCTTTGATTGCGCCATATTTATAAATTGCTTGATAACCGTAATGCGAGCAGGTTGGATAGAAACGGCAGGTATCTGCAGGGAGCGCGCGCGACAGGGTTGCCTGGTAGAAACGAATCAGCGCGAGCAGCATCAGTCGCGGCAGGTTACCGAGTGTACGTGGCAGATCGCGCAAATTCGGCTCCGGTGGGTAATTTTCCGGTTTTAGCGATGGAGAAGTCGGCGAGTTCGGATCAACCATCGGGTGACTTACACTCATATAGATTGCTCCGCTCCAGCAGTGCAATTAAGGCTGCCAAAGTTTGCAGATAAGAAGCCTCCGCCATCGGTTTTCGGGCGATCACAACAATATCCCATCCGGATAACACACTCGGTATGCATTCTCGCAGCGCCTCTCGGATCAACCGTTTCGCCCGGTTACGTTGGAAGGCTTTACCAACTGAGCGCCCTGCCAGAACGCCGAAACGCGACTGTTTCAGCTGCCCTGGATAACTTATAAGCACACAAAGCGGGTGGACATGAGACCTGCCAAAACGCCGCACTCGCTGAAAATCGACCGAACTGGTCAGGCGAAACCTGCGCTGCACGCTTAAATAGCTTTCGGTTCACTTTCGCACGAGTACCATAACTGCGAGCCAGATTAGCCGTTCCAGTTAATTTTCTTAATATGGTTGTTCATCGACACGGTCAGGCGATAGCGGCCTTTGGCGCGCCGGCTCTTGATCACCTGGCGCCCACCCGCGGTCGCCATACGCGCCCGAAAACCATGAACGCGTAGCCGGCGGCGAATCTTCGGTTGATACGTACGTTTCGGCATAAAACATCCCTAACTCTTTCTTTAAATTTACCGCCCAATCATTTTGAGCGAGTATCGCGATAAATCAGCTTGGCTGGATTTACCCAAGCGAAATTCGATTATACCTTAAGCTATCTATTTGTGCAAAAAGGTTTTTTATTATTAAAGAAAGGCGGGGTTCTAACGCCCGCCTCTCTCTGATAATAAAACCTTTCAGACCTTCTGATTCGCCAGCTTGGCCGCCCTTACAGTGCTCTTGAGCAACATAGCGATTGTCATCGGTCCAACGCCACCCGGAACAGGGGTAATGGCGCCAGCAACTTCCTTAACTTCATTGAAACATACATCCCCGACCAGGCGTGAACCCTTGGGATGATCGGGATCCTCGATGCGATTAATGCCAACATCAATTACCACCGCTCCGGGTTTCACCCAGTCCCCACGCACCATTTCTGCTCGACCGACCGCAGCGATTAGCACATCCGCCTGACGAACTACTCCGGGTAAATCCTTGGTGCGTGAGTGACAAATCGTCACGGTGGCGTCGCGTCGTACCAGCAGTAAAGCGACTGGCATCCCAACTATATTCGATCGGCCCAAAACGATAGCATTTGCCCCCCTCAATTGCACATTGAGCTTATCCAACATATAGATACAGCCAGCCGGCGTGCATGGCACAAACAATGGATCGCGTCCCTTTTGCGCCAAGCGTCCCATATTAACCGGATGAAAACCATCAACATCCTTGTCAATATTGATCCCCATCAGGACTCGCTCTTCATCCAGACCGGTTGGCAGCGGTAATTGCACCAGAATTCCATTGACACGCGGATCTGCATTCAGTTGTGCAACCAGCTCCTCTACTTCTTTCTGAGAAGTTGCTGCTGGTAAATGAAAACCGAATGACTCGATGCCGGCCTGGGCACAGGCTTTTTGTTTGGAGCTTACATATACTTTTGAAGCCGGGTTATCTCCAACCAAAACCGTCGCCAGGCCAGGACGGGGTAATCCCGCCGCCAGCATCTTGGCCACATCTTCCGCGACCTCATTCCGAACCTGTTCAGCAATTACTTTGCCGTCAATAATTTGGGCAGTCATGACACACTCCTTATTTTTTTTCAAGCATTTAATTATCCAATTATCCCCACCTGATTATCGCGTCATTTTCCACCCCTGACAATTGACATATGTCATGTTTGCAGGTGGATGAATGAACTCAAAAAACAGACCCATCCAGGATCAACAGGATGGGTCTGTTTTTTAATAAACAATTCACTGATTACACAACAATTTCTTCGGCTGCTTGCGGAAGTTCATAACCGAACTGGCGCAACCGCTTCTTTAAATCGGCCAGCGATTTACGTCCAAAACCATCAATACTGAGCAAGCTGGTTTCTCCGGTGGATAATTTTTCCAGCACCTGACCTACAGTGACAATACCAGCTTTTGCCAGTGCTTCTGTGGCACGCTGACCAAGCTCCAACTCTGTCACAGGGCGCTCCAACGAGGTGCGCGCCGCGCTCCGGGATTCTACATCCTGAATATATTGCTGGCGCGCTTGCAACTTTTTGTAGAAGCGATCTACCTGACCTTCGGTGTCAACGATGCGCTGTTCACCCGTAAAGAAGGGATGGCACTTTGAACATACATCGGTGTGGATGACTTTCCTGGTTGAACCCGTTTTCCAGGTATTCCCGCAGGCGCAAATGACGGTTGTATCTGTATAATAAGTCGGATGAATATTTGCCTTCATGACTTTACTTCCTCTAACGGCATAACACTGACTTGTTTCTTACCATCCCGGATGGTCTCATATACCACGATCCCATCACTGGTGGCAAATAACGTGTCATCCCTACCAATATCAACATTGCGCCCGGGTTTTATCAGGGTGCCATGTTGCCGGACAAGGATATGTCCGGAAAGGACACGCTCGCCACTGTACACCTTAACGCCCAGGCGCTGTCCTTTGCTATCCCGACCGTTGCGGCTGGAACCGCCGCCTTTCTTGTGAGCCATAAGAACCTCCTACTCCGCTTCTGCGCCAACCGATATCGTATCGATTTGTAAACGAGTGTATTTCTGCCGGTGACCGGTATGTACACGATAGCGCTTCTTCGGCTTATACTTGAACACAATCACTTTTGGACCCTTGACCTGAGCGACTACAGTCGCCTGTACGCGCGCTCCTTCCACGATTGGGGTACCGACATGAACAGCTTCACCATCGCTGACTAACAAAACCCGCTCCAGATCGAGTTGATCGCCCGCTTCAGCAGGGAAATAATCAACTTCGATGGTTGCGCCTTCGACGGCCCGGTATTGCTTACCGCCGTCTTCCACAATTGCGTATTTCATTGACCTTCCTCCAAGCTTCACTTCACCACATTCACCGCGCGTCTATAAAAGATCATCTCGGTGGATGGATCCGATCCGAAATGCGCCGCAATGCGGGGAAGTTGGGGTATAAGCCCGTAAACCGGGCAACTTCCATTGATATTTGTAATGCGTACAAAACCAAACCCCAGCAGATGGCTGCCGGGGCAGTGCGGGCAGAATTATACCGGGGATGACAATGAATGTCAATCTCTAAAATCGCCTTTTTTTACGACTTGGATTAATAATATCAGCATTTGTTTCGTAAAAAGCAGAACCAATGTGGTAAACTACTCGTTTGGATTTTAACCCAACTATTAAATAAACATGGGCATTTACAGCCCGATATTTTTGGAGGCAATATTTATGACTGAAAAGAAATGGGTTTACCTGTTTAACGAGGTTGAACAGGCAGAAGCATATGTGGGCGGCAGTTGGGATGGCGTGCGCGCATTGCTGGGTGGTAAAGGCTCTGGCCTGGCCGACATGACGCGCGCCGGCGTTCCTGTACCCCCCGGTTTCACGGTGACGACCGAGGCATGCAATGCCTATTCAGCAACCGGTAAGTTCCCGGAAGGCATGTGGGAGCAGGAGCTCGCCGCGCTTATGGTCGTTGAGCAGCAAACCGGCAAGAAATTTGGCGACCCAAAAAATCCCTTATTAGTCTCTTGTCGCTCAGGCGCCAAGTTCTCCATGCCGGGCATGATGGACACGGTGCTTAACCTCGGCCTGACTGATCTTACCGCCGAAGGGATGATTGCACTGACTAATAATCCGCGCTTTGTGTACGACTCGTACCGCCGGCTGGTCGAAATGTTCGGTACAGTAGTCTTGGGCATCCCGGATGAACCTTTTGAGGAAACCCTGGCTGGATATAAGAACCATAAGGGCTACAAGCTTGATACCGAGATGACCGCTGAAGATTGGAAGGCAATGGTCGACGCCTTCAAGGCAATCATCAGGAAGTACAAAGGCTTTGATTTCCCTCAGGATCCGTACCACCAACTCGAGCTGGCGACCGAGGCAGTCTTTAATTCCTGGAACGGCAAGCGCGCTGTGGATTATCGCCGAAAAGCCAATATTCCCGATGATCTGGGTACCGCAGTGAACATTGTTACCATGGTATTTGGCAACATGGGATACGACTCAGGGACAGGCGTCGCCTTCACCCGCAACCCTTCCACCGGCGATAAGAAGATGATGGGTGATTACTTACTCAACGCTCAGGGCGAAGACGTGGTGGCCGGCATCCGCAATGCCGACCCGGTCGAAAAGATGAGTGAGACCATGCCGGTGGTGTACGCCCAGTTCATGGCAATCACCGACAGGCTCGAGAGGCACTACAAAGAGATGCAGGATGTCGAGTTCACCATCGAACGCGGCAAGCTGTGGATGCTGCAAACCCGTAATGGTAAACGTACCGCCAAAGCAGCCGTCAAAATCGCCGTGGATATGGCCAACGAAGGCTTAATTACTAAGGAAGTAGCAATCTTGCGGGTGACTCCGGAAGACGTGGACACGCTGCTTCATCCTCAGTTCGATGAAAAAGCCAAGGCATCCGCCGAGAAAACCGGGGCATTCTTTGCCAAGGGCGTTAACGCCTCGCCCGGCGCCGCGGTAGGCCAGGTATACTTCGACGCCGACACCGCCGAGCGGTATGCCAAGGAACACAAACAGGACGTAATCATGGTGCGTCCTTTCACCAAGCCAGATGACGTACATGGCATGATCGCCGCCAAGGGTGTGCTGACCAGCGAAGGCGGCGCCACCTCGCACGCCGCGGTCGTTGCCCGCCAGTTTGGCATCCCCTGCGTCGTTGGCGCTTCGATCATAAAGATTGATCTGGAAAAGCGCATTATGATAGTTGGCGAGACGGTAGTGAAAGAAGGCGAATGGATTTCCGTTGATGGCACCACGGGACAGGTTTTTATTGGCAAGATCCCGACAGTCACTCCCAAGCTGGAAGAACAGACCGACCTGCTCACGCTATTACACTGGGCGGACGATATTTGCGCCACCCCTGGCATCCGCCAGGCTCCCGCTGGCTGGCCAACCACCGGTTTGCAGGTGTGGGCGAATGCTGATTACCCCAAAGACGCCCGCCGAGCGCGCTCTTATGGCGCAGTGGGCATCGGCTTGTGCCGCACCGAGCACATGTTCTTCGAGCCAGAGCGTCTGCCGATCGTGCAGCGCATGATCCTGGCTGAAACATCCGCCGGTCGCACCGAGGCGCTCAATGAATTGTTGCCTTACCAACGCGCTGACTTCGATGGTCTGTTTGAAGCGATGGACGGTCACCCGGTCATCATCCGTTTGATTGATCCCCCATTGCACGAGTTCATGCCCGACGAAGAAAAGCTGCTCGAGGAAGTCATCGAGATGCGTGTCAGGGGCCAGACAGAAGGCTTGAAAGCCAAGGAGAAACTCCTGGCAGCCATCCGCGCCATGCACGAAAGCAACCCGATGATGGGCCTGCGCGGCGTGCGTCTGAGCATCTACATGCCCGAAATTGTTGAAATGCAAGTGCGCGCCATTTTCGAAGCGGCCGCCGACTGCACCTTGCGCGGCATCGTCGTCAAACCCGAAGTCATGATCCCACTCACCGGCACGGTGAAAGAGCTGGATTGGATCCAGCCGCGCCTGGAGCGCATCGCCAAGGCCGTCATGGAAGAGAAATCATTAACCTTCCCCTATAAGTTCGGCACGATGATCGAAATCCCGCGCGCCGCAGTCACTGCAGCCGAGATCGCTTTGGTCGCCGAGTTCTTCTCCTTCGGCACTAACGACCTCACCCAGATGACCTTTGGCTACAGTCGTGATGACGCTGAACGTAACTTCCTGGTCAAGTACGTGGAAGAGGGCATCCTGCCCCAGAACCCCTTCCAGACCCTGGACCGCGAGGGTGTTGGTCGTCTGATGCAGATGGCTGTCACCGAAGGGCGTGGGGCGCGAGTTACCCTGGAAGTTGGGATTTGTGGCGAGCACGGCGGCGACCCAGCTTCGATCGAGTTCTGCCACCTGGTGGGCAACAACTACGTGAGCTGCTCGCCCTTCCGTGTGCCGATCGCGCGACTGGCGGCAGCGCACGCGGCGTTGAAATACAAACCCGGCGCGATCAAGGTTGCGGAAGATAAGTAACCGACCGATATAACAGGATATATTCAGATTGGATATATCCTGTTGTTCCTGTGCATCCTGTTGATTAACCCTTCCTCTTGCTTACAGGATCGATCCGCGGTTTATAACAGGATATACAGGATGGATAGGATATTTTCAGATTGGATATATCCTGTTGATCCTGTGCATCCTGTTGATTAACCCTTACCTTTTGCTTACAGGATCGATCCGCGGTTCA
The DNA here is from genome assembly GCA_964354345.1 of uncultured Anaerolineaceae bacterium. GTDB lineage: Bacteria > Chloroflexota > Anaerolineae > Anaerolineales > UBA4823 > CAYGZL01. Next base: position 17,865 of record CAYGZL010000121.1, on the reverse strand, counting down.
TAACAGGATATACAGGATGGATAGGATATTTTCGGATTGGATATATCTTGTTGATCCTGTGCATCCTGTTGATTAACCCTTCCTCTTGCTTACAGGATCGATCCGTGGTTCATAACAGGATATCCAGGATAGATAGGATATTTACAGATTGGATATATCCTGTTGTTCCTATGCATCCTGTTGATTAACCCTTACCTTTTGCATACAGGATCGATCCGCGGTTCATAACAGGATATACAGGATGGATAGGATATTTACAGATTGGATATATCCTGTTGATCCTGGTTTTTTAAAGCTATTATGCGGATTGACGGAGCAGTTGGGGGTAGCAAATTTCCTGGCAATAAGAGTCAATCGCCATCCAGGTAAACGAATTGACAAACAATTCATTTAGGAAATAATCCATCAACCTGATCAGCGCACCAGATAATACCATTCTACAATCCAATCACAACGCGCACGGCTTCCAGGATCTGATCCAGATGGGTGGATGAAACCTTTCCAATCTGGTTGACAAAGTGTGTCGTGGATACAGAACGAATTTGAATGGCGTCGGCTGCCGAGGATTTGCTTAGGCCGTTATCTACATCCGGGGTGATTTGAACCATCCAGGGAGCCTGGCGATATTGTTCTTTCCAATCCGTCAAAGTTACGATCACCCTGAGTGGCAGGATACCAATGGCATCCTCACTAACAATCACCGCCGGTCTGGACTTGCGGATTTCTCCTCCAACAGTCGGATCCAGGTTAATCAGCCACACTTCCCCCTTACGCATGGAAATCCTCCCCGTCCAGAGTCTTGAACCCAGATAGATCCGTATCATTCTGGTAATCATCGAGTAGAGCTTCGGCAGCGACCTCCAACGACTTCCGTTTCCGCTCTTTCAACTGCTGATCGATCATTTCGCGCACCAAATCTGACAGGCTCCGCTTTTCCCGGCGCGCGATCTCCACCAGGACTTTATGTTGCTCGGGTTCGATTAAGATCAGGCTATGGATCAATTGGTTAGCCGTGTGATATGGCTTGATAATATCCGGGATCATCATTTTATTCTGGTAAATCTTAAAGGTATAATTACTGAAAAGTGCTATCGCCATACCGGAGGCAACTATGAATAATCCGCGTCGCCAGGGTTTAGGGCTTTCCTGGCTCGAAATTATTCTGATCATTATCTTCATCGCCATTGTCGTGCTCATTACTTACGAGCTCTTCTGGCCATACCTGCAAACCCAGATAACCATCTGGTGCGGACAGCTTGGTTTACCCTGTAAATGAGGCTGTTCTTCGATGACTGTTTTCGAGTGTCTTTGGGTGTGACGGTCCTTACCTATGCGCAAGATACTATCTCGACGTGATTTTCTAAAACTCACCGGGTTGGCATTCAGCAGCCTGGCATTTACCCTGGCGGTGGACTCAACCCCCACTCCCACCCCAGCCCCACCTCCAGCCCCCTTCAGCGGACCAGAATTTCCCATCCCACTCGAGCAGGATCAGGGTAAGCTGGCGCGCGTGACGATAAAACAGATTGATTTACGCTCAGCGCCTGACGACAAAGCGCCCATCATCGGACAGCGTTACCGGGACCAGATCGTTCACATCTACGCCGAGCTGCACCCCGCCAACGCGCCGGCTTACTATAACACGCTGTGGTACCGGGTGTGGGGCGGCTACCTGCATAGCGCACACCTGCAACTAGTACCCGTTCGTTTGAATGAGCCAGTCAACAATGTGCCTGAGAGCGGCCTTTTAAGCGAAGTGACGGTTCCATATACGACCGCTTATCAATATTCAACCCGGGATGGCTGGTATCCCTGGCGAGGATCACGCCTTTACTTCGAAACCACGCATTGGGCCACGGATGTGATCCTGGGGCCGGATCGCCAACCCTGGTACCAACTCACCAGCGAGTTGAGCAAGACGGAAAAATATTTAGTTCCGGCGCGGCATCTGCGCATGATCCCACCCCAGGAGATCGCACCCCTCTCAACCGATGTCCCAGCAGATAAGAAGCATATCGAAGTCTCGATCAATGAGCAAACTTTACGCGCCTATGAATATAACCGGTTAGTTTTCTCGACGAAAGTATCTACCGGCATCCCGACCACGACTCCAGCAGGTGAGTTTCCAACTGCCACACCCCGGGGACGCTTTAATATCTACTCCAAATTGCCGAATAAGCACATGGGGAGTGTCACTGGTAACCCGGATGACGAGAACCGCGACCGCTTCTCCCTACCCGGCGTCCCCTGGACATGCTTTTTCGACCCAAACGGTGGAGTAGCGTTTCATGGCACCTACTGGCACAATAACTTCGGCTTGCAGATGAGCCACGGCTGTGTCAATATGCGCAATGCCGACGCGAAATGGTTATTCCGCTGGACGACTCCAGTGTATGATACGGAAATTACCAGTCAAAAAGATTGGGAACGAACTGGCAAAGGCACTGAGGTGGTCATCACATGAGCCGCGCATCAACTGCTGTTGCGCAGATCTCACGGCGCGATTTCCTCAAAATAGGTGTTCTGGCCTTGGGCTCTCTGGCATTATCGAAATACCCGCGCGACCCGGAACTACCCTTCGACCGGCAAGCCTGGTTTCCGGAGGAATTAACCCCCACAGCTCCTCCCTTACGGGCGAGGGTGACGGTCGATTCAATCTTTATCTATCAAAGTCCGAGCTACAAAAGCGACCGCCTGGGAGTCGCCCAGCGCGACACGATTCTGAAAATCATCGAGGAGTTAATTTCACCGCAGGGGCCAGCTTACAATCCGCGCTGGTATCGCCTGGCGACGGGTTTTGTCCACAGCGGAAATTGTCAGCGTGTCGAACTTGCTCATTTAAACACGCCAGTGAGTTCAATTATACCCACAGGCCAACTTGGAGAGGTGACTGTACCGATCTCACAATCCGTGAGAAAGATGCCTGGGAACAAGTGGGCGCAGCTCTACCGGCTATATTATGGATCTGTGCATTGGATAACCAGCCTGGAAGAGGGACCCGATGGTCTGCTCTGGTACGGGTTGACAGATGAGCGTTTACATTCACGCTACCTTGTTCCGGCAACCCATCTCAGACTTATCTTACCTGATGAATTGACACCTCTTGCAGCCGAAGTGCCTGAAAACCAAAAGCGGATCGAGGTATCCATTGCCAATCAGATCATGACGGCCTATGAAGGCAGCCGGGTTGTCCGGCAAACCCAAATTGCCTCTGGCACCCACCAACGCACCCCAACCGGCCATTATCACATCACCGTCAAAGTGCCTTCAAAACATATGGGGGATGGACGCTTGACAGATGATTACCGGGCTTATGAGTTACCCGGCGTCCCATGGGTCGCCTTTTTTCATAGTGAAGGGATTGCTTTCCATGGCACATTTTGGCACGACGATTTTGGTCACATGATCAGCCACGGCTGTATCAATCTACGTAACGAAGATGCAAAGTGGCTCTACCGCTGGACAACCCCCACCTGCAGCGCGAATGATTGGTACCGCCAGGGCTACGGTACAGCGATTGATATTATATAAAGGAAACATGATGAACCGTCTACATCTATCGATATTGACCTTTTCATTATTATTGGTAAGCTGTGGTCCACAGAAATTTGGTGTCCAGGATATTTGGGCGCTACCAGGCAGTACCGGTGGTACCAGTGCCATTTATTTTGTGGTCAACAATCCAATACCGCAAGAAGACACATTATTGAGCGTCTCAACGGATATCGCCAAAGTGGCTGAACTGCGTATGACGATCAAGCAAAACGATGGCACAGCCTCCATGTTTCCTCAGAAAGAAATCCCTATTCCAGCCAATTCTAAAGTTATATTCCAACCTGGCGGATTGCATGTGGGGTTATCTAACTTAACCAAGGATCTCAAGACGGGGGATCAGTTAAGCGTGTCTTTTACATTCCAAAAAGCTGGTGAGATCAAGTTGGATGTGAAAGTAAAGTCACCCTGAAAAATGATTTACCATGGAACAATTAACGCAACGCTCACTCCAGGATTATCGAGCAAAAACCTTCCAGCTCATGCCGGGGACGCGTCTGCATGACCGGGAGCAAGCGATTGATTTCGTGAATGAACGCGGCTTCATTTACTTCTGGCCGATCAGCGGTATCGTCTTACCCAGTCTGTGGATCGCAGTTGCCGGCGACCGGCCGGTAGCCGATCAGCACGACGACCCAGGCCATGTCACCTGGGGTTGGAAGGATTCGTTATTGGGTCAGCGTCGCTGGTATTACGGAAAAGTACTCCGAAAAAAAGCGACGATTATTTCTTTGGATATTGCACCTTACTTTTACGCGCTATCAGAAAACTATGGCTCTCCGGAAGAAGATTATCTAACCCTCTACGAACAAGGTCGTCTGACACAAGAAGCTAAAGCTGTCTACGAGGCGTTGTTGTTCGAAGGGTTGTTGGATACCGTTTCTTTGCGGCGTGCAGCGCACCTGAGCAGCACAGATAGTGACGCCCGGTTCAATAAAGCCCTGACCGACTTACAAGCCGATTTCAAAATCTTACCGGTCGGCGTGACCGAGGCTGGCGCATGGCATTATGCTTTTGCCTATGACATTGTCACACGCCATTATCCGGAGTTGTTAGAGCAAGCACAAACGATCAGCGAAATCCAGGCTCGTCAAAAACTGGCTACTCTATATTTTCGCTCGGTTGGCGCAGCCCAGGCACGCGACATACGCAAGCTCTTTGGCTGGTCGCCGACCCAGGCAGAACGCACAATCGACCACCTGGTTCATACCGGGTTGGTGCAACGCGGAATATCGTTGGAAAAGCAATCCGGAGAATGGATTGCAGTTCAGGAACTCCTGATTGGCGGTTGCGGGTAGAATATTGTATAATCGAAGCGCCTAAACCATGTTCACGAATAGTTTTGTATTTATCCTCATCTTAACTCAGATCTCACTATCTGCTGAGACATGATGGCTGCCTCCCCGATAGATAACCAACTTAGGATTATTAGGATTGAGCGTCACATCCTGGAGGAGGAACACCACCATCCAGAAGCGACCGGTGTTCTGACCAGCTTGCTGTATGATATTGCCCTGGTTGAAGAAGCGCGCAACTCCATCTTAAAATATGACTCGCCTTAAGTTCACTCTCTTAATTCGAATCTTCGGGCTGATCAGTTGCCTGGGGATTCTCACGCAAGCCTGCAGCTTAATCGGCATTTCGAATCCGCTGCCTGATTTTAACGCCACAGAACTGGCACTCACCGCAGCCATCAAGACACAACAAGCGTTGCTCGGAACTGCAAATATGATGACGACTCGGGCTGCCGGGGGTGCAATTGAGATTCTGTCAACTGAAGCCTCTCCCTCTGAAACGCCGACAGTAACACCCTCTTTAACGCCATCCCCTCAGTCCTCACCAACCGGTACGCCCTCGCCAACAGCGGTCACCTCTCCAATCCCAACCCTAACCATACCGGACCCATCACCGGATGCGCCACTGGACATCCCCATCGTCCCGGGTATACTTTATAACTACTTTAGCACCACAAATTTTGTATCTTATGGCACTCAACTAACCTTCAAAGATGTGGTTGCTTTCTACGAAAGCCAGATGATTGAGTTATTCTGGTTGAAGAATATTCCATCTTCTTACCAGAGCGCCAACAATGCGACCCTGATTTATGAAAAACCCGATCGGATCGCGCGCGTGGCGATCCAGGCCAATCCGGTGGCAGACATGACCATTGTCATCATCTCTATCATTAACCGCTAATTGGGGAAATTGTCCTTAAGATCGTCCGCGAAATAATTAGGCGTACCTAATTATATTTTTAGGATACAATAAAAATGACCTTAAAATCGCTTTTTCTGCTTTGGATAAGGCCTGAAGGGCGTGCGAGGTTCCTGGCTTATCCAATCCAAAGACGCTCCCAGGCGAGAGATTGAGCGCAGGATATCGAAAGTCAACCAGCGCATCGCCTGAGGACGCGCAGGATACTCCCATAATCCATATTCACCCTGTAAACTGTTAACAAAGCGCACGAGATCACGGACGCGTTCATCATCCTGGTCAGCGCCCACACGTCCGCAGAGATCAAGGATCAAAGCCAAATCAAATCGGGCAAAATAGGTTAGAAAACCGCGCGGGGGCTCGATGCCGATTAAACGAGCCACTTCATATCCCAGAGTGTATTCCTCGCGCGTTTCACGACCCAATAACAGATCTAGCGCTCGCTGAGCTGCCTCGCTGTGCTGATAAGTGGGATTTCCCGCGAGGCATATCAATACGGCAGTTGTATTCGAACGGCACCCCCAACGAGAGTGCGGCAACCGGCGATATCCGGCGACGCCCCCAAAAACACCGGCTGCGATACCGGTTGGCCAGGCGCCATCTGGCAGGCGTTGAGCCATTAACCACTCATAAGCACGGATTGAGCGCGGATCAGTGGCATAGCCGCAGCTTGCCAGACCGCGCAGAGGCAACGCAGTCTGCAGAGGGATCATCGTATATCGCTCTGCCAGGGGAATTTCCCGATTGCCATCCGTGATGGCAATATCCTCAGTCAGTGGCCAGGATCCATCTACCTGTTGTTGACTAAACAAGTATTCTGCAGCTTGTTCGACAGGTCGGAAATTCCGGCCGAAACCCAGATATCCCAGCCGCGTCAGAGCAAAGCCAGTCATCAGCGCCCGGCTGCCACCAGCCCGACCGATTGCCAGGGTATTCGGTCTCCAGGATCCATCTGGTTCTTGCAGGCTGACAACTTCCGTAACCAAACGATCTTTTACACGCAGGCCTGCTAACTCGAGGAGCTCCGGGTCATCCCCTGGAACCTGGAAAAGATCGCTCAACACCAACCAGCGTAAGCATGGTGAAGGATCTGCCAACAACAAAGCTGCCAGGTTCACTGAACCACCTCGTGCAGGAATGGTGCAATGGGAGTCTCACCTGCCGCGATTCTTTCCGGCGTACCTTCTGCGATCACATGGCCTCCATCCGGTCCGCCGCCGGGACCCAGTTCGATCAACCAATCACACGCGGTGAGTAAGTGGGGGTGATGCTCTACGACAATCACGGAGCCTCCCGCCCTGACCAGGCGCTGGAGCACACCATTCAGGCGCTGTACATCCTCCAGGTGCTGACCAACTGACGGCTCATCGAACAGGTAGAGTGTATCGGCAGAAATCTTGCGATATAACTCTTGGGCAATCTTTAACCGCTGCGCCTCTCCCCCAGAGAGGGCATAACCTGGCTGCCGTAACACCAGATATCCGAGTCCCACCTCCCGAGCCACCTGGAGTGAACGGGTGAGTGATTCGTCATCACCATACAAGTCAATAATCTGATCAATCGTCATTCCGAACACTTCCGGCAACGAAAAGCCGCGCCAGCGTACCTGCCATACCTCGGGTAAGTAGCCGCTGCCACGACAGGCCTCGCAGGTTTGATGGAGGGTGGGTAAAAAATTCATATCGAGGCTATTGACACCACTTCCCCCACATACTGAGCAGCGTGTTGCGAACTGATCCCGATTCATTCCCAATGCCTGCGCATTTTCACTGTCAGCAAACAAGGTCTGCAGCCGTTGAGTCAATCCCAAATAACTGGCCGGACTGCCTAAGCCAGCTCGAGATTGATCAATCATTAACACCCGGGCTGGCGCGCCGTCGATTGAATCATATTCGCCAGGATCAACCGGTTCATAGGCAACCGAAGTGGTTTGTTTTTTCGGCGCCAACGCCCGACCCAGCGTATCCACCACCAGCGTGCTTTTTCCCGAACCAGAAACCCCACAAACGCCCACCAAAACACCCAATGGAAATCGTACCACCTCGCCACGCAGGTTATTAGCGCGCGCTCCGTGCAGGGTCATCCATCGCAGCGGTGCCTGGCGAGTTTGAATTTCAAAACGACGTGTTCCCCGTAACCACTGCCCCGTAATTGTATCGCTGTGGGCGACTGTGTCTGGTTTCCCCTGCGCCACCACGCGGCCCCCGAACTGACCCGCTCCCGGACCCATATCAATCAGGTGATCGGCTGCCTGCATCACCATCCGGTCGTGCTCCACTACAATCACGGTATTGCCTTGCTCACACAATGTCAGCAAGGCTCTCAACAAGGCTTCCACCTCGGTGGGATGCAATCCACGCGTGGGTTCATCCAGTAAAAGCGTCAAAGCGGTCAGGTTGCTGCCGAGTAAACTGGCCAGGCGAATTCGCTGGGCTTCTCCAGCGGAAAGTGTGCCTGCCAGGCGATCCAGGTGGAGATAACCCAGGCCAACTTGAATTAAAAAGCGCATCCGCTGTTGAACAGTCCGATAATTACTCACCACCTGTGCGATTTCCCCAGTCGCTTTCTCCCCCGAACTATTCTGAACAAGCTGATCAATCCCTGGCGCTAAAGCCTCCAGCCGTTGCGCGGCTTTTGAAAATGTCATCTGACTCAGTTCGTAGATGTTAAAACCAGCCAGCCTGACAGCCAGATACTCCGCTCGCAGGCGCGCCCCGCCGCATACCGGGCAGGGAACCGTATCGGTATAGGTACCCCCCACATCCCAGTCTCGGATAAAGCCATAGAAACCTGGAAAGGAAGCAGATCGTGTATACGTACGACCAGTACGGCTGTGGACTGTCACCATCATTTGTTGTGGATCACCAAAGAGGAAAGCCTGTTGCGCCTCGGGACTCATCGCCTGCCAGGGGGTTTGAGCTGGATCGAAACCATAGCGCTCTCCCAGGGCAAGAACCAGGTAGTAACCATGATTGAAGGGTTTACCCAAATAACCATTCGGGAAGAAGCCGGGCGAGTGCATCGCCCCGGCGATTAACGGTTTCTCAGGATGGAGGATGAGCTTACGCGGTTGCGGTGTTTGCAGCGTACCCACCCCATTACATCTAATGCAAGCCGCAGCATAGGTAGAGGATAAAAAGTGCCTCGGTCGGGGGAGGGGTGCCAGCGCGCCACATGCCAGGCAATGCCATTGGTTAATCTTCCGCGCCATAACCGTCCCACATTGCGGACAAGCCCGTTCACCTAATGTAGCAAAAAGGGCTGCCAGGTGATAGATAATATGGGTCGCGCTTCCCACTGTCGCCCGCTGCGAATATACCAGCCGCTCTGAGCCAACCGTTAAAACTACACCCAATCCGCTGATCGAGTCCACATCGGCTTCCAGGCCTTCATGTGTCCCCTGGCGTTCATACATGGATAAGGTCTCCAGAAAGCGTCGCCTGGCTTCTACCTCTAAAACATCACCAACCAGGCTGGATTTACCCGAACCTGATACGCCAGTAATGACGGTTAATCTCGCTTTCGGGATATCCACCGCGACATCCTGTAAATTGTGCACGCGTGCCCCACGGATGGAGATCGTTCCTTTGCCTCCGGCTTCGATTGGAACGGATGTCGCCACTGGTATGGGTGCGAATTGATCTTCGCTGCGTAAGGCTTGACCTGTCAGAGACTCAGTCGCTTCCGACAGTTTTTCCGTCGGGCCAGCGTAGAGCAATCGACCTCCCTGTGGGCCAGCGCCCGGTCCTAGATCAACCACCCAATCCGCGGCGCGAATGACATCCATGTTATGTTCCACAACCAGGATGGTTGCCCCAGCGCGTGCCAGGCGATCCAAAACCGCCAGCAAACCGGTTAAATCTTGAGGGTGTAAACCAGTTGAGGGTTCATCCAGAATCAAAAGCTCTTTGGCCAGGCTTTTTTGACCCAGGTAGCGCGCCAGCTTTACCCGCTGCGCTTCGCCGCCCGACAAAGTGGGTGAAGGTTGTCCCAGAGAAAGATAACCCAAACCAATATCCTGAAGGGCGGTTAATATGCGTAATGCAGCCTTACGTTGATCTACAATCCGCTGGCTGACCGATAACAATCGATTATCGCCATTAATAAGCTCCAGCGCCTCGCTAACCGAAATTTCCAGGAACTCGGCAATGGATAACTTCCTATCCTTCAAATTAATACCAGCCATCAGCACTTCATCGGTAAATCGCCGGCCTTCGCAATCCGTGCAGGTTACCCAGGTGGAAGGTAAATAGCGCATAGGAACTTCGATGGCTCCCAGCCCATGGCAAGTCGGGCAGGCGCCTTCCGGACGATTAAATGAAAAATGAGAGGGCGATAAACCAGTCTCTTGAGCATACATATCCCGGATCAGGTCCGCAAGTTTAGTGTAAGTGGCCGGATTCGAGCGGGGGTTGCGACCGATCGGCGATTGGTCCACCATTACTGGCTTCAACCATGGTCCTTCAATTGCCTGGCATCCAATCGGTTCACCCTGGGTCAAAGAAGCCATCAATACATCTTCAACCAAGGTACTCTTACCAGAACCTGAAACACCCGTGACGACCGTCAACCGTCCCACAGGCACCGGCACATCGATGACTCGTAAGTTGCGCAGGGAAGCTCCCCGAATGATGATATAAACTTTCGGAAGCGGTCGTTTGTCAATCCAGGAAATACAGGCGCGCCGGCTGAAGAACTGTCCAGTTGCCGTATCTGCCTGCCAGAGATCGGATGGGGTGCCGGTAAAGATCACCCGACCACCTTGCCGCCCTGCCCCGGGTCCCAGGTCGATCGCTTCGTCCGCGCCTGCCGCAGCCATGCGGTCGTGCTCCACGAACACCACCGGTCCAGGCAACTCGCGGAACGCCGGTAATAAACGGGCGACATCCGCTGGATGTTGGCCCACGGTAGGTTCATCCAGTACATGCAACATATCCTCTAAGCGGCTGATCATGGTTAATGCCAGGCGCACCCGCTGAGCTTCACCGCGCGACAAGGTTGGCGCCGAGCGATCCAATGCAATATATCCCAATCCAACACGCTGCAAAGCCATCAGGCGGCGTTCGATTTCCAGTCGCAGGCGAGCAGGGATTGGTGCCATGGCGCACTGGAAGCGCGCCAGAGCCTGGTCTACAGTCATGGTTTGAAATTCCAGAAAACCCAGACCCTCCCAGCGTACAGCAGCGGCCTGGGGTGGTAGACCGGTTGCCTGGCAACGCGCACAACCCTGACCCTCACAATGAGGACAGGCGGCGTTGAAGTCTGCTGGTCGTAAATCGCCCAGCCATTCACCGCAAACCAGGCACACCGGCGCGAAGGCAAGGGTTTCGTGTTGCTCTCTCCAGCGCACAGTAATCGCCTGCGCGGCCAATGCCATGGCTTTCTTGATCCACGGCCGAATTTCCTGCCAGGGCGTCGCCGCTGTCAATTCCGCCAGGAGAATTTCAATCGAATGGGGTTGATCCGCAGCCAGGTGGTGGTCATTCCAGGCTGAACCGTCCACCCAAACGGTCCGTGTTCCAAATGACTCGACCAGATACCTGAGCAAGGTCCTATGGCTGCCTACCCCGCGCTGCACCAGTGGAACAAATAAGCGAATGGTTTGTAAGGAAGCCAGACTGGCCAGGCGCTCGACAATCTCGTCTTCACTCATCCGCTTGACCGGCTCAGCGCAGGTCGGACAGGCGCGCACTCCAAAATGGGCATATAACAGCCTTAAAAAAGGGTGGAGACCCGAAGCGGTTGCCAGAGTCGAATTGGGATTACGGTTTAGCAAGTTCTGACCAACGGCTACCGCAGGACCCAGACCCGTGATCGCCTCCACGTTGGCCGGCGTCTGTCGGGCAGCCGGCGAGCCAATTGAATAAACATCCAAGAACCGCCGCCGAGCTTCGTAATACAGGGTATCGAACACCAGCGAAGTCTTCCCTGAGCCAGAGACGCCGGTCACGACTGTCAGACCATCGCCGAATTCAGCCGTGACCCCTTGTAAATTATGTTCGCGTGCGCCCTGGATTCGTATTGGCATAAATATTTCACCGGTAGATAATAGATGTGTTTAATTCAAACTAGAACAATTGTACTGCGGAGAAATTAGGCCGGCAAGGTTCAACCGGGGATCCTTGCGAAACGCCGATACCTTGCTGTTATCTGTTCAGCATAATCCAATATGCTCAAGCGTAAAGCCAGTGGAGCGATGACTTCTACCCCACCACCAAAACCTAATAGACGGTTACGGGCGTCCTCCACAGACTCGAACGCCAGTTCCAACTGGATCCAACCATTACCAGACGGCAAGCTGGCGTGTTGGATTTTTTCTCTGACCGCATCACCGAAGAGGTGCGGCAGCCAGGGGATAAAACCAGGTGAAATCCGCAATGTTACCGGATAACTAAGATAGTTTTGTTCCCTTTCCGCGCACCAGGCAGACCAGGTGGCAACCAGGTTGAAATTGGAAGGGCGTTCAAATTGCTCCGAGGTACATTGAACGTCCAATAGCTCGGAAATCAAGTGAATCCGTATCTGACCCTTACTCCCACAAACCAGATACCAGACCCCGGCTTTTGCCACCAATCCATAAGGATCAACAAACTGCTCGACTTCGACATTGACCATTGGACGGGATACCAGACTGACGCGACGATCCTGCCAAACCGCCTGGTGAAGAATATAGAGATATGGAGCTGGGCTTTCAACCTGATGCCACCAACCAGAATCCAGATGAAACCGTTCCAGTACTCGCTTCTCATCATCGCGCCGGCTATCCGGTAAAGCAGCCGATAATTTTCGCAAGGCTGATTTAAGGTCCTCAGCCAATCCCAAAGCCGCTAATGGTTCAGGTATCCTCAGCATAAATAATGCCCTCGCTTCACTTTCGGTTAAGCCAGTCAGACTGGTACGGTAATCCTCTACTAATGAATATCCACCTTCTAGCCCAGGCTCCCCATACACGGGGATACCAGCCGAACTGAGCGCAATTATGTCACGATAGATCGTCCGTTCAGACACTTCCAGCTCAATTGCTAATGCCCTGGCTGTCATACGCCCACGCGCCTGCAACAGCATAATTATAGAAATTAACCGGTCTGCCCTCATCGCTTCCTCCATAAATATCTCGTTCAATCTTACCATCATATCCTGACATAAGGTGTCAGGGTATGGATGATATGATCAAATTGTTGGCTAACTCAATAAGATGTCTATCCGATCGAGTCAGGATGAAAAGGAGCTGTGAAATGAATGACCTGAATGTCCGCATCGTTAAGCTGGAAGCGCTGCATGTGGCAAACTTTCTGGGCTTTGGCAAGCAGCCCGAGGATGAAGCTCACACAAAATTATCGGCCTGGGCAAAGCCCAAGGGCTATTTCGACGACCTGCAACACCATCGCATCTTTGGTTTTAATAATCCGAATCCATCCCCTGGCAGCCCGAATTATGGCTACGAGTTATGGATCACCGTCGGTCCAGAAGTGCAACACGACGAACAGGCAAATATTCGCGATTTTCCGGGCGGTCTGTACGCGGTTATGCGCTGCGAGCTGAAGGGTGATCTAAACGAAACCATCCCGGCTGCCTGGAAGAAACTGTTTCTTTGGCGTGAACGAAGCCGGTATAAACGAGGCTACCACCAATGGCTGGAAGAGCACCTGCGCCCAGACGATCCGTCAGAGGGAGAATGGGTACTGGATTTGTACCTGCCAATCTCTGAATAACCCAAGGAATGCCGTTGATTTGAGAGAGGCGACGCCTCTCTCAAATCAACAAAGTTGCGCTGTAATGGCGATGAACTCGCTCGAGCTCTCCGTCGCGACCTCACCCAAAGCAGGATGGATATCGATAACCGCAAAACCTGTCTTAGCCAGTAGAGTCCGGTAGCCTTCAACAGAATAGGCCTGGTAACTGGCGGCGTAACGCCTCACAGAGCCTGTCGCTGCATCAACCAGAAAATAACGTTTGGTCACCGCCTGGCTATCTGCATCCCAGAAACTCTCCTCAAGAAGCAGATGCGGTTGGTCAGCAAACAAGCCTTGTTGAGCCGTATACCAAACAGCCGGCGCGTGGCCCATCCGGTAGAGTGTGTCAAAGGAGTGAACTTCTAATAACAGCCTGCCATCGGGTTCAAGCGCATGCCGCGCCTTTACTAGGATCGAACAGGCGTCCTCCAGACAGAAAACATTGAATTCGCCAAAAATCTGCATGGTTAAGTCAAAATCCGTCCCAAAATCCGCCTGGCGGAGATCCTGATTTAGGTAAGTACACGCCAAAGCCTCCCGCTGGGCGACCTGGCGCGCATAATTAATCGAGGCTGGCGAATAATCGATACCCACACAGGTATGTCCGTGACGGGCCAACCGTTCCGTGTACAGACCGGGGCCACAGCCCAGGTCGAGTATTCGACCTGGTTTCTTACCTAACAAAAACCGGCAAATCCAATCCACCTGTTGATCAATCCGGGTAAAACGCCGGCTGGCTGCATCATGAGCCTGTGAAAGATGCTCTTGGAGCATCCGATGACTGAAGCCAGGCTCGTTCCAGGGGATATTATCGCCTTCATCCCAAGGGATGGGCGCCGGCGTACGCTGGATCAGATCGAGTAAGGAGAAGATGGCTTTGGTGATCATCGTCTGGAATTGAGATCCTATTATTTAAGGTCCTTATTCGCCCACTGGATAAACATTGGGAATATCTCCTCCGGCTCGGGCAGCTCTGGATGCCAACGCTTCTCGTGTTCGAACTGCAGCCAGCCATCATAACCAGCGGAACGCAAGAGGCGGACCGATTCTAACAGCGGTAACTGCCCCTGACCCGGCGGGACATAACGCCAGCCATCATCCATCGCTAATGGATGCGAGCGATCATACCGCGCATCCTTCACGTGGGTGTATCCCACCCTGCCCCGCAATACATCGAGGGTGACCTGAGGCAGTTCGCCGCCTACCCGGAAGGTATGACCCATATCCCACACGGCTCCAAAGGCGGGATCAGGGATATTCTCCAACAGCATCCGGCAATCCTGGGCTCTCACCCACGCATCGTGCGTCTCGAACAGCCAGTGGAGATCCCGCGCCCCATCCAGCTCCAGCAAGCGCTCGATGCACCGGCAACCGATCTGCAACAGCTCTGTACGGGAATAAGCCGCCAGGTCTCCCCCGCCAAAGATACGCACATTCTCACAGCCCAGCGCATGCGCCACACCAATCGTACGCCGTGCCTCATCCAGGTTGTTCACCAGTTTCTCTGCCACGCAAACCCGGATACTTGAGCTGATCGCGCTGACTTCCAGACCATGATCAGCCAGCCTCCGTCTGGTCTGCGCTGCGTCCGTGGTAAATTCCGGTCGTAAAGTAATATCCAGGGTATCCAGGTAACCGCGGAAATCTACGCCATCGAAGCCATATTCTCGACCTTTGCGGCAGATCGTATTCAGATCCCAATTTGGGCAACCCAGCGTCATAAAGGCCAGTTTCATGGCAGCTCTCCTACTTTTTATACACACCAAAGGATTTACTGACATCGAGGTCCGCCTCACGCACCACTTTCTGGTAGCGGGAAGTCGCCGCCAGCTCAAGCAGCCGGGTCTCGTACGCATCTTCGTCTATGGGTAGTTCAACAGGTTGACCCAGAAAGTGTGAATGAATAATTGCATTCCCCAACATCAAGGAATTAAGACCCTCGGTCGCCTGAACAATCACAGGCTCGCCTCTAAGGATGGCATTGCCAAAGGCCGCTAAGACCGTGGCATGTCCCCAGTCAACCTGCGCTGGAAACTCAATCACCTGCTCCTGGCAGGGTGTCTTATCGAAGGCATCCAGCGATTGGCAAATAAATTCCAGCATTGAAGACTGGTTGCGCTGGAAGGTCATTTTTCCGCTTTCGAAAACCAGTTTACCCAACTCACCGACGATCTCCAGGCGGTTCGTGCCCGGTGATTCGGCTGTCGAGGTAATCAAATGCCCCACCATCCCGTTGGCATGTTCGAAGAACGCCGTCACTTCGTCCTCGACTTCGATATTATGATATTTCCCCAAAGCAGCCAGGCCTGTTACTCGTCGCGGCAGCCCGAAGAACCACTGGTAGAGATCGAGGTTGTGCGGGCACTGGTTTAATAACACCCCGCCGCCCTCACCACGCCAGGTAGCGCGCCAACCGCCGTTATCATAGTAGCTCTGCGTACGGAACCAATCCGTGATGATCCAGGTTGCCCGTACCAATCGACCCAGTTCGCCGCGCGTAAGCATCTCTTTTATCTTTCGCCAATAGCTATAGGTGCGCTGCTGAAACATGATGGCAAAGACCAGGTCAGGTTTATACTGGCGCGCCTTCCCATAGGCGGCGATCATCTTCCGACCATCTTTGATATGCACTGCCATGGGTTTCTCGACCAGCACATGCAATCCCTGTTCAAAAGCCGCGATGCTGATCGGTGTGTGATCGTAGTGAGGCGTGGCGATCACGACGCCATCCAGGGCGATATCCCTCAGCAACTGGCGATAATCATAAAAGGCAGGCACCGCATAGTCAGCCGCGTAACGCTCAGCGCGCGCCTGATCAATGTCACACACAGCCGCCAGTTGCACGTTCGACACCCGACCGGCGATCTCGCGCACATGGGCGCTGCCCATGTTACCCACGCCGATTACCGCCAGCCGGACTTTCGAGGGTGAATTCATGATCTCTTCTCCTGAGTCATATCGGAATTTGTAATTGACGAATCCGATTATAAACGCGATGGGCATTCAAAAACCTGACAGGTTTTTGGTATCAGGCGTGCAGGGTAATTCCATACATGTTATTACTGGAAGTGAAGTGGCTGTCTGGTTGTTTATTCGACATTCCCGAAGTCAACAATCGATAAAGATAATCAACTCAAAACTGATACGGTCCTATATTGGTCGAAGTATATTTGATAGAATATGGTGTATATACAACGTCGGCAAGGCGTGTGAGTAATGGAAGGCAGACTGCACAACTACTTCGTGATCCGGCACCGCTCGGCAAACTGGTAGAGCTAACCGAAGTGCAGAGAAAAAACATCGCTGAAATCACCCGCCAGCCCGTCGACACGGAATTAGAACGAGTAGTGTATGAGAGCCACCAGGTTTGTGTATAATTGGTGCATTGGATGGGAGAAATAAAATGAATGTTTCCGAAGCCATTCGCTTCAAGCGCGCGGTGCGAAAATTTTCCGAACAATCCCTGCCCGAAGAAACCATCCTTGCCATCCTCAACGCCGGGCGACGGGCGCAGTCCTCTAAAAACACCCAACCATGGCACTTCATCGCCATCACCGATAAAACCTCCCTCAAAGCGCTCTCTGAGTGTGGCGAATGGGCAGGTCATTTATCCGGCGCGGCGCTGGGGGTAGCTATCGTCCATCCCGACCCTGGTGAGAAGTTCCAGGTCATGTTCGATATCGGCCAGGCGGCTGCCCACATGCAGCTTATGGCCTGGGAACTGGGTGTTGGCTCCTGCCTGGCGTCACTCTATGATTCCGAAAAGGCGCGCCATTTGTTGGATTTTCCTGTTGAGTGGCACCTCCGGATTGCCATTTCGTTTGGGTATCCTCAGGAGGCAGAGATATTGACTGCACCACCTCGCAAAGGCGGACGGCGCGCTCTGGCTGAGATTGTCCACTGGAATCACTGGTAAACAATCTTCGCGAAACCTTTCATAACATCCAGCGTAGATATTACAAAGACACACTTTGTATATTTCTATGGAGGTTGGTATGTCAAATTCTAGAGTACTTCGCCGTTCCCGTCACAACCGGATTATTGCTGGGGTATGCGGCGGTCTGGGTGAATTTTTCGGGATCAGTTCCTTCTGGTTTCGGCTGGCTTTTCTGATCGCCTTGCTGCCTGGAGGCGTTCCCGGAATAGTGCCCTATCTCATCCTCTGCCTCATCATTCCCAACGAATAAGTCTCAACCGATTTCTAAAAAAGGCGCTGGCGTTATGATCCACCAGCGCCTTTTTTAGTCATTATCTGCGCTGCGCGGATTCTTTTCTGTAAAGCCGGATGCGGGGACAATATATAATCTTCAGAATATGAATTCAGGGTTGCCAGAACCACCACTCCGCGCTATAATCTGCCACGCTT
>CAYGZL010000120.1:0-3737 GCA_964354345.1 uncultured Anaerolineaceae bacterium | reverse complement strand
AGCTATGCGCTCAATTCCCTGGCGGGTCGCCTCCAGCGTCGGCAGGCCAAAATGGTGACGTAACAACGGATAAGGCGCTTTCCAGGTGATGCGCTGGATGGTGGTCTGCGGAATGTCGACCACCTGGCCAGCGGCTGGTTTCTGCCCCTTCAAGTAGGCCAGCACCGCCTCGGGAGGTTGATTGCCGTCGAACACCTGCTCGAAGAATCCCAGCATCCGCGCCCGTTCTGCCACCGGCGGCGTCCCGCCAAAAGCGAAGCGCACCCCCGCCGCGTGCAGCTCCGCGGCCGCCTCGGCAAACTCCCCCAGCAAGCGCTCGCCTGTCTCTGGCGTCAGGCGGTAAGAGACGCCCACAAGCTCAGCTTTTTCAGCAACAGCGACCGCCAACACGTGTTCGATAGGCACCGCTGGTCCAAGGAAAATCGTGCGCCAACCCGCCAGTTCGGCCAGGCGTAAAAAGTTCAACACACCCGCCACATGGACGCATTCGCCCAGGGCTGCTGCAACGACTGTTTTCATCATGATACCTCAACAGGATTATACACGACATCATCATCAAGGATCGATCCTCAAGTCGTATCCTCCATGTACGGTAGAATAACTCCCATTTGCTGGTTGGCATCCCAATCCTGCTCGTCGGCAAGGCGCTTACCCAACTCAGCGAGCCACGCAGCGGCTCCCAGCCAGCCCTGAAGGCGCCGGTCGTCTGTGTGTGTGAACTGCAGGTTAAGTGGATCATCAGGCCGATCGCCGACCGGTTGACGAAGCAGGGCAGACAGCTCCTGCTGCCTCCGGAAGGTTTCGTCGTGAAAGGCGCAGAAGGCCCGCTGAATGACGGCGAGTTGGCGCGAGCGGTTGAATGGAGAAAGTAGATCGGAGAGGCTAATTAAGGATTATCCGCCAGGGGGACTGCAGACTCTATCCCACCAACCCCTCACAAATGCTCCACAACTTTTCTTCGGCTGCCACATTTCTGAACCGGCATGGCAGCTCCCTCCGCTGTTCGAAGAAGCGGCCGGTGACGCCTTCTACTTCTGAGCTGCTCGCCAGCCAGGTGGCTGTGTCAGCCCCTTGAGCGGCGCTGCGACCGAATAAGCGCCCCACCGGGCGCAGCATGAGTCGCAACACAGGTGATGCGTCGCGATACAGACCCGTCGCCACGAAGCCAGGCGCCATGGCATTGGCAGTGACGCCTTTCCCCTCCAGCCGCCGCGCGCAGGCCCAGGTGAGCATTCGATTGCACGCCTTGGACTGCGAATAAGCTTTAGATCCACCATAAGCCCGCCGTTCGTACTGCAGGTCGCTGAGATCAAGGTTGCTTGCGAAGTTAGAAGCGACGTTGACGATGCGCGCCGGCGCACTCGTCTGGAGGAGTTCGAGCAGCTCGCGCGTCAGGAGAAAGTAGCCGAGCACGTTAGTGGCAAAAGTAAGTTCTATGCCGTCCACGCTGGTCTGCCGGTGGGTTTGGTGGATGCCAGCGTTGTTGACGAGCACATCCAGGCGTGGTTTTTTTTCACGGTACTGGCGCGCAAATTCGCGGATCGACTGTTGGCTGGATGCATCCATGCGCATGACCGCGCAGTCCTTCACGCCGGTACGGCGCGCAATCTCACTGGCTGTTTGCTCGCCCCGGCCAAGGTCGCGGCAGGCAAGGACCAGCTCTGCGCCGAGCGCGGCGAGTTGAACGGCGATCTCTTTGCCGATGCCCGAGGTGGGGCCAGTAATGATCACGCGCTTGCCTGTCATGGAACTGGTGTGGGTCTGAGAGTTGTCAAGGTTACCGATCATGAGAGTATTATACAACCAGATGGCAGCCTGCACAGTTCCGTATGTTGGATCACTTTATGGAAAAAGTGTATTGGCAGGTGCAAACTGTGGAAATTATGCCTTGATCGTAGATGTGGACGGTATACTCTCCGCGGCTGGAAAGCGGAGGTTTCAGGATAATGGACTGCATACCAGAATTAATCGCCAGTGAATTTCCCTGCGCATCAAAGACTTCCAGAGTAAAATTGCACTCATTAAACTCATCTCCCTTGTAATGGTTAATGGTCAGAGTAAGGGTCAACGGATTTTCTACCTGCCAGTCGAACAGGTATATATCCTCATCCCCAGCAGGAGCCAACTCGCCTTCTACCGACTCGCCTTTCTTTAGTTTTTGTCCGGCATCCGGTGATATATTCTTAATCAGAAGCGTATAAGCACCCGTGGGACTCGTATTCAGTTGTCCGGTAATCCAGACTATTGCGGTATATCTTCCATCAGCCAGCAAAAGCCCCTTCCATACAGCAATATCATTTACCCATAAACTTGCGGAACCAATTTCCTCCCCTCGAGGATCCAAAAGCTGAATAACAACGTTGGTACCCGCCTGGCCGGTGATTGCCATCAAGACCATGTCACCTGTATGGCCGATAAAACGATAAGCATCCACATCCCCTTTCGGATGGATTTCAGCAGAGGTGGAAAATCCATACGCTACCAGCTTACCCGGTTCGAATTTCAAGAAGTAGGCACCAATCCGGGAATTCTCGTCTCTAATTTGAATAGTGTATCGGCCATCCACAGGCAGGTAAAAAACATCCAGCATATCCCCTTCCAGCGCGTTTCCTTGAGGATCCAGAACCTCCACATTCAGATTTAGCCACGGAGAATCTTTCGTGCCGACAGCGTTAATGAGGACTACATCACCCATCTTTCCTTCAAATGCGTAGGTATTCACTTCCCCCACTGAGGATATCGTTTTCGTCATTACATCGCCATAATTCAATACCAATGCCTCGGTCGCAGGTGTGAGGGTGGGACTTGAGGTGGATGAGACAGGCGTCTCTGTGGGAGAGGAGAACCGGGTCGGTGTTTTTGAAGGCTGGGGGAGAGCCGGCGATTGTGTCGCTGTTGGGATGACTCCAGCAGTTTGAACGACATCCGTTTGTATTGCAGAACCGAGTTGCTGTGGAGTTGGGGACAGGATGGGGGTTTTGTAGATGGCAATAGAGGTTGAAGTGTTAGCCGGCCTGAGCAGCGCCGGGAATATCTTGATCCCCAGTCCAACGATGATGATCAACATGACGAGTAATACAAGGAGTCCCAATGCCCAGCCCCAGGTGGGCCTCGGGCGCCGCCTGGTTACTTTAGTAACCGACAGATCTGGTTTCGATGGGATGCTCGTTAATGTTTCTTTAATGGTCTCTGCGATTGCCCCTGCCAAAGCATTCACCATCTCTCCTGCGGTTTGGTAGCGGTCATTCGGCTGCTTGGCCAGAGCCTTGAGGATGACCAGCTCGACGTTTTCTGACAAGGCGGGATTGAGCTTGCGCGGCAGGGGCAGTGGGTCGTGGATGTGTTTGATAACGATCGCCATGGGCGTCTCGGCGTCGAAGGGCGGACGGCCGGTAGTCATCTCGTAGAGTATCACCCCCAACGAGTACACATCGCTGCGCCCGTCCAGATCGAGGCTGCCCAGGCATTGTTCTGGCGAGGCGTAGGTGGGCGTGCCGAGGAAGGCGCCGCTGGCAGTGAGCTTTGTTGAGGAGACGAACACCTTGGCGAGGCCGAAATCGCTTAACAAGGGATTGTCCTGCTGGTCAATCAACACGTTGCTGGGTTTCAGATCACGATGGACCACGCCGCGCGCATGAGCATAATCCAGGGCGGCGGCAATCTTGGAGAGGATGTTGTGGATTTGGGAGAGTGGGAGCGGCTGCCCTTGCATCAGATCAGCGAGGGTCTTGCCCCCT
>CAYGZL010000119.1:0-38759 GCA_964354345.1 uncultured Anaerolineaceae bacterium | reverse complement strand
TGTACGGTTTCAGACCACCATCGAGTGCAGAACCATACAAGTGTATGGCCTGTAACGTTGATGCCAGGTGGCGTTCGATTACAGCGCACGCTTGTGATACCTGCTCTGTGATTTCGGTGGGTACTGAGTCGATCATGATGTTTACCATTAATTATACAGACTTCCAATATACTGCATTATCGCAGCTCATTCATTCTGTCTGCGGTGGATATACAGCATACTCGCTGTGATATTGGAACCTAACCCGCGATTAAAAATGTACCAGACTCTTTAATTTTACACCGAACTGCTTGCGCCGCTGGATTTTCTACTCACTATTTCCGGCCCTGTCTCCTGGGATCGCCCAGGCGAGAGAGCCGGAATCTTTTCGCGCCCATCACCATCAATCTACAACTATTGGAGGCAAGTCCCAAGCGCAGTTGCGCCGGACACTGTACTGCTTTTTCGCAAACGAACCCAACTCACCGATGACCGTCTGCCCGTCCATTGCTCAGCAATGGCGCTGCGCGGCTCAGAGGAACACCCCTGGGCTGCCCGACGCAATACCAGCGGCAAGGGCGTCGTATCGCCAATCCTGGTGTGGGCGCTGCTCAGCGCGCTGGAAGGTAGCGTGCTCGAAGCGGGCCGCACACGCGCAACCAACCACGTCAGCGCCGTGGTACGCTCTCATTCTAAACCCGACACCGCCGCCGAGTGCTGGCTGGACTCGTCGAGCAGCCGTTGAGGAGAGCCGCGCGGTGAGGCGACCAAAGTCATGTATCATTTGGGCGCGTTTTCCATCGTCCAGGCGCTGGGCGATCCTGACCTGGCGCGAGATTTCTGGCAGGCCTACACCGGGCTGCTGGGAGCTTACCGCCAGTATGGTCGTTGGGCCGAGATCAAGGAACCGCTCTGCCGCGCCGCAGATGAGCTGTACTTCTGGCTGCGCTATGGCCCGGCTGATGCGGATTCATCCCACAGCCGGCTGGAAGCGCTGCAGATCGGCCCCGTACGTTCTTTGTACGCCAGCGCCCCACCGCTGACACATCCGAACTGTTCTCGATGAACGTAAACCCACTTACCGACCCAGACGCGCTGCGCATCCTGCTTGGCGAAGCGCCGGCTGCTGAAGAAGCAGCCCCATCTGCCGCTGAAGAGCCTGCCGTCCCCGGCGGGTTCGTTGGTTGGCAGGCCGCGGCTCTGGCCGAGACGCTCGCATCTGGAGACAACATCTTGCTCGCCGTTCCGACCGGAACGGGCAAAACATTTGCACTTCATCAGGTAGTCCAGCACATGGACTCTTTCCTGGTGACCATAGAAGGGAAGGAAGGGCGTCGCAAACAAAGTTTGCGCACCGACACTGGACTTCATCGGGGCGATCCTGCCGCAGGAAGATGGATCTCACCGCTGGATTGATGGCTCGCTGCTGCGCGCCATGCGCCAGGCCAGGCTTGAGCCTGTTCTCCTGTTTTTGAACGAGGTCAACAGAATTCCGCGTGTCCATTTGAACATCCTGCTTGGCTTGATGAACCCCAAGTCGGGGCAGGCCTGCCAGCAGATGGGCATGGACGCTGATGATGACGGCCCGTTCTACATCGTCGCAGCGCCGATGACCGGCGATCCTACGGATCGCACGATGTCGTTGCCTGCCCGGCAGCGCGCCTGCGCATCGTGGCGGCTGGCAACTTCGGCCGTGCCTACCGGGTGTATGACCTGGACTCGGCTGTGCGTCGGCGTTTCGATACCGTGATCGAGTTCGACTACCTGAAGTATCGTGGCGAGCTGGCCCTGGTACGGCGTGAAGCCTCTGACCTGGGCGCCCGCGCCGCCGAAGCACTGGGGAAGCTGGCGCAGGAAACCCGCCGCCTGCTGGCCAATGGCGAAATGCCTGGCTGCGTAGACAACGCTTCGCTGCTCAATTTGACAAAGAAGTGCGAACGTTGTACGAGCAACTCAATGGCCAGCATCATGCAGGCCGCCAAGCTCACCTGGGCGGACACTGTCTGCGGACGCGACCACACCGGGCGCGTCAACCAGGGCGCGTTCAAGGCGCTGGAAGACTACCTCTCCAGCCTGGCGATCCTGTAGGAGGCTGCGATGTCTGACCAAAGGCAAATTTGGTGGATTTGGGGTGTGACCAACCAAAGGCTTTCCAAATGGGCTTTGGCCCTGCTGCGCGGGCGGTGCTACACCATCCGTTTGCAGCCGGAAGGCACCGGTTATCACGCTCCGGTCGAGAAGATCATCCAGGCCAACCCGCAGTTGTTCCCCAACCAGCCGTTGGATGTGCAGTTTCGCATCACCCAGGGTTTGTTGGCTCACGCATGCGGGCACGCCTGGTTCACCGTCTGCTGACCGGATCAGTCCGAAAATGCACTGCAAGAACTGACCAATATGCTCGAAGACGAGTGCATCGAACGTGGCATCTGCACGCTTTACCCCGGCGTGGCACCGACCATCCGTTTACTGGGTGATCTGGTCTATGCCGGAATGGAAAGCGCACTGGATGAATCCCGCTATCAAGCGTACACCTGCTGCCTGGCCTGGCGCTGGGCGCACAGCCGGGCTGTCACAGACAGCTTGGGCGAGAAAGAAATGTTCGTGCGGTTGGGCGTCTCGGCTGCCGGTCAGAGGTGGTGGGCGAAGATCCGCCACGTGGTCGAGCAGGCCTGGACAGCAGACAACACGCAGGAAGACATCGCCCTGGCGCGTGAAATCCTCAGCATCCTGGGACTGCCAACCTCCACCCCACGGTTGGGGTTGGCGCAGGTCAATGCCGGCGACATCCCGCTCAGGGGTGCGAAGCCCATCCCCCTGCCCGCCAACCCGGCAGACTCTTCCCCTGGCCTGGGAATGGGTTTGGGTGACGACGATTTACCCGGCATTCCATCCAAAGGCAGAGCGCTCGATCCTGCACACTACCTGGAATTGGAAGAAAAAGTGCGCCCGCACGCCGCGCGCCTGGCTGAAGCGCTAAAAGAGCCGCAGCCCGACCAGCGCCCGGCGCCGCACGAATATCGCGGCCGCTACACTTTCCGCCAGGAAATCCGCACCCCCGACACGCCGCACCTGGCTCGCCAGGAGATGGGGCAAGCCGCACGCAGCCTGGTGCTGTACGTTCTGGTGGACCGCTCCGGTTCGATGGATCGTTTCGAGCAGTCCGTTACCGGGCAAATCGTTTGGCAGCAACCTGCTAGATATCGGTGTGATCCTGGGCAGCACCCTTATACTGTTCGTTCCCT
This sequence comes from uncultured Anaerolineaceae bacterium, assembly GCA_964354345.1. GTDB lineage: Bacteria > Chloroflexota > Anaerolineae > Anaerolineales > UBA4823 > CAYGZL01. The sequence goes on along the minus strand of CAYGZL010000119.1, from coordinate 35,538 downwards.
TCGTCTGGGTGCTTCGGCGCCAATCGGCGTTGGCAGCAACGATTTAGCACGAAGGTAGATCTATCAGTGGTCTAAATAATTACGGAATACTTTTACAACCCGCCGGATCAAATATACGAAGAGGAGTTGTGTTAAAATTATTACTACCTGAAGAACATCAAGATCGTTATGATTATCAACATCCAGATGGCTGACCAGATGGGGATGATTGATCCGCATGTTCTAGGCGTGGCGATCGTAGAAAGCGCGTGCAATAGCCATGTTGCATAATTACTTTGAATGCAGAAGATCGATCCCCCCAGAACCAATGAAACGGTTAAGGGAATAAAGCAAGAGATCTCCAGCAGGCTGGAACAGGGGCATCTCACAGGCTACTGGGGTGAAGATTACCGGGAGGACAATATAAGGATAGAGCAAGCCTTTCACGATATTTGACGCAGTTCTACATCAGCACGGGCCAAGAAATGAGAATGCCAAGGCCTGTGATATTTAGCAAAACAATCAATAGAAGGAGATCTCAATGGAGCCATATGTCACACAAGAAACTATTTCCGCTAAGGGGGAAAAATGGCTGGAACACATTTCTCCGTTCAATACACACAGTATGCAATTAAACAGGGATAAATCCACACTGCTTGTGGTAGATATGCAGTATTTTTTTCTTGACCCTGGTTCGCCCACATTTACTTGTGGCGGTCTAGCTATTCTCCCGAAGCTTAAAAAGATTATTCATGCATTCCGCCAGGCAGATCGTCCAGTAATTTTCACGAGGCATGTGCATCATCCTGATCGTCTCGACGCCGGAATCATGGGCTGGTGGTGGGAAGGTATGTGCATCGAGGGAAGCCCTGAAAGTGAAGTTCACCGTGATATAGCTCCGATAAATCACGAAAAGGTAATATTTAAACACCGTTACTCGGCTTTTTACAACACTGACCTGGACACGGTATTACGCTGTCTCAAAGTTGAAGATATTGTTATCGCAGGTATAATGACCAACATGTGTTGCGAATCTACCGCTCGAGATGCCTACTATCGAGATTATCGGATATTTTTCCTCGCCGATGGAACGGGGAGCATCACCGAAGAGATGCATCTATCCAGCCTGCTCAATCTTGCCTTTGGTTTCTCATGGGTGACGGATGTTGACACAATTGTGGATCAATTGGGGTAAAAGACTTCGCCAGGTAGTCTGCTCTAGCGGAAGCACTATAGCGCACCGCTGAGCTAAAATGTTAGCCCGCATTTGCCTGAGCGGGCTGTAGAAAGGCAGTAGAACATGTCCAAGATCACGCTGCAAAGTCAGAACGTTGTCGCCGAAACCTTGCTCATCGCACTCTATGCCCGTGCGGTTGAGGCACAAAGTCCTGCACCACTCGTCCGGGACGATAAAGCGGTAGCCCTGGTCAATCAAATTGACTATGACTTCTCACGATTCAAGCTTCAAGGGCATGATCAGACCGCCACCATCATGCGCCTGCGAGAATTCGACCGTCAGGCGCGGGATTTTCTGACCCGCCACCCTCAAGCGGTGGTCGTCCACATTGGCTGCGGTCTCGATACACGTTTTGAGCGGGTGGATAATGGACAGGTGGAATGGTACGACCTTGACCTGCCGGAGGTGATCGACCTGCGCCGTAAACTGATGGACGAAACAGCGCGCGGCCATTACCTCGGTTATTCGGTGTTCGACAGAGCATGGCTAGACACTGTGAGCACACACGCTGGTCGCCCGTTTCTATTCCTGGCTGAAGGTGTTCTTCCATACTTCGAAGAGGCCCAGGTAAAGCAACTGGTGCTGCTACTCAAGGAGCAGTTTCCTGGAGCGGAACTTGTCTGCGACGCGATGACGCCGTTCATGATCTGGTTGCACGACGTAAAGTTGACCTTCTCCAAAATTGGGGCGCGCCTTCATTGGGGTTTGAAACACGGTCACGACCTCGAAAGCTGGGGCGAGGGCATCCGTCTGCTGGATGAATGGTTCTACTTTGATCGCCCGGAACCGCGCCTGGGCGCCACGCAGCTGATGCGCTACTTCCCCCCGCTGGCTAAGGGGGTAGGTATTTTTCACTATCAACTGGGAGACACCTAGGCGAAAACAGCGACCAGGGAAACACCATGGAGAGTAATGTGCGCTATAAATTCCTGTCTAAATTCTACGACCTGTTCGACCTGATATTCCATTTGGGGAATAAAGGGAATCCTCGTCTTGGCTTGGTTGAGGTTATCAGTAATACATCGCAGCGCGTCCTGGATGTATGCGTTGGGACTGCAGCGAGTTCTATTTTGGTGGCCAGCCATAATCCTCAGAATCATATTCTGGGCATTGATATCTCCACTGAGATGTTAGCCGTTGCGCGTCGAAAGATAGCCCAGAAGAAACTGACCAATCTTGAAGTACAAATCATGTCAGCCACGGCGATGCAATTTGCGGATAACAGCTTTGATGTGGTCATGGTCTCTTTTGCTTTACATGAATTCGAGAAAGAGTTACGGGAGAAGGTTTTTCAAGAAGTAGCACGGGTCTTGAAGCCTGGCGGGACATTTTGCTTGATTGATTTTGCACGGCAAGAAAGTCAACTCAATCGGGTTTTCATTAAAGTTTGGTCAATTTTTGAGCCATCTTGTTTTGTAGATTTTCTTGGGATAGATTGGCGTGTGAGATTGAAAGCCTATGGACTAGACTTTGAGAGCGAGAAGGAGTTTTCATTCTCGAAGCTATACCTTTTCCTTAAAGCATAGGTAGTTAGTCGAAGGGCGGTTCAGCCCACAACCGCATGCTCAGGCTAAAGGCTGATGTCGGTAATCGAGCAGCTAAAGCCGAGATCACTCTGAGTTGCCCACCAGAACACGAATCGATGACGATCGTTATTCCTATTCGGCAAAAGGTGATTATATGCAACCCTGGCTTTTCAAAGATAACCAGGAACGCCTGGAACTGACTTTCACCCCCTTTAAGGATCGTGTAGCACGCACAAACCTGGGATTGATTTCTAGCGAGGTGCACCAGATGTTTGGGCACTACGCCGGGCATGTTGTTCTGGACGATGGGCAGGTTGTGGAACTACGTGACCTGATTGGTTTCGCCGAAGAACATCACGCCCGCTGGTGAAGGATTCCCTAGGGTTTTGAAGAGGTGAAGCGAGATCAGACCAGGCGAACTCGGATTCATCGAACGGTCGAATTACTCAAACAAGGAAGGAGGCAACCATGGTCATATTGGAACGACGTATTCAAAAAAGTTAGCAAAGAAAATGAATATTGGGAATGGGAGAAAAACGAAGATTCTGATGCACAAAGCCTGGACTCCAACACTCAAGACTTCCCAATTGAAATTTATGTTAAAACAACCCGGGCTGTGAAGGTTTGGGTTTCGGAGGAGGTGTATGCTCTTTCAACCAATCGGGTAACTCTTTAGGAGTGACCTTGAAAGGATAAGGAAATGCCAACGCGCCTCTCTCGAGCAATAACCGGTTCCCGGCTGGCATATTAGCATGCTCCAAGACGTACACAGGCACCCAATCATGTTTTATCGTCTCGACAGCCCCCGACCAGGTGCCCCCTGTTTCCGCATCGCTGGCGACAACCACCGCATAATCAGCCAGGGTGTAGATCAAGCGATTGCGGCCCATCGCGGCGCCGACGGAAAATCCGGCGTTGGGACTATAGGGCGTCACCAGGCATAAATTACCCTCGTCGAGTGCTGCCCGAGTAGCCGGGGCGCGCCTGGCATGCTCCAGGCTGTCCGCCAGGATACCCACCACCGTACCTCGCGCCGCCAGCGCAGCCTCCATACTGATCTTATCGACTCCCCGGGCGCCGCCTGAATATAGAACCAAACCGGATAAACCGCAGGCATTCCCTACAAATGCGGCGCACTCCTGACCGGCGGGATCGAGATTTCGTGATCCAACCACGGCGATGCCTGGTTGACCCAGCAGAGCCAGTTCACCCGCATAGAACAATACCAGTGGTGCAGATTCTTTCAGCCTTTGCCGGTATCGCCCCGGGTAGTCCGTGTCAGCAATCGTCAAAACGCGAATTCCCAGAGAAGCAAACCGCACCAGTTGTCGATCCACTATTTCCCCACGCCCCAGCAAATTCGCCAGGCGAGTGGATTGCTCTGGATTTAATTGCAATAAATTTTGTAATTCTATAGCAGAATTGCTTACCAAATTTCTGGGAGGGATATTTAGCAACTGCAGCTTGCGCGCCAGGGGCGTCCATTCCCGCAGGGTTAATGGAGATGTATCATCCTCATCCGGTAAACCCAGGTGAGAGCATAATAACAGCAGAACTAATGAATCGGGTGATAATGACATTGGATTATGCATCGGAGTGAATGGTGCGCGTCATCGTTAACACACACACCCACGCCGCCCGATTGCGCAGCAAAAGACGGGTGATTTCCTCAAGTGTTGCGCCGGAGTCGTATAAATCATCTACCACCAGCAGGCGTTGTCCGGATACATTTCCAAGCAGCCTGAACGCGCCAGCCACGTTGGCGTGTTTTTGCGCCAGGGTATGCATCTCTTTCTGCGGCTCTGTTGGACGCGTTTTACTCAAGATGCGTTGGAGCGGAATGCCGAGACGCACTGATAGGGCTTCTGCATATGCATCCACCGGTTCCAAAGGTCTGGGTGTGGATGATGGGACGGGAAGGATGGCATCGAAATTAGTAAACTCAGGGTGGGCAGCCATCAGTTCAAGTGAATGGTCGACCAAAGCGGGTAACACCGTCAGATCTCCCTGATACTTCAAGCTGTATGCCAGGGCGCCAATCGTGCTCCGATTCCAATCCATCCCGGCAAAACTGCTGTGGAAATCCAAAGCCCAACCTGCCTGCCATGGGCCAGAGAGACGGCGCGGATGGGAATGGGATAAGAAGCGCTCGATCGCGCTGTCTGGCTTGTGTATCGCTTCGCTCTCAGAAGAACCCTGGGGTCTACCTTCCGGGGTTGTGCGACCTGACTGCTGGAGTTTCCAACCTTCCACCACACAACGGATCATTCCATAACTGATCTGTTCGGGTAGCAATTGCTTAATTGGCGAAAGCGCATCTGTTGTACCTACCTGCTCAATTGCCGCTTCTACCTGTTGGCGTATCTCCACCGGAACTACCTTCTCTACAGATACCAAGCCTGCCACGATTGCATGCGCCAGGTGACCATAAATTGTTCCCACGGTCAAACACCGTTCTTTGGATATTTGATCAGGTGTTAAACCTTGATTGAGAAGTTGAATTGTATATTCCTCTGCACTCCCTGAACTTCGTATTGGTTTTTTATACGGATTTACTATGCTACCTCCTTCTCGAGGTAAATGCAGAGAAATTGGCGTTTTATTCTGAATTGCAATTTCTCCCTGTGATGACAGGCCGACCACCGGATACTTACCGCCAATGACCTTCAGGTAACCAAGATTAATCAGCTGGTCAACCAGGTTCGCAATTTCTGTCTTTTTGTAAACCGCAAATCGACCATAATAAACATGCTGGTCATAATGAAATTTCTGGATATCGGCAGCCTTTGAACCCTTCAATATTTGCGAGAGCTTATCCCGACCAACCGGATACTTTAACCGTCGCACTGTATCCAGGATGATCAATGCGGATCGTTCAGGTTGTGACAATGCACTCAAGTTGCCTCGCGTATTTCCTGCAGGGCGCGGGGAAATGGTCCGCTTTGCCCGGCAATTATCACAACAATCCGACGCCTCCGCCGGTCCTGGATCACCAAAGTGCTTGAGTATAATTCGCCGCCGGCAGGTATTCGCCTCAGCATATTCGATTATCTTCTTTAGTTGATCCAGCCTGTATCGTTGGAGGCTTGTTATCCGATCTACACTGTGCTGGATGGCTCGTTTATCCAGCGTAAGGCAACGCACAAGCATTCGATACCCTTCATCCCCCAGCCGTTCGATCATTCCACCCCGTTCTAACTCTGCTAAACCTACGCGCAGTTTTGTTTCTTGGAATCCCGTCCTAAGTGATAGCTCATCAATAGTTACCCAGATCTCGCCTCTGCCACCGGTGCATATTACCTCAAATAATTCCTGTAAATCTCTCTCAATAATGGTGTTATTCTCAATGAACCATTCCTGCAAGGCACGATCGCGGGGATCATACAACAAGACCGCCTGCGCAGGTAAATCATCGCGTCCAGCACGTCCGGCCTCCTGATAATAAGCTTCCAATGAACTTGGCATCGAAAAGTGGATCACCTGGCGTACATCTGGACGGTCGATGCCCATCCCAAATGCATTGGTTGCCACCACCACCGGTAAATCCTCTGAGCTGAATGCATTCTGGACGCGTGTCCGCTCCTTTGGTTCCAGACCGGCGTGATAATACTCTGCCTTTTGTCGAATCACCTGCTGCACAAACTCAGCGACCTCTTCTGCATCTCGCCGGGTGCCGACATAGATAATCGTGGCTCCGGAAGGATATTTACCCAGTAACTCACGCACTGCCTGGAATTTTAACCTCGGATCAGCGGTATAACGCACCTCCAGAGCCAAATTAGGGCGGTTAAAGCCAGTGATGATGCGGGTCGCTGTGGCAGGTGACCGAATGCCCAAAAGTCGGATGATATCTTCTTGAACTTTCGGAGTTGCAGTTGCCGTCAAAGCAACAGTCAGCGGATTATCCAGCCCTTTACGAAACGCAGCAATGTGTAAATAGTCGGGTCGGAAATCGTGGCCCCATTCCGATATACAATGTGCCTCATCCACTGCCAGCAAGTTGACCTTTTGCTTGCGAATTGACTCTAGAAATACCGAGCTTCGGAGCCGTTCTGGCGCGACATACACCAGCCGGTAAGCACCTTCAGCCAGTTTGCGTAATCTCTGGTTCAACTCACTGACCGTTAGTGTGCTGTTAATAAATGTCACTGGTATTTCTCGCCGCGCCAGGCTATCTACCTGGTCTTTCATCAGTGCGATCAGAGGGGAAATGACCAGGGTTAAGCCAGGCTGGTTCAACGCAACGAACTGGTATATTAACGATTTCCCAGAGCCAGTTGGCATCACCACCAAAGTGTGCTGCCCCGCTAATAATGCCTGGATCGCCTCAGATTGACCATGGCGAAAGTTATCAAAACCGAAATTTTTCTTTAAGCTGGCGTTTAATTCATCCATTATCATTCTCCCAGGAATCAATCAGCGAACTGACGGCTGTGAAGTGCTGCATAGACGCCATTGTGCGACAATAGCTCAGCATGCCGGCCCTGCTCTACGATCTGCCCATCCTGAACCACGCAGATAAAATCAGCGTTACGGATCGTACTCAAGCGATGGGCAATAACGACTGCCGTTCGCCCACGCAACAAGTTCCGTAACGCTTCCTGGATCAGGCTTTCAGTCAGGCTGTCAACGTTCGAGGTAGCCTCATCCAGGATCAGGATGCGCGGATCGGTCAGGATGGCACGTGCAATACAGACGAGCTGGCGCTGTCCAACCGATAGATTGGCTGCGCCTTCCTGAACGCGTGTCTGGTACCCGTCCGGCTTGCTGATGATAAACGCATGGGCATTAGCTGACCTGGCTGCCTGTTCTACCTGCTCGTTTGTCGCTTCGGGACAACCAAAGCGGATATTATCCGCAATCGTCCCTGAGAATAAAAACGAATCCTGTGGCACGAGCCCGATCTGGCAGTGTAAGGAACGCTGCGTGACGCTACGTACATCCGTCCCATCAATCATGATTGCCCCGCCACTGACATCATAAAAGCGTGCGAGCAGATTGCCGATGGAGGTTTTACCAGCCCCAGTCGGACCCACCAGGGCTACGGTTTGACCAGGCGCAATCTGCAAGCATACGTCATGCAGTACTTCGGGTAGATCGGGGCGATAACGAAATGAAACATGGTCCAGGGTCACTTCACCAGAAACAGGTGGCAACTCACGGGCGTCTGGTCGATCGGCTACCTCGGGCGGTGTATCCAGTAGCTTGAGTACCTGTTCTCCACCCGCCATCGCAGCCTGTAAGGTGGTATACAGCCGGCTTAGCTCCTGAATCGGTTGGAAAAAGCGGGTGACATAGGACAGGAAGGCGATCAATATCCCCAGGGTGATGTCTCCCATACTCACGGCTCGCCCTCCGAACCATAAGACGATGACCATCGCCAATACTCCTAAGAACTCGATGGAGGGCAAAAACACATAAGAGAGTGATACCGCGTCAATATTTGCATCTCGATTGGCCTCGTTCACCTGGTTGAAGCGCTCCTGGCTCGACTCTTCCTGTCCGAAAGCCTGAATCACTCTCACCCCGGCGATATCTTCAGCCAGGTCACCGACCACTTTGGCCACCCGGGTGCGAGTTTCCCGGAAAGCAGTCCGTGCCCGACGGGAAAACCAGATCGTGATCAAGACCATCAGAGGCAAGACGATGAAAGTGAGTAAAGCCAGGCGCGGACTCATTGTCAGCATGATAATGATGATGCCCACCAGGATGAAGGTATCACCCAACAAGGTGATCAATCCCTGTGAAAGCAGCTCATTAATGGTCGCGACATCGTTCATCACACGAGAAACAGTGACCCCAACAATGTGGGTGTCATGATAGCTAAGCGACAAGAGTTGCAAGTGACGGAACAGTTCACTGCGTAAATTCGCCAGGACACGTTGCCCCACCCAGGAAAGTAAGAATTGTTGAGCACTGGTCGTAATGTAAAGCCCAACGAACGCGGCTGCAGTGATCAGCGAGATGCGCAGCAACCCGGCGCGATCGCCCTGAGTAATAAACTGGTCGACCGCGATTTTAAGCAGATAGGGCGTCAACAATGTCAGAGCAGACACACCCAACATGGCGAGGAACGCTAATCCCATCTGCCGGCGGTAGGGACGCAGATAGCCCAGCAAGCGAGTTACGACCTGCGGGTTAAATGCAATCCCACGCGTGTCTTGACCACCTGAATAATGGTCCAAGGCGCCACGCGGACCCATCCCCGGGTTAGATACACCGATGCCAAAACCCATCCTAAACCCTTTCTAAATCCAATCTATTCAATGTACCCTTTCGAGTCTCGGTTTGAGTTGTTGGTGGTAGATGCTGTGATAAAGCGGTGAACTCGTGATTAGCTGTTCATGTTTTCCACGCGCCACGATGCGCCCTTTATCCAAGACCAGGATCAAATCTGCACGTTGTACAGTACTCAAACGATGCGCAATCACAAAGGTTGTCCGTCCTGACATCAGCCTTTCCAAAGCCAGTTGGATCAGGTGCTCAGTCTCACTGTCGACGCTTGAGGTTGCGTCATCTAGGATTAAGATGCGGGGGTCAGTCAAGATGGCACGCGCAATCGCCAGGCGCTGTTTTTGCCCACCGGAGAGCGTGACACCCCGTTCACCTACTTCGGTATCATACCCATTGGGTGTTTGCATGATGAACTCATGCGCTTGAGCTGCCCGCGCCGCGGCTTCGATCTCAGCCTGAGTAGCGGCAGGCCGACCAAAGGTGATGTTCTCGCGAATCGAGGCGGCAAATAGTGTGGTCTCTTGAAGCACAATACCGATCTGGCTGCGCAGCGAATTTATCGTCACAGTCCGGATATCCGTCCCATCTATGGTTATACAACCGTCGGTAGGATCATAGAAGCGCGGGATCAGGTTTATCACCGTGGTTTTCCCTGAACCGGTCAGCCCTAACAAGGCGATGACCTGGTTGGGTTGCGCCTCGAAGGTGATATCCCGTAATACACCGGAGTGTTTTCCGTAGCCAAAGGAGACATTTTCGAAACGAACCTGCCCATACCGAACAGCCAACGGCGGCGCATCCGGTTCCTCACGGACATCTGGAACTGTATCTAAAATTTCGAAGATCCGTTCAGCCGATGCGCCAGCCATGGAGATCGCCGGCAATACCATTCCAAGGTAACGAACAGGCGTGAGTAGCTGGGCGACGTAAGTCGTGAACGCCACCAGCTCCCCCAAGGTAATTCGCTGATCAATGACAAACGTACCACCGAACCACAGGATGGCGACACTACTCAGGTTGGCGATCATATGCAGTAACGGCATGTTTATCGATTGTAAGCGCGCAGCAAGGGCGGCAAGATCAAACCAGCGCAGGTTTTCCGTTTCGAACCGGTTGATTTCTGCCTCTTCCTGGGCAAAGGTTTTAACCACGCGCGCCCCGCGCAGGTTCTGTTCTACCCGCGTCGTCAGTACCGCCAATTGTTTCTGGATTTGAGCAGAAAGAGGCCGAAATACCCGACCAAACCGAACGGCCTGGTAAACCAACAACGGCATGGCAACGATCGCCAGTAAACCCAAGGTGGGGTTCATCCAGATCATCACCGCAGCAGTAATCAGCATCAGCACCACCCCCTCCACCACCCTGAAAATCGCCCGTCCGGTGAGGAAACGGATTCGCTCTACATCCTGGATGGTGCGTGAGAGCAGGTCACCTGCTTCTGTCTGATCATGAAAGGAGAAGGATAAAAGGGTAATCTTGCGCTGAAGCTCATTCCGCAGGTCATACGCCACATTCTGCGAAGCGACCTCCGTCCAGCGCCCTTCGAAATAGGTGAAGATTCCTTTGATGATCACCAGCACGAGCAAGGCAGATACAGCCAGGATTAAACGGGAGGCGTTACCAACACCAATGCCATAATCTATCGACCAGCGGATCAACTGGGGATTGACCATGCTTAAGGCATCAATCAACAGCATCATCCCATACGCCCCCACTGTCAATTTCCAGTGGGGGCGCAGGTAGCTAAAGCAACGCAATAAAACTTGAAACGAAGTGGCTTTGATCGAGGGCTTATGAGAGGTTAACTGCATTCAATATACACTTAAATTTCTAATCAGTTTACACAGTTACTTCACAGACACGCGGGTGTATATCTCGTTCGGATTACCATCCAAATCCTGGACGATAAATCCGACAATATATTCACCGACCGCAACATCCAGCTCTTCCCACTGGAACATCTGGTCGCCGAAGGTCAACGTACCACCCTCCTGGTAAGCGACTTGTTGGACACCGCCCTGGCTATCCAGATCAAGCCATTTTTCCTGAATGGTGAAGGTGTCTCCGGGCTGTGGGATTATTTCTGCAGGCGAACCATTCGCATCTTGCCCGGTAAAACCAAACACCTGGCGCAGGATGCCATTAACAAAATATAATCGGGCATTGCGTGTTTCACCGCCCTGTGCATCTTTGTAGATGCCATCCACCGTATAACTCGCTTCTTCTTTACTCACTCCGTAACTTTCCGGGGTCAGTAGCGCAGTCACCGAGTTGGTCCCATCTGTGATCGCAAACATTAAGGAACCCCATTCAAACTCCAGGTTGAAGGCGCCCTCTCCCCAATCCGGGTAATACACACCGCTGACCTCTTTGGTTGTACCGCTTTCCAGGTAGTCGGTATCCGCAATCAGGATCGAATTAGATGCCTGATCCAGGAAACCAACGAACAGGTAGATATAACCGATGTTCTGCCCTTGTACCCTGGTCGAGAGCAGGACCGGTTGACCTGGCGCGGCTACATTCGAGGATAACTTGATAGGAATCAGTTCGATCTTACCTGCGCCTGGACCGCGTACTACGGATCCAGAGTCGGGTAGAACGACTGCCCGGCTGTCCTGCTTGAATGTTCGCCCAGAGTAATGAAATGCCAGGAACTCATCCCAAAGTGAATCACCAGCAAAGCGATCAGCGATCGCGGTATAGGAGCGCGCGCCGACAATTGGATTTTCGTACATCTGCGAATTGGGGAAATAGATCGAAATCCCATTGGCGCCTGGCTTTTTGGGTCCATGCTTTTCTGCGATGACCGCCTCATTTAACGCGTTAAGCACCCTGCCAGCCGCGCTCGATAGATTAGCATCGGGGATTTCTTTCTGGATAATTTGAACCAGGTTACCTAAATCCAGGTAAGACGGAGGCAAGTCGCGCCCAAATACGCTGGTGAAGGATTGTGCGTAGTTACGGGCGCGTGCCACCTCGGCTTGATCAACTTTTTGCATAATAAATGCAAGATCGTTAACACGGTCCATCAAATTAGGCAACAGCTCCATATCGATGGCGGTCAGAGTGATGGTCTGTTCCAACTGTCGGGTCAACTGAGCCGCCGACATGCTGCTGCCAGACCCAAACAATCCGCCCAGGGGAGATCCTTGCCGTAAGAATTCCTGGCGCGCTTGATCATCCACAATACGTTGATCATCAGTAATATAGGTATCAACGATCTGTTTTGATAGTTCGTCGCTACTCATATCGGGATTATTTTTTAGCTGAGATAAGAATCCCGTATAAGCCCATCCCAACGCTGGTTCGGTCTCCTGCGAGGCGACTGCGAAACGCGTATGGGGCTGCAAGGCAGCCAGTACTTCCAGATGGCTCATCAGACAGGCATCCATGCCGATCAGATCGAACTTATCCAATCCCATCTGAGATCGAATTTGACCCAGGGCTGCATCCAACTCATTCGAGTAAATTTGGTCCCCTAGACGAGAAACCAGGGGGATATTACTACTACTCACGTAATCTGAACCCGGGTCGGAGTCAGTCCATCCTCCGGGCCAACCCATACCATGGTCAGAGAGGATCAAGACATACTTATCCGCCGGATAGCTTTTCATCGCCCAGGTGACAAAATCCACCAATGTTTTACTATTCGCCATGTTGACTTCACCCAGATCTGCCAGCATTTTCGAGTTAATTCGCTTAAGATCATCATCTTGATTCAAGTAGTAACGCCGGGCGGAAGTCCAATCGCCATCCCCACTATAACCGCCATCATAGCGGTCAATTTGAGCAACAATCTTAACCCGCTCGCTAGAACCAACTCGTTCAGCTTCATTCAGATCTGTGTAAATATCTTCTTCCAGGATTTTGTCATCCGCATCCTGGTAGAGCATCACCAGCCATGTACCTTTAGCCGTGGATACACTTCCTGGTGAAACTGGTTTTGAGGTCGCAGTAGGTTTTGTTGATGCCGGCTTGACGGTTGGGGGGAGGACAATTGTGGTGTCGGTTGGCAACCCCAAAGATTGCGTATCATCGGTTGGCGCTGGCTCTTGATAAGATGAATCCGGAGATTGCCCGGTATTCAATTGGCCAGAAAAAAACATGTAAATAACAACGATCGCGATTAACAAGAGAACTGAAACGCCGCCGGTCAGTTTCTTCCCACCGAGTAAATTCCCAAGTGGAAGTTGAGGTAATCCTCCACCACCTGCGCCGGTTTCGCCGCTACCGCTTAAATCAGTCCCTCCACCACTGCTATCTGTCGGGCGACTGGCCTCCGTTTGCCCCGGGCGGCGCCGGATTGGGGTGTCGGCTCGCCGGCGATCCCCGGAGCCCGGCGTGGTTGGTCGACGGCGCCCCGCGCGCACAGTCCGATCTTCTCCGTTCCCGGAACCACTGCTATCAGCGGAAAGCAACCAGGGCTTTTGAGGGAAATCTGAGCGATCGAACGGTTGAACCGAGTTTGCTGCAAATGCATATACTAATTGTAATCCCCAAGCATATGGATTTTGGTGGTTCATTTTTACCTTCCCCAAAATAGTTTATAATGGTTTGTACAAATAACAAGAGTATTATATAACCTCTGACCAAAATGAACGGGGTATAATTGGCCATCTTATCCAGATTGGACTCATCTCTTGATGTTAAGCATACAACGCCGCGCCCTCTTGATCGGGAAGATTCTGTATTTTCTACAATTTGGCGCATTAGGGATCTTTATCCCCTTTGTCAATGTCTATTATCGCAATATTGGTTTATCCGGCACCCAAATTGGATTACTCATTACTGTCGGATCCCTGATTGGAATCTTTGCTACACCCATGTGGGGATTACTTTGCGACCGATTTGGGCGCATCCAGACCATCCTGGCGATAGCAACGGTTGGCTCGGTCATCTTTATTCTGGCCATCTCCTTTACCCAGGCGTTCTTAGGGATTTTACTCCTGTCGGTGCTGTTTAACTTTTTCGCCAGCGCGGTCAATCCCTTGATTGATAATTACACACTTACTCTCTTGAAAACTGAGATTCACCGGTATGGCTCACAACGTGTCTGGGGAACAGCCGGTTTCCTGGCCTCCACTCTGATCGCCGGTCCATTCCTGGATCGGGTTGGTCTGCGTGGTCTTTTCTGGGGATATGCATTTTTAATCGGGCTGATGATCCCAACCTTGATCTTCATGCCATCCACACCGGCGCGCCTGGGACAGGCGGTCATGCGTGGTTTCGGCAAGATGATCCGCCAACCGGCCTGGATTATCATGGGGATTTGCATCATCCTGGTGATGATTTCCAATATTAGCTGGTTGAACTTCCTCAGTGTGGCGATGAAATCCATCGGCGCCAGCGATACCCTGGTTGGACGAGCCTGGAGCGTTGGGACAATAACCGAAATTATTGTCATGCTATTTGGACCGCGTCTGGTACGAAAATTTGGTGCCCGCCGGTTGGTCGTAATTGGATTTGCCTTCTACGGATTGCGTCTCGTGTTGTATTCCATCATGCCACGCCCGGAATGGGTGCTAGGCATCAACCTGTTACATGGTTTTTCCTTTGGCTTTTATTGGATCGGCGCGGTTAATTACGTCAGTGAGCTCGCGCCAGATGATTTGCGCGCCACCAGTCAGGGAATGCTCAGTACATTTTTCAATGTCGCCAGTGTTAGCGGAGGTCCCTTAATTGGTTTTTTATTCGACTCGGTCGGTCCTTTCCTGATGTTCCGGGTTGCTGCGGCCTTTAGTCTGACAGCCGTCTTATTATTCACCCTCGGCAACCTGTGGATAGCAAGAAGACGATCTATAGCATTATCCCTGCCAGGTTAATGCCTTCCAGCTGCGCAGATACCTCACGGTCCAGGAACAGATGCACATTGGAATGTTGGCGTAAGATCGAGGCAAGATGAAGATTGGTAACAGGACCAGTCAGGCACTCATAGTCTGCCCGGGCTTTCCGTCTCAACGAGCCGACTTCAAGCTTTCTTGCCAGCCTTAAGCATCTCTGCTTCTGGACGGGCTTTATAAAACGGATCCAGCGGATAACAGCCCGAGACCAGGCCCTGGCGGGGAGCAGTGGTGCAGTCGCTAAATGTACGGCAGATCCGCCGGCGATCCAGCTGTCTGCCGGCCAGGACATCTGCAGGAAATTCGGGATAAGACAGGATCATCCGACCCAGCCCGATAAAATCCACCTTGCCATGGCGCACATTGTGTTGCGCTACATACGGCAACCATTCTTGAAGATAGCTGTAAGCTGACCCAACCATCAGCAAACCAGGGAAGCGTTGTTTGAGTTCAGCTGTCGCCTCAATTTGTCGGGCGACGCCAAACAGAGGATCTTCAGGTGGTTGGTAGCCGTCTGAGGGTGGAAAATACGCCGGTCGTTGAATATGCGGGTTGTAATACGGACTGCCTGCGGTGATATTAACCAGCTCGATGCCTAACGTTTGGAATAGCTCCAGGAAGCGGGTTGTCTCCTCCAGGTTGTATTCTAGAGGTTTACACTCGTCAAGTCCGAAGCCCCAGGGATAACCTGCACATGTGACTGGTTTGCCGATCTGGGTTTGGTGGTCGGGTACGAAGGGTGGTGTATCAAAAGCGCTCAAGCGTACCCCAATCCGCAATCCCGGACTCTGAGAGCGAATGCCTACCACGACCTCGCGCAGGAAGCGTGTGCGGTTCTCAAATGAACCACCATATGGACCGGGTCGGGAATAAGCGCTCAAAAACTCGTGACCCAGGTAACCATGGCAGTGCTTGATATCTACAAAATCGAAACCGGCCTGTTGAGCCAAACCCGCTGCTGACACAAAGTCGGCGATTATGTCGCCAATTTCTGGATCGGTCAGGACAGGATCGTCCGGTGCAATACCGTATCTGGCATCTAAATAAGGGTGATGATATAGGATTTTGGGGGCAAGTCGAATTTTATCCACCGGACGTGAAAACCGACCGGAATGGGTGAGCTGCAAGCCGACCAACACCTCGCGGGTATCCCCGTATCGTTCTGTATGCGCAGCGAGCAATGCCTTGCGTAATTCCGCCAAAGCGGAGAGTGTCGCTGGACAAATCAACACCTGGTTCGGGTTCGCCCGCCCAGCAGGCTGCACAGCCACTGCCTCGCCCCCCCAGATCAGTTTGGCGCCACTCTGTCCAAAATGGACCCACCGCCGCCGGGTCAACTCCGTTGGAGCCCCATCCGCCGTCCCATCCCAGCCTTCCATGGGCTGGACGCAAAAACGGTTTCCAATTACAAAACCATCTTTAAGATGGTAAGGTTGCGCCAAAGGCGCCTCCGCTCCAGTTAGGAGCGAGTCATCCGATGATAGCTGAATCCCATTCCGCGCAAGGTACTTCTTAAATTGTTCAACCGTCTTCAGGGAAGCCACCCGGTGAATCATTTATAGCCTCCGCAGGTGAAATCCGCCGTCGACGTTAATTACCTCCCCAGTAGAAAACGGCAAGGCATCCTCAGCGATGGCCACCACGGCGCGCGCCACATCCTCTGGCTGACCCCAACGGCGTAAGGGCGTCACTCCATTTGCAATGAGGGTGTCATATTTTTCTTTGACTGGGTCAGTCATGTCAGTGGCGATGATCCCCGGACGAATTTCATACACGCCAATCCCCCACTCCGCCAGGCGGTCGGCGAACAAGGTCGTGACCATCGCCAGGCCAGCCTTAGAAATGCAGTATTCCGCCCGGTTCAGGCTGCTGGCATAAGCGCTTATGGAGCCAATATTAATTATTTTCGGATGATCGATCAATCTCTCCTGGATCAGGCTAATCATGGTTTTAGCCACCTGCTGGGTCAGGAAAAATGCACCTTTCAGATTTAAGGTCATGACTTCATCGTAACTTTCTTCACTCACCTCCAGCACATCCCGGCGTTGGCGCGACGCCATACCGGCATTGTTAACCAACAGGTCAATCTGTCCCAGGCGATCTATCACGGTATCCACTAACCGTTGGCGATCCACTGTAAGAGAAATATCACCCTGGATTGGTAGCGCTTCGCCCTGAAACGCTTCTATTTGACGGACAGTCTCCTGCGCTGATTCGGTATTCCGCTGATAATTCACTGCCACCCGCCAACCGTGCTGGCCCAGGGCAACTGCAATTGCTCTACCAATCCCCCGGCTGGCGCCGGTAATCAAAGCCACTTTAGCGCTCATGGACTAAACCCTTATCCAAGGCTTCCAGAAAGAAATAATCGCCCCAGGCGACACTTTCATCCACCCCCAAACCTTTCGGCTGGTGGTAAATGCCGTGTTTCAAGATGCCTTCCCAACCAGGCGTACGGTCTGCGAGGAATTCAGGTCCGGTCAGTGTATCCAAAATACGCTCAGCATAATCTTGATATAAGGTTTGCTGAGAAGGTTCAACGCATGCGCTAGCCAGGTCGAACAAACCACTGGCTGCGATGGTAGCAGCTGAGCTTTCATAAGGGAACTCAGGATCAGGCTCATCCCAATCATTCGGTGGAATCCCATGGTCGGGTGTACGGGCGATATAATAATCGGCGCACGCTTGTGCAGTTTTCAGGAAGCGCGTCTCCTGGGTGAATTGATACGCGGTAGTGAATCCATACAACGCCCAGGCAAGCCCGCGCGCCCAAGAAGAGTCAGAGCGCCATCCCTGCTGAGTGGATTGGCGTAAAAAACAGCCGGTCTGGGGATCGAAGATGCCTTCGTGAGCAGTGCTACCATCCCCCCGCACCAGAGCCTTGCGCGTTGTATGGCAGTGGCGCCTGGCAATCTCCATTAACCTTTCGTCGCCTGTCTGTTGCGCAGCATAAAAGACGATTCCGACATTCATCATAATATCAATGAACAGGCTCTCAGGCGCGACAAACGAACATAAGTACCCCCCCTTCTCCTGGTACCGTAACGCCAGAGTTCGGCCAGCCTGGATAACCACATCTTTTACCCCAGACAATCCCGAGAGGTCATACCAACGCTTCCAGGTCGGCCAAAACAGAAAACCCAGGTCGTGCACGGTGCGATCCATTTTTCGCGGCTCAATCAGGCGGCTGTAATGCTCAGCCAATGCCCGCCAGCGCTCCTCACCTGTATGCTGATATAGCAGCCATAACTGTCCGCCCAGAAAGCCCTCTGTCCAATGGGTCCAGCGCACCGGATTCGGTTTCCACCGCCCCTGCTCAGTATAGGTTGGAAATTGGTCAGGATAGGTGTGGGTAAGATGGGTGAGTTGCTGCCCGGCAAACTCATAAGCATGCTGGTATTTTTGTGTACGGGTGACATTTGGCATAAGGAATTTATTTCGTTAACACCAAAGGTAGGGGCGTATTCCCCGGCCAGAGCAGCGTGAAACTGACTGCATTTTTCGGAACTTCAAAACCCAATTTCAACACACGACTTGCATTATCATATTGATAAAGGCTTTTTATCGCTACGCTACCCAAATTATCTTGGACTGATGTATCGTTGGGAACACTCTTGTAGGGCAACGCCTGGCCCTGGGGTAGATCGAGCGGGGTAAAGTCCAGGCTAAGGTATTGATAACCCGGCTTTGCCAACGAGCAATTTGGTGATTGGCTTGTACATCTGGCTGGGAAAGAGGCATCTAAGAATGCACCTGTGACATTCAATTTTAAATCGCCAAAATTTATGCTGCCTGAAACAGGCGGGGAGATAGTCCTGGTTTTACAACTGACCAGGAACAAGATCAACATAAAGGCAAAACACAAGAATTTGCACTGTAGATTATCCATTGCGCCTCCTTCGGTCAAGGATATTCTACCCGATCATTCCTTTTTATTATCACCTGCCTGTGTCACACTCCCGCCAACTTGATGGTACCCCGACCCAACTATCAATGAAAAGTGGATCAGGATTCGTCCTCGAAATCAAAACCTCGCTTTTTTAATTGCGCGAGAAGCTCTTTAGGTGAAGAAAACCACTGTCCCCACTTGCGTGATATATGCTCCGTCCAGGAATAATTCTCATAGGTATAGGTTTCTGGACGATCTCCTTCCAGCGGTATTTTTGCTTTCAGACGGCGGTAGTAATCCTGGTCTAAGTAACCCTCATCCATCACTTTCATCGCCTCAGCGACCTGTTCGTCGGTAAAATCAGGATATTGATCTTCGAACAGTGTAAACCATAGTGGGTAGCGCGGTCGCGTGGGGAACTCCTCTGCTGGATATCCCATCACCAGGCCCACTAACGGGAAAACCCGTTTGGGGAGCTTAAATTCCCTGGCGAT
This sequence comes from uncultured Anaerolineaceae bacterium, assembly GCA_964354345.1. Classification (GTDB taxonomy): domain Bacteria; phylum Chloroflexota; class Anaerolineae; order Anaerolineales; family UBA4823; genus CAYGZL01. The sequence continues at coordinate 16,339 of CAYGZL010000119.1, read as the reverse complement.
CCGGTCGGCAATATAGGGGGCATTCCCCAAGAAACACGAACCTAAGCCCAGGCTTTCAGCAGCGATGACCATGTTTTCCGCCATATATGCGGCATCCTGGATAGCAAAGAATAGCAGGGAAAGATCATTTGTAACCACTTTCCAACCGCGTAAAGCCATAAATCGTTCCAGCTTATACAAATCCGCGCAGATCGTGAACCATAATGGAGCTTTGAAAGGTGCTTTTTTCTTGCGCGTGAGCAGCACGCTGTACAATTGCGAAGCGAATGGGGCTTGTTGACCGGCGCGCACGATGGTTCCCACCACTTCGTCTGACGGTTGGTCTGCTTTGTATCGCCGCACGGATCGGCGGTTCAGCATGGTAGTGATAACAGGATTATCCATTACATTTTCTCCTTAACCAGAGCATTCTCTCAGAAGACAAGACAAAGAAACCACATAAAAGACAAATTCTCCCCGTCTTAACCTTGTTTATCCAATCCGTATCGAATTGCCATAATTGCTGCTTGTGTGCGGTCGGAGACATCCAACTTGGAAAAAATCGCACTGACATGGTTACGCACTGTTCCTTCTGAAAGATGGAGCTGGCCAGCGATTTCAGCATTACTGAAGCCCCGCGCCAAGAGGCGTAACACATCCGCTTCTCGTTCACTTAGTTTATCTGTAAGTGGTGCGGATTGCATAACCTGCTCCCTGGCCACCTGATCAAGTAGCTTGCCAGCGATAACTGGATCTACATATGATTTACCGGTCACCGTCCCTCGGATTGCTTCGACTACCTTATCACGAGGAGTATCCTTGAGTAAATAACCCGAGGCTCCGGCACGGATAGCATCGAAGATCCACTCATCATCATCATATGTGGTCAATATCAGGATTTTAATACCCGGATTCCGCGCTCGGATCCGCCGGGTGGCTTCCACGCCATTCACGCCGGGCATTTTTAGATCCATCAATACCAAGTCGGGGCACTTTACTGCTGTGAGATGCACCGCTTCAGCGCCATCCTGGGCTAATCCAACGACCTCTATGTCCCGTTCCAGTTTCAGCAGCATTTCTAGACCATCGCGGATGATAGCCTGATCGTCACAAATGATCACTCTTATCATACTTATCCTTTTATTTTCAACTGCAGACATGTACCCTGACCGGGCTGACTGCTGATTGTAAGTACCCCCCCTACGATTTCGGCACGTTCTAGCATTCCCGAAAGACCAAAATGCCCAGCTTGCTTTGACTGGGCTAGGTTGGCACCCATCCCATCATCTTTGATCACTAATAAGACCTGGGCATTTTGAACTATCAACCGCACAGACAGGTTTTTTGCATTCGCATGATTTACTACATTTTCGATTGCTTCCTGTGCGATCCGGTAAATACACTGCTCTACATCCGGCGAGAGTGACGGTACTTGCTCCGGTAAAACTAACTCCAACTCAAGCCTACCACGTTTTGCTGCCTCTTCAGATAAATTATTCAATGCCAACAACAACCCAAGGTCGTCCAACGGGCTGGCTCGCAATGCCTTTAACGCCCGGCGAGTCTCTTGCAAACCTGAGCGTGTTGCGTTCAATGATTGCTCCAGCAACTTGTAAGCTGATTGAGGATCAACATCCCAATAGGCTTTTACGGTTTCCAACTGTACTACCAGGCCGCTCAATGTATGCGCCACGGTGTCATGCAACTCGCGTGCCAGACGATTGCGTTCCCGGCTGATAGCCAGGAATTCGCGTGTGCTTGCATAGTGAGCCAATTCGTTGTTCGCGGATTTCAACGCCTCCTGTTGGGAGCGCAGGCGGATAATCAACTGATTGATGAAAATACCCACCACAACCAGCGTAATCGTGCGGATGGTTAAAACATAATAGAGAACTACCTGCCGTTCAGCGAGTTGGACAATAAAATTCACGATGGCCATTTCGAAAGCATACGTCACAAGACTATAGAGCAGTATGGTGCGAAGTTTATAGCGCCAGGCAACCAGAGTTAACCCGACGAACAACACAGGAAGCTGCCGCAGTACCATTCCTTCTACGTTAGCTAGCGGAGCTGCTGGGAGGCGTAAATCCAGCGCATAACCAAGTAAAATTGGAGTTATGGAGATCAATAGGATCATCACAGGCGTCATTATTCGGACTTGTTTCTTGATCAAACTCGAGTAAGACAAACCCATAAACGCGAAGGCCGGCGCGCCATTGATTACGTAATACCACAATACCGGTTGCATTGGACGACCGCTATAGATAAGTATATCCATCATCACTAGGGACACCAGATAGCAAATCCAAACCGAAGCTGCAGTGCGAAATACACGACTAGATTCCAATGAATCGCTTTGCATACTGAAATCATATCATATTCAGCTTTAGGCTGACCATGACCAGTGTCATGAATCGAGGAGGGATCACCATGATGCCAGTCATGATCATCAGTGAGGCTGTTCACCCCACCAGCCAGAAATTCGTTACCGCAGGCACTCTCTCCTTATGGAGAACGCATATACTCAAGACATTATTTACGTTCTCTTAACTGCTTACGAACCTAATGAACGAAGCGGAATACCTGGTCAGGATGGTCAACAACAATCCGACGAGTAGGATTCGAAAGCCAAAATATCACCTCTGGAAGCCATCAGAGCCTGCATCGGCAAGACGCAGAGCACAACCTGCCAGTTCAATATGTCCAGTAGCACTTTAACGGGCACATACTTACCGATTCGCCATCAACTCATCTGTCTTCTCGCCGGTGTACAAGCGTTTAGTGAATAACCCTACGGTGTTTAGGAGCCTAGAATGTCAATATATATTCCGATTGTGCTTAATTTATATCCCCCTGGTCCTGTTTATGCCAGCCTGTGGCGAGGCTAGAATAGAGGTAACCACACCTGCAACCCCAAATGTGTCGACGTCGACTCAGTCACAGATGACGGAACCGACCGCATTGATTGCGTCGTCGACTGCATGTGAGATTGGTCAGGGTAACGCCAACCAAGATCCGGTACTCACTCAGATTGTTGGCGAGTACCTATACGCCGAAGGACCGGCAGCCGATGCGCATGGTAATGGTTATTTCTCCGATAACAATGCCGGTAAAATTTACAAGTGGTCTCCAGACGGTATGATAACTATCTTCATCGAGGAGCTGAATAGACCAAAATAAAACAGCTTACACCCCACCCTGTTCCAAAGGTCCTGGAAAAAAAGTCTACATCTACACCATCTATGCGCTCTCTGCGCGGCCACAATTTTCTGTTTCTGCTTTGCACGTCAGCAGAAATGTGCTGCTGGAAGTCATTCAAAACATAACGCTTGCCAGTGCTGAATTACATGTTACCTGTACTAGAAAATAAGGAGAAAAATGAAAACCAAAATTAATTACCTGATTATTCTTGAAACCTTAATACTTTCTGCCTGTTCGGTTGGTAATACAGCCGAGGCCCGGCCGACCGAGATCATCGCAGCTCAGATCATGGAAACACCTTCGCCTATCGCTTATCCGGCAGAACTGTCTGGAGATATTCAGCCCACTGGTGGTGGCACACCTCCACAGGAAGCCATCTCGGTCTGTACAGAAAAAAGCGAACAGGATGTCTGTGAATTCACCTCACAAAAAGGCACCGAAACTGGCGTCTGCGAAACGGTGCAGGGCCAACCTGCCTGCTCCCCCAAAAACAGATCAAGGGACGGAGGGAAACCTGATAATCAGCACAACCAATCCGTTGGAGACAAACTCACCCCCGATGGTTCTGCGTACAACATTGAACAGGCGATTTCTGACAAGGCGCAGGGGATGACGATTGCCTATGATGCATTAGCTTTCATGACCGGTGACCTAGGTTCGGATTCGTTCTTCCCTCCTGGGAAGATCACCGATTTCTGGGGCTTCCAGTACCTGCGCGACAACGATCCCAGCCAGATGGGACATGCGGGTGAATTCCTAACCAACGCCGCAATGAATGTGCTCAACACCTTGACCGAGGCACAGCGCGCTGAACTGGTGGCGCTGGCGACAAGTCAGGTGGATTCTATCAATGAGTATGGTAACGAGCGGTTTGTGCTAATGGATGCTTTTCGACGTCTCGTAGAAGGTGATCTGGCTGATGGAACTACGAGCCTGGACCAAGATGCGGTTAAAACCTATTCGGCTGAGCTGTATCGTCTGGATGGTGAAATCATTTACAACATGGCAGTACACTTTACCGAGGTCAGCCAGAGCCTGACCAATGATCAGAAAGAGCAACTGCTGGTTTTAAGAAAGGAAATGCTAGGTGATCTGATGTACCCAACGGGCGCATACCTGTATTCACAGGCTATACCATTGCCGGTAATCCCGAGTTCGGATTTCCTTTTCAAGTAAATAATCAATCCTTGAGATACATAGCATTCCGCTAAAATTCGTCCTTATATCTGTTTTCTCATGGACTCGATCATGAAACGAATATTCAGCATTTTCTTACTCATACCCCTCCTTGTTACCACTTGTTCGCCAATAACAACACCATATCATCCAGCCATCAGCCTTCCAACCTTAACCCCTGGCAGTAGGCAGGCTGATATTCAACCTGGATCAACATCAACCGAGCAGCTACCTACGATTTCCTCACCTGAACCGATCGGGACGGTAAACTTCTCTCCCATAGCTACTTCAAAGCCCAAGGCCAAGAACCTGATACCCGCGTCGCCATACACTAACACCAATTTAATTGCTGCTGATATTCTAGGCCGTCCTACGGACACATCGATTACCGTCAATTAGTACCTGCCATCCCAATGGAAATATTCATTGAATATGGCATAGCGTTCGACACATACACTGCTCAGTCCATCCCAAAGCTCGCTGCCGCTGGCGCGCCACTCGAAATGTTGATTGGCGGACTCCAACCGAATACGCGCTACTACTATCGCCTTCGCTACAATGGCTTGACCGGCGCAGAACACACCTTCATGACCCAGCGTGTGGCCGGCAGCACTTTCATCTTTGACATCCAGGGCGATTCTCATCCTGAACGCGTCAAAAAGCAGTTCGCCGCCAGCCTCTACATGCGCACCTTGCAGGGTGCTGCTGCTGACCAACCTGATTTCTACATGACCATCGGCGACGACTTTAGCGTAGATACGCTCAAGTCAATCAACCAGGTAACGGTCACGGATCTCTATATTAATCAGGAAAAATGGCTTGGGGAGGTGGGCGTACCTATGTTCCTCGTCAACGGCAACCACGAGCAGGCTTCGATGGCTAATCTGGATGGGACTGCGGAAAACATTGCCGTATGGGTGCAGACCGCGCGCAATGCCTATTACCCCCAACCCGCCCCTGATGCCTTCTACACCGGTAATGCAAACCCCGTTGAGTACATCGGTCTCCTGCGCAACTATTATGCCTTTACCTGGGGAGACGCACTCTTTGTAGTCATCGATCCTTACTGGCACTCTGCTCAGTTCGTCGACAACCAGTTTGGCGTCGACCGCAACCAAAAGAGAAATCGCGATCTGTGGAATGTGACTTTAGGCGATGCCCAATACCAGTGGTTCAAACGAACCCTGGAAACCAGCACAACGAAATATAAGTTCATCTTTACCCATCATGTACTCGGCACAGGGCGCGGTGGTATCGAACTCGCTGATACCTATGAATGGGGCGACTCTGCCAACCTCGCCATCCATCGCCCCGGCTGGGACAAAACCATCCAGCAACTTATGGCAGATAATCATATCACCATCTTTTTCCAGGGGCACGACCACATTTTCGTACGCCAGCAACTCGATGGTGTTATTTATCAATCATTACCCGAGCCTGCCAATCCCTTCTACACCTACGAAAACATTGACGCATACCAAACTGGGGATAAATATCCCAACAGCGGGCGCGTCCGCGTTACCGTCGCACCGAACGCTGTCACAGTCGACTACATCTGCTCGTACCTCGATAAGCCTGACAAACTCGCCTTTACCTACACTGTTCCTTGATTTGGATGATTAATGCCGACTCTACGCCCAAACCTACTGTTGACCCTCACCCTGCTCATTGCTTTGAGCGCTTCCTGTGTGCCTCAAGCAATGAACACAGAGGTAACGCCGAGTCCCCCCACTGTCCCACCTGCGGATTCTCCATTCACGATAACTCTGATCCCTTCTACACCTGGTAAGACGCTCGAACCCCAACGGTCCCAGTTCCCTGAAATCCTCCCATCACCCTCGTTTATCCCCATCAACTCGATACTCAACCTCATCTTGGGTCGTCCTACTACTGATTCCATAACTGCCTCCGTGGCTTCATCTACCAGCCAGTTAATCGTCCTCGCATATGGCGTGAAATCGGGAAACTACACCCACCGAACTAGCCCAGTCTTGCTTCAAGCTGCCATTCCTCAGAATATCGAAATTACTCAACTCAATCCCAATACCACCTACTACCACGAGGTCATCTCCAGCAGTATAACCTCCAATGAGCACACCTTTCATACTCAGCGCGCCCCTGGCAGCACCTTCACATTCACCATTGACGCCAATCCGCACAACCATGACCCACGCTTCAACGGCGAACTCTATGCCACTGCGCTGACCAATGCCCTCGCCGATCACCCCGACTTCCACATTAACCTCGGCGATACATTCATGACTGAAAAACTAAAGCCTCAGAACTACACCGAAGCTGAAAGCACCTTTAGCGACATGCGTCCCTATTTCAGCATCCTGAGTACCGACGCGCCGCTTTTCCTGGTAAATGGCAACCGCGAAGGCGAACTCGGTTGGCTGCTGAAAGGCAAAGATTTTAACGTCCCCATCTGGTCAACGCAGTTGCGCCGACTGTATTATCCCAATCCGACACCAAACGGATTCTACACCGGCGGTTCTACCTCTGATATCTACCTCGGCAGCATCCGTGACGGCTACTTCGCCTGGACATGGGGCGATGCCCAGTTCGTTGTCCTCGATCCGTTCTGGTATACCACCTCCAAGCCCAAACCTGACGACTTGAACAACAACTGGAGCTGGACTATTGGCAAGGAGCAATACGACTGGCTTAAATCCACGCTCGAAACCAGCGATGCGAAATTTATTTCATATTTATCCACCACCTCGTCGGTGGCACAGAACTGGACGGCGCGGCGCGCGGTGGTATCGAAGTTGCCAATCTCTTTGAGTGGGGTGGCAACAATGCTGACGGATCCTTCGGTTTCGTCGAACATCGTCCCGGCTGGGGGAAACCCATCCACCAACTACTCGTCGAGAACGGGGTATGTGCCGTCTTCCATGGGCACGATCATGTTTTTGTTAAACAAGACCTGGATGGCATCGTTTACCAGGAAGTTCCCCAGCCGAGTAATGCAGAATATAATAAAACCAGCCTCGCCTTTAACTACGGTTATGTCAATGGTGATATTCTTGGCAGTTCTGGCCATCTGCGCGTGACAGTCACATCCGAAAAAGTCACCGTCGAATATATACGAGCGTAATTGCCCAAAGATGAGAAGCCCAACCAGCAAAACGGCCAGGTAGATAATATTTACTATTTATCAGGAAAGTAACATCCCATTTCAATAATCCTATATGCAATATTATTTATGAAAAGATCGCCAGGCCAGCAAATGCTCGTTTTTTTGAACCTGGAATCTTACACGGTATTATGAATAGTTAACCTTAGGGCGCGTATCCGAGACCAGATTAGTCTTGTGCCCATGAATGTTCCATAATATCTTCAAATATAATATTCTTAAACGATTTATACCCATAAATAAACTAAAACCCGTATAAAAGACGGGTTTTTTGATCCTGTGGCGAGGGTGGGATTCGAACCCACATCCAAGGGCTTATGAGTCCCCTGCTCCACCTATTGAGCTACCTCGCCATTGGTCGAAGCGGCAGAATATTACTACGCTCAAAGCGATTTGTCAACATTTATTTACGCTGCAATAACGTTGAATTCTTCCGATGGGTGAACAAGGCACTAGAGCTTTCGGGCGACGAAATAGCAAGCAAGTTCTCCTAAGGATTGTCGCTCGATGCATTCAGGGAAAATTTTTAGAGTTTCGGTGGCGCGCTGAATATATCGGCGCGCTTCATCCAACGACTGTTGGATAGCGCCACTCTTTCGAATGGATCCAACCAGGCGTTCAACGGATCCCTCTCCGAGAGAACCGGTTTGAAATAAAAGCTCTAGATCCGGGTCATTGGGATTAGCTTCCTGGAAATATAATATTGGTAGGGTTACCAATCCCTGGCGTAAATCGCTGGCTACTGGTTTACCAACCGTTGCCTGATCACCGGTAAAGTCGAGGATATCGTCGACAATCTGAAAGGCCATGCCAATATCACGCCCAAAGGCACGGGCGGATTGGATAATATTGGCTTCCACTGGACTGAGCAAAGCCGCGGTGCAAGTTGCAGTTTCGAACAAAGAAGCCGTTTTTGCATGGATGCGCTGGTAATAATCTTCGCGGCTGATCCGCCCGCGCTTTGAGAATAGTTGGGTGATTTCACCGTTTACAATTTCTGCCAGTGCCTCCGAGAATAAATGCATGACGGCAATCGAATCCGTTTCGGATGCCAGGTGCGCTGCCCGGGCGAAGATGAAATCACCGGTCAGTACAGTCGCAGCTGGCGTCCATATCGAATTAACCGTAGCCATCCCACGGCGTAAAAACGCTCCGTCAATAAGATCATCATGGACCAGTGTGGCTGTATGCAATAACTCAATCGCCGAAGCCACTGTGACCAGGTGATCAGGCGCGGCGCCCAACATCTGACCTACCAATAAGGTTACCCCAGGACGGACGCGTTTTCCACCAGACGATAGCAGGTGCTCCAGGGCAGACCTTAAATCGGGATGATAACGATCTGCCTGTGAGCGCATCCGCTCTTCTACCTGTTGAAGCAAATCTTGGACCGGAACAAAAAAACTGACTTGTGTTAGTGTTTCATTTACCAATGAAATAACCTCTCTGCGTTGTCTGTTGTCCGTTCAGACACCTCTTCGAGCGTCTGGTTTTGCAGCTCGGAAATTTTCTGAGCGACCATCCGAACATATTCCGGTTCGTTGCGTTGCCCGCGGCGGGGTTGAGGTGTCAGGAATGGGGCATCTGTCTCCAACAATATTCGGTTCACCGGCAAACCTGCAACGATCTTCTGTGTTCTCTGGGCATTACGATAAGTAACCGGACCGTTGATGCCGATCATAAAGTTAAACTCCAGCGCCTGTTTTGCGGTTTCCTCTGTCTCGCCAAAGGAATGGAACACACCCGGATGCTCATTCAAATTGGATTTCTCAGTTACTAACGTATACCACCATTTGCTCAAGATTTCCAGGAGATCTATGACCGCGGTTATATCCTGATTGCTTTTACAGCGTAAGTGGATAATCACTGGCTTCTGCACTTCTGCAGCCAGGGTTAATTGCTGTTCCAGAATCTCGCGTTGTAAAGGTGGAGACGTCCATTCCCGGTAATAATCCAGGCCAATCTCACCGATGGCAACCACCTTTGGATGCTGAGTCAACTGGTGTAATTCAATCAATGTCCCGGCGCGCCAGGTTTTTCCATCGTTCGGATGAACTCCTACCGCGGCATACACCTCCGCATATTGCTCTGCCAAAGCGATCGCCCGGCGGCTGGTCTCCAGGTCAACCCCCGGATTGAGCATCTTTATAATCCCGGCCTGTCGGGCGCGTTCAATAACTGCGTCTCGATCTTTATCAAACGCTCGAAAATCTAAATGGCAATGCGTATCAACCAGCAAGGACCTCACCAAAGACCTCAAAGGGGCGTATCAGCCCAAAACCTCGGCCCATCTCAAGGCCATCCGTTGATTGCGATGCTCCAGGTGGCCTTCAAAAACTACTGTGGCGCGTAATTTCGTTACCAGGTTGCCTGCCTGCCAACCCCGTTCGATCAGGGTCGTCTGTATAGCCTCCCGTATTGCATCAGAATAAAGGGTTGTTGTGAGTACATCCACCAGGCGCCACTCTGTATTAATGTTGCGGATCATCTCAATCGTCAAGTTGGCCAATTTATCCAACACAGCTTTCATCAATCGTTGAGCGATTTCAGGACTGCTGCTCTCGATATAAATCCGATTGATCGGTTCAGTGCCAGACGCGCGCATCCGCAGGTAATGCCGATCGTCGCCCTGTGCATCCCGCAGGCGGATCTCAACCAGATCATAGCGCACGCCGCCGGCGTAAATAACTTCGAGACCAGCTAACTGGTTTTCTTTTCCTGCCCCAAACTGGTCGAGGAAGCAATTAATCAAACCTTCCTTCACTTCCAGGATTGCATCCACATCCACCCGGCCTGTATGTGAGCCTTCCGTGGAGCGCGCCCCATAAGAAATCCAACAACCCGGGAGACGGCAGGTGTCTTCCCAAATTTCAGTCAGCGAATATAATGGTTTCTCCGCGCGCGTGCCGAAATAAGCCAGCATATCCAGGATTAAGAGATTAGCCCACACACCATCTTTATCCGTGACATGCCCCTTGGTGGTTAATCCAGAGCTCTCTTCGCCGCCGATTAACATCGTACTGCGCCAATCGTCTGGCAACGGTTCGAGATTCCTGTACCATCGGTCTGTACGGCGCTGCTCCTCAATATATTTAATTCCTACCGGAACCATAAAGGTATTGCGATAAACCACATCTTCTCGCTTACCCACCCGGCGGATATAGAAGGGGTGGTTGACATAAGCGGGGATTACATCCTGCGCAGGTTTAAATACATCATTTCCTGGAATCATCCCGGCCAGAACCTCTAACAATGGCGACCCGGTCTGAGTGGCGATCACTCTACCCTGGATGCCTCGTACAACACCCAGATAATGCAGTAACATGGGAAGGACCTGGTTGGGACGTAAATAAATCCCACCCCGATCGACAACTCCGTAACGATCTGCGTCAGTATCGGTGCCCATACCTAAATCAGCCTGGGTACTAAGAACGGCCTGTTTCAAGTCATTGATGTAAGGCTCTTCTGGATTGGCATAATCCAGACCTGGTAATAATGGATCACGCTCAGCGTGGATGACTGTGTAGCGTAGGCCAATCTCGCCTAAGAGACGTCCCAGGTAGCCCCGACCGGCACCGTACATTTCATCCACCACCACCTTTTTATCAGCAAAATAATGATGGATCCGTTCGGTGTCGATAGATATCCGGTCATTGCCTTGCCCGCTCTCCAGCACCCAATGTACATAATGATCAAGCGGGTCGAAGCCTTTTAATTGGCCAGCACGAGTTGCTTCGCCCAGATCAGTTTCAGGTATGGAAACATCCAATAAATTAATCTCGTTTATGCGCGCAGCGATGAAGTCGGTTACATTCGTGGGAGCTGGCCAACCCTGGCGTGGATTGAACTTGATTCCCTGCCATTCTGGTGGATTGTGCGAAGCAGTCAGGTTGATCAAACCAGCGACAGCCTCAGCCGGCAAGTAATCCGTCAGGTAATACACCAGCGCGGGCGTCGGTGTATCTCTGTTAGCAAGTTCGACCTGAAAACCATTTGCCAGGACCACCTGGGCAGTCCATTCGGCTACGCGCAAGGCGTTCAAGCGGCTGTCATAGCCGATGACCACTACCTTCCCACTTAAATCCTCGGCACCAACATGGGCAGGTACATCTTTATTCATTAAGAATTCACAAATTGCCTGGATGACCTGTTTTGCGCGTCGCTCTGTAAAATCTCGTTGCCACAAGCCGCGCACCCCCGAGGTACCAAAACGCAGGTACTTGTATTCATACAATGTTTCCAGGATGCGGATCAGGCGTGTTTCCGTCGTCCGAACCCGGAAACCATATAACCGCTCGATAAGATTGCCCACATGGACCACCCTGAAGGGCATGTAGCGGTCTGGAGCATGCTCATGATCCAGATCATCCAGAAGCGGGAAAACCTCATCTTCAATGTATTCAGCCAATAGGGCGAAGACTGGACGAGACAGATATAATTTAGTTAAATAAGCCGCATGTTGGCGGAGTTTACTCATCACCGGCATCAGTTCTGTCTCGATCATCTCTCGCCGTTGAAGATCAACCTTCCGACTCGGATGTGGTAATAATTGCTCGTGCCGGTATTGACCAGCTTCTGACAGGATTGTCAGCAAAATCCCAAAAATAAGAGCAAAACGCTTCTCGGTCCAGGTTTTGTCTGCCTCACCTTTAGTCAGAACCTGCTCTATTCGATCCAGGAATTGGTGCATCCGTTTAATTGCCGGCGTCCATCCTGCGGGCGTATTCGCCCAGGTTAAGCACCGGTTCAACGCGACAAAAGAGGAGGCAATCTCTTCCGGTGTAGTTCTCGTTATTGGATCGGTCATAATTTTCTTAACATCGTTATACAATTTACATAGCGAATAGAATAATAAATCGTTAGGCAGGTAATTGAATTACCCCGCCGCGCGTGCAGTTCAAAACATCAATCGGTGCCTCATCCAAACCTGCGACTTTTTGAATTTGCCGACAGACACTAATCGCGGTTTTTGCCAGGCCATGTTCATCTGGTGAACCGTTCGATTCTAGCATAACTCGAAACTGTGGTTCTGTGCCAGAATATCTTAGGCTGATACGTGCCAATCCTGGTGTGTTATCAGCCATTTCTTTCTCTAATTCAATAATTCTGGCGCGATCCAGGCGAGGACCCTGCCCAACGTAGGCCGAAGCGATAATTTGGGGAGTCTTTCCAATGCCCGCGGCAAACTCAGTGATCGTTTTTACACCGGATTCACTGAAAGCGCGCATAACAAATAACGCCGTGCGCATCCCATCTCCAGTGGTATAGAACTCATCAATTAAAACAATATGACCGGCTTGCTCGCCGCCTAATCCATATTTCCCTGTTTCTGGATAAGACAGGCGCAACTCCACCAACTTCTCAACCACATATTTATCCCCCACAGGTGTCTCGTACATCTGCAATCCTAAAGACTCAACGTAATGTTTCAGACCCGTATTGCGCATGTTCGTTGTTACGACTGCCCCACCCGCCAATCTTCCCTGGTCTCGTAAATAACGCGACAGGAATCCTAACATATGATCCCCGTCGATAAGATGCCCATCCTGATCCACGAAGACGACCCGGTCGGCATCCCCATCGAAAGCCAAACCAAAGTCTGCCTGTGATTGCCGAATCAGATTACCCATCTCCTCAGGCTGGCGCCGGACATGTTCAGAGCCTGCCCGGGCATTGATATTCAAACCAGTCGGCGCAGCATGCACGGCGATCACCCGCGCTCCCGCCCTGGAGAAGACTTCAGGAGCGAAGTGAGCGGCGGCGCCATTGGCGCAATCCACCAGCAAGGTTAACCCTTCCAGCATCCGGGGTGGGTGTTCAGAAAGTAATCCACGGATATAAAGCTCGTGCAGGTTCTGTCCATCGGTCAAACGACCGAGCCTGCCTTGGGTGTGAAAAGTACTCGGTTCCTCACCAGACTTCTCTAACACCAATCGTTCAATTTCTTCTTCCAACGCCTGGCGTAATTTCTGACCATTTGCGCCAAAAAATTTTACCCCATTCTGCTCTACCGGGTTATGCGAGGCCGAAATAACCACTCCAGCCTCTGCTTTTAGAGAGCGCAATAACCAGGCTACCCCGGGAGTCGGGATTACGCCAACCTCCACCACATGGACACCGTAGGAGAGCAAGCCTGCTACCAGTGCATTCTGCAACATCGGTCCCGACGCGCGTGTATCACGCCCGACGACAATGGTGATGCCATCCCCATTGGGATTCAACACCAATCCGGCTGCCTGGCCTAAACGTAAAACGAACTCGGGCGTCAATGGCCATTCTCCGGCGGTGCTCCGGATGCCATCTGTACCAAATAAACTGGTCATGCCTCTTTCCTCATCCTATCTGTTCCAGCTCAAGATCAGGGAGATTATATCATTCGAGAGTAGAATGGGAATATCCTGGAGATATGAACCCCTCCCAGACAAGAGGGAGCCAGTAGCCAAGGATTGCTTTTTCGACAAGATTAGCGTATAAATGAGCAACTTTGGAATCTGGAGATGCCCTATGAACTTTGTTTTCCTTTCGCCGCATTTTCCACCGAATTACCACTTGTTCTGTGTCCATCTACATAATATGGGGGCAACGGTTTTAGGACTGGCAGATGAACCCTATGACTTGTTGCGTCCAGAATTAAAAACCGCCTTGAGTGAGTACTATCGCGTGACTGACATGCATAGCTATGATGAACTTTTACGTGCCTGTGGCTATTTTACCCATCGTTGGGGGAAGTTGGATCGCATTGACTCTCAAAATGAATACTGGCTGGAGATGGAAGCTCGATTAAGAACTGACTTTAATATTCCGGGCTTAAAAAACGAGGACATGCCACGCATCAAGCGTAAATCGGTGATGAAACAAACTTTTATCAAAGCCGGGGTTAATGTAGCACGGGGTAAGGTTGTACATACGCTGGCTGACGCGCGTCGTTTAATCAAGGAAACCGGTTATCCCGTAGTGGCAAAACCAGATAGCGGTGTTGGCGCAGCCAAGACTTATAAAATCCACACCCTTAGTGAGTTAGAGCAGTTCTATGCCCAAAAACCACCCGTAGACTATATCCTGGAAGAGTTTATTGATGGGGATATCTGCACATTCGATGGCTTGACGGATCGAGATGGTAACCTGGTTTTCTATACCTCTCACCAATACAGCCAGGGCGTCATGGAAACTATTTTACAAGATGAATTGATCTATTACTACTCGTTACGCGAGATCCCTGCAGACCTGGAAAATGCTGGTCGTCATGTATTAAACGCCTTCCAGGTGCGTGAACGTTTCTTCCATTTTGAATTTTTCCGAACACGCGCCGATAACCGGATGGTTGCCCTGGAAGTTAATATCCGCCCGCCTGGTGGAATGACTACGGATATGTTTAATTACGCCAATGACATTGATATTTATAAAGAGTGGGCAAGTATTATTTTGTTTAACAAATTTACTGCCGAATATAGCAGAAAATATCACTGCTGTTACATCGGTCGAAAGTTTAACCGGAGTTATACCCATTCACACGACCAAATTGTTAATACCTTCAGGAAGAACTTATGTCATCACGAACCAATTAGCGGCGTCTTCAGCCAGGCGCTTGGGGATTATGGCTATCTGGTTCGCTCTCCCGATTTGGATGAAATTGTCGCAATTGCGCATTTCATCCACGAGGCAGCGTGATTGGACGATTAATCCTCTTACAAATCATCACATTACATGGGAACTGATATGAAGAGCGAATATCATAAATGGTGGAGCCCAAACCTGGGTCAAGATATGGAATTAAAAATTTATGGCTATTACGGAAAGCCAATGATTGTCTTCCCGGCCCAGGGTGGTCGCTTCTATGAATATGAAGATTTTAAGATGATTGATGCTATCGCCGGATATATCGAGGCTGGAAAAGTTAAAATAATTACAGTGGATAGTCTCGACAACCAATCCTGGGCGAACTGGTCAGCTTCCCCAGCCGACCGGGCGCGCCGGCATGAAGACTACGATCGTTATATTACTCAGGAAGTTGTCCCCCTAATCCGCCAGCATTGTGGAGATCGGAATATCAAAACCATCTCTACTGGCTGCAGCATGGGCGCCTACCACTCAGTTAATTTTTTCTTCCGTCACCCGGACGTTTTTGATACCGTAATCGCCCTCAGCGGTTTATATCGATTGGATATGTTCATCGGTGACTACATGGACCAGAATGTCTATTTCAACACCCCGTTAGCATACCTGCTCGACCAGAATGATCCCTGGTACCTGGATCAATATCGGCAGAGTAAAATAATCATCTGTGTCGGTCAGGGTGCATGGGAGGATGCCATGATCGCTGACACCTTCACATTAAAGCGCATCCTTGATGCTAAAGGCATTCCGCACTGGATTGACATGTGGGGTCAGGATGTCAACCACGATTGGCCCTGGTGGCGTAAAATGATGCCTTACTTTCTAGAGAGTTTAAATTTAACCGGCTATTCTGGAGTCTGATATGGAACCAGCGAAGGTCGCTTTCCAGGGTGAGCCAGGAGCTTACAGCGAAGCAGCAGCTCTGGAGTATTTTCAATTCCCGATTATCACTCAACCTTGCCACACCTTTGAACAGGCATTCGCCGCGGTCAGCCTGGGTGAGTGTACGCACGGCATTCTACCCATCGAAAACTCATTGGCTGGCAGCATTCATCGTAATTATGATCTTCTACTCCGCAACGATCTGCATATTGTTGGTGAGTACCAATTGAGAGTCAGGCATTGTTTACTGGCGCTGCCCGGCAGCCGGGTGAGTGACGTCCGGCGGGTCTATTCCCACCCTCAGGCGCTGGCGCAATGTGAAAACCACCTGGCAGAATTGAGTATCGA
>CAYGZL010000118.1:0-37381 GCA_964354345.1 uncultured Anaerolineaceae bacterium | reverse complement strand
GATTTACCGTCCACCTGCTGATGCGTCCCAATCCCACATAGGCCATCCCCCGCCGGAATCGACCTTGCGAGGATTTTATTAATCATACCCTAAGTTTTATTATTTCACACGTCCCCAGGTCGTATTCTGGTAGCCAATATATCGGAAGTCCGGACGGTTATAGGCGTACAGCGTACTATCCGCAACCTCAAAGCCGTGCCGGAAAACCCGTGCGAAGGTAGCGGGTGATAATTTCCCGATATCCGTCTCCATCATTTCGGCCTGCTCTGCTTCCTCTCTGCTCAAGCAGCGGCCTTCTGGTTGACATTTCTCCGCTATCTCCGCGGCCAGACCGGCTGCGCGCAGGACGAACTCACTTGTATTCCCAATCTGGAGGAAGGCGCCTTTATCGCCATGGTTGAGGATTCTTTCCAGGATTGCCCGGGCGCGCAGCGATCGCACCTGATCCATCATGATCCCGGTGACGATCCGCATCATGGATTTCAGTCCCGGGTGATAAGCCTCGGGCCTCGATCGACCTGAGCCGTCGCTGACCAGCAAAAAGTCTATATCTTCACGCCAGCCGCTGATAAAATCGTGCAGCCCTTCCAGGCCGTGATTGTCGTATACCCCACCGTCCCACAGGTGCACCGGTGAGTAAGCCGGGGATACGGGATGGGTGGATTTCGTCTTGGATGTTTCGGGATCCATCACCTGGGTTTCCGCTGCGTCTGCGGAATAGTTAAACCACCGGCGCTGACTGGTATCGAGCGCCAGTGCGCCGATCAAGCCCGGAAATCCGGCTGAGGCAGCCATGGCATCGCTCAGGGGCAGGTCGGTGTCATAGGTGTAGCCGAAAAGATAATCCCCCATGCGAAAGCGTTCGAAGCGCCAATTTTTGGCGGTTTCATAGCAGGTCGCGTTGATCATCCAGCGGGGTTGCTCAGGCAGGTCCTTCAAGGAGATATTGATTCCCCAGTGCTCCTTCATCAGCTCGGACAGGTCATCCGCGCGGCTATCGGTGATCTCGAAGATTCGTGTAAGAGCCCGTGTAATCAAGGCGGTTTTCAGGTCCCTGGTCGTCAGGATGCGCCTGACTTCCGGCAAGACGGTGTCTTTATAGACCGTGCTGGTGGGCCAGTGAAAGTTATTCAGCGCATAAACCAGTCCAGCACAGAGCGTTCCTCCGGAGACCGTGGATAGATAGGTGACCTGTTCCAGGCAATCTTCCTCAGCCAGCCTGGCTAAAACGCCTAAATGAAACACGGTGGCCCGGAATCCACCTCCGGATAGAGCCAATGCCATTCTCATACCACACCTCCTATGAATGATGCACGGTTGTTACTGTCCTGATATCAAGGGAGTGGATTGGTTGTAATTGTACAGGTATCCCGATAGGTCTGGTCGGCGGGAAGAAACTGGCGCCACTCCTCTGGAGTCAGGTTGCGCCCAGCCTGTTCACACACGCGCCCGATCCAGGAGGCTGGATCAATGTCCCAGGCTAACACCCGCTTCTGACCGGTCAGCATGTATAAAATTTTTCCATTCGGGCTGAAGGCTAAGCTATCCACGCTGCCAGCATCGCTTTGATTCGGCGCTCCGATCGGTCGCAGGCTGGGGAGATCAATCAAAACCAGTATGCCAGCTGTGCTCCCCCCAGCCAGCATTTGGGTATCCGGAGAAAAAGCCAACGCTTTCACCGGGCTGTCCAGGATTGCGAGGGGTCCGAATTTCTCGCCAGAGGCAGGTTTCAGGAGCACCAGTGAGCCGTCATTAAAACCGATCGCCAGGATGACCCCATCCGGGTTGAAGGACAGGCTGGTCACCTGAGCCGGCAGCTTGAGCGGTTCACGTGCGGTCAGTTCGATCCCGGTGGCTGCTGAGAGACCAGTTTTTGTCTCCCAGAGCAGGAGCGTCGGGGTGCAGTCGCTCGTTGAACCTGCCAGCGTCTGGCAATGCGCAGACGCCAACACCAGGCCGCCTTTCGTCGAGGACCACGAGGCCGATGGAGCGAGCGCCAGGGCAGTGCTTGTCGCGGGTAATTGAGTTTTGGCGATGGCTTTACCGGCTGAGTATAAGACCAGTTGGCCTTGCGCATTCACCACCGCCACCGTTTTACCTGTGCTGAGCGGTTCAAGTGCAATTTGGGAAGGAATCCGGCCGACTGAGAAGCTGTTGATTGTTTCCCAGCGCGTCTCTTGCTGGATACGCAGTTGGTCGCTCAGTTGAGTCGCCAGCCAGGCGCCCTTCTCGTTCGCGCCAATCTTCAGCGCCGTTGCACCCTGCAAATTCAGAGGGATCTCCTCCCTCAGCTTATTGGGTAGTTTCAGCGAGTAGACCGAGACGGTGAGGTTACTTAAATATGCGATCTGGTTTTTACCAAACGCAAGGCCATGCCGGGAGTTTCCATAATCGGGCAAACGACTGAAAATGGGAGGCAGGTTAATCTGGGGTTGAAAGTCCTTGAAATCCCACAGAAAAATTTTCCCTGCCTGGCCTGCGGAGGCCAGGAACCGCCCACTTGGATCGAAGCGCAAGCTCATAACCCAGGCCGTATGACCGATTAATGATGTTGGCGAAAAATGCTTCGCCTGCAAATCATAGAGGAAGATAATTTGACCTTCAGGTTTTTCTGGATTCGATCCTGAAAAGGCGACCCATTTTCCGTCTTTTGACCAATCCAGGCTGAGAATCTTGCCTCCCTGGAGCGGATGTTCAACTACGTTAATTAATCTGACGTTGTTGGGATCGAAGATATACAGCCGGCTGTCGCTGCCCCCGGCAGCCAGGTATACCCCATCCGGGGAATAGGCCAGGCCATAATAGTAATCCGCTCCTTCCAGGATGACCCCGCGCTGGCGCCCGGAGGCGACATCGTACACGATGATCCCCGGGGCTAATCCTGCCACAGCCATAGATTTGCCATCATTTGTGAAGGCAATCTCGAGGATGCGGGGTATGCGTTGCTTACCGCCTGGAATTGTATATTCTGTGTCTAAAGTTTTTGTCGGGCCGCGCGTCGCGAGATCGCGGAGTTCCAGGCTGCCATTCTGATAGCCTACCGCCAGCAGATTCGGATTCGTCGGATGAAAGGCCAGGACATTGACGCTTGTGCCGGCCAATCCGTCAAGCTTCTGGGTAGTTTTCTTCAGATCTACGTTCCAAAGGACAATTTTGCCCAAACCATTCGCATCACCGCCCCAGGCCAGGGTGCGACCATCGGCGTTCAAAGCAATGGCATTGGCGTTGGCGATCTCCACGGGTACACTCAAAGCATACGGGGCGACCTGCTGCTGTAAACCCGCCTGCAAGTTTATCAGCAGGGCGTTTTTTGCATCCCAGGTGTCCGAGATTACACGATAAGATTCCACACTGAGCAGCGCGGCCAGGTCGGGTTGGGTGGTGAGATATCCCAGGCTTTGGGAGGCGAGTTGCGCGGAACGCGCCAGGCTGGTCTGGTACTGCGCATAGATCGAGATTGCCACCTGAGTGGCAGCCAGCCGGCGATTTTGATCCGCCAGAGACGACTGGGTGCCGGCAGCATTTTGAGCCGCGACTGCCTTCGTGGCAGCCAGTTGCGCATTATACGCGCTGGTGGCTGCCAGTGCCTGTTTGGTTACCGCCAGGACGAAATTATCTGTCGCCTGGATGGCGTTGGTCGCGGCAACATATTGTTGACCTTCAGCGAGAGCATAGTTGGCGGTAGCAATATCCTGATTGGTTTCCGCCAGTGCGAAGTTGGCTGTCGCCTGGGTGGCGTTGAGGCCGGCCTGTTGGTTGGATTGCCTGGCGAAAAATAAGGTCAACAGGGCGAAGATGAATGCCGCCAGGGAGATGGTGATTAAAACCACGATCCAGGTGCGTTGAGCTTCATACTTAATTGCCTTCCGTTGAAGTTTAAGATCGGCTTCTTCCTTTACGCGCTTTTTTCGCGATGCCTCCAGGAACTGGCGGTCGGTCGCGTTCAGGTCAGCCGGGTGCGCCGCAGCCCATGTTTCAGCCGCAGTCAGTTCGTTCCCTTGCAATAAGAGGCTGTCGGGTTTATCTTTTTCCCATTGTTCAGCCAGACGCTGGAAGGGCTGTAAGGTTTCTTGCTCCCAGGCGGCGTTATTCTTGTGAATCGGTTCGATCAGCCGGTCATGCGCCAGCTCATACCAGGTGTTGCCCCGCCGATTTTCCTCACGCACCAACCAGGCGTCTATCAGCAGACGGACACACCCCGGTGACAGGCCAAAATCGGCTTCCCGACCTTGCGGCACCTGTTGGCGCAGGCCACCCTCTGCAATCAGGCCATGTTCAAACCACTGGCGAATGCTGCGTTCAGATATTCGCGACTCTTTGGCTGCCTGGCGTACCTTATCGGCATAATAACCCGCCAGGGCGTCGCCCACGCTGCCATACTGCTCCACATCCTGCAGGGTTATTACCGCCGGATCAGCACGCGGGGCGTCCCACAAGCGCGCGCAGACCACCTGGAGCTGTACCGGTTCGATAAATGGTCCCGGTTGCTCAATAAACTTGCCCTCCTCGGTCTGCAGGCGTAACAGACTCAGGTCGTCGACCAGTTTATCGGCGGCCTGTGGTTGGAAATTTGTCCCAAATTTTTTGGCTGGCTCGGCGATCGCCTGGCGAGCGGCGTCTGGCTTCAAGAATTCGAGTTGAAAGTGCGCGCTGAGCCGGTCGGGGAAATAGCCCAGGTAAGGATCCAGGCGCGCCAGGTAATCTTCGCGGATGGCGAACAGCACCCAATACCGGTTATCGTCCAGCACTGGCATCAGATCGTTGAAAAACTGCTCTTTGCTGGCTTTATCCGTCGGATTGATCGTCAGGATTTCTTCAAATTGATCGAACACCAGCAGAGTACGTTTGGCGTCGGGTTTGTTGACCAGTTCGGCGTATTGGGCGCGATAGGTCTCCAGGAAGTCGGCGAGATGCATATCCGCTAACTGCAACGTGGCAATATGCAACCGGTCGGGCAGGACAGAGTCTAGCGAGAGCAGTGTGCTCAGGCTGAACCGGTTGAAAACCTTTTCCGGCGGCAGCTTACCGGTCGCCGGTAAGCGACTGACCCGGATGGTTGGCAGCACCAAATACTTCTGCGCTTCGATCGCCGGGATCAAGCCAGCCTGGATCAGCGATGTTTTACCCGCGCCAGAGGGTGAGTGCAGCAGCACGATACGCCGGGCAGTGACCCGGCTGGTCAGCTCCAGGGTCTCCGTGTCGCGGCCAAAAAATGGCTGACCGGCCTGGATGGGGTAGGGTCCGACATAGGGTTTTGCAAATGAGGGTGCGGGTTGCTCGCTCATACCTTCAAGTCCTCCGGCATCTGGCGGTCCAACTCGGTGAGGAAGTCTTCACCGCTGCCCCAATAGATATCCACCCGGTCATTTTTAAAAGCGTCGGCCAGGTAACGCCGTGCATTATCCACATTCAGGTAACCATCGCCTGGCTGGAACTGCACTGCCACGGAGGGGTAATCACGGATGGACTGGCGCCGGTCGCCGTATAAGATGCTGCGGAACAGGGCGCGGAAGTTCCAATCGCCCATCTGGAAACCGAGTAAGAGCAGGGCGTCATCCCGCCAGGCCGTTTTAATCGGATCTGGCAAGGGTATCTTCGCTCCTGGATTATTCACCCACATCATATATTCGAAGTAATCGTCTTCGGTCAGCACCAACGATTTTGGCAGGCCAACTTTACCGAACAGGTGATAGATCAGGGGTTGTTCCACGCTGATTTCCACCAGCCGGTTGCTGGCCTCGATCGTTGCGCCATCTTCCAGGCTTTTATTCCAGCGTGAATACATCACCGTAGGGGTGCGGTGGTTGGCCAGCAGGGCGATTTCCAGCAGGTTATCGGGGTTGGCATTGATATACACCTTCACCGGTAAGCGGGCCAGGATGTTGTAGGGATGCCGTGGATTTTCCAGGATTTGAGCGCCAATTACGGCGATCAGTTCATCCAATGGGCGTTTCTCGTTTTCCGCGGCGTCCAGGTGATATTCCTCGATCAACTTAGCGCGAATATACTTCAAAAGCTGGCTGCGTGGGTAAGCTGGCTTTTGCTCGATGGCTAAATATTGCGCCACCTGGGTCAGGTCATCTTGATTGTGTGGGGCAAGCGGGTAACCGGCTTCTTCTGCCCAGGCGCGGGCGATCTCTCGTGCATTCCCGATCATCGGCTCCAGCAAGCCAAAGCCGAGGATGGGCACGCAGGCCTGTTCCTCCAGGCTGTTGATAATCCCCGGCCAGCCTTCGAAATCCTCTTTTTTCATGAAGCCCGGCTTGTACCACAGCATCCCCCCCAGCAGCCGCAGGTAAAGCACCGGCACCCACCAATCGCTGGCGTCTGCCTGGAGCAGCGCCTGACGGGCGACCGCCATGGCTTTATCCACCTGACCACTGTTGAACAGTTCGCTGAAAAAGACCGGCATAAACTGCGCCACGCTGGTCATCTTAATATTATCCTGCATGGCGATCACTGCCGGAACGCCGGCCTCTGCCAGGCGGGGACCCAACGCGCCCAGGATTCCCTGGTCATAGCTGCGCTCTTCTTCATCGGCTGGCCCATCGGGTACTTTTCCCTGGCCACCACTCTGACAGGACACCAGCACGACCAGCCGCGGGCGCCTGGTGAGACTCAACCCGCTGATGACATCCACCAGGTCTTTGCCTGGTCGCCGGTCATAGGTACCGTCCTCTTTTTCCAGCAGAAGGTAAGGTCGTAACGGACTGGCCGGGTTGGCAGGATCGTCGGGCAGCATGGCGCCATGCGCCACCAGGTACAGGATGTCGTATCCTTCGCGCAGGTGTTCGGCCAGATTTTCCAGCGTGGCGCGTTCCGCTGGTAAATCTTGTTGCTCCGTCGGGACATAATCCCCGAGCACTTTGATCTGCGGCGTTTCCTGGATACCCCGTTCGAGGGGTGTGGTGCGTAGACTCTGGATGGCGCGCTCGACCTCGCCTTTCACATCCACTGCCGTCAGGGCATGCCCGCCCAGACTCAAACCTCGGCCCAGTTCTGCTGGATTGGCTACCATTACCAGGGCGCGCAAATCGCCGTGCGAACGCAGCTCCACCCGCCGCCAGTCGCTGGTGGACAGAAAGCGTGAGAAAGGCTGGTTCGGATCGCCGGATAGAAAGGCCTGATCATCCAGATCGCGTAAGGTCTCCCAGCGCAGGTTGTGCAGTTCCAGGGCGCTGCGGTCAATCAAGACGCGTGGGCGCAGCGCCTGGTTGGCCTCTCCGGTGCTGGAAATGCATTGCCGGTAAAAAGCGCGCAGGTTTTCCTGGTTAAAAATGGCTTCTTTCAGCAACCGACCGTAAATTTCAGGCCGGGTAGCCGCGCCCCCCAGGGCAGCGAAGTCAAAGTACGCTGGACCGGCGCTGGGCGCGATTTGAGTCTGCCCGTTGGGTTGGCTGAAGCTCAACCTGACCCAGTATTGGTTTTCTGCCGGGCGGGTAATTTCGATCAGAAAATCAGCAAAGTCGGTCATAGCCGCACCGCAGGGTCGCCAAAGATAGACAGGTTGCGAGCGTCGCTCATCATTGTCCAGGTGGCGACAAGCTGCTGGGGATTGACCTCCTTACCAAACTGAATTTCTTCTTGCAGACCAGTCATATCGACAGAAAGCTCGAGGGTGCGCTGGCGGAAAAACTCCAATGCATAACCCAGCGAAGCGCCTTCCATCAAACGACGCAGGCTGCTCT
This sequence comes from uncultured Anaerolineaceae bacterium, assembly GCA_964354345.1. GTDB lineage: Bacteria > Chloroflexota > Anaerolineae > Anaerolineales > UBA4823 > CAYGZL01. The sequence goes on along the minus strand of CAYGZL010000118.1, from coordinate 29,693 downwards.
CATAGATTGCCAGGGTGGTGGCAGAGGGTATCTGCAGGTCAGGAATCGCGACGGTCCAAAACCGGTCTACCAGACCGGTCACGGCCAGTGCGCCCTTGCCGGGCAGTGAGATCAACCGTTGAGGCAGACTGGCGGTGAAGGGCGCTTCTGCCAGGCGCGGCGCTTCTTCATAAAGATCCTTCTGCGCCTGGCTGAACTGCGGGGTACCCAGGCTGTAATCTCCGATCTGGAAAAAGATCGTGCCGCGCAGGTCTGCCCCATCGCTGATATCTTTGGCGGTAAAGGTGAAGTCGGATGGGATTTCTCCCCGCCAGGTCAGCGCTCCTGGCCAATCCTGGCATATCAGGGCACCTTGCTCATCGATCTGGCGTGGATTGCCCGGTGGAAAGGTTATCCCGGGTCCGGCAGTGACCAGCAGCCGCGGCGCATGTTGGTTAACCATCCGGCTTAGATTGGCCCTGGTTGCTTCTGCTGCGCTGACCAACTCGACCTTCCACTCGGATCGCCGGGATAATAGCCCATACAGAGGTTTTATCAGGTTGCCAGCCATATAATTTGAAGCAAAATCCCCTGGAATAGCCGGGGCGAATAAGACCATGCGTGGCTCCCGCTGAACCTTGTTCTGCTCAGTTCGAACCACATTTTGCGCATAGCTGTTGAGTTGTCCGAAATCATCGAACCACACACGTCCAACGGCATAATTTGCACCCAGCGCGGTCTGAAATTCATATGGGATGACGCCAGGCGCAGCCAGGATCAATAAATAATAGGGTATGCGCATCGGATCCACCAATCCGGGAGTGGCGCCGTAACGATTTAAGAATTTTTGAACCGACTCGCCTGGATCGTAATCCAGTTCACGGTAACGCTCTCCGGCCAACCGCATACGCTGTTTCAACAGAGGCATCAGCGCGTCGCGTAATGCGCCTCTCAATGTGGGATCTTGTCTGGAAGGAAAGATCACACCCCAACCGGCTTCGTACAAAGAGTTATGATCAAAGCCAGGACGAATTGCCATGGATGCCTCCGGATATATACAGCTATGAGAGCGATGTGCCCTCTATTTCTTAATTTTTGCGCCTTTTAACGCCTTGAAGATATCATCCACTTTCAACACCTGCTGATCCGTCCCAGGCGCGGGTTGCCCGCCTGTGGAAACGCCTCCCCGGGGTGTTCCATAGGTTTTTACCGGCTCAATGAGAGTTTCAGGCTGGAGTGGTAAAGGCTCAGTGGATGGTAGCTCCATTGGAATACTCGGCGCAGTCACTTCACCCAGGCTCGGACGCTTCCAGCCCACGGCTGGTGCCTGGTACTCCTGCTCGGGATGCACCAGCAGGCGCACAGCCGGGTCGCCAATCACGATATAGTTGCGTGCATCTATTGTGCGACCTAACATGGCGTACAATTGTTGATCGTCCCGCTGTGCGCCATAAAAGACGATGCCTTTCAGCTCATCCGCCAACAACGAGGAGAAGAAGGTGTAGCGCCGGTTGAATTCCTCCATCGCGCTGCCCACGGTGTGACCTTGCATCAGGCGGGATAGAGTTTTAATAAACGTACCGATATCGCTGGTGCTGCTGCTCATCTCTGTAAAGGAATATGCCCAGATTTGGTCCACATGGGCGATGACCGCCAACGCTCCGCCGTTGGGGTGGCTGAGCAGCTTCTGCGGTAAACGCGCCAGGAAGGGTTGATCTGCGATCGAGTCCTGCTGCCTGGTTTTGATCACAAAGTCGCTTTTCACTGGAGTCCCGCCAGTAAACGAGCTGAACAAGAACACGATTGAACCCAATAAGGCATCTTGGGGCGCCAGGTCATCCCCGCTAAATAATACTTCGGGACTGGCTGGTTTACCGAATTGATAATCCTGGCACACGATGGCGCCTTGCCGGGAGTGTATATCTGGGTGATCCTTCTTGTAGATTGCAGCATGGCTGATTGTGAGCAGCAGCGCCGGCGATTGTTCGCCTTGCAATGTCTGCGCCAGGTGGGCTTTGGTGGCTTCTGCAGCCAACAGACCATCCACCTGCCAGGTAGGCGCTTGCTCAGTCAGTTCCAAGAGCAAGGGTTCTGCCAATAAATTTTGCGCAGACTTCGTCGCAGGATCGCCGGCGTGGGCAGTGGCAAAGATCACCATGCGCTTGGGCAGATCAAATTTTCCTGCTGCATGCTCCCGCTCACTGAGCACCACACTGTGAGCGTAACGGGTGTATTCGACCGGTTCATCAAAGTAAATCCTGCCCACAGCATACAGCGCATCCAATCCATACTGAAATTCGAAGGGAATTTCGACCGGGTCGCCGACAATCAGCAGGTAGTAGGGTACTTTCTCGGGATTGGCCGGTCCACTGCCGGCGCCGTTGCGCGCCAGAAACTGCTGGACGGTTTCTCCGGGCCGGTAACCGCTGGGTCCGATAAACTCTTTATAATAGGTCGCCTGGTTGCGTGTAGCTTGAGATCGCCGGTGATCGAGCAGCTCTTTCAGCGCCTCGTGCAGTACGGCTGGGGCGCTTGTCGAAAATATCACGCCCCACCCCGTCTCTTCAAGATTTACCCCTAAAACAGCGCGGTTTTCCAGGCGCGTTTGCAGATATTGCAGGGCGATGCGCGCCAATAGCAGATATTCCTTCTGTTCCTTGGTTAACTGGTCGTTATGTGCTTCGCCCCAGGTCACCACCTCGGCGAGCACCTCGCCCCGCGGCAATAGTTTCTCACGCAGACCTGCGATGACGACTTCGCCGCGCCCCAGCTCGCGCCGCAGGCTTTCCTGATCTTCGGGGGAGGCTTTACTCCAGTTGGCTGACCAAATTTCAAACTGCGAGGCGACCACCTGTGCTTTGCTGGCATACAGCGCTCGCCAGGCTGCGTTGGAATTCACCGCCAGCGCCACCAGGCTGTCGTGGGCAAGCTCGTACCAGGTCAGGCCGTGGCGCGATTCCTCCCGCATCAAGTTAGCCTGGATCAGCGCCACAGAGGTGGCTTTATCAATTCCAGCCTCGGTTGCCTCGCTCGCCAGGATCGTGTTGCGCAGGCTGCCGTCAATGATCAACGCTTTTTCGATCCAGTCGCGCAATTTGCCTTCGAACTCCAGGTCACCCCGGGCAACTTCACGGATTTTCTTATCATAATAGGCGCGCAGTGGATTTTCAACCGGGCCAAATTTCTCCACATCCGCTTTGGTGATCTGGAACTGGTCATCCCGTGGACGATCGAATAAATCGCTGCACACCACCTGTAGCTGCATGGGTTCAATGTATTTCCCGGCCGCCTGCTCGGGCTGCCCGGCTTCACGGGTCGTGAGCATACTCAGCTTTCCTACCAGCTCGCGGGCGGCGTCGGGCCGGAAGTTCACCTTAACCCCCTGGGGTGGTTTGCGGATGGCTTGCAAGGCAGCTTCCTGCCCTAACAACTCCAGGCGAAAACGTCCGCTCAACCGGTCGGGAAAGTAAATCAGATAGGGATCAAGCCCGGCAACGTACTCTTCGCGTATGGCTATTATGACGCAATACTGGCTATCGCTAAGCACGGGCATCAAACGGGCAAAGAAATCCTTTTTCGCCACTAAATCTACCGGGTCCAGCGATAAAACTTCTTCAAACTGGTCAAAGAAGAGCAGACGGCGCGTGGCTGATCTGCCTGCTTTCGATTTAGATTTGGTTTGCTCTGCGTAAGGGATATGCGCTGCCAGGTAGCTGACCAGACCATCTGGCTCAAGACTCAGCCTGAATAGGGTCTCGATCGAAAGATGCTGGTCATCGGGTATACCCTGCCCGGCGTCCAGTGACATCAATGCGCTGAATAGAAAGCGGTTTGGTTTTTGTTCAGGCGGCAGGCGATTAGCGGGTGGGAGCTGGTTGAGGCGGATCTTGGGCAAGATATGAAAACCGCGCCGATTCAATAGCGGGATCAGGCCAGCCTGCACCAGGGAGGTTTTCCCGGCACCGGAGGGTGAATGGAGCAGCACGACCCGGCGGGTCAGCAAGCGGCTCACAAAATCATCAATCTCCATATCGCGGCCAAAGAGCCTATCGCCAATGCAGAACTCGCGGGTGCTTTTATATGGATTCTGAGGAGCGCTGACGACAGCTTCGCTCATGACGGACCTCCTTGGGATTGACGCGCTGCAAGGTCACGCAAGTAATCCTCGGCGGCGCCCCAGTAAACGTTGAGCTTGTTTTCCCCAAAGAAAGTTTCCAAAAAATGTGCAGCCCGCTCTGGCTGCAGGTTATCGTCGCCAGGTTGCAGTTGTACCGCCACCGAGCGCAGCGTGCGCTGCTTCGATTTGCGCCGGTCTTCATTCAGGATGCTGCGGAACAGAACACGAAAATTCCAATCACTCATCTGGAAGCCGAGGAAAAGCAGTGCGTTCTGTTCCCAGGCCAGGGTCACCCACTCCGGGATGCGTAATTGGGCATCGGTGCGGTTGACGCCCATCATGAAGTCAAAATAATCGTCCTCAGTCAGCACCAGCGATTGCGGTTCATCCAGCCTGCCGTACAGATGATAGACCAGGGGTTTATCCCTGGTCGGTTTTACCAGGTTCTGGTAAACCTCAGCCGTCTTGGGGGTGATCAGGCTGCTTTTCCAACAAAAATACACCGATTGGGGCTGTTTGCCTTGTTCGCTCAACGCATCTTCCAGCAGGCAGTCTGGATTGGCGGTGATATAGATGGGAATGGGCTGCTTCGCCAGGATGGTATACTCATCGAGAGGATTTTGAGTGCGGCGTTTTACGCCGATTGCGCCGATCATCGCCATACAGTGCCTGGCAATTTCATAGGTATCCAAACCCTGGGTATCTGTATGCAACAGGTCAGCCGGCAGGTCGTCCTTAAAGCGGGTTTTCAACTCGCTGACGAAGAAATCCAACAAGGCTTCGTACGGTAAACCTTCTCCCTGCGAAGACGCCAGGTATTGCGCCACCTGAGGCAATTGCTCCCGGTTATATTGCTCGAAGGGGTAGCTACTGCCAGCCCAGCGGCGCGCCAGTTCATGAAGTGAACCGGTCAGGAACTCCAACATGCCACTGCCCAGGACCGGCGTGCAGCGACCGCGTTTCAAACTGGTAGTGACGCCCTGCCAGGCGTTGAAGCCACCGCCGCTGGCTGCGTAGCCGCTATCGTACCACAACCGCCCGCCGCGCAAGCGCAGGTACAGCACCGGTGCCCACCAGTCCGATTGCCCCTGGATTAGATTGCGCGCCACCGCCATGGCTTTGTCCACCTGTCCACTACGCAGCAGCTCAGTGAAGAAAGCCGGGGTGAACTGCGCTACGGTCGCCATTTTAATGTTATCCTGCATTGCGATTACCGCGGGGATCCCTGCTAGCACGAGCTGTGGACCGAGCGCGGCCAGAGCGCCGCCATCGTAGCTGCGCTCTTCTTCATCAGCAGGCGCATCCGGCACCTTGCCCTTCCCACCGCTCTGGCACGAGGCCAGCACGACCAGGCGTGGACGCAGGGCCGCTGGCATGTAACGAATGTAGTTCACCAGCTCGGTGGCATCACGCCGGTCATAGCTGCCGTCATCATTCTCTAGCAAGAGGAATGGGCGTTGGGGGCTTTTCGGATCCAACGGATTCTCTGGCAGCAACGCCCCATGACAGACCAGATAGAGCATATCGCAGCCCTGATCCTGGCTCAGGAACGTGATCAGGTTCTTGAGGCTGGCGGGAACAGCTTGGACGCCGAGGGGTAAATCAGTCCGCGCCATGAATCGTACCTGAGGCAGGTCGGTAATCCCCTGGTCTTTGGGTCCTTCAATTAAGCCGTGTGTGGCGCGCTGAATTTCACCGGCTACGTCCACACGGACTAATTTCTGCCCGTCCAGGTGCAATCCATTCGGCTGGTTCAGCTCGTCCGGGTTGGCGATGAAGATCAAGGCTTTCAGGTGGCCCCGCGGGCGCAGGTCCACTCGCGACCAGTCCTCGCTGGGCAGAAAGCGCGAGAAAGGTTGGTTGGCGTCCACCGCCAGGAAAGCTGCGCAATCAGCATCCGTCTGGGTCGGATCGCGCAAGGTTTCCCAGCGTAGATCCTGCAGAGGCAGGGCGCTGCGGTCGATCTGAATACGCAGGCGCAGCTCCTGCCCATAGCCCTGGGCGTTGCTTCTTGCACGGAGAAAATAAGCACTCAAGACGGGAGCGGTAAAGATGGCCTGGCAAAGAAGTTTGCCATAAACGAGCGGTGATCGTGTAGCCGTAGCCAGGGCATCAAAATCGAAGCGCACCGCGGCTACGGCAGAACCTTTATCCGTCAGATCTTCCGGTTGGAAATAGCGCAGCTCAGCCTGGTACTGCCCGGTGGTCGGGCTGGAGAGAAGCAGATATAAATCAGCATATTCAGTCATTTATTCGCCTGGCGGTAGGTTAACGTCCGCTGATTTCTTTTATCGCTTCCATAATCATTTCATAGATCTTTTCGCGGTAAAGGCGTGCATTTTGCACGTTGCTCTCGTGGATTGTCAGCAACTCCTGTTGTATAATCATCTGCTCGCCGACCAGCTTGACGGGCACAATCAGTGTGCTGTCCCCATCCAACTGAATCGTGGTCCGGGCGACGGGTTTTGCGTCATGCCATTTGACCTCGCCATTCTCGTCGGCCACCACCCACAGGGTTTCGACCGTTAATTCGGAAGCGTCGGTGATCTGTTTGGCCAGAGCCTGCCCCGCCTTCTTCAATGCTTCGATCAATTCGCTGGTTCCGTTACTCATCTGAACCTCCTGAATGACTTCAATGTCTTGTGTTTATATGGAATTATCCTGGCGCAGGCAGTCTGAGCATGCGGGCTTGCTCAACTAATTTGCGCAGGTACTTGAACGCTGTAAAGAGCGCGACAGGTAAGAAAGGCCCGCTGGCGATTGCCAATCCGATTTTTACAGTTGTACTGCAGATCAACATCCAGAAACGCATCCAGGCCTGGCGAGTCGCCAATGCCTGCTCAAGTAACTGCAGATGCAGGGGAATCGAGGCAGGTGGGCTGCCAGGCGCCCACCAGGTCTGTAATCCGCCAGGCCACTCCAGCCGGGTCAGACCAGTACGCCGTCCTGCGCTGACGCTTTCTACCAGGTTGATTTGACCTACCAGGCGCTGAACCAGACCGGTAAAGCGCCCGATTGTATTCACCGTCTCGATCTCGTCCGAACGCGCGTCCCGTCTGCTGGTGGAGAATTCGACTGGCTCAGGCTGATGCGCCAGGCCGCCCGCCAGGATCGCCAGACGGTCTTCATCAGCACTTAACCCCAGACTGTAATGGGACGGCGTGCCGCGCACATCCTGCACTGTGATTAAGTCACTCTCTAATAGAATATCCGCGACCGCAAGCGCCCGATTGGTCTGGGTTAATGCTCGGGCATGATTGGTCAGCGCAGTTTGCGCCTCGTCGGGATTTTGGGGCAGATCGGCCCGCCAAACCAGGCAAGACGGCTGGGAACTTCCAGCCGCGGCTTCTGGGTGAGAGCCAATCTGCCACAAGTCGAGTGCATCAAGTAAGGCTGGCTCGCCCGGTGTGACCAGGCGGAAGGTCGCTGCTTCAGCCATAGGATTTACTTTCCAGAGGTGAACAGGCTGGCGACCAGCTCTCCGACAGTCTTGACAGTTTCCGTGCGGTTAGCCAGCGCCTGCGCCACCATATCCTTGTGCACTTGTAGCAAAACCTCATCAATTGATTTAGCCTGGCTGGGCAGGAATACCTGGATATTGCCAGTCGCGCTGATCGTGGTCTTGAAGCGCACATCAGGCTTCTCACCATCTGTTTTCAAGGGATCGAATGTATTCAGGTCCTGCACCAGGCTGGTAGTCACCTCCAGGGTGAGCATTTTTTCGGCGGCGTCCAGCAACTGTTTAGATAGGGTTTGCAGCGCGCCATGGAGATTCTGGACCACCGACTTGACCGCGTTTTTGGCGTCATCCTGGATACTGAAGGACATACCGTCGTCCCCCATGGAATAATTCACCGGCGCGTCACTGGTATAGACCTGTAAAGCCAGGGCCAGCCCATCCATGGCTGAAAGAGATCCAGGGCGGGTTGGTGCCGTCTGGGTTCCTGTAAACCTTTCCTGAGAAACCAGCTTTTGGGTGGGCGGCGCGCTATCGACCCCTGCTGGCGTTTTATCGACACTCACTGGAGCTCCTGCCTGGTCATTCGCAGGTGAAGAGTTCGGTTTTTCCGCAACCGGGCTGAATTCAGTGGCTTCGGTGTGTTGAGCGATCTCTTCCTGAACAGTCGTTTTCTCAGTGGCTTCGACTGAATTGATCACCAGCACCGCTGGCAGGCGTCCAGCGCGGTGGGTGACTGCTTCCAGCCCGGGTCGTATATCAATGGTTGTTTCTTTAGGCGCCAGCGGGATTTTCACTGCCGGGTCGCCAAGGATGGCATATCCGCGGGCGTCATTATTGGCGATCCACAGCCAGGAAATCTTATACGGATCGTAGTTTTTATCGTAGCGCAAGTCGTCTAACGGCTGGATCAGATCGGTGGCAATGGTCGCATAGCGATCGTTGATATATTCCATGGCATGCCCGACCGGTAGACCTGCCATCAGTTCAACCAGCACATCCTTGAACGACTCGGGCTCGGCGTCAGTGCCTTTCCACTTAAAAGAATACCCCCAGGCGCGCTCGACATGCCCGATCACTGCCAGAGCGCCACCGCGTGGGTGACTGAGCAGCCGCCTGGGTAAAGCTGCCAGGAAGGCGCGATGAGCCAACGCCTGGCGGTCCTTATTTTCCGCCGCGGCAAAATCGTCCCAATACGGCGTGCCGGCGCCGAAGCAGGCGAAGAAAAACGCCACGCTGCCCAGCAGGCTGGCTTCGCTGCCAATATCTTCCGCCCCCAGGTACCAGTCGCGGGGGAGATCTCCAGCAGGCGTGCGCGGTCCTGGCCAATCCTGACAAACCAGGGATCCCTGAAAGGGATATTGTCCGGGATGACCGTAAGGAAATCCCAGCCCGTGGCTGGCGGTAAACAGCAGCGCCGGGGTTTGGTCGCCGCCCATCAGGCGCTGCAGGCGGGCTTTGGTGGCATCTTGCCATGCTACCAGCTCTACCTGCCAGCCATTCTCCTTTGATTGTTCCGTCGCGAATTGATAGAGCGGTTGTACCAGGCTGCGATAGCTGAGTTGGGTGGCTTTGTCCACTCTTGCCAGGGGGTTCTCTGAGTCCAGCTCTTTCTGGGTTTGCACCCCGTTGGCGACGCCGAAGAAAACCGCCCGGCGCGCCAGTTGGACTGGTTGAGTCTCGCTTTCTGCAAGCGCCACGCTCCGTGCATATTGGGCGTACTCATCTAATGTATCGAAGTAAATCCGCCCGACGGCAAATTGTACATCCAACTCATATTGAAATTGGAAGGGAATGCTTTGCGGATCCGCCACGATCAACAGGTAATAGGGCACTTTATCGCCCCTGACCGAACCGGGTTGAACGCCATGTCGTGCGGCAAACTCGCGTCCCGTTTCCCCTTGACGATATCCCGCGCCAGCGCGGTAAAGCTTGTAGCGTTCTTTGGCCTGTCCCTGGCGAAGCTTGACCAGGTCGTCCAGTGCTTCAAGGATGACGTCCACCTGTGCGCTATCAGCGGCTGCCGGGAAGATGATTCCCCAACCAGTGGCGGCTAAATTTTTCGGATCAATAAAGGCAGCCAGTCGAAAGTCCGCCGCGGCCTGGTCAGCGCGACCCTCCAGGTCGTCGCGGTGATCTGCATTCCCCCAGACTTGTTGATTGGAAAGCTGGTAAGCCCGATCGCGCAACCCGGACAGGCTGACAGGTGGGATCAGGTACTGACCAGTTGTGGCATTCAGCCCATTGAACGTTAACACATCATCCTTTTCATCGTCTGACATCGTCTGCCTCCTTGCCTGGTACCAATTGCCCCTGCAATATAGTAGCATATTTTGAGTTAATGTGTCAAGAAGATATGCAAAGATTAATATGTTTACTACAATTTGGATTGATTTAGGCTGAAAAGTAGTGCTATAATCTGCTTAATACCTGTTGCATTTTTCTCGTTTTTTGCTACAATTTTAGTATCGTCCATGAAAGGAGGAAGCGCATGGGTACTCTTTGGCAACCTGCTTCTGCTGACGCACCAGGCTTGTGGTTGCGTATGGTGCAGGCTGATTATGGCGATTGTTTGATCCTCGAATCAAACCAGAATGGCAATAATCGCTACATCTTAATCGATGGGGGTCCGGATGGTATCTACGATCATCATTTGAAATCCGTACTGCAAGATATCAATGCTCACAATGGTCGCCTGGATCTGGTAATTTTGTCCCACATCGATGAAGATCACGTGGTTGGGCTGGTTGATTTGATGGCTGATATTGCCCAGGCGCGCAATAGCGGTGGGCAGCCAGTCATCCCCGTGGATGAATTGTGGTACAACACCTTCCGCCCGGGTGTGGTTGGCGATAGCGACCAGGTGCAACCTTTCCTGGCTTACCTGGCCAGTCCTGTGGCGAGTGGTATGATGCAGAGTATCGCCTACAGCATCTCCCAAGGCGAGGATCTCTTAAAGGCGGCCAGGATTTTAGAAATCCCACTCAACCAGGGGTTCACTCAGCGGTTGGTTACCCCGGAAACCGCCCCACGCCCGGTGGTAATGGATGACTTGAGATTGTGGGTGCTCGGTCCACTGCAACCGAATCTCGAACGCTATCGCAAGGATTGGCTAAAATGGTACACCAAACACAAAGCTGATCCCTTCGCAGCCAGCGCAGTGCGTGAGGCGCGTCAGATTGACAAGAGCGTATCCAACCTGAGCAGCATTATGTTCCTGGCTGAGATCCCTGGGCGGCGCATCCTGCTGACTGGCGATGGTCGGGGCGACGATGTCCTGGTCGGCATCCAGCAAACCGGTCTGGCCAACCCGGATGGCACATGCCCTGTCGATGTGCTCAAAGTACCGCATCATGGCAGCGAGCGGAATTCCAGCCAGGAGTTTTACCGCAAGGTGCCCGCCCGCCAGTATGTTATTCCCGCCGGCAAGCACAAGAACGACGGTAACCCAGATCTCCAGACTCTGGTCTGGATCGTCGAGTCAGCCATGGCGCGTGGCGCTCATGTGGATCTATTCATCGCCAATCCCAATGCAAACACGAAAGCGCTGGTTAAGCAGTACCCCCCTGAAACCAGTGGTTATTCTCTGACCTTCCTTTCACCGGATAGCCATTCCCTCGTTGTATAGCACCACCAGATAAGGAGGTCCTATGCCTGAAGCGAAAATCTACATCAATGGGATTAACGGGGTCACCGGCCAATACCTGGTCAGGCCGCGCACACCCGGGCAACTGCTCTCTTATGTCACCGGTGAATCCGATAAAGGTCTGCTCGGTTGGTTGGCTCACATGGCAGAGGTGTTTAGCTCGATATTCTATGGGGTTGACCATGATTGGACCAATATCCAGGAGGTCGGATGGGGGATTGTCTTCCACCAGGACGAGAATGATGCGGTAAAATCCGCCCTCCAACCTCTGATCCGCCATCGCCGGGATAGGATCGGCAACGATCAGTTGGTGAAGGTGATGGAATATCGTCAAAACGATTCACTCAAGGACTTCTTGGGCCGTTATGGCAGCGCGCCTGGCGCCAGCGATCCGTTGAAAGTGCCCTTTTACCTGCTGCTGGTGGGCAGCCCGGCGCGTATCCCGTTTAACTTCGGTCATCTGCTCGATATCGAGTATGCCGTCGGCCGGTTACACTTCGATACCGTCGCTGAATATCAGGCTTATGTGCAGTCGGTGATTGCTTACGAAACCGCTGCCTTTATCCCGAATGCCCGCCAGGCTGTCTTTTTTGGCACCCGCCACAAATTTGATACCGCCACTCAACTGAGCGCCGACCAACTCGTCACACCCCTGGCGGATGGCGTTCCTGCACTGGGGAATGAGGCTGCCACGCCGGGGATCGCCCAGGACATGAATTTTCAAGTGGCGAAATACATCGCAGCTGGCGCGACCCAGGCGGCGCTGACCCAGATTTTTGCACCACCGCCAGACGTATTGCCGCCCGCCTTCTTATTCACCGCCAGTCACGGAGTCGGTTGGCCGAATGGGCACGTAGACCAGCTCGCCAGGCAGGGGGCGCTGCTGTGCCAGGATTGGCCTGGTTTCGGGAAGATCAACCCGGCGCATTATTTCTCGGCTGCCAACCTGCCCCCAGATGCGCGCCTGCAGGGATTAATCACCTTCCATTTCGCTTGTTACGGCGCGGGAACCCCGGCGCGTGATCGCTTCATCCACAAGCCGGGCAAAGCACCGCCCCCCATTGCCCCCAACGCCTTCATCGCTGCGCTGCCCAAGGCCTTGCTTTCGCATCCATCCGGCGCCGCCCTGGCGGTCATCGGACATGTCGAACGCGCCTGGGGCTATTCGATTGCCACAGCGGAGGCTGGTGCGCAGATCAAGCCGCTGCGCAACACCATCGGACGCATCCTGGAAGGGTTGCCGGTTGGCTATGCAGTAAAAAACATTAATGAAAGATACACCGTTCTCTCGACAAATCTGACTGATCTCTTGGAGCGGAAATCATCTGGTGAGGTGATCGCTGAGGATGAGTTGGCAGCTTGCTGGATCGAGCGAAACGACGCCGAGGGGTATGTGGTCCTCGGCGATCCTGCCGTTCATCTGCGTGTAGATGATTTATAGTAATGGACTACGTTCAGATAAGGAGATAATCTTATGGTCACGAAGAAAGGTACACCCCTCAGTTCGGTAGCGGATTTTCCAGTGGAAGTATCCGCCCGGCTGGCTGATTTATGGATTACCACTGCTGAAGAGCTGGTCAGCTCCGCAGTCCAGGAGGGTGGACTGGCTGGTCTGGTCGCTTACATCGGCTTGCCGGAAGCAGAAGTTACCCGCCTGGTGGAACAAGCCCAGGCGGCTCTACCGCCCGGTGTGTCGTTTGCCCCCGGTGATATCCAACCGCATGGGTTAGGCGCTCTGGATGAGCGCGAGGAGGGAGGCGGCCCAATCCCACCACCGTCTTTTGCCCCTTTACCCCCCAGCGTTGACATGCATGCGCGCTTCGGACCGGTGCGCGACCAGGGGCAGCGCGGCACCTGTGTCGCCCACGCCTGCGCGGCTGCACGTGAATTCCAGACTGGGCCGCAAAGCCCTCAATCCAACCTGTCCGAACAATTTCTGTACTGGGATTGTAAAAAACACGACATGGCGCCCGGCGCTGGCACCTACATCCGGGTGGGGATGCAGCGCCTGCAAGTGGATGGCATCCCGGATGAATCCGTCTGGCCTTACAATCCAAATCCCGTTCCAGGCAACGAAGGGCAAGATCCACCGTCGACTGGCGCCCTGACCAAAGCGGCGCAATACCGCATCCTGGACTCCACGAAGCTGAGTCCAACGAGTGTGGACAGCCTGCGCCAGGCGCTGGCACATGGCTCACCGGTGGCCTTCTCGGTGCCCGTTTTCACGCACTGGTTCAGAGAGCCCACCCAAACCACGGGCGATGTCCGCTTGCCACTACCCGGTGAAAAGGTCGAGGGCGGGCACGCCATGTGCATGGTCGGTTACGAGACCGATCCCAATGTGCCGGGTGGTGGGTATTTCCTGGTACGCAACAGCTGGGGAGAAGCGTGGGGGAGCGAGAGTCCCATTGGCGCAGGTCATGCCCGCTTGCCCTTTGCCTTCATAAACCAATATGGCAGCTCAGCTTTCATCATAGTGCCTGGCGCGCCGGCTGAGGTGAGTTTCTGGCAGCAGCTCGTTGATTGGTTGCGTGGTATATTCAAATAGTCAGGAGGTGCTCTATGTCTCCCGTTTTAACTAAATTTGCATCTCAATCGAACGGTTTTAATTTTATCAACCGTTTTGAGTACCAGTTCCCTGTAAAATTCCAGTTGCCGTTTGTCGGACAGATCCACCTCAGTGATGTTGTCTATGGTTTATGTGGGGGGATGTCCTTCAGCGCCCTGGATTATTTCTATGCAGGTAAACCGGTTCCCACTTACGATCGGGTGGATCAAATTTCCAATAAGCTTTTCTCCTACCTGTGTGATCGCCAGTTAGACAGCCTGAAAATTTCGGTGTTGATCAAGGTTATTCAATGGATGGTCAGCGAGGACCGCAATATCGGCCAGTGGATGACACGGTACGAGATCCCCAAGCTGCGCCGGGCACTGGATAAAGGCAATCCGGTGGTATTGGCTTTGATTCGAGTCAAGGGATTAGGCGATCCTACCCATAATCACCAGGTCGTTGCGACTGGCTACGATTACAATCCCACCAGCAACGTAATCACGATCTACCTGTACGAACCGAACTATCCTGGTCAAGAGCCAACCCTCACTGTTAACCTGAATAATCCCAGCCAGGGGTTACAGATGAGCCAATCTACAGGCGATTTCCTGCGTGGCTTCTTCCTGATTGACTACACACCTCAGCTTAAAGTGCCTGAAGTAACCGAGATGCCTTCGTTTGCAGCCGGGATCGCCTTCGCCCCGCCAGCCATTCCCCTGCGCTGGCCGGTGGATAGCAGCCGGGTGAACCAAAGATTCGGGATGAACCCGGCAACCTATAAGCCTTTTGGGCTGCCCGGTCACGAAGGGGTGGATCTGTACGCCCCGGACGGGGCAAATATTTATGCCTGCGCGGATGGCACGGTCTATATGTCGAGTGCACCTAAGGATCACCCCTATGGTTTACAGATTCGCATCAAACACCAGGCCAATGGCACCACATATCACACGGTGTATGCCCATTTGAAGCGCACTCTCGTGGTGAAAGATCAAACTGTAACTGCGGGCGACCTGATCGGCTACGCCGATGATACGGGAAACTCGTTCGGCTCACACCTGCATCTGACATTGAAGATCGAAGGCGAGCAAACCCCCGGTTATCCGGCAAGTTTCGTGGATCCCATGCTCTATTTGCAGCCCGCGACTGAGGAGTCTCCCAATGCGCCGGGGTCAATCCCCACACCTTTGCCTCCGCAAAGCGGAGTGGTGGTCTATACCGCCAGCCAATTAAGCCTGCATGTTCGTCCCGATGTCAGCTCGACCGTGCGTGGCTTCGTGCCAGCGGGTGAGGTAATCAATGTGCTTGGAGATGCTGAGCAAATCCGCGTCGTGATCGGCAACAAAGACGCCTGGCTGCTGGTGCAGACAGCAGGTGGATTACCCGGTTATGTTGGGGCAGGGTTGGTGCAAACCATCGAAGAGGCTTTCCCGCCCAGCGACCTGGTTTTATACCCTGACGATCGCCTCAACCTCCGCTCGGGCCCGGCCACCGCTTACAATGTGTTGGCCACCCTGTCTTTCTCTGATCCGCTGACCGTGTTGGGTGATGCCAACAACGCGCAAGCCAAGATCGGTAAACAAGGCGAATGGTTGCAGGTGCAGACGGAGAAAGGTGTGCGCGGCTTCGTAGCAGCCTGGTTGGTGCATGCGACAGGCCAGCCGCTGCCCTTGAGCGATCTGGTGCTCTTCCCCCTGAACACACTCAATGTGCGGGCGCGTCCAGCAATCGACGCCAATATCCTGACCGTGGTCACTACCAGTGATGCGTTGACTGTGCTGGGTGACAAAGTCCTGGCGCGAACCAGGATCGGACAGAAAGATCAGTGGATTGATGTCAGCACCCCGCAAGGGCACCGGGGCTTTGTGGCAGCCTGGCTGGTGCGCGAAGGGCAAGGGATACCCCCTGCTTCTACGCCTGGGACAGCCCAACTGACCGTGTATGCGACCGATCAATTAAATGTGCGGGCGCAGGCCAGCACAAACTCACCGCGCATCGCCAGCGCGGCGCGCAATGAAGCCCTGCAGGTGATCGAGGCGGACTTGAGCGCAGCCCAAGCCAGGATCGGCAAACAGGCCGAGTGGTTGCATGTCCAGACCAGGGATGGCACGCGTGGATGGGTGGCGGCCTGGTATGTGAATGCTGCGCCGGTGGTGTAGTAAATTTATTTTGTTTTTCCAGGAACCTTGATATCCTGGGCAGTATAAGCACCAGGATTGCCGGCGCGGTCAACATAATTAACCTTCAGGTTGATGGTTATCTGTTGGTCACTGCTGTTATGAATTATATATTTAACCACCAGATTGCCAGCCCGGTCATATTGTGCTGGGCCGGAGAATGGATCGCGGGTGATAAAGAAGAATTCTGAAGGTTTAACCTCTTGTTTACCGCTATACAATTGGACGGATATCGAATCTGGATCCATCCCACTATCTTCATCGTATAGTGTCAGTGTAACTTCCTGGTAACCTCCATTGGCGTCCGCCCCGCTCTTCCCATAGACAAAGTCAATCATGGATGGGTTCGTGGTATCAGCCTGTAACCGCAGCCAGATCGAGCCGCTACCAGCATTCTTTATCTTCGATTTATCTTCTAGGGTTACCTTGACGTTGCCTTGAAATTCCTGGTTTGAAAGATTTACGACTTCGAATGTTGTCTCATCCAATATCTGGATGAATAATAGTTTTATATCCGCCTCAATCCTGCTTATTTTCCAACCTGATGGATCGTATGCCACGATTTGAAGAGTGGTTTTGGTCTGGTGTTTATTTGGCTGGAGCAGGATCTGATTGATGATTGGGGGCTGGCGATCTTGAGCGTAGACACACGTGCGATCGGCGATCGAACTCACCGCTCCGGTGGTCGCCTCGGTGATGCCCAGTCCTAAGATTGGTACCCCAATATATTCAAGAAATAACTGGGTGAGTGTTTTGCTGGCGCTGCGGGCTGCGAATAGAACGATGATATTAGCTGGATCCAGTGCGTATACGAAGGTCGTATCCCGGGTGAGATCTGTGATGCGACCCTGCCACAGGTTACGGTCATCCTGTTGGGATTGCACGATGATGCCCTCCCCAGCCAGGTTGGATGAGCTGCCCTGGTATTGGATGGGGATTGTCCAGTTGATCTGATAATTATCCTGGTTTTGTTCCTGGATCGAGTAACGACCAGTGCTGGTTAGCGTGAAATTTTCACTCCGGGAAGGATTTGTAAAAATCGCCTCATATCGTTCAATTGTCGCTACTAAGGCGCCGCTCGTTTGATCTTCCACCTGGTAATAAATACTCTCGCCGAAAGTTTCGCCGGTTTCGGGATATTGCATGGAGCTGTTATTTTCGATATCATAGTGATTATTATCCAGCGTCCGCCAGGTCAAGGTTTGCTGATATTGATAAGGTTCTCCCCAGACATTCCCATTTTCATTACTCTCAATTCTCCAGGCACCTTCACCTTGATGAATACTCTGGGTTACGGTTGTTGAGCTGGTTTCCAGGGATTGGTACGGGGAGATGATTTTTAACTGCCGCTCTCCCTCCAACGGGTTGGCTGAACCTGGCGAAACTGGACTTCCGCTTCGCCGGTAAATGAGCTGGCGACTTCTGCACGTTCCGTCCAGAGGCGTTGATTGAATTTGATTCTTTCCGATTGCTTGACAATATTCCACAATTCAACATTTGTGACATTCCACCCTTGTTCGAGCAGCACCCAGTTGGCTTCTGCTTGCAGTACTTTCACCCAATCAATGACCTCACCCGGGGATTTTTGGATGGGTGAAGGAATTGAAGTTGGCTTTTCGGCGCCTTGAACATGTTTACCTTGGATAACCTCTGTTACCTGCACCTTACTTACCAGCGGGGTGTCTGCTCCTATCCTGGTTTGGAGATCGTAGCCTATCGGGCTGGGGGTTGAGGTTACAGCGAGGGGGGCGCAACCTGACAGAAGTAGAACAACCAATAGGAAGAAATTCCGTTTCATGGCCTGTATCAATCAATCTCAAGCTAAGTCGGAAGATCAATATTTCGAAAGTAAACCTGGTTTTTTTTCCTGTGAGGAGTGTACCATCCTATAGTTCCAAATGATTTGACCGCTCCCTTTTGATCACCAGCATCGTCATATCGTCAGCCTGGGGTTCACTGCCAGCGAATGTCAGGACTTCAGCAAACAGCAAATCCCGGATTTCCTGGGCGTTGCACTCTCTCGCGCATTGCAGGGAGTTCAAGATGCGCACATAGCCAAAGAACTCCGCGCGCTGATTTTGCATCTCCAACAATCCATCCGTATAGAGCAGCAGAACGGAACCCGGGCAGAGCAACTGCACTGCCTGTGCCCAGCTTTCCTCTGGCTCCACACCTAAGGCCATGCCTGTCTTGTTTAAAGTTGTCTCAGGTTGACTGCTGTCACCGGCGACATAGATGGGCGGTGGGTGACCGGCGTTACAATATGTCAAGCGACCACTGAATGGATCCAGAACGCCATAGAACAGGGTGACGAACTGCCCATAATTAAGGTCAGCGATGATGCGCTGGTTGGTTACCTGCAGTAAACGTCCGGGTTCGTCGGTAAATTCGTCGGCGTAGGTACGGATCAGGGTGCGGGTGAGGGTCATCAGCAACGCCGCCCCCATGCCCTTATCCACCACATCGGCGATGACCACAGCCAGCTTGCCATCTGGCAATGGGATGCAATCATAGAAGTCACCGGAAGTTTCGTGGGCTGGCTGCCAGCGCGCTGCGACCTGCCAGCCAGGTTTTTCGGGCAAGCGATCGGGCAACAGGCTGGCCTGCACCTTACCCGCTATGGTCAGTTCACGCCGGCGGATGTGTACAGCATGCAATGCCCGGGCTGCCTGGCTGAGGAAACCGGTCAGGTGTTGGTCACGTTCACGCAGGTCAAGGAAGCCATCCTGCGCTTGTCCTTCCAGTAGTGCGGGTGATTTCGCCGATACCACACCGATAGCCTTCTTACCCTGGATGAGCAGAGGGAATGCGCGCACGACGCTCAGTTCGCTCTCCTGGCCGCGCAAAGGCGCTCGCTGTCGGAAGGCGCGCGCTTCCAACCGGTCGGCCTGGACGTTCATTGTCGTTTCAACCCTGCCCTCCTCGTTAGTCAATGATGTGGCCTGGTCAGCTTCCAGTGGGCCGACGCGGCGGAGTTGATTTTCAGGCGCCGGGCAGAACCACACCTGCACTTCGCGTAAGTCAAAAGCAGTAGCCAATCCATTGCGCAGGTAACGCACTGCTTGAATGATCGTCTCAGCGGCGTACATCGAGTTGATGGTTGCCGGGAGCAGGTCAGCGATGGATTGGCGGTTGCCCTCCAGGATGCTGGCACCCAGGTAGTCCATCGCCGTATCCCACCGTCCGGTCATGGTAAGTACATGACCCACGCGTGCCGGGGTGAAGTGTTCGATCAAGAAGCGGCGGTATATCATATTTTGGAATTGGTACGCCTCCCCGCTCGGTTCGTTCGGAGGAACATCGCGTTGAAATACGCCGGTCAGGTAAAGTGGATCAAGATCGGGCGAGAGGGGTAAGGGTAGTGCGCTGCGCAGAACACGCTCTTCGTGGAGGATTTTCAAAACGCAGATGAGCAGGTCGGGATCATCCTCCATCAGACGAATCGCTTCGACCAGGGGGGCGTAGCGTAGTACCTCGCCACCCAGGAAATGGTTAATCAGCGTATCCACGTCACGCACACGTAATTGGCGATTGCGCCGGGCATTGGTCAAATCCACTGCATCCTGGCAAAGTTTACGGATCAAGAATAAGTCGCCGCAGGTGGCTTGATGTAAGCGCTCGATCGCTGGGCGGGTGGCGTTGACGCCGTTCTCCGCCAGGTATTCCAGAATCATCGCCAGGCTGTCAGCGGAAGAGAGATCGTCTATAAAGACGCGGCGGGCGATGCCGCGGAAGGGCGACGATTCACCCAGTGTCAGGGTCGCCAGGCTGAGCGCCCCTGAGAGAATCACCGTGACCTGGTAATCCTGCATTTGCTGGTCCATATAAGCCGCGCGCAGCGAGGTGAGTAAAGCCTGTGCCAGGTCGGTGGGCAAGGCTTCCAAGGGATCAATCATCAAGACCAGGTCGCAGTGGAGCAAACCCAGGCAGTCATGTAGGAACGCACGAAAGATGGCGCTACTGGCCTCGTTGTCTGGCGGAGTAGGGATTGAAATGGAGCTTAACTCCGTCAACCGGTTGGCAGTGTGCTGGATCAGGTCGGCGAAGAAGGTTTGCTGGGTGGCGGCGCGCAGGTCTTCCAGGTCAATGTAAACGCATGTCCAGCCCAAGAGACCGGCAAGATGTCGTTCGAGATATTGCAGCAACAACGTTTTCCCACACAACCGTGGTCCGAGTAAAGCGCAGTAGATGCGTTCCTCGACGCATTGGATCACTTGCTCGATTATTTCTCGGTGGTAACGCACGGAGGCAGGTGCATCAACCATGAGATTGATCATTTCATCTCTATGAGTCTGTTCCACGATAGCCCTCTTCTTTCACCTTGCGGAACAGGTAATTCAGATCATACGATTGGCGTAGCACCCGGGTGAAGACCGGCGAGGTGAAGTAAAAAAAATGCCCACGGCGTTGGATGATGCCAGCCAGGGTTAACAGGTTACATGCCTCATCCAGGGCGTTCTGAGTCAACGCTATCCCCCCCTTGCGCAAGGCGTCATCCAGGGTATCAAAGCCAAAACCTTTCTTTTCGACCTCTTCACCGGTCAACAAAATGGCATAGACCAACGCTTTCTCCCGGTTTTCAGTATTTTGCATGAAAGAAGTCAGCAAATGGCTGCTAAATCCTGGATCGGCATAGACGTCAATCAAGTTCTCGGGGCCAATCTCCCGCCGGCCGGTTTGATCCAGATTGCGCAGCAGGATCAGGCAGTAATATTGTATCAGGTTGGGGTGCCCGGAGGTCTCTTCATAAATTCGGTTAACTACTTCCTCCTGGCTGTGAATGCGCACGCGCAGGTTCTCCAGCGGTGTGACAATCAGGTCCCTGGCTTGTTGGCGGGTAAACTCGCTCAGGCGGATTTCCTGGGCAAAGTTGTAGAAAGGCGAATCGAGTAAATACTGCTCACGCATCGCCTCTCGAAAACCAGCAATGATGTACTGACAGGCGCCTTTGTTCGAGCTGGCGCGCAACATACGGAACAGCTCCCAATCGCCGCGCTGCATGATCACCAGGTTATCAATTTCATCCAGCAAGAAGATGATCTTGGAGTTATGCACCTTGCTCATTCGCTCTAGAAAATTCGGGAAGAAAAAGATATACTTCTGCATCTGCAGGCGGGGTAGCTCGCGCGGGTTAAGCTTACGCACCACCTCGCGGATATAGTCGTCGGTGGAGAGCAGGTCGCTGCATTCCAGGTAGATCACCCGCGCCGCTTCGTCGCGTTCGAGCAGGAGACGCTCGATTTCGCGTAGGAGGGAGGTCTTGCCGATCCGCCGGATACCGAGGATGATCTGATTGGAGTCTGGATTGGAAAGGATGCGGGAAATTTCCAGCTCGCGCCCAAAGAAGCGGCTGCCGATGACCGGTGCGCGCGTCTCGTATGGGGAGAGGAAAGAGATCGGCACCTGGACGGAGATCATATCGAGCAACTCACCACTCGGGCGGCGGGAGGCGAGCAGCTTCTTTTGCTCTTCTGAACCGATGAGTACCAGGTTGTAACTCAGGGAGCCTTTGTGTCTGAGCAGCGGACCGCTGTTGCCATCCACCAGCACCAGACCGATCTGGCGGCCCAGATTGCGCTCCCGTACCACGTCGGTCAGACTCTGGATGACATGTTGGGAGCGAACATGATCTAAATCGGTGGTTTTGACCCAGATGACCGGCGTGCGATTGGAAAGACGTAGTTTCCAGGATGAGAGATCCACGAAAAACAGCTCATAACCGAGTGTCTCCGGTCCCTCCCGCACGGTATACCCCAGTTCATCATGCAGCATGCTCAGTAGCCGTGGCCAATCTTTTTGCATCGATTTGCTCCACTGCAATTATATCCCCCTTTCGGTTAATCTCAGCGATATCAGGGCGGATGATGGCTATCGAAAACGCCTGGATCGCCTTGTTCCATACCGAATCCTTGGGTGAAGATGAAAGTCGATAATATTATTCTGATGATGTAGCTGGCTCATCACCTGACGGCTGAATACTTCGCAGATAGCGTTCACGCAGTTGATCAATCCCCAGCCGTTCACCAGTGACCTGGTCCAAGTAATACCAGGATTCCCAGCCATTGCATGGCGCGTTCTGGATTTCACGGGCGATCTGATGAATCGAGCCGGTCCGACCGGCATAGCTGAGCGCCCCATCAGCCAGTACGATAGCCGTTTGTTGACCGGTTTTACCGAAGTAGAGCGTTTGCCCTAGTTTAAGGAAACCATTTTCTACCAAAACGCCGAATGGCACGCGCTGGCGGTTACGTTTGTTGGGAAATATAAACACTTCCGCTCGCAATGACTCGTCTTTTATAGCGTTGATGCGCTGTTGAGCAATTGCCACGTAGCCCGCATCCCGCTCAATCCCAATCCAGTGCCGGTGTAGTTTCTTGGCCACTGCTCCGGTGGTACCGCTGCCAAAGAAGGGGTCCAGTACAACATCCCCCGGATTGGTGCTTGAGAGGGTGACGCGATAGAGCAGCGCTTCCGGTTTTTGCGTGGCGTGCGCTTTGGCACCATTGACCTTAATTCTTTCTTTACCGGTGCACAGCGGGATCTCCCAGTCGCTGCGCATTTGCAGGTCATCGTTGAGTGCTTTCATCGCCTGGTGGTTGAAAGTATAGCGCGCCCCCTTGATTTTCTGCGCCCAGATCAGGGTTTCGTGGGCATTGGTGAAGCGCACCCCTCGAAAATTGGGCATTGGGTTGGTTTTGATCCACACAATATCATTCAAGATCCAATAGCCGAGATCCATCAGGATCGTGCCAACGCGGTAGATGTTGTGGTAGGAGCCGATCACCCATAGTGTGCCGGTATCTTTGAGTACTCGCTGGCAGGCGGTCAGCCAGGCGCGGGTAAAGCGGTCGTATTCTGTGAAATCCCTGAATTGATCCCAGGCATCGTCCACCGCGTCGACGCGTGTCTGGTTGGGTCGCCAGAGCTCGTTCTGTAGCTGCAAATTGTAGGGTGGGTCAGCGAAGACCAGGTCCACCGATTTCTCGGGCAGGGTGGATAATATCTCCAGGCAGTCCCCTTGCAGGATTTGGTCGATGGGCGATTCACTGGCATTCTGCATGAGACGATTCACTTTATTGACCTGATCATTTCCAGTTCTTACTCAGCCTGTTGACACTGCGTAGTTGAACCTCTGCATAGGTCGGTTGAAAAAAGCAACGGCGTCGCTATTTGCACTGAGAGTGAGTGTTGCAGGCGGTGTATAAGATCCTTGTCATTATACACCTACGGTGTGTTGGGTTTCGCACGGCAACCCAATCTACCGGCTTCGCCACCAGGATAATTGATTCACGGTGTAGTACAATTATCCAAGTAAAATATCTCCCCGTATACGTGTCGTTACTGGATCAAGGAACCGATTATGACTGGCACCCACCTGCCTGCCCAGTACGGCGGCTATCACATCGTGGCTTTTTATAATGACAGGGATCTCCAGGATCATATCGCCCTGCTGTGCGGCGATGTGACCAATGCAGAAGATGGGCTTATGCGCCTGCATTCCGAGTGCCTGACAGGGACACCTTCGGCTCGCTGCGCCGCGAATGCCGCGACCAGCTCGAAGGTGCGTTGAAAACGATCGGGCAGATAGAGCAGGGGATCGTGCTTTACCTGCGACAGGAAGGACGCGGGATTGGGATGTTGAACAAGTTGCGCGCGTTATGGCTGCAGGATTACGGCTACGATGATGAAACATTTAGCTGAACAGCACGATCGGTCGTTCGTGGAAGGGATGACCGAAGAACAAGTCCACGCATTACACGAGTAGGAGGGAAGCAGCGATGAATTACGAGGGGTATGGCGTAGTAATCACGGGAGCAACCGGCGGGTTGGGACGAGTGGTGGCAAGTACTTTCATTAAGTTGGGGGCGAACGTGGTGTTGATCAGCACTAATGCTGAAAAACTAAGCTCGATGACCCGCTCGTTAGAGTTGCCGTTCGAACGGACTTTGACTCTCGCGGCAGATTTGCGGCATGCCAGCGCAGTGCAAACTGCACTAAAAGCGGTTCAGGCTAAGTTTGAACGTACAGATATTCTGATTCACCTGGTGGGGGGATGGGTGGGCGGGAAGGAACTGGTCGAGACGGGCAGCGAAGACCTGAAAATGATGTTGGACCAGCATGTGCTGACTACCTTCCATCTGATTAAGGCCTTCACGCCCTTGTTAATCGCCAGCGGGCGGGGGCGCTTCATCGTGATTTCCTCACCTATGGCAAACCATCCAGTGGCAAAAATGGGCGTCTATGCCACTGCCAAAGCTGCCGAAGAGGCGTTGACGCTGACCCTCGCACAGGAGGGCAAGTCAAAGGGCTTGACCGCTAACATCCTGCAGGTGCGCGCCATTGACATTGACCACCAACGCGACAAAGGCCTATCCCTGGTCAACTCCGCCTGGTCGACGCCCGAAGAAATTACCGCCGCCATCGTCTACCTGTGCTCACCGGGGGCGAAGCTTGTCAATGGCATCCGATTAACGCTCTTTGGGTGAGAGTTAAATATGAAACACAAAGAACGCGAAGGAATCACGAAGCAGCACGAAGAATAATAGAAAACGCCTTCGTGACTCTTGGTGAATTCTTAGTGGCCTTCGTGTTTCAAATTAGTAAAAACCTGTCAATCCGTGAGCCAATGATTTTTGTAAAATTCGTATTACGTGTGATATTTACCGCTGCGGTATTTATCGTGATGCTCAGGCCGACTGTTACTCCCGCGCAGGCGACGATCCGGGTGACTCGCGACGCAGTAAAGTTAAATTTACCCGAAAACATCACCTTTTCCCTATCGGCTCAGAGCAGCCGCGCGATCACGAAAGCCAACTTAGTCTATGACACCCAAAGGCGCACCTGTCAGGACTCGGTTGCGGTCCGACCGATGCAGTTCACACCTGCCCTGGCGGTTGACCTGGATTGGACGCTGGATTTCGTGCAGGCTGAGGCGTTATTGCCCGGTCAACAACTGGTATGGCATTGGGAGATTGAAGATGCAGAAGGTAATCAATTAATCACCGATCAGCAAAACCTGGTAATCCAGGATCAACGCCACACCTGGCAAAGCACGACCGCCGGCTCGGTCACCGTGCAATGGTACCTGGGCGACCGCTCTTTCGGCAACCGCCTGGCTGTGATCGGTGCGAATGGGCTTAAAGATTTGCAGTTCAGCACTGGTGCACAGTTCCAGGACGCCATCCGTCTGGTGATTTATCCCGACGCCGAAGCCTTACGGGAGGTGCTGGTGCAAAGTGCGACCTGGACGGGCGGTGTAGCCATCACCGGTCAGGATCTTATCTTGTTGGCGATTAATTCGGCTCAACTCGATTGGGCGCAGTCCAGCATCCCGCATGAAATCAGCCATCTGGTGGTCAGCGATTTGACTTTTAACTGCTTCGGCGTCCTCACTCCCCTCTGGTTGCTGGAAGGGTTGGCGCAACACGTGGCCGAACCGCTCTCGAGCGAGGCGAAAGGCCAGGTTCTGGATGCTATTCGAGACAACCGCCTGCCGACGCTAAAAATTCTGGAAGGGGAATTTTCAGCCTATGGCGACCAGGCGATCCTGGATTATGCCCACAGCCAGCTGGTGGTCGAATTTCTAATTAGAAAATTCGGTCCTGCTAAAATGAGCGCCTTGCTGACTGCCTTACAGTCTGGTACGATGATTGACGAGGCCTTACAGGCTGTGTATGACCTGGATACCGCCGGGCTGGAAGCGGCCTGGCGGGTTTCCTTAGGTTTTCCAGCTCCAACGCCCCAATCACCAGGCCAATCCGGGGCCACCGCGACCACTGTTGCCACGCTGGCCCTCTGGACGCCCTTTGTGCGACCATCCGCAACGCCCCACCTTACGTTACCATCTGCGGTGACACCAACGTTCATGGCAACAGAAACTTCTACAGCTCCACCCACCGCGACTACCAGCATGACCATATCTCCTTCCACGGAGTCGGTCAGCCTGACCCCCTCAGCGACGAGTGACTCCCAGTCAGGCAGCGGGAAAGTGTGCGCCGCCTCGATTCCCCTCCTTCTCTTTAGCGCCTGGGTTTTTTACCGGAGGAAACATTCATTCGGGAGGTACCATGAATAAGCTATTCAGACTGATCCTGTTGACCTGTTTGCTGATGGGTTGCCGGCAAACAGTGACGCCGCTGCCGACCGCCACGACGACCCTGACACCTTCGGCAACTTACACCCCTACCCAGCCGCCCCCAACGGCTACCCCAACATCGACCGCAACACTCACACCCACTCCAACATATACCCCTACCCTGACCCCAACGCCAACCCTCACGCCAACACCGACTCTCACGCCGACTCCGGTAGGGTATTACGCCTCGGAGGCTGGTTTCACATTATTGATTCCCACTGGTTATCAAATCATTGAAGAGGGCACCAGCAAAGCTGCCAATGGTATTAAGGGTACTCTCCAGCTCAGGAATAGCCGGACACTCATTCAAATCAGCCTGATGTTGATGCCGACCGATCCCTCCTGCGATCTCACGACCATGCTAAAACAAATGAAAACCACTGTCGCCAAAGATGACCCTTCGGCGACAGCTAAGGAGGCGGGAGAAGCCAGGTTGGCGAATAATATTCCACTGAAAAAAGGCGTGATCAGCGCAAAAAATAATGGAATCCAGCTCTCCCTGGAAATCTACATCGCGAATTACGGTAGCCGGTGTCTGGTGGTCATGTTTATCGGTCTGGCTGAATCTATCGAGGGAACCCGGACCACATTGGATGGATTCCTCGCCAGCATTGATCTCAATCCCACGCTTCTCTATGGAATCAACCGCCGCGAAGCTTTGGTTTTCCTGGGCAGCGATCCGCTGCCGAAATATCTGGACCCGGCATTGACGACTTCCGGGGCTTTTAGTTATGTTGGCTTGACTTTTAGCGGGTTGGTGCGCATGACGCCGCAGTTACAGATTGAGCCTGATCTGGCTGAGCAGTGGGAAGTCAGCCCAAGCGGGGAAGTCTACACCTTCACGTTGCGCACTGGGCTCACCTTCGCCGATGGAAAAGCGATCACTGCCCAGGTGGTGAAAGATAGTTGGGAGCGCGCTGCCGACCCCCAGCTCGGATCAGAGACCGTACGCACCTACCTGGGTGATATCCGGGGCGTGAACGACAAGCTGGACAAAAAAGCGACCGAGATCTCGGGCGTCCAGGTCAAGGATGCGCGCACGCTGGTGGTGACGATTGATGACTCCAAGCCCTATTTCCTCGCCAAACTCACCTATCCCACCAGCTTTGTAGTGGATCCAACCAGCATTGAAAAGTCTGGCGCGGATTGGATATACAACCCCAATGCCAGTGGACCCTTCCGCCTCAAGCAGTATAAGAAGGGCGAGGTGCTGATATACGAAAGGAACGAGGCCTATCCTACACAGGCCAGGTCACGCTATGTAATTTACCTGCTGGAGCGGGCTGGCAATCCGGTGAGTATGTTCGAGGCAGGCGAAATTGACATCACCGGGGTGCCGGTCACGTCGGTCAAGGCAATCCAGGAGGCCAACCACCCCTTGCATGGCAGCCTGCAGTCTGGCAGCAGTTTATGTACCTCGTTTATTTACTTTAACAATATGCTACCGCCCCTGGATGATCCGAATGTACGTAAGGCGCTCGCTTTGGCGATTGACCGGGATAAGCTGACTCAACAGTTTTACGAGAAGCTGGTCCCGCGCGCGGATACAATATTACCGCCAGCCATGCCAGGCTTCACTATCAGTCAAACAACGCTGGCATACAACCCCCAGGTTGCGCGGGCCGCGCTCAACGCCTCAAAGTATGCCAGGCAGATGCCAGTCTTAAAGTATGTGACCAGTGGGCAGGCTGGCGATGAAAATCCCATGCTGGACGCCATCCTCAGTATGTGGCGGAAGGAATTGGGTGTGAAAGTCGAGCTGGTAATGATCGCACCCGAAGTCTATGTCAAAACGGTGCGTCAGATGCAGGCTCACATGGTGGATAGCAGTTGGTGCGCGGATTATCCTGATCCACAGAACTTTTTAGATATCCTGTTTTACAGCCAGAGCCAATATAATTTCGCCGGCTACACCAATCCCCAGGTGGATGGGTTGCTGGAGCAAGCGCGCAGCGAACTCGACCCGGCGCGCCGTCTGCAACTCTATCAGCAAGCTGAGACAATTCTCCTGGAAGATTATGCGGCTCTACCGCTCATGTATGACCAGGTCTACATCCTGGTGAACCCCGACCTGAAAGGGTTTGTACTCAGTCCGATGAGTGTGCCCATCATCTATTTGCTCTATAAGGGAAAATAATCCATCTATCTGATCACTTTTTCATTGGCGATCATCGTCATCGTGCTAACAATGCTTGGCGCGCTGATGGCAGGCTGGTTTTCGGCCATCAGTCAACCGGTGAACCTGCTGGGAGGTCTGGTCCTGTTGTTCTTCTGGTTCGGTTTGCTGTTTGTGCCTGGCGTGATCGGCCTGCTACGCCGGGGAGTGCAGGCTCCGGCCGCCCGTTAATCCTTGAATTGAAGCTGGTGCAGGTAGCTATAGAGACCACCTTCGCGCTACCTGACCGAGTAAATCTAGCAGGTCGGTTTCGGTCAGCGATTTCAAGCGCCCCACGTCGGCGTTAACCACCGATAGTAAATCACCGCTGTGACGCTCTTCAAGATCACAGATGGGCAAACCGTTCAGTTTTGCGAGCGCACTATGCGCAGCAATCTAAGTCACCTCTTGTACCCAATCGCCGATTATTCAACCGCCGGCATTAGGAAGTAATCTTAACCGGCGTAACTTTATAGTACAATCACCCATCATGCCTACCTCGGAATGGTTTGCCATCCGTTGTCTGGAATGGGCGGATTTCGACCTGGCCTGCCCGATACCAGTAATCCTCGAACGTTATCAACAGCAGCGTGAGAGTCAGCCGGACGATAATAAATTTAAATATGGAAAATTAGAATCCATCCATGATTTCATCTATATGCTGTGTAATGCGCCACAGCCGGTGTGGAGCAAGGCTGAATTGCTGGCCCATACCGTGGGGGATGTACTGCCTTTCGTTCTGCAATATGGTCTGGCCAGGATGCGAGATACCGAAATCGGTTGGTTCAAGGCCGCCGATGCAGAGGCACTGGCATTGAGAGCTATTTTGGCTTCTACAGAAAGTCGTGACCCGGTCTGGTTGCGGCAACATATCGAGATGCTCAAACTCCGTAAAGAGACCGGATGACTGCACCTGACGCCCGTTTCTTACACCTGCCTTGGAAATATGATTATCAGGGGGGACGCGACCTGCGCCTGGATTTCCTGCGCGGCTACGCCATGCTGGTGATGGTAGTTGACCATCTCTTTTTAAATCAATCAGCTTTCTATGTTTTCACCTTTCAAGGAAAGTTTTATACCACCGCCGCCCAGGGCTTCTTCTTGATTTCTGGCTATGTCCTGGGGATTTTGATGGCACGCCAGACATTTACACAGGCTGCACGGCGGTTGTTGCGTCGCGCCGGTGAGCTATACCTGGCCGCGCTGGCATTGGGCCTGAGCTTTGCTGCCCTGGGTTGGTCCACCAGTTTAAAATTATGGTCCGACCTTCAGGAAACATTGCCGCAGGGGGCATCAGCCGGGCCCTTCATTTTCAACCTGATGACTTTACACAATGGCTTTCATGGCTCGGAAATCCTGGTCACCTACGTTGTCTTGTTATTGCTTGGCATTCTAACGATCTGGTTGTGTTCTCGGGGTCTGGGCTGGTTGGCGTTGTTGCTCTCGTTTGGCGGGTATGTGCTTGGGCAGTTGATCCCA
>CAYGZL010000117.1:0-18396 GCA_964354345.1 uncultured Anaerolineaceae bacterium | reverse complement strand
GCAGCGATCACATTGTTATATTTCACGGCTACCGGCGAAAATCAGCAGGTGGTATTGCGATGGGAAACGGCGACTGAGATTAATAGTGCCGGTTTTTATGTAATGAAAAGCCAGCAGCTGAATGGATCCTATCTGCGCGTAAATAACACTATTATCCCGGCTCGTGGAGATAATTTAAGTGGTTATTTATACCAATATGTTGATCAGTATGTATCCAACGGAGTGACCTACTGGTACCGGTTGGAGCAGATTGAGACGAATGGTAATTCAGTATTATTTGATCCTGTGTCGGTAATTCCCGGTGTGACTCCAACGCCAACACCTACTCGTACAATCACAGTGACAGCAACGCCTGCCCCGAATGGTACACCCACTGACACCCCTACTCAATCCCCAACAATTACACCCACCAGATCCCAATCCTTAACGCCTACTTCTACACTCTTCATACCTCCTTCGGCTACTCTTACCGTCTCAATAATGTTTTCACCAACATATGCACCCAGTCCGACATCTAATGTGAGCTCTTTGGGAACGCCGCCGGTACCTCTCGTGCAGACCCAGCCTGGGACGGGGAAATATCCCGCTACCACCTTACAACCTTTTCCAACGATAACCCTGAAATTTCCACAAACAGCATCCCCAGCAGTTTTATATTCGGTCGAATGGGCGGACAATCAACCAGCCCTGCAAAAGTCGAACCTTTCTCTTAGTCTTTCACGGTTTATGGTTTATTGGCCGATTGCTATACTGATTCTGGTTTGGATTGGTTTGGTGATGTGGTTTTTATATGCCCAGAGTCGCCATAATGAAGGGTAGACTCAACCCGGTTGTTCTGTTGGGGATATTATCAGCCATCCTACTTGCAGGTGCAGGCGGCGGGATTGTCTGGTATTGGCGACAAAGGAGCGTACCATCTATCACAGAAACGCCTTCGTTATTAAAAATTATTGCCCGTGAACCTGGTTTTTATCAGATTAGCGCATATGATTTGAGCAAGCTGGATAAACAATTCCCCTTGAATCGGGATTCAATCCAATTATCCAACGGGTATATCCCACAACCCTTTTGGCTTGAGGGTAATGGAGCTGCATTAAAGCTACGCTTCTATGTGCCAACCTCCTCGAATATCTATTCGCGGGACAGTATTTTTTGGTTATCCTTGGGTGAGAATGCTGAAAATTACCCGGAAATGAATCAGGTTCATCAGCTCGAAAATGCCATCGATGATCCGTCTTTATGGTCTGAACCTCAGAAAACAATGCCTGATGAAGCAATCTGGTCGGTGGTTCACCTGGAAGAAGATAACTTGTATACACCCCTGGTTGAGCAGGGCGAGCATTGGTTTTGGTCAATGTTACCCGCGCCACAAGATCAACGCCTTAATTTCACTCTTCCAGGAGTAGGAACAGGACCTGGGTGCCTGGAGATCCAGGTTTGGGCAAGTACGGAGGCTGCATCGAACCCGGATCACCACTTGATTGTGTATCTGAATGACGTTATGGTCGTAGATGAGCGTTGGGATGGGAAAGGGTGGCACACCCTGAAGGTTGATGTCGCACCTGGAATATTGCGAACAAGCCAAAACCAATTCCGCCTGGTGATGCCGGGAGATACCGGTGCTCCGGCTGATACGATCTATCTCAACTGGATTGATGTTGGTTATCCACGGCAGTCAGTCGCTCAGGATGATCGGTTGGAGTTTACATTTTCTGGTAAATCACTTCAGCTGATTGGGTTCACCAATCCCATTGATCTCTATGACTTAACGATGTCTGGTAAACCAGAAATGACAGGCAGTTATTCCGATCCGGTTATTCAGGTAGATCGTTCAGGTTGGCGACGTTATCAGGCAATTGGATCTACAGGGTACCGGCAACCTGAACGAATCTTGGTTCCGACATCAATGGGTGAACTTAAATCTCCTGGCCTGGGGGTGGATTATTTGGTGATTGGTCCATCGGATTTGCTTGTTCCATTGCAGCCATTGTTAGACTGGCGCCAGGAACAAGGCTTGAAAGTTCTAGCTGTACCGGTGGATACAATCTACGATGAATTCGGTGCGGGTTATCCTGACCCGCAATCAATCCGGGCTTTTTTGAAATATTCAATTCTACACTGGCAGCCTGTGCCGCGTTTTGTATTGTTGGTTGGCGATGCCAGTTATGATCCAAAGGGATTCATGGGTATTTCCCAAGCGAATCGTCTACCAACTTTTTTTGTCCAAACCATTTTTGGCGGTGAAACCAGCAGCGACCTGGGTTTTGCTGAATTAACTGGCAACAATTGGACTGGAGACTCCGTCTCGAATATCAATCCAGCTATCCAGTTAGCAGTTGGACGGATACCTGCTCAGAACGTCAGTCAGGTAGCTACGATGGTGAGGAAAATCTTGAACTATGAGAAAACACCGGCACAGGACTGGCAACAACGGATTCTGGCTGTGACGGATGTACAAGAGCCTCGCTTCCAAGAGGATGCCGATGCATTTCTCGAAGTTCTAAAAGACCATTATGAAGTTGAATTGATTTATCCTGAAACCTATCCAGTTGAACCCAACCTGACCATCCAACAACGGATTAATCAGGGGAATCTACTGGTAGTATACTTTGGGCATGGCAGCTTGAAAATGTGGGGGAAAAGCCGCTTATTATCAACGGACGATGTCTCAGGTTTGACGAATGGAGACCGGTTACCCATCATGCTTCACCTGACATGTTTGACTGGTCTGTTCACCCATCCGAAAATTGAGTCTTTGGCTGAGAGCCTGCTATGGCGAGAAAATGGTGGAGCTGTAGCGGTGCTGGCACCTACCAGCCTGACTCTGCCTGATAACCAAAGCTACTTAAGCCTTGGATTGGCGAATGCACTG
Organism: uncultured Anaerolineaceae bacterium; assembly: GCA_964354345.1. Lineage (GTDB taxonomy): Bacteria > Chloroflexota > Anaerolineae > Anaerolineales > UBA4823 > CAYGZL01. The sequence continues at coordinate 15,524 of CAYGZL010000117.1, read as the reverse complement.
CTTGCGAATCCAGGCGGGACTATCGGAGAGATTCTAAAGCAGGCGCGCGCGGGTATGCCGCGCGGTGGGTCTGGCACACAGGATGTGCTAAATACATTCCTGCTCTTCGGAGATCCAGCGATGAAATTACCCGGTTTACCCTGATCGGATTATTACCGGTTAATTCCTTAAACTAAAGTTCTCAACCCGGAAGCAGGATCAGCTTTAAAGTGGATACGCAGAACGCGGCGCCTCTCTCCTAGCAACGCCTGACGATCACCCAAAGCCTGGGCCAGTTCCAATACGCCAAAGGTGATGGCTGAGTCAGCCAAACCCGCCTCGAGAGGAATTTGCACATCATGGGATGGAGTATAGGTGAATTGAATGAATAATCCATGTCCACTATCGCCTTTGTGCAACTGACCGGTCGAGTGCAGGAAGCGAGGACCATAACCCAGGGTTGTGGCAAGTCGTGTACGCATAAGAATGGACTTTCGTAGATCCATTAACGCAGTCGTGTTTTCGGGTGTGGGTTGCAAGAATGCCTGGAGAGCAATATAGTCGCCTGGTCTTGCTTGAGATAGAAAATTCACCAAAGCCTGACGTGCAGAAGCGGCTGTTCCAGCACCATAAACATCAAGCATACCATCCTGCAGGATCGGGGATTCCTGGCTGAGCAGTCCGGATTTGCGATAAGCAGCAACCATGGCGCGGGCAGCTTTTTTTGCTGATTCGACATTGGGTTGGTCAAAGGGATTGATGCCTAACCGGGCACTTGCGATAGCCACCGCCAAACCCCATAGCAGGAACTGGCCTCCCAACTCATAGGCGTTCTCTAGCTCGATATTAATGACGGGCTGCCCGACAGCCTCCAGTTCACGCAGACGTTCCAGGCTGGTTGATTCGCCTCGCAAACCGACTCGGATAAATAAGCGGTCGGCGCCATATTGGTGAGGAGTTATGGGTGGTTCGTTGATGACGGGCAGGATACCACATCCTTCCTTTCCTGTGCTTTCAGCGATTAATTGTTCCACCCAATCGCCGAAACTGGCGATGGCCGGTGAAATCAGGAAAGCTACTTTGTCCCGTCCGATACGGGCTAATTCGCCGAGGATGGCGCCTAAGCGCAGGGCAGGATTGGTTGAGAGCGGATTAAGCGGTCCGCAGGCAACTGCCATCCGCTGCGCGCTGTCAAGTAAGCGAGGCAGGTCGACGCCACACAAAGCTGCAGGAACCACGCCAAAATGTGACAGCGCTGAAAAGCGACCGCCGATATTTGGGTTGGCGAGGAAAGTATGACGAAAGGCGTATGCTTGGGCTATAGCAGCCAGAGCGCTCCCCGGGTCAGTTATCGCGATAAAATGTCGTCCGGACTCGGTTGGTCCGAATAAATCGACCAGCCGGTTATAGAAGAACTTAAAAAAGGAAAGCGTTTCTTCAGTTGAGCCAGACTTAGTTGAGACAATAAAGAGGGTGTGAGCTAAATCTAAACGATTGACGAGGCTCAAAACAGCACCCGGATCTGTGCTATCCTGAATTTCCAACACCAAAACTTTGGATTGAGATAGGGGAGAAAATACCAGGCTGAATAGCTCAGGCGCGAGGCTTGAACCACCCATCCCGAGCAGAACAGCTTGCGTGTAGCCGTCATTTTGAATGGTATCTACAAACTCTTGAATTTCCGGCAGATGGGCAAGCATTTCTTCATGCGTCCGTAACCAACCTAACCGATTCGTAATTTCAGTCGGTAATGGTTTCCATACCGTGTAATCGCTTTCCCATATACGCGGTAAAACGCGCTGTGATTCCAGCGTATGCATGGTCGCTAATACAGTCGATTCTAAGAGACCCATGCATGACTCCAGACGGGGTTGCTTGGCTAATAAATCTGTGCGCTTTTGCGCCAGGGAAGACAGGAGCGCGTTGAATGATTTTATGAAGGCAGAAACTCCCTCGATTTCTAGTTCCTGGGTGACCTGATCCATCGATATACCTAGTTGGGCAAGAGAATTCAAATCAACCCGCGCCTGGTCAATGTGCTCTTCAATGGTCAGGCGTGGCTCGCCATGACCCACGAAAGCTTCTAAGGTTTCCTGAGGAGTGGTATTGATAGTATGTAGACCGATCAATTCCTGAACATAGAGAATATCCGAATACAGAGGATTTTTGGTGCTGGTTGACGCCCATAAAGGACGTTGTACACGCGCGCCATTGGTTTGCAGGCGTGTAAAGCGAGAGCTGTTAAAAACGGTCTTAAAGTTCTGATAAGCCATTTTCGCATTGGCCACCGCAGCTTTGCCCAATAGAGCCTGTGCCTGAGCAGCCTGGGGATTTCCGGGAGTGCATCGCTCCATCAGGAGACGATCGACTTTATTATCGACGCGCGAAATGAAGAACGATGCGACTGAAGCCAGGTGATCAATCGGATAGCCAGCTTCCAGACGTTGCTCCAGGCCACGCAGATAAGCCTCCATCACCTCATCATAACGAGACAGAGAGAAAATCAAGGTGACATTGACATTGATTCCATCTGCAAGTACTTGCGTGATCGCTGGCAACCCCTCGTGCGTCGCTGGAATCTTGATCATTAGATTCGGGCGATTAACCAAAGCCCAAAGACGGCGAGCTTCACTGATTGTCGTCTGCGTATCGTTGGCAAGACGGGGATCAACCTCCAGGCTGATATAACCATCTCCACCGTTCGTGCGATCATAAACTGGACGGAATTGATCAGCCGCGCTCTGTATGTCACTGAGCGTCAGCGCAGTATAAATTTCGGCTACTGTGCGACCCGCGATCGCCATCTGCTCGATATCTGCGTCATAGTCAGTGCTTCCAGAAATGGCTTTATCGAAAATGGTCGGATTTGAGGTCATACCCAGTAATCCAAGATTTATATAATTACTAAGGTCTCCGCTTTCGATAAAAGAACGGCGAATATAATCTAGCCAGATCGATTGACCGAGGTTGGCGAGTTCGTGTAGTTTAGTCATCAGACATCCTGTTATTTACTGTTTAGACCATCGTGGTTATGCCATAGAGTGAAATTCTTGAGAATTGAGTCGCCTATGAACTCCCTCAGGATTGAGTTATCGGGAATCAGGTTAGTTTCTATGGGTAAAAACCATTCCAAGAAAGCGAGTAAGCGTTTCGCTTCGACATATTCTTGTGTGCCATAAGGCACCTGGCGGAGCAAGGGCTCAACTAATGGCTTCAGAGCCCCGAGTTCATAGGCCAGGGCGGAGTTGAACATTACATCAGCATTTTCCTGGTAGGGGAAAATATATCGTTTTTCCCCACTACGGACGGATTCCCATCGTTCAATCGTTTGTTGGGCCGTATAGCCACGCTGTCCGGCATCGCGCACAATTCGCCGGATGAGACGGGTGTCGGTAGTAGAGACGCGATTGTGACGGTCCAGGTTTAGTTGAGTCAGGGCAGAGACATAAATCCGGAAAGTCTGTGTAGTGGGGATTTCCGTGAATAACGTCGGATTCAGGCCATGAATCCCTTCAAGGATCAGGATTTGACCAGGATGAAGGATAACCATATTCCCTGGGAAACTCTTTCCGGCGACAAAGTCGAAGCAAGGTAATTGGACTGTTTCACCTGCGATAAGACGGCGCAGGTCTTCAGAAAGTCGTGAACGATTTAAGGTATTGATGGATTCATAATCCGGCTTGCCATTCCCGTCTACCGGTGTCTGCTCTCGATCGACGAAATAATTATCCATCTCTAGCGGGAAGGGGACAACTCCTGAGGCCAGGAGCTGGACCGCCAGGCGTTTTGAAAAGGTGGTTTTGCCCGATGAGGATGGACCGGCAATCAGCACGATGCGGATGTCGTCACGATGTTCAGCTATGTGAGCGGCAATTTCTGAGACGCGTTGTTCGTGTAACGCTTCAGAAACGAGAATAACCTCATTGATCCTTTTCGCTTCGATTGCATCGTTCAAGGCGCCCACGCTAGAAATTCCCAGGCGCTCTAACCAATTTCCATACTGGCGGAAGGTGGTCAGCAGCTTGGGATATTCGGGTAATGGCTCAATTCGGGTGGGTGAGTGACGGCGGGGGAAGCGCAGGGTGAAACCATCGCCCGTCGGTGTTAGAACAAACCAGCGTAAGTAACCCGTGGACGGCACCATGTAACCGTGATGATAATCTCTTCGTCCAGCCAACTGATAAAGCGTTAGATAGTTTTTGGTGCGATGTTGGAGCAGTTGAACCTTATCGTCTTCACCCTGAGCCTCGAAATAAGTGATCGCCTGATCCAGAGGAACAATTTGCCGTTCAAAAGGCAGGTCTGCTGCGACCAATTCCCGCATGTGCTCTTCAATCTGCTTAAGTTCATCGATTGTTAGTGGCGCTCGGTTTGTAACCTCACAATAATAACCGCCGAACGCTACAGAGTGATCAACATATAAGATCGCGTCGGGGAACAGGTCGCAGAAGGCTACTTCCAAAAGGAAAATCAAAGAGCGCCGGTATATCCGTGTACCATCCGTGTCCGCCATGGTAACGGGCTGAACGACTGCATCAAGTTTTATTGGAAATGTCAACTCACGCAACTCCCCATTGACAATCCCACCCATTACTGAAGGCGTGCCCATATCCTCAAGGATTTTTAAGAAAGCCCCTAATGGCGCGTTACGCGGTCCCCTGATTACACGACCGTCCGGAAGGTGAATCTCAACTGTTAATCGCGGGTAAACAACCTGAATCGAATTATCAGCGTCTCTTATCATTCAATAACCTGACGAATTATTCTGCGGAATGTATTTTAACACTAATGAATAAATACGGTGACTGGATTCCTGCATGACGTGGCTGGGGAAACCAATCACTGTATGAATCGAGATTCCTTATTAACTGGACCAGGCCAATTGGATATGACTGGCTATCCGGATGTGTTAATTGATGTGAAGTGGTTCTTCGGTTTCCTTTGACTCAACACCACAGCATAACACTAAATCTTTAGCTGCTTTCACTTCATCCAACCGACCAACCGGAGTGATGTGCGGCGCCGATTTGAGCAGATCAGGTTGCTCATGGGCTTCCTTGGCGATTATTAGTAGGATGTCGGCAAATGCATCGAGAGTTTGTAAGCTTTCTGTCTCGGTTGGCTCGATCATTAGCGCTTCGTGGACGATCAGAGGGAAATAGTTGGTCGGTGGATGTAACTTGTAGTCCATCATCCGTTTAGCGATATCCAGAGCATGAATATCCGGTGCATCCGGCCATTGACCTTCGAGAACAAATTCATGCATGCAGATGCGGTCATAGGGCAGATGATAGGCGCCTTTCAGCCTGGCAACTAAATAATTCGCGTTAAGGACGGCGTACTCGGAAACCTGGCGTAAACCCTGAGGGCCGTACATGCGGATATAAGTATACGCGCGCACGATCATCGCATAATGACCGTGAAAAGCCTTAACACGACCAATGGTTTTTGTTGGTATGACAAAGCCATATAGGGGTGGTTCATCAGTATCGCCAGGTTCGATAACTCCGATAATTGGCGCAGGTAAAAAGTCTACCAGGTGAGTCGCCACTCCTACCGGACCGGAACCCGGCCCACCACCGCCATGCGGAGTAGCGAAGGTTTTATGAAGGTTGAAATGCATCACATCAATACCCAGGTCACCAGGTCGGACAATGCCAAGTAAGGCATTCATGTTTGCGCCATCACCGTAGACTAAACCACCCGCGACGTGAACCAGGCGTGTGACTTCTTCCACATTTTCATCAAATAAACCAAGTGTGTTTGGGTTGGTAAGCATCAACCCGGCCAGGGTGTCATCACATTCAGCACGTAAGGCTTCCAGAGAGACATTCCCCCGTGCGTCGGACGGAAGTTGTACCACCCGCATCCCACTCATGGCAGAGGTGGCGGGATTTGTGCCATGAGCAGAGTCTGGAATGAGGATCTTGGTTCGCTTGATGTCCCCCCTGGATTGGTGATAGGCACGCATGATCAAGATGCCAGTCAACTCACCTTGAGCGCCAGCAGCCGGCTGCAGAGAAATTCCAGAAAAACCGCCAATTTCCTTCAACCATTCCTGTAATTCGAACATGAGTAACAGGTTACCCTGCACCGTATCGACCGGCTGTAACGGGTGAGTAAAAATAAAACCTGGCAACCGGGCTGTTTCTTCGTTCACCTTGGGGTTGTACTTCATAGTGCACGAACCCAACGGGTATATACCGACATCAATACAATAATTTAGCTGTGAAAGGCGCGTAAAATGACGGACGACATCCACCTCTGCAAGCTCTGGCAAGGGCAAGGCTTCACGGGTCAGACCCTCCGGGAGGGGAGCCAGTGGTACGTCGGGTTTCGGAAAGCGCACAGCCTGGCGTCCGGCGACAGATAAATCACAAAGCAAAGGTTCAGTCATGCGACACCTCCGCCAGGATATCAACCAGCAATTCGATTTCATCCTGGGTGTTCATTTCGGTTACTGCGAGTAGCATATGGTTTTCCAGTGAGGGATAATCCTGCCCCAAGTCATATCCGCCTAAGATGCCGTGTTCGAGCAGGTGTTCATTAATCTGCTCAACAGGTCGTGGGCAGTGAACGATAAATTCGTGAAAGAAAGGTGTATCCAACCAGACCTGATAATCGGTCAGGGTTGCGATGCTGTTGGCTGCATAATGGGCTTTATGATAGCAAAGCTCTGCCACCTGACGCAGACCATGTTTACCAAGGAGGCTGAGATAGACGGCTGAAGCTAAGGCCATCAATCCTTGATTGGTACAGATATTCGACGTTGCTTTCTCACGACGAATATGCTGTTCACGGGCAGTCAGGGTCAAGACATACGCCCGTTGGCCGCGATTATCCACTGTTTCACCTACCAGACGACCGGCCATTTTTCGAACAAATTCCATTCGCGTGGCAAAAATCCCCAGGTAAGGGCCACCGAAGGAAAGTGGTAAACCCAAAGGTTGGCCTTCGCCTGTGACAATGTCAGCCCCGAATTGACCGGGCGGAGTTAACAGTCCCAGCGCTAAGGGATTAACTGATATTGCTAACAATGCCCCGGCAGTATGGACTGCCTCTGCCAGTTTTGTAAAGTCATAAATCCGACCGAAGAAATCAGGATATTGGACGATGACTAACGCCGTTTGGTTATCCAGATAAGGCAGCAGTGCGGCCGGTCCAGCCCTGAGATCCATTTCGGGTGCATCGCCAACGATTTGTACAGATGTCCCCTGGTTATATGTACGTATAGTAGCCCGATAATGGGGATGTAGCGTGGGGGAGAGGATCACTTTGTTCCGCTTGCCACGGAAGTGGGCAAGCGCCAGAGTGACTGCCTCCGCTGCGGCTGTGGCGCCATCGTAGTGGGAGGCATTACTGACCTCCATGCCGGTTAAGGCAGCGATTAAACTTTGATAATCGTATATCGCTTGTAAAGTTCCCTGAGAAATTTCCGGCTGGTAAGGAGTATAGGCGGTATAAAACTCACTCCGACGCAAGATTGAATCAACCGCCGATGGAATGTAATGGTGATAAGCTCCAGCGCCTAAAAAGCAAGTCAGTTCGCGTGTCGTCAGGTTGGCGTGGGCTATATCCTGTAATTCTGTGACTACTTCCATTTCGGTCAAAGCGGGAGGTAGGTTTAATTCTGGAAAACGAAATCGGGCAGGCACATCCTTGAAGAGATCTTCCAGGTTGTTAACCCCAACAGTCGCTAACATCGCCTCCCGATCCTGGTCAGTATGAGGCAAGTACATTTCAAGCCTCCTTGGTGTTTATATGCGTCTCGTAGGCATTAGAATCCATTAAACTATCTAACTCAGCCGGGTTGCTCAATTCGATCTTCACCATCCAGGCATTACCATAGGGATCGGTATTGACGGTTTCGGGTTTTTCAGATAAAGCCTCGTTCACAGTTACAATGGTGCCACTGACTGGCATGTATACATCGGCAGCGGCTTTGACAGACTCTATGGTAGCACAGGCATCACCCTGGTGGACTGTATCGCCCTCGCTGACTAAAATCTCGACGAAGACGATATCAGATAGCTGTTCCTGAGCATAATCGGTTATACCAACCGTACCGACCTTTCCCTCAACATTGATCCACTCATCGTTCTTAGTAAACTTCATATTTTTAGGGATGTTCATGGTTTTACTCCTATGCATATGTGAATAATGTAGAATGGCTCGAGTTTAATATACAAGGCGCACACTATACCAGCGTGCGCCTCTGTAAATGACCTGAGAGATTCGCGCTCATCTTACAGGCGCTTGCCCCGTCGGTGGTGGTCAGGTAAATCGTCAGTCTGCCACAGGCGGTAGATATATTCCTGCCGCCGGACTTTCCAGAGCGCGATCGGAAGAGAGTCCTTTTACCTGAGAGTTTCATCAAAACAGTACCCACCCATAACCAGCAGGCTGCCTGTTCGATTTGCCCCTTCGGTGCCCGAGATTGCATCCCGGGTCTCTCCTCTCTGCAATCCTTTATGCATTCTGCTACTATGCAGGAATGCCCGCTTTTTCAATCTCCATTCTAAGATGAAGTTGATGGATCGTCAAGTGACAACCAAATAAAAATCTATTTAATCCAACCTTGCTTCTTTAAGAAGTCTGTGACATATGGAAGTACAAGATAATGACCCTGGAATGCCTCGTAAGCCGGCCATAAAGTCACTAACCATAACAGTCCCGATAATAGAGCCAGGATGACCGTAAGGCTTAATATGACCATTAGAATTATGATTGGAACCCAGATGGCGATTGATTGAATTGCATGATAGCGGACAAATGGGCGGTTCTTCTTTTCTTCCATGAGAAGCCCAAGAATAGCTAAGAACGGGATTGGATAGCCTAAGGCTGCCCAAAGCTTATCGTCTTGGGTGATCTCAGGATTGACGGGTTGTTCAGACATACGCTTCTCCTCCAATATTGATTAAGAATATATACAATAGACAAACTTGATCGTTGAAAACCAGACGGATTTTACCGCAATTTTACTGAATAGCAAGTACAGTTTATGAGAGGTTAATCATTTTGATCACAGTGGTAAAGTGGGTATTACTCGTTTATTACCAGCGTCACCGGGCAATGGTCAGAACCCAACACCTCACTGTTAATTATCACGTCTTGCACCCTCGGCAATAAATTACTCGAAATTAAATAGTAGTCCAACCGCCAACCTACATTACGCTGACGGGCATTGGTGATGTAGGTCCACCAGGTGTATTCAATCTTATCAGGATAGAGCGCCCGGTATGCGTCAACGAAACCTGCCTCGAGGTAGCGGTCGATCCAGGCGCGTTCTACGGGGAGAAATCCCGAGGTGTTCTGGTTGCTTTTTGGATTCTTCAAGTCGATTTCATGATGTGCGGTGTTAAAATCCCCGGTAATGATGATCTTCTCACCCTGTGCGTGGAGCTTGTCGCACAACCCCAGCAGGTATTCGTAAAAATCTAGTTTGTATTGTAAGCGACCCAGGTCGCGCTGACCGTTCGGGAAATAAATGTTGAAAAGAATAAAATTTGCGCATCGTTGCCAGATCACGCGCCCTTCACGATCGAAATCGTTCCGCCCCAACCCACACTGTTGCATTACAGGTTCTCCGCGCGTAAAGGTCGCTACTCCGCTATATCCTGGGCGTTCGGCTGGATGCCAGCAGGCATGGTAACCCTCTAGCAATCCCAGGTCTTCAGTCTTGAGTTGCTCGGGACGTGTTTTTATCTCCTGTAAGCAGAGAAAATCAGGAGCATAAACCCTGAACCACTCGCCAGCTTTTTTATTCAAAGCAGCTCGTAAGCCATTGACATTCCAGGTGGTGATCCGCACAGGTCGATTATACATTATTAGCATAACTCAACCCATGGCAGCAACCAGGTGGCGTTGATAACCGTGGTACACTTTATTTGCTCATTTACCGGTGGTAAGGTAATGATCTAAAGAGTTGTGTAGGATTGATCTGACCATGAAGAAGCGGTTATTTATAGCCTCAGTGTTATTGCTTGGGGTAATAGTTGGGGGAATCATCGGATATCGTTTATTTGTTGATTTACCCGATTTAGATTCTCTCGATCAACACCTGGTCATTCCTAGCGTTCGGATCACAGACCGTTATGGTCGCTTGTTGTACGAGGTGGTGGATTCTACGAGTGGACGTCACCAATCTGTAGCTTTGGGGAAAATACCTCAAGACCTCCAAAAGGCAACGATCGCAACTGAAGATGCTGGTTTTTATACCAACCCTGGTGTGGATTTCCTTGGGATTGTACGGGCAATTTGGATTGATTTACGGGGTGGCGAGACTATCGCTGGAGGCAGTACGATTACCCAGCAGGTTGTGCGTACATTGCTGATGACCCCACAGGAGCGCGCCCAACGCAGTTTATGGCGCAAGGCTCGGGAAATGATCCTGGCCTGGCGGTTAACCCAACGGTTGTCGAAGGATGATATCCTGGCGCTCTACCTGAATCAGACTTATTACGGGGGTATGTCTTATGGAGTAGAAGCTGCTGCACAAACCTACTTTGGAGAATCGGTAAGTCAGTTAGATCTGGCAGAATGTGCATTACTGGCTGGTTTACCCCAGGCACCAGCTTTATACAACCCTTTTACCGCACCAGAAGCAGCACGCCAACGTCAAAGTATCGTGTTGGGATTGATGCAATCATCCGGGATGATCACTGCAGATCAACGGTCTCTGGCGGAACGCGAACCATTGGTTTTTACTGAAACCCCATATCCAATCGAAGCGCCGCATTTTGTCATGATGGTACGGGCGCAAATAGATGCATTATTTACACCTGAACAAATCTATGCACGGGGTGGTTTGATCGTGCGAACCTCCTTAGACCTGGACTGGCAGTATGAAGCTGAAGCGGCTATCAAACGCCAGATCGAGGCGTTAAAAGTTAGTGAAGATGGGCGTGGTCATAATCTTCATAACGCGGCTCTACTCGCGCTTAATCCTCACAATGGGGAGGTATTGGCCCTGGTAGGTAATCCGGATTATTTCGATCAAACGAATGGCGGCGCCATCAACATGGCTCTGGCTCCCCGGCAACCAGGATCGGCTTTGAAACCAGTGGTGTATGCCACAGCTCTCGATCCTGCCCTGGCAGCTCGGAGAGGAGATCCAGCCTGGACAGCCGCAACGATGCTTTTAGATGTGCGAACCTCGTTCCTTACGCATGAAGGTCAGGCTTATACACCTCAAAATTATGATATGAAAGAACATGGCCCGGTGTTAGTGCGCCAGGCTTTGGCTTCATCTTTGAATATCCCGGCTGTATTAACTTTGCAGCATATTGGCTTAAAGGCCCTGTTCGATCAAGCAAATTTGATGGGAATCACTAACCTGACAGACCCCGAGAAATATGATCTTTCTCTGGCGTTGGGTGGCGGAGAAGTGCGGCTTCTCGAATTGACATCTGTTTATGGCGCATTTGCCAATGGCGGTTATCGCGTGCAACCAGCTTATATCCTGGATGTGCGTGATTTAGCAGGGGATTTGGTATACCAATATCAACCAGAACCTCAACCCAGGGTATTGGATGAACGGGTAGCCTGGCTGATCAGCGATATTTTAAGTGATAATTCGGCGCGTCTGATTGGTTTTGGACCGAACAGTATTCTTCGGCTGGATCGCCCGGCAGCAGTAAAGACTGGAACTACCAGTAATTTCCATGACAATTGGACAATCGGGTATACACCTGACCTGGTGGTGGGTGTATGGGCAGGAAATACCGATTACCAACCGATGATGGATGTCAATGGTTTGACCGGCGCGGCACCAATCTGGCACCAATTCATGCGCAGCGTGCTAACAGGCAAGGCGGAGCAGGGATTTCAACGTCCGGAGGGGTTGATCCAGCTTGAAATATGTTCTTTATCGGGGCTGTTGCCAACACAAGCCTGCCCTTACCGCCGATGGGAGTGGTTCATCGAAAACACAGAGCCTCGCCAAAGCGATCCATATTACCGGGAAGTCACAATTGACATGACTACGGGTCACCTGGCGGGAGCCAATACACCACTTGAACAACGCAAGCCAGAAGTGGTGTTAAACTTACCTGCTCAAGCCTGGCCCTGGGCACGCTCTCAGGGATTGGTCTTGCTTACCGATCTACTCACCCTGGCCGGAGAGACGGATACCACGAGATCCCTTTCACAGGCTCCTTTACAAATCCTTGAACCAGCTGAAGGAAGTTTGTATCGATTAGCTCCCGGTTATGCTGCTCAAGCGCAGAGTCTACATCTCATAGCAGTCGGTGAGGTGGGACTCCAGGAGGTGACTCTTTGGGTGGATGGCAGCCAGGTTGCCCGATTGAGGCAACCACCTTATGAGGCCTGGTGGCCCCTCGTTGCAGGGACTCACCAGGCCTGGGCTGTAGCAATCCGTCCGGATGGCTCTCAGATAACCAGCAAGCGGGTTAATTTCGAAGTCAAGTAGTAACTATAGACCCATTGCTGAGTACATTACCCGGTTTTATTTGATAGTAAATATACTTCCACCACCTCGACCGTAAATTTCTGGGAAGTAAAATTCCTGAGCAGTCGGTGGGATCACGCGGAAGGTTCCGGAGGTGCTGGCGCGCGCCAGGTAATTGTATACATAGGTTCCAGCAGGTAGGAAACTGGCGGAGAGAACCACCTTTTCGTCCATTAATTGTGAATGGTCGAAATACCACCAACCCCAACCGCGCATGAAGATATCTTCCCAGGTGAAAGCTGGGGGGACTTCAATATTCTGCTGGCTGGTCTTTAAGGATTGATCGACAGCCTCTAAACCAGCCGGCAAAGGATCTTCGGCTACCAGGTAATGTAAAGCAGCCGGTGCGATGACCGTTATCCGCACCAGGAGTAGATCGCCTACTTTGGCCTCTGTCACAGGATTTTTCAGATCATCCAGATGATAGTAACCTCTTGAGATGATGATCCCCTGTTCGAGAGCTTTGACCTGCTCCACAGGTAGATTAACCGATAGATGGGCAGTGTAGTAAAGATTGCCTGGGCCAGAATTGCGAGCGAAGACCAGGCGGTTGGCCTCTTCTTTGATCATATCAGCGACTTCAACATGTAGTTCGAAAGTTTGACGTAAAGTTTGGGCATTGGCGGTTCCACCACCCAGCCGTTGCCCGTTTAAAGCTACCGCGTAGTCATAATTGGCTTTTAACTCACCACTGGCTTCCATCCAGTTGGTTAATGCCATTAAGGACCAGGCGGTCTCCTGGGTGCCTTGCCAATGATCTCCGCTGCGGCTGCTCATCAGCCAACGTACAGCATTGGCGATGAGGGGATTGCTGGGATCGATCTGGCTCAAGGTGGATAGAAGGATGGCTGTGGTGCGCGTATCGGTGTTCCAGTTCCAGCGATCGGGTTTGGATTCTTCCCAATGGCTGCCAGTGGCCGATTGGATCGCGCTACTGTTTATATCAGATAGCACAGTCTGAATGCGAGGATCCTTTGGATCGATCTGGTGAAGAGCCTTGAGTAGAAAACCCCGAGCATACAGGTTCATCAACAGGCGTTGGTTAAAAGACTGTACAGTGATACTGACATTGGGTTGACCTGCGCGCGCCAGGACATACAAGACAAATGCTTGCCGGTTGAGGATATAAGGGTCTATCAGGCGATCTACAGTGATTAGCTTACTGTTCAGATAACCTAATCCTTTTTCGTAGACCGAGGGGCTGATTTCAAAGCCAGCTTCTTTGGCTTCCAGTAAGCCCATAACCACATAGGTGCTGGTGAGTAAATCACTCTTCTCCTGCTCAGGCCACCATCCCCAACCGCCATCGGCAAGTTGCCAGTTATAAATCCGTTGTAAACCAACGCTGACTTGCTCTTTCAGATTTTGTTCCAGGTCAGGATCACTCAAACCGGCCGATCTGAGGGCGCGCGTGGTAATAACATTGGGCAAGAAACGTGAAATCGTCTGTTCGATGCATTCATACGGGTAGTGTTCAAGGTAAGTCAATCCATCGATCATCCCAGCTGCCAGCGAAGGGGCGATGCGGATATCCAGCGAACCTTCGCTGACATTCATATTTGTGGGTAGGTTGATCGCCTCCAGGCGTGTACCTTCGCCAGTCATCATTCCTGCAGTCCCAACCGTCTCACGGGCTTCATACCGATAGACCGGTAAACCCTGGTTGTCCAACGTTCCAAGAGGGGGCCGGCTGGCATCTGCATAACCTCCACCCTGGACCTGGAAAACCAAATCAACTCGTTGGGCATCGGCATTTACCTGAACCTGCCAGGTGACATATGCCTGCTGGTGGGCTGGAATTTCTACCCCTTGTGTGTCTGGACTTTGTAGCGTGACACCTTGAACATCCAGTGTTACTTCGGCCATCAAAGATTGATCGGTATTATTATGAATCGCCGTCCCCAGGGTTACCTGATCATTGGCGATAAAGAAACGAGGAGTTTGTGGGCGTACCAGCAGCGGTTTTGTGCTGACAATATCCTGGGTAGCCTGACCGACGCGGGTATCCCGCGTCACCGCCCGAGCATCCATGCGCCAGGTAGTCAGGTTATCTGGCAAGGTGACTGTGACACTCGCCGCGCCCTGGTCATCAGTATGGACGAATGCGTTCCAGTAGGGGGTATCCGGAAAGTTCTGCCGTACGGCGATTACACCAAGGTCGCCACCGCCTTTCCCTCCCCCAGCGCCCATCCCGCCCCCGCTGGGTATGTGCGCTTGAATATCGGCGTTGTAATCCTCAATATTGAGATCCATCGGGATCGTTGTCCAAACACCCAGCGTACGACGGGAGTAGAAGTAATCCAGGATGGCTGGCGCGTTCGGATCAGCCAGGGAGAGGGTGGCCAGATCAGTTAAGCTGAGCGATACTTCTGCACTCAGGGGGTTGTTTTGGTAGTCCAATGTTCGGATCGCATATGTGACCTGCTCTCCAGGTCCGGCTTGTGGGCGGTCGGGAACGATCTGGACTGAAATTGTTTGTTGATTCGCTAAGACAGATATTTGCGCCATCCCCATCTTAAAGTTAGGACGAGGGTTGGTCGAATCCACCCCTTTGACTACCACAACCGAGATGAAGGCATTCGGAGCCATATCAGGGGTAATCGGCAGCTTATACAGGGTGCTGTTGGTGGTCAGGCGGATGACTTCATGGCGACGGATGTGGCCGCGTTCTACCGTTACCAACGCATAAGTTTCTCCCTGGAATGGTGATGCAATCAGGATTTCGGCAGTATCCCCAGGTTTATAAGAGGGGCGATCAACGACCAGGTTGAAGCTGCGGTCATTCGTCTGCCGCCAGGGAATATACTCTTCATCGGCAACCCACAAATAAGCGGAAGCGCTGGTGGCATTTCCCTGTCCATCTACGGCTGTAACGCGAGCACGGAAGATGCCCCCATTAGGTGGAGTAAAGTGAACCGTGGCCAGTCCTTTACTATCAACTACCAGATCTTTAAAGCTCGTTACAGGAATATCCTGGACTGAGCTGGTCCATTGCACTCGTCCACTGGCGTCTTGTTCCTGGGTGGAATACCAGCGTCTCTCGATAATGTCTACACTGACTTTTTGACCAGCCAGG
>CAYGZL010000116.1:0-66210 GCA_964354345.1 uncultured Anaerolineaceae bacterium | reverse complement strand
ATTGGGGGATGGCGCTGCTTCGGAAGGCGAGTAGGCCAGCAAATCCTGCAGGTTTAATAATCGTATCCAGGGATGGGTGTTCAGGTAATAAAAAGCGGCGCGCGCAATTTGAGGATTGCCCCAGGTGCTGTTGGGCAGGCTACCGCCAATCACCAGAATGGGATTGGAGTCTGGGTCGCCATTTTGTGCCAGGGCTGTAGCGATTAGATCGCGCCGCAGGTCGAGAGAAGGACCTGAGAGCGAGACTTGTTGCCCCGAGTGAGTCGCTATGTCCTGCATGGGTAATGGAAGAATGCGGTGGTCTTGCCACCTTTGGATTACAGTCCATGGCAACGCATTCCCCTCGGGCGATGACTCGTTAGTGGACGAATCAGTCAGAATCAATGCCGCGGTTTTTGGCAGCGATAAATCGCTGGATCGCATAAAGAAAGGAAAGGATGCAGGTATAAAAAGGAACGGCTGGGCTGGAATCCCGAAATTGACAGTTACCTGCCGGCTTTCGTCAACGAGACGCTGGATGGCCCAATCGGGTAGGGCTGGTAAACTATCCATTGAAGGGGAGAAGCCCAGCGCTGGCAGAGGCGTTGGCAAGGAGAGCAACCTGGTTTGCGCAATATCCTTCACCAAGCCTAAACCACCGACATAATCCAAGGCAGAGAGGGAGGCGGGAGTGTTTAAATCCATAAGGACGAATGGTACGCCGGCATTCCGTGCAGTGCGCAGCAGATTAAATAAGCCGTGGCGACCTCCGAGCGGACCGGTGTGGGCTCCATCCCAACGGCGTAAAGCCTGGGATGGCGTGTACGCTGGCAGGCAATCCCAGAACGTCAATAGCACCTGCGCTGGTGGAGGTGGAGGGGCTTCGAAGCTAATCGGCTCGGTTTTTTCTGTCACAGTAGGGTTATCGGCTGGTGTGATAAAGATTTGAAACCGATCCGCAACCCCCAGACTTCCCAACACGGTAAGGTGAATGTTGATTATTACGGCATCTTGGATGGGATCGCGTAAAATCCAGGCGCCGCTATTTAGTCGCGGGTAAGCCTGGTTCTTTAGCGGATCCCAACCTTGCACCTTGATTGAACCAGATGCGGGCATAATGATTAATGTATCCCAGAGGATATCGGTTTGGCTTGAGAAGGGTAATTGGGTTGCCCCACCGGAGGTTGTATCCAAGGCCAGGTAGAGATCGGCTTCCGGCAATTCGTTTAATTTCAGGAAATCCAGGCGGAATTGTATTACTGCGTTCACCTGGCGCTGATAAATGGCCAGAAGATCCTGGTCAGGCGGTATTTCCTCGGCAGGATCCAGGGCTCTGAGGTCCGCATAACGCCAGGGCTGGGTAGGGTTTTGGGGATATATTCCCTGGCAGGCTGCCAGGAGTATGCAGACCGAAAACCCTAAGAAAATACCTAGCCTTTTCATAAGCATTTGAAAACCAGATCCCAGTGCAGCCTCTACCAGTTTGTTTTTATAATGCCGGATTAATAAAAACCGGCGCCTGGGAAAGGTGGGCGCCGGTGATACTTCGATCCAGCACCCCCAACGCGACTCGAACGCGTGTCTCTGGCTCCGGAGGCCAACGCTCTATCCACTGAGCTATGGGGGCATGAGCTTGATTTTACCACGACCTATTTGCTGTGAAAAGCATACAAGTTAAATTTCTTAAATAATTGCCTATGCAAGCCAGCTTTTTTAAGTTATTATTAACGTATGGATACTTTGCGGAAGCCATTTTTCATTGCCGCAGTGATCCTGATCCTGTTGGTGGTGTCGGTGGAAATTGGGGGCGGCTTGTTGCTGAAAGGATCTTTCACCGGCGATATTTGCGCTCAACTGCCTGGTGATTACCGTTCAGATTGTTATGGCATGGACGCCAGCGAGCGCGACAAATTAGCGAGTGACGTACCCGGGCTGGGTATCCCTTACCTGGCTTTGATGGATGGCGTCTTACTCTTTTCCTTACTATTGATGGCTTCAGCGCTGCTCATCCCGGCCGGTATTCACGGGCGGTTACAGGGCTGCGTCACAGTCATATTCTCGATCCTGCTCCTCATCGCCGCGATCCTCATGATTATCCTGGCCATCGTTAAGTTACTGCTGATGGTCGGATTGTTATTAGCTGTTCCGTTCGGCACGATCGCTTACTTTATCATGTTTGCTTTCTTTAACCGCGGCGGTGGCAATGCCATCCTGAGCGTGCTGTTGTTGATGAAGATCGGTATCGTGGTTTGCATCCTGTTGGCGCAACAACACTTCCTGCGGGGAAAAGCCTTGATTATGATGATCTTGTGCTCATTTCTCGGGAACATTATCATCAGCTTTCTTTGGGGCATCGTGCCGATCTTTTTGGTCAGCATTACCGATGCCATCGCGGCCATTGTGGTGGCGATCCTGGGCGTAATCTGGCTGATAATCCTGTTGATTGGCGCGATTCCGGCCATCCTCAAGGCGCTTACACGCACCTAGTGAATGGCCGGAATGGATAATCGGTGGGGGGGTTATTTTTTGAAGGTTAAACTACAATTCTTTCCGGGCGCAGCATTACATTGCACAACCAATTTGACCGTATCGGTGTCTTTCTGTTGCCGGTACAGGTTAAAGCGGATCGTTTGCCCATTAATAACAGGATCAACCGTTGGCGGTTCGTTCCCCTGGTCGAGGACTGGCTTGGCGGTGACCATATCACCATCGGAGTTTACCGGCTGGCTGAGTAATAGCTGAGCTGAATTTCCCTCTGTCAGACTCAGGCGCAGCAGGCGTGGCATTTTGGATGGGTTGAAATAATACAGACAGACCAACCCACTTTGAATGACCATTCTCTGTTCCTGCGGTCTCCAGCAACTCGGATCAATCGCCCTGCGTACATCGTCCGCGCCAACTTTTCCCTTGGGGATCAGGTTACCGAAGCTTTTGATCAGGTTTCCCTGCCAGCTATTGGTTGGCTTTGCATTGGGATCGTCCTGTCGCGATGCACCAACCAGAACCGCGGCAGCAAACAGCAACCCCAGCACAACCAGGATAATAATTAGTGTTTTTAGACTCATCTAGAACAATCCTAAGGAGTATAGGTAACTGACAGTACTGGTTGGGCTCTGGGGTTGGGATTCTCCCGGCTGCCAAAAGATCTCAAAGAATCTCCGAAGTTCATGGTCAGGCAGAATCCGTTATTTACCGCGGGATTATGGTATTTGTAGTTTACCAGTGCGGTGACATCCCACTTAACATAATCACCTGCCGGGCCGACTGAAATACTGGTCTGGTTTACGGTTGAGCAATTTGGCGCCGTCGCCCCCCCCTCAGACCAGTATGAAGAAGCCAGTGAAACGGTAACCCCTGGATTAATCCCCTTGTAATCCGTAACAGATAATTGTAGTGAGGCTGATTGAATAGTCGCTCCGGCTGGGATGGAATTTAACATAAATTGAATAGCAACTAACCCAGAGCCTCCAGTTCCTGTCGCGCTCCTAAAGAGTTGCAAATCCGGACCATAGTTAAAGTCAGGACATGAACCGAAAATACATAATACATAAGGCGGGTACCAGAATTTGTCCTGGACGGCTTTAAACCTTACCGTAACCTGGCCTGGTCCTTTGGAGACGAATAATTCAACATTCGATCCACTGGGAACCTTCGTGCCGGAGGTTGGATTCGAATCATAGACAATACCGCTGGCCTCGGTGTGATTATTGTTGGTGGTTGAATTTGTCAAGCCAATTTCAGTCAACCGGGTTTGTACCACTCCCACGGGAGTACCCACGACAGGTGGAATGGTTACCTCTTTTTTTCGGGTTAATAAAATCACGAGCAGGATAATTAACACCAGAGCGATCACTGCTGCAACGATGATCCACCAGGGGTAGAACTTTTTCCACCAGGGTATGATGATAACCTCACGGACGACGATCGTTACTGTTTGCCCCTGGCAAAAGGTTTCATCCGTATTGCTGACATCCACCATGTTAAGCCGGAAGTTATACGTGCCTGGGCTGGTTTCTGCAGGAACGGTGATATTCACCTTGATTTGGATGAGGCCGGCAATAGGGTATTCTTGTTCAGCCTCACCCTCGATCGTTAGCCAGGCTGCATGGGGTTGTTTTTCCGGATCAGTCGCCAGCGAGGCCAGGCCATGCACCATCCGACCACTGTTATTGGTGACAGTAAACACGACGGTTGCCTGGCGGTTGGCGTTCAGGGTTACCTGGTTCGACAATGGTGTGATGGTGAAAATATCTGCCATGACGTTCTCCTTCCTTCATCGGGGAACAGTAAGTTTCGACTTACGGATAATAGATCACAGTCAATGTTGGTCGTAGCTTTGTGTTGGAATTGTTCCGGCTGGCAAAACTACGTGTCGAACCACTGGTTTCCATGGTCAAACAGAAGCCGTTAATTTGTCCAGACCCAGCAATCTGGCTGGCCAGTAAATTACTGATATCCCAATTCTGGGTGCCGCTGGAAGTTACTTTAATAAGGACTTTTCCAGTTTGATTGCACGGCGGGGCATCATTGCTCGACTCGGACCATGGCGCGCTTGCCAACATAACAGATATATTCGGATCTGCGCCATCTGAATCAACTACAGATAAAGTTAGCATGGCTGACACGATGTTAGCCCGGCGTGGAATTTGCGTCAAATCGAAAAGAACCGTAGCCGTTGACCAGGTCGTCGTTCTTCTAAAAGGGCTGATAAGTGTGGCTTTTGTGATTGTATCCGCAGGAACTAAAGGTTTAAGGATAGATATATCCGGTTTGATAAGTACCATACCCGAGGAGGGTGTATTCGTGGCAGTAGGAATCACTTCAAGATTAGGCTGAATAAATTCGGGTAAGTTGATTTTATTTTTCGGAGCTATTTCAAACTCGCTGTACCGGTAGATGGTCAGCATATCACCTTTAGCGAAATCGGGGCAATTTTGCGGGCATGCTTCTGACCACCAAAACCGGTCCTGGTTAGCCTGGAAGATTCCGGTGTGAGGAGTCGGCGAGGGGGTGATGGAAGGGGTGAAGGTTGGCGTGGGGGTGAACTGCGGGGTCACTGTGAAGGTTGCCGTCGGTCCATTGGAGATGAACAAGATCACAGGCGCGTTCTTCACCACGCCATCTCCGCCTTGCGGAGTGGAGGCGAACACATTCCCCTTCGTCTCCGGATTATCCGCATACAGCGGGGTAACTTGCAGGCCAGCTTTGTCTAGCATTGCTAAGGCCGTCTCCACCGGCTTCCCAATCAACGCTGGCACAATGGATCCTTTTGGACGGGTTAAGGAATAAATTAATCCGCCGATCAAAGCCAGCACAGCCAGGACAACCAGGATGATCCACCAGGGGAAATGGCCTCCATCTCCTTCTTTCGGGACGATGATTGTGACCGTCGGACCCTCGGATAAACCCTCGTCTGGATTGCTGACATCCAGTATATTCAGGCGGAAAGTATATTTGCCTGGCGGAGTTCCAGCAGGGGCTTTAATCGCCACGTTAATTTGCGCTGCTGCAGCGATGTCGTACTCCTGTTCGGCCTCCCGATCCAGCTTCAGCCAATCCTTGTGAGACTGTTCAGCCGGTACAGTCTCTAACAACGCCCGGCCACGCAACGCTCGACCGCTATTATTCGTAACGGTAAAAGACGCGCTTCCCTCACCCTTGGCAAGGATTGCCTGGTTTGCCAGCGGTGTAATAATGAAGGTTCCGGCCATGGCGCCCTCCTGTTTTTTGATTTGTTCTTATTTTACATCATTTCCGGTAAAGGACACTGGTTGTAGTCTCTATTTCAACTTAAAGTTCTCGACCAGCAAGGTAAATGTACTTTGGTATTTCTCGAATATATCGCCTGGAGCAGCCGCAATCAGGTAGGCGCGTTCACTACGCGAGCCAAAGACAATCGCTGTCACCTGAATCAGAAGAGTCTGACCAGACAGGCGATCCTCGCCTTCCAGAAGCCACTGGGCTGCCGTGTAACCGCTCAGGTTTAACGACCTTTCTTCCTGGATCTTGACATAATTATCGAAAGATCCGTATCCATCGGGACCAAATATAAAGAAATGCCAGGGGAAATAACCGCTGGGGGAATTCATTAAAAACATCTTTAACCAGTCAGTCGGAAAGGCCGATGAAAATCCCAGTGTGTTGTCCTGGAAAACAAAAGCCATGAAAAATGCACCTGCTTGATAATTGACTTTCTCCGGTAGAACCCCGTGGAAATAATATTCCAGGCTGCCGTACAGATCCTTGTTTGAAACCACAGCCAACAACGATGAACCACTGTCGTTGAAACCGACACACATCGGGCATGGCATCGGCAACCAATCCTTGGGGTGGCGTATGGCTGCTATCCGATCCTCATAAATTGTCCAACTGGCGAGCAGGTTGGGTGTAGGAGTAGCGGTAGGGGTGGCTGTGAGGCGCATTGGAGTGGCGGTTGGGGTAGGAGTAGGTTGTGCGCCAAGAGAAGGATACCACTCGACGCGGCTGCCCTTGTCTACTTTCGTCTTGGCCTGAGGATCGGTGCGCGCCACGGCGCCCTTCGAAACATTGGCGCTGAATTCCTCAGCGCCCTGCCGGGGACGTAAGGAGCCGGCTTCAAGTGTTGATAGGGCATCGTCCACCTGTAAACCTATTACGTTTGGCACCTCAACCGTACGCGGGCGCGTGGCCAGGTAGATGATCCCCGCGATTAAGATAATCCCTGCCAATAATGCCAGCAGGATCCACCAGGGAAAGAGACTCAAATCCCTTTTCCGTTCACTAATCTTGAAGCTGACGGTTGGTCCCTCCGAAAAAGTCTCATCTGGATTGGCGACCTCCACCAGGTTCAAACGGAAGGTATACTGCCCTACCGCAGCATTTTTTGGTGCATTAACCTGGACAAGGAACTGGTCCACTCCGGCGATGGGAAACTCTCTTTCGGCATCGCCGGAGATGGTTAACCAGGCCAGGTGGGGCTGTCCTTCAGGAACTGTCTGCATATTCGCGCGCCCGCGCGCAGTTCTCCCACTGGCATTGAAAGCGGTAAAGGTGATTTTCCCTGACCCTTGCGAGTTGATCGCGACGGTGTTGCTTTCGACGGTGAGGTTAAATTGGCTGGTCATGTTGATAGCAAATACTATCCTTTTCCTTGACGATAGGTCTGATTCGGATCCAGGAAATAAGAATTACCGCAGTACGATCGCGATAACCACCGCACCAACGAATAACAAAGCAATGATCACCCAGACGAAATCCGGTACATATTTGAACTTGGCGCCTAATTTCAACTTGAATGGATTTTCGCTTGGCTCGGCCTTGGCTCCGCTAAACCAGGCCAGGGGTACGCTGATTAATGCCCAGACGCCAAACGCGATTGCGGCAGCGCTTTTGTTAATTATACCCAGGACAATCAGTAAAATACCAGCCCCCAGGCCGCAAATGAATCCCAGGATGTTAATGATACTGTGGATGGTGTCCATAATATTTTCTCCTTTGACATGGTGGGGTAAACCTCATACGAGTGTTCATAAAACTGGACTCAAACAAATTCCAACTGGTAGGTAACATAGGCGGGTTTTTCTAAATCAATGATCTTCTCGAGCAGGGGGCGAAATTGCTCCGTGCTCTTGGGAGCTTCGATTTGTAAGTGGTAAGGTTTTTCCTGGCCATTCTCGATAATTTGCTCCTTTATTATGAAACCGCTTACACCGGTGGCGGTTTCAAGAAACCGGCGTAAACCCTTCTCGGTGCCTCGCCATTGGGATAGATATGCCGCGGCCGCGACCAATTCGCGCAGCCGCCCCATGCCAGTCGCCAGGGGTGCTGAGCACATGCCCTGGTCTGCCTGTCCCTGAAATACGGCAGGCGTCTCGCGGAGTAGTTCTGTCAGATCGACCCATGTCGCCAAAAATGGGACAAAATTATCATCCGCCTGATATGGATTGAAGTATCGATCCAGGTTTTCCAGGATTGCTTCACTGGGTGCGTGTAGCGCATCCATGACTGCCAACAGGAAATCAATCGGTGAAGCTTTCCCATCGCGAGTCCCCGCGACTGTTCGCTGAAATATTTCTGGCAACAAGAGTGCGATCTCAGCCTGTTTCATCTTCGCCCTCCCTGACGATGGTCACCTCATGATCCTTGGAGACGAACAGGCTGGTCTCGGGCAACGTGACTTTCTCAATGAATTCTGTTTGAGAGGATTCGCTCCAACTCTTCCCTTCATCGTCCGTTGAATACACGCCTTCAATACCACCAGCCAACACCAGCAATCTTTCAGGATCAGCAGTCGCTGCAACAGTGTCTACCGGATGGAAGAGCTTTTGGGTGGTTGTCTCCCGCAGGGGTAGACCACAGGTAATCTGGGGCGCTTCCCACTGTCCCCCGGCTACGGTGCCATCGGCGATGCGCAGCACACCCAGGCGATGCGAGGCGGCGAAAACTTCAACGCCATGAAACGCCAATCCTTTACAACTACCCGCCTGCCAACCCGTCTTGAAGGATATCCATCCTTCCGGAGGATCTTCCATCCCGCGCAGTTGCCAGCGATAGCCGCCATTTCCTACGCCACTGTCCGTCACGGTTGAGCCAGCCCATAGGAAGGATTGTGATCCGATGGCTTGCACGCCCAGAACGCGAATATCCTCATTGGCAGGCAATGCGCCGGTTTTCAAACGGCTAAAGGAGTCGCGCAATCCACCTCGCCGAGACAGATAAACGCCTTTCTGACCTTGCGCGGCCAGGGCGACATAGACAATGCCCTGAATGTCAGTAAAGGAAGTTACCGCATAAAAACTCTTGGGAACATCGGTGTCGGTATTCAACCGGATTGGAATGGGTGTGGCACCCGGTTGACGGGCAACTTCATACAATCCAACATCGGTCGCCAGGTGAAGGATTGGCACACCTTCGCGCATAGTCCAGGCGGTCCCGCAGATAGTGAACTCGGGAGCGAAATCAGGATTCGTTGGCCAGGTTTCGCCGCAATCTGCCGAGAAAAATAAGCCAGTTCCTGTACCATCAGCTTGTTGACACGCCAAAGCAAGTAAGCCCGGCACCTGAGGGTGGGATTGGATGGATAGAATTTTTCCAGGGAACTTTTGGATGGCTTCCCAACCGTCACCGTGGTTGAGCGAGCGGAATAAGACGGACCCACTGCTCGCATACCAGGTTTTCGGTTGGCTATGGTCAATTGCGATCACTCCAACATCCTTGTTGGGAGCTTCCTCAACCACCAACCGGACGGTATCAACCCAACGAACACCAGGTTCAGCAAGAGCGATATCATAGACATTCGAGGCGCGTAAAGCCTGACCGAAGGGCCAACCAGTCGAGTTGAAATCTGTCGGAATGGGTGTGATTGTCTGGTTAAGACGTTGGGTGATGCGTCGTTGAATAGCGTCTTTATCTTCTTCACGCTGTACGACAATCCGCGTGCGGACTTTCATCGGTTTGTAGCGTGTCCAACTGACCTGACAGGTGGTGCCGAGGGGACGTCGCTCGTCCAGCGCTTTCTGGATTTGCGTACGGACGGCTTCGTTCTGGTGGGCGGTTAGCAATTCGATGGTAACGTTATTTCGCTCTTCCACAGGAATATCTGGCACCAACATGACTTCGACCTGCCCAGGTTGGGCGTGTTTCCACAAATCCCGCCGGGTAAAGGCTTTGGCGCGTACAACCGCGCGTGAACTGAATTTGCGAGCAATAAGCTCGAAATCTTTAGCAGTCACGGCACGTTGGAGTGAATGTAACTCGAGCGGTCCCCGCAGCAGTGCATTTTCCAGGGTTTCAGCGGCTTTGCCTCCCGTGGCGCGCTGGTGATTGGTGACTTTGACTCCTTTGATCGGATCTTTCATCACCGTAAGTGTATTTTCAGCCAGGTTCCCTTGCGAACCTCCCCCCCGGCGATACCAAACGCGAATCTCGCGATCCAGACCAGGCGCTTCAGCCAATAGCTGTGCCCCTTCTCCCAGGTCTACGGCAGGGGCAAACTGGATCAGGCCACTATTACGATCGACCATGTAGGTAAAACGGTCATCGCCCAGGCTGGTGAAATTTTCAACCCGGCGCCAGACCCGATATGTTTTACCGAGATATTCACGCGCTTCAATCCGTTCATTCAGTTCATCGACATGCGCTTCCGTTGTAACGATCAGGTCTGTCCGATCACCAGTATCGGCAATAATCGGGGGGCGCATTACGCGCACCACCTGACCAGGTTGCCCGGTGCCTTTTTTAACCAGCTCCCCATCTACCTGATCACAGTTACGCGCCAGCAAGGTCACATCCGTCTGACCAGCTTTAATAACACCATCCTGCAGCGTGACGAATACAGGTGGTTCCTGGCCGCCCCCACCGCTGCGTTCGACAGTGACCCGCGTTCCGAGAGGAATTTCGATTATTTTAGCTGCTGGCTGATCAACGTAAAAGGTCAGGTTGGCTGCGGCTGCTGAGGAGGGTTGGATGGTAACCCCAAGTAGACGCAAGAATTCCACATAGGCCTTTTCGGGTAGCCGGTTTAGCCGGTAGAGCATTACTTCGGTCAGGTAAGCGAACAATTCCAACAGCACGATACCTGGATCGTTGGCGGACAGATCGTTCCAATTCGTTCCTTTTTCCTGGATAATACGCCGGGCATCTGCCAGTAACTGGTCGAAGGTTCGGTCGTCCAGCCTGGGAGACTTAAAATCGTTAGCCGCCATCACGACCTCCCTCCGCTCAAGCGGAATGAGAATTGAATTTGTTCCTGGCGCTGCGTGGCGCGCAGCCGGTATTCCAGGAAGATATCTAATAACTCTGGATTCTCTGGATTCTGTTCTGCATCCAGGCGCAGGATTTGGATGCGCGGTTCCCAGCGCTCCAGGGCGCGCCGGACGAAATGAATCGCCAGACCGGCGGTGGTATCATCGTTGGGCGAGAAGATTAAGCTGTAAAGTTCACAACCATAAGTTGGCCGCATCACCCGTTCCCCAGGACGCGTAGAAAGCAGGAGAAAGATAGCTTGTCTCACAGACTCAGCCTCTTCCACCATCGCGATCCCACCGAGTGGTGAGAGACTCAACCCGGGTTGTCCCTGGCTGATATCCAGATCTGGATGGATAAACTTCCAGGCGCGGTAGCGTGGATTTTTCATGATTCCTCCACCAAACCCTGTCCTGGCTGGTCGACATAATAATCGAATGCGCCGGCGGGTAGGCCATCAGTCTTCCCCCGCACCGTATCCAGACACACTCGTTGGCTGTCGATGCGGAGCAGCTCGGAATAACCCTCAACCACTTTATAGGTTAAAGTACAGGGCTTACTGGCTGGCACGGGTTGCGGACAACCACCAATGGTTCGTCCTTCAGGATTGTTGTCCACCAACACCCGCCGGCCTTCTATTGTCACCAGATTTTGGGTTGGGTGGTTTTGTACCACTCCCCGGTGAGCACAAACGAGCCTGGCATCCTCGGTGAGCCACTTCATCTTTTAAGCCTTACGAAAGTCAATAGCTGCACCCTGGATGACGATCTGTTTTCCAGGGGCGCTGATTTCAAGATCGGCAGCCGCATAAACGGTGACCTTATCGGGCGTCATCTCGACATAGCTTCCGCGACTGTGTTCAAAGCGCAGTACTTGCTTCTCGTCATCCAGGCGGATCAGATGCCCCTGAGGGGTGCGCAGCGAGTATCGTTTGACAGCATTCCCGTCCACTCCCGGATCATAAGGAGCAAATGGTCCGTAAAAACCACCTAACACCACGCCGCGCGCTGGATCCGCATGGGTGAATAAAATCAATATGGTATCCTCCACCCCTGGCAGTGCCACCAGACCTTTGTTGACTCCGGCTGCCGGGTGAATGACCTGCATCCATTCGGTTTCCACGTTGTTATAGGCCGGCAATGAGGCTTTTACCCGGCCGAATTTTTCAGGATCATCCACTCGAGTTACCACTCCCAATGCTGCAATCGCGCTTTGGGAATGGCGGAGGCCGCCTGGTGGTTGGCTGGAAATCTGGGTGATATAGCCGGATCGCGTGTCAATAGTATGGGTGACCTTGGTCAAAACATACTTGCCTGAGAAGGATTGATTTACCCCTGCGATTTCGATCCGCGTCCCAGGTCGAAGAGACGGGTTACCTTGGGCGACCCCCCACATGGTCACCTCGTTTCCCGCACGACGATCTAATTCTGCCTGGGCCAGGGCTTCGATATGATCGAAATTAACCGCATCCTCCCCGACCAGCCAGCGTTCACCATCGCCGCCAACTGATTGTGCATCAACCGCCGCTTCCACACTCCGACCGGAGCGGGGTTGATTTTTCTGACCTTCGAATGGTTCAACGCCTAAAGGATCCCAACCTTGGGCACGGATTGAACTGCTGGCAGTTTCGGTGTTAATTTCCAGGCGCGCTTCCAGAAGCGTTTCACCCAGGCGTAAATCAACCTGGTCGTCTAAACCTTCCAGGGTCAACAGGTGTAATACATCATCGCGGAGAGTGAAATATAAGCCACAGCGATCCAGCAATTCGCATAACAAGTCATAGTCGGATTGCGCATGTTGGATCACCCGCGGATATAAAGGCCCTTTTAGCGCTGCCTGGACGCTTAACCCAAGTGTACTCACCATTTCAGTGGCCAACTCGACTGGTGTCACCTGAACGTGAGCGCGAACTTGTTGGCGTTTGCGCAGGCTGTGGAGCAAATCGTAAGCACGGATGCGTATTTCTCGAGTGGAGTCCGGGCGATAGGTATACTCGTTGCCTGTCACCTGGCCGATGAAAAGGGGGATATCAATACCCACCAGCTTAAGGCGAAAATGTGTCCCGGGACTGAGTTGTTGAGCAATCTGATCCATTTCTTCGGAGGAACCGGGTGGATCACTGAAAACCAGTTCACATTGTGCCGGCGCGTTTAATGCCTGCCGGACATAGACACCGGTTAAGGGGCGGTAGAAATTCACCGGGACTGGCAAATCGTTTAATTCAAGAGATAGTTGTGGCAGGGTATTTACAGGAGTCATAGCCTTTTTCTTAGCAATTGTAATGGCGGAATGCGCAACACACTCCCGATTGCCATCTTCAAGGGATGGATAACCCGGTTAAACCAGGCCAGCCAACGCCATAAAGTTGGATCGCCATAGTACCGGTAGGATAATTCTGGTAAATTTTCCCCCTGGATGCCGTCTCCATGAAGTTCGTGAGCGTCGACCTCGGGATTTTCCGCCTCTTCCAGCGGAACCTCCTCTGGGAGCGATTCAAGCGCCGTCGCCAATGCCTTGGAGGATCGAGAGGACTCCCCCCGCATGGCAGCCTCTTCAGTGAGATCTGTTTCTGGTTCATCGACTCGTACAAAGCGCATCCTTAACCAGGAACGTTGGGGTTCTCCAGATGAAGTGAAGCGATCAAACCGTTCAGCTACGGAGGTGACAATACCCAACACATTCCATGCCTTCCCCCAGACAAAGCGTGCCAGTGGCGGGCGACCGTACCCCGAATCTTTCCGTGCATTTTCTGCCAGACGCCAGAGAGGACCAGTCAGGTCTCGCACATCTTCGGTTTGAATCGAGGAACCAGCCAGGGTTACATCGAACAGCAAATCGAGTTGTACCTCGGTATATCCACCGCCGGTGTATAACAATGGATCATCATTCATCCCGCTCCCGCTTAACTGCCCGTTAATAGAAATTGCTCTACGCACACCGGCTACCCGGCGGACGACCAGCCCTTCAGGATTGAGCATACAACCAATTCTTTCACCTGTTTCTTCGATCAAGAAAGCTACACGTTCCATATTTTCTAACCCTCCACCTCTTCTGGTCTTCGACCTTGCTGTTCCTGCACCAGGTGTTGTTTGCGTCGTTCATTAAAAGGTTCAGACCATGTTTCAGTTAGCTCTGATCCAACGGATGTCTCTAACAGTTCCGGCCAGGCGTCGCATGGTCCCTCTGGTGAGAAGGATTGCGCGGGTTCGGGTGTGATTGGCAATTGGCTCGCATGCGTTGGTTGGTCGGATGGCATGAGCTTGGGTCGCATTGAGTGATTGGGCGACCAATCTGGATGAGGAGCGACAGTCGCCTCACTTGATTTTGGCTGACCTGGCCAATCCGGTACGGTTATTTGGGCGGAACGCGGAGGGGAGGGAGAGAACTCGGGCAGAACCGGTTCAAGCGGTTGAGAGCTGCCTGTCTCCATCGGTGGCTGTTCCACAGGACGACTCGGCCGCTCAGGCAGAGTCAGGTTCGGAGAGCGATTTACATTGCTTGTCGGGGATGGCCAGCCTGGGTGGCTGCCTGGTTTCGGAGTTATAACCGGCGCCTGTGGGATAAGCCCCTCAGTTAATCCATGTGAGTTCTCTCGCAACTGTGCATCGAAACCATCAGCTACTACGGGAGGATTCTCCCGCACCGGTTGGGCGAGATGTTGAGCTACTACAGGATGGTTCTCCCCTATCTGTGGCGTTAATCCCACATCTATTTCAGAATGCTTATGCCTGATTACTACCGGTGTTGGCTCTGGCTGCGGTCGTCGCGCAGAGCTTGCTGGAATAGTATGTTCCTCTGCTCGTGAAAGGGTAGGCAACCTGGTGGGTGAGATTGCTGCCTTGGCTGACCAGTGGGTGCTGGCGTAAGAATGAGTTTTACGGAAGTTCCGCCAGAACTGATGCAATTTGGTCGCCAGCCGCCGTTTTCTGCCAGACGGATTGGATAATGGAGCAGCCTCGGGTGGTTCCGAGGATTGTTTCATCGTAAACCGCGGTTCTGATGACTTCGCCCCGGCAGGTAGTCGGGGGGAAAAATTAGCCGGTTGTACAACTCCGTAGTCTGTTCGATCAGGCAGGGGCGAAGCGCCTGGAGCCTGATTGGCAGAGCCAGTTGAGGATCGTTTGCGGGGTGTCAAACGCACTGGTTGCCAGTCAGGGCTGGCGCGACGTATTTTTGGCGCACTTGATTGCATGGGTGGCGGCTCGGTCGATCTGGCTGGTGGAGATCCCGCAGGCTGCACGGTGGAACGCACCGTTGGAGCGACTCGATAGGCTGGTGGTTGCTGCGGGCCTGACTCACTGGCAGACAACGATGGGTTCAGGTTTTCTCTACCATACCGGGCTTGCCCAACTGACCGGTCGGTTCGCGCCGGTCTCGATGTGCGTTCGATCCATTGGAGAGGCACGTTGGCTTGTTTCAGACGTGCCAACCAATGTGCTGGTGGACCATCTGTCTTCCCTGACTTGTCTTCAGGAGGGTGGGTGTTACCTTTGCCGGAACTAGCCCCGGCTGTTGGTGGTGGCTGTATACGGGAGGCGCGCGCGGTTAAAGCTAAACCCAGGCGTTGCAATCCTGCGCCAAGCTTCAGCAGAAAACGCGCGCGCCAGCCGACTCGATCCATATCCACACCAGCCTAAGGGAGGTTTGGATACGCCAGGTTATCAGCAGCAACGACCTGAGGGCGGTTTATTCCCGCTCCAGGCGGTCGTAAACCAGGCGCACCGACTCGATCGCAGCCTCGCCAGCGAGCGCGTCTAACAGCGCTCCCCGCCATTCCGCTGGCCAGGCATCAATCAGGTTCCAGCGCATGACCTCGGTCGTTCCAGTGCTATCCAGCATTACAATCGAGACATTTTTCCTTTCCGCTTTACCCTCCACCGATTTCAAAAACCAATCCCACAGTTCATGGGTAGTGGTCAATCCATAGCGCAAGGTAACATCGGCATATTCAACTGGGCCAGGCATGGTACGCACAAGCTGTGTCTGACCGGCTTCACGGTAACGGATTGTCTGGACGCGCGCAGCTAACCCGCTGCATTCGGTAAAGTGCCCTTCGGTGATCCCGTTGATCACCAGCTTGAAGTTATAGACGCGGTACGGTTCAACGAACGTACCCGGTTGGGCTCCAGTTTCCTCAGGCATTAGCTACCTCCCTCGGTTTGGACTTCCACGCCGCCCTCAAACTGGCTGATGCGGAAGATAATAAATTCGGCTGGTTTGACTGGGGCAATCCCGATCAGGGTGATGACTTTGCCCTCATTGATGCTCTCTGGTGGGTTTGTCTCCTCGTCACACTTGACGAAGAAAGCTTCCTGTGGCGTGCGCCCCATTAAGGCTCCATCCCGCCATAATCCGGTCAGGAAGGCCGTGATATCACGCCGGATTGATTTCCACAGAGTGCGGTCATTTGGCTCGAAGACGATCCAACGGGTGCTGGTGGCGATCGACTCTTCTACCATGTTAAACAAACGACGCACATTCAGGTAGCGAAACTCGTCTTTTTCAAGTGTGCGCGCGCCCCATACCAGGACACCCTGGCGGGGGAAGAAGCGAATCACGTTCACACCGGCCGGGTTCAATTCAGCCTGTTCCTGGCGTGTGAGGGCGTGGGTCACACCCAGGGCGCCGCGCACCGGTTCATTTGCTGGAGCCTTATGAACTCCGCGTGTGGAGTCTGAGCGAGCCCAAATTCCAGCCAGGTGTCCGGAAGGTGGGGCGCTGACCTGGTCTCCGGTGATCGGATCGCGGATGATAATCCATGGATAATAGAAGGTTCCATAACCGCCTTTGGAATCACGCGGGCGAACACCTCCACTGGGAGTCGCAGGTGTCGGAGCAGGGCCGCCGCTATCCGCTACGGTGACCAGCTTCTGTAAATCTTCCACCTTCTCCGGGCTGTCCAGGATGGCCACGCGATCTTTCAACGATTCGCAGTGCGTCAGCAGGGCTTCCTGTGAGGCCTGGTCATTTTTACCAGGCGCAGCTACGATAGCTATTTCATCATACGCTTCGAGTAAATCCAGGCCAGAGCGTTTCCCGCCTTTTCCGGTAATCGGCTTGCCATCCCCAACGGCCACAACATAACAGCGTGTGCCGCCATTCTGGAAGAAACCGAACACCGCCTGGGCTAACGGAGTCGATTTAATAGCTTGCCCGGACGCAAAATTGTTTACAAATTGGGTCCAGTTATTGATAGCCTTGACTTGATCGGTCGGCGCTTTCGGATCGGGAGCGACGCCGACGAAGCCCGCTGTGCTGGTGCCTACCGCCTGAATCGGACGTGGACCACCTGGCACTTCTTCGACATAGATATCTGGTGCTCGATATTCCATTACTTGCCTCCTCTGACTAGATAGTGACCATCTTTTTCATATCCAGCGTAAAAAAGAATGACGCTGGGCTGATCAGGCTGTTAAATCATAAATTACTTAACTGAAGCTCCGCTTTTGTCTCTGGTTAAGGTTTAAGCGGGTCGATTTGGATTACGATTGGATCAGTGTCAGTAGCCAGACGCTTGACCAAAACATTCAGTGTCTTGCCACGTGCTTTCACTTGCAGCTTGAGCGGCAAGCCGGAGGGGATGGTGGGAAAACGAAAACGTCCCTTACGATCTGTATAAGCAGATAAACCGAGATCAATTAGCTCAACGTAGCCTCCCATAATCGGGATATTATCAGGGGTACACAATTCACCGACCAGGCTCGTAATTTGGGCAGTTTCGACGATCAGGGGTTGCTCAACCAGATGGGTGAGGGGTTCAACCCGCTCCTGGCGAACAATAGTTTTTATATAGAAGGATGGCCTTGGTTGGGCGCCGATTGCCAGCCAGCTTTCAGATGGGAAAGGCGCGATCTCCACTTCCAGATCAGGAGTTCCTAACGCGGCCAGGACCAACTCGCTTAACAATTGGTGGGCCTTTTCTGGGGTGTCGGCCCAGGTAGTCACTAAATATCGAACGGTAAATTGTAAGGGAGATAATTTAGTAGAGCTGGGAGGGGGTGTAGATAGTAATTCAAATAAATATAAGCTGACGCCTTCTCCCCCTGGTTTGTTGCTTGGCGGATCGAATGAAACTGTCACTGAACCCAGAACTGTTTCAACCCAAGAACGCAACCGTTGATCAGCTTGTTCAATCATATTCATACCAATCTTACCATATTATTTAATATTTATTTCCTTAATATATTTTTTTGCAATATCTCTTATTGTAAATAGGACAATTATACTCTAAATGAGATACATAAGAATATGCCCATATTATAAAGATTGCTTAGCTTGCCTGAAAAACGAGTCGTACGCGTTTGGCCAGGATTGCCAGGGGCGAAAAACCCAGTGCGGAGACAACCTCTTCCGGTCGACCGGTGGCGCCCTCCCGAATTGTCAGGCGCACGTAAATTCGTTGGCGCCCAAGATCATCATCGGGCATCTGTTGGAGATCCATGATTAAAGGTCGCAGATCGTAAGGCTTGCCTCGCCATTCACGCCTTAATACGGGAGCTTCGATCACACTTTGGAGACGCCCGTCTAGTTCTGGAAAAGAGTCCAAAAAAGTGATTTCATAATCTGAAGCCTGGACAAGGGTTTGTAAGGTTGGGGCTCGCTCTTCAACCTCATATACCTGCTTAATGGTGATTCCGGGCGGTGCGGCTGTCTGGAGCGCTGTCTGGATCATGTCGACAGGCAGAGGTGTATCCAGCCATGTGTCGAGTAACTCATCCTGACCGGTGAATCCGAGGGGTAGAGCTGCAGCCAGGTTTATTTTAGGATGTGGATTAAAGCCCTGGCTATAGGTCAACGGTAGATTGGCGCGCCTGAGGGTACGTTCCCAGCTGCGGTACAGATCGAGGTGACCGGTAAACCGCATCTCATCCGTTTTAGCGAAGTGAATCCGGATGCGCATCATTCACCGTAAGCAGGTTTCTCTTTGATTTTACTTCAGGGCATTGCCAGATTTTCCCGGGATTGTGACGGCGCAAGTCAGCGAAAGTCGGCAGGATACCGCAGGCGTAACAGTGTTCACGGCAATCGAGGCGTGTTTTACCCTGCAAGCTCCACAGGTAGTCTTCAGTCAAGAATTTTTTGCGTACCGACGCGCTGATGTGATCCCAAGGGAACGCCTCATCAACAGGACGTTCCCGGTGCGTATAAAAAGCCGGATCCAATCCCGCTAACCTAAACGCTTCTTGCCAAAGTTCGAAACGAAATTGCTCGTTCCAGGCGTCGAATTTTGCTCCCTGCTTCCAGGCTTGATAGATCACGGCAGCCATGCGCCGGTCACCGCGGGATAACCATGCTTCAAGTAAGGTGCCTTCAATTGGATTCCAGTTTAACTTCAATCCAGGGCCTCGCAGGGTTTGTTTGAGCAACTCTTGTTTGGCTGTAATTTGTTCGACGGTGTCGCAGGGCACCCATTGGAAGGGTGTGTGGGGCTTTGGGATAAACGTACTCACGCCTGCAGTGACCTGGGCGCGCCGGCCAATCACCTTGCGACCTTCGGTTAAAACAGACTTACACAGATCAGCAATGGCCTGCACATCTGCCACCGTTTCGGATGGGTGGCCGATCATAAAATACAACTTGATATTAGACCAACCCCGGCTGAAGATGGCGTGGGCGGTTTCCAGGAGTTGCGCGGTGCTGACTGGCTTGTTGATGATCTCACGCATCCGTTCTGTGGCTGCCTCCGGAGCCAGCGTAAAACCGCTGCGGCGTGAATCTTGCATGGCGTTCATTAGGTCGACCGAGAACGATTCGATTCGCAAGGAAGGCAGTGAGATGGAGATATGCCGGTTTGCGAGGCGCTGGCTCACCGAATTTACCAGGTTGAGGATTTGCGTGTAATCTGACGAAGAGAGAGATAACAATCCCACCTCTTCGAAACCGGTGTTTTGCAAAGCCTCATCAATAGCATTAACGATTTCCTCCACCGGTCGTTCTCGGACAGGACGGGCGATCATCCCGGCATGGCAGAAACGGCAACCCCGCGTACAACCTCGCATAATCTCAATCGGAACCCGGTTATGAACAGTTTCAATGTATGGAACGATGAAATGGGTGGGAGGTGGAGGGAGTTTGCCGACGATCCGTTTGACCACTGGCAGTGCGGCTTCAGGTGTCAAGGTTTCGATAGATGAAAATGTACCATCCGGGTGATAATGGTCACGGTAAAGTGCAGGAACATAGACGCCGCATATTTTCGCCAAAGACCGTAACAGGTCATCTCGCCCTGTGCCGCGCTGTTTCCAGGCCTGGTGGGTATCTACGATTTCCTGGATCACCTCTTCCCCTTCGCCGATGGCATAAGCATCAATGAAGGCGTGCATGGGCTCGGGATTGAACGTGGCATGCCCACCTGCGATGATCAGGGGGTCTGATACAGTTCGCTCACTTGTAAAGAGCGGGATGCCGGCCAGATCCAGGATGTTCAGCGTGTTGGTATAGAGCGTCTCGTAAGGTAGCGAAAAGCCGACGATATCAAAGGAAGCCAGAGGGTGTTTGGTTTCCAGAGAATATAGAGGGATACCCGTTGAACGCAGAACAGCTTCCATATCTGTCCAGGGGCTGAAGCACCGTTCTGCGAGTACGTCCGGACGTTGGTTGAGCAGATCGTACAGGATTGCCAGGCCCAGGTTAGACATCCCGAGATCATATAGATCAGGGAATACCAGCGCCACGCGGGTCTTGACTCGATTCCAATCCTTAACGACCTGGTTTAACTCTCCTCCGGTGTAACGCCCAGGCTTTTGAACGGCAGGCAGGATCCGGTTAAGTTTCTCTTGAATTTGATCTGAATTTAGCGCCAATAAAATCTTTACTCAAAAATCCAACGATCGGTACTGCGTTCCCAACTGACCAACTCTTCCGGTCGGAACCACAAAGCCACTTCTTTTTCCCCGTTCTCAAGTTCATCTGAAGCATGGGTTAAGTTACGACCGACCTCCAAGGCGTAATCATGGCGCACTGTTCCCGGCGCCGCTTGTGTTGGTATGGTCTTTCCCATAGTCTGCCGCACCGCAACGATTGCCGCCGGTCCTTCCCAGACCATTGCCATGACTGGTCCTGAAGTGATATGACGGATCAGGCCATAATAAAAATCTTTCTCCTTGTGAATTGCATAATGAGTTTCAGCCAATTCCTGGCTGACTAGCATAAATTTTGCGGCAACCAGGCGTAAACCGCGCCGTTCCAGGCGGGAGATGACTTCACCAATCAAGCCGCGTTGCACCCCGTCAGGCTTTACCAGCACCAATGTCCGTTCCACAAATACCTCCAATGAATAAATGTTATTTTGGGCTGCCTGACCTATCCAGGACTGTGGCTTATCAAGATTAACCGACCTATTTTATCAGTTCCTCAGCCTTAAGATAGGCCTCCAGGGCTTCTTGAAGCTGGTCAGCCCGTAGATATGCATCCCCCAGGTGCTGCCAGAGGGCTTGATTTTGTGGCTCCTTATCGAGAGCCTGTTTCAAATCCTGGATGACCTCGGGTAGATCCTGGTGTGTATTGATTAAGTTGCCATAATGGTCAAGCGCCAGATCCAGATTGCCAGTTTTGAGGGCCTGACGTGCTGCATCGAGAACAGGTGGGACGGCTGGCTCGGGTAGGGCGATCGGTTGGAGACTCACGCCTGGTGGTACTTCGGGAGCGATTTCAACGGGCGCGGCTTCAGCGACCACTTCGGGCAGTCGCACTGCTTCGATGGGCAGCGCTTCCACGACAGCCTCGATGAGCGGGACATCTTCGACGGGAGCGGCTTCCAGAACGGTTTCAACTGGCGCGACTTCAACAACTACTTCTGGCTGTTGGATTGCTTCAGTGGGTAGTGCTTCCACGATGGCTTCGATGGACGGGGCAACTTCCACAGTTGCGGTTTCGGGAGTGACCTCAACCGGCGTAACTTCAGCGACCACTTCGGGAAATTGTTCGACTTCGGTGGGCAGCGCTTCCACGACAGCCTCGATGGGCGGGACTTCGACGGGAGTGATTTCTGGATAGGATTCAACGGATGCGATTTCGGTAACAGCCTCAGGCAGTTGAACAGCTTCGGTGGGCAGGGCTTCTACCACTGCCTCGATGGGAGTGAATTCCAGAATGGTTTCAACGGGGGCGATTTCAGTAACCTCTTCTGGCAGTTGAACAGCGTCGGTGGGTAGGGCTTCCACGACAGCCTCGATGGGCGGGACTTCGACGGGAGTGATTTCTGGATAGGTTTCAACGGATGCGATTTCGGTAACAACCTCAGGCAGTTGAACGGCTTCGGTGGGCAGCGCTTCTACCCCTTCCTCAACGGGTGTGATAACCTCGACGGGAGCGATCTCTGGAGTGACTTCAACAGGAACTACCTGGACTGGTGGAGCCTCGACAGCAGCCTCGCTAATCACCAGCACTGGTGCTTCTTCGACCGGCGCTTGAATTTCTGGTTCAGCCTCGACGGGCGGCATCTCTTCGGCCAATATTTCATTTATCCATTCCGGAACGGCAGCTCCGGCAGGAGTCTCGGGCGCGCCTTCCACCTGAGGTGCAGATACCTCCTCCGAGACAGATGGAGTTGCTTGAACGGGAATTTCTGGCGGAGTCATTGCCGTAACCCATTCCGGTACTTCAGGAGTAGCTGGTGGCGTAACCGTAATTTCTTCTGGCCCGGGTGTTTCACTCACTGGGATGGTTTCAACAACCAGTGGGTGGCTCTCGGTGATCTCTTCTATCGTGGTAGGAACCTCAGCGGGAGCTAATTCTACCTCCGGCACCCATTCTGATCGACCTTCGGCAGTAGATACAGTTTCTACTGCGCTCTCTTCAGACCCAATTGCACTCTCAACAAGCTCCGCCCCGCCAGCCAGCGAGACGACCGGCGCGGTCTCCGCAATCTCTTCAGGTTCGATCTCTGATTCCGCTGGCGTGGGCTCGGGAACTTCTTGAATGACGCCTTTGAACCAATCGGAGGCAATTGCGGGTTCGGGTTCGGCTTGAGGTACTTCAAGCTCTTCTTCTGGCTGCCATTCAGTTGGTTGTGTTTCTACCGGTGAAACCTCTGCTGAGGGGGTTTCGGACGCAATTCCAGCGATTGGCTCTGGAGCGGAAATTTCAACTTCATCTCCAGTTTCTGCGACTGGGAGTTGAGCGATTTCGGCGGAAATCGGCAGTGTCTCTTCTTCGGCTGGCACTGGCGCGACAGTCAGATCTAGTTTCTCAAGTGTAACTGCTTGATCGGGAACTTTCTCTGGCGTTAATGCATTGGGACCTAGAAAAGCTGCATAAGGATCGAGTTCATGAAAACGCTGGCGATAAACAGGGATCTGATCAGCTTTTTCGGTGTTGGCAAGAACTTCTGTCATGACCCGATTAGCTTCCAGGCAAAAGGGTAGCTTAACCAGGATACCACTGCAGGTGTTAGCCGCCTCGCCATATTTACCGGCCTGAGTATAAGCGCGTGCCAATAGAATCTGTAAATCAATCCGTTCGGGATTTTCCTTGATTGCCACATGTAATTCAGCAATGGCCTGTTGAACCAACTCTCCCTTTAAATACATTCGTGCCAGGGCAGCGCGGGTGAGGCGAACCTTCGGGGGCTCTAAACCATCCCGCTTTCCGTATAATTGGCGTAGTTCTTGTTGAATTTTTGGATTGGCTGGTTGTGTTTCAAAGGCGCGCTCCATAAATCCAATCGCCTCGTCCAGCCTGCCCTGCTCTTGTCGGATTACGCTCATGGCCAGGTTTGCTGTCATATCGTCGGGTATAGAGGAAAGCACCCGTTGAAACACATCGGATGCTTCTTCCAATTGCTGGTTTTCGAGACAGGCTTTCCCTAACAGTCGGTAGGTGGCGACACTTTTCGGGAAAGATTTAAGGATATGGCGACAATGGCTTATGGCATCTGCAAACTGTCCGGTCTTGATCAGGCCTTCAATTTCACGCTGATAAGCTCGTAATGAGATTGTTTCCATAGTTCCACACTCCCTGGTAAATAAGCTCCCTTTGCTTCGCTCAGGTCAAGCTTTTGTGGGTTATAAACCTACAGCAACTTGTAGTATGCCCTAATCTTTAAAAACATGCAAGGAGATTTGATAAATTTGTCCACAGAACCGTGCAGAATGGGAATGGCACAGACCACGATCGTTTCGAAGATTAGCGTTTAATTAGGAACTTGATTACCTACTTGACTCAGGCTTAATTATTAATGTATAAACTATCACGAGTATATGACTCAATTATCTTATCATCCAATCCTGTGGGTAGACCCCCACCGCCATTGAAAAGAATTTCGTTAACTCTTCAGCGCAGCCGCCGTTGACGGTTGCTGTGCTATTTGTTGTCTATGAGGAGAGGTAAAGTTTAATGGGAGAACATTATGATCCAAGTTGAGGGTTTGACGAAAGATTATGGATTGCGTCGGGCAATCGATAATATAACGTTCAACGCTGAAAAAGGTGAAATTTTAGGATTTTTGGGTCCCAATGGGGCAGGGAAAACCACCACGATGCGGATTCTGGCCGGATACATGCCTCCAACAGCAGGGAAAGCGCAGGTTGCTGGATTCGATGTTGTCGAGCAATCGCTGGAAGTCCGCCGGCGTATCGGGTACATGCCGGAAACAGTTCCCCTTTATCCCGATATGACCGTCTTTGAATACCTGAAATTTATGGCCGATTTACGGCGGGTGCCCCACGCTGAAGATCGTGTGGATGATATCCTGGAAACCGTCCACATGGAAGAGCGCGCCGATGGTTATATTGCCAACCTGTCGAAAGGTATGCGCCAGCGGGTTGGACTGGCGCAAGCCCTGTTGCATCAACCAGAAGTTTTAATTCTTGACGAACCAACGATTGGTCTGGATCCGGCGCAAATTATCGAGGTGCGGAATCTGATCCGGGATTTGGGTCGGGAACGGACTGTGTTGCTTTCCACGCATATTTTGTCGGAGGCGCAACAGGTGTGTAATCGTGTTCTGATCATAAATAAAGGTCAGATCGTGGTCGAAGATACACCAGAACGGCTACAAGCGCGCTTGATGGGAATGCAACGCGTGATATTGCATGTGATTGGTGACGCCGATGGACTCGAACAGGTGGTTGGCAGCGTTCCCGGGGTGGCTCGGGTTCACCCGAGTGTGGATAGCAATACCGGAACGTCCCTGGAGTTCGAAATTTTACCTGGGCAGGACGCCCGTCCTCAGGTGGCACGGGCGGTAGTGAATGCGGGCTTTGATTTAATAGAGTTTCATCCTGTCAGCATGAGTTTGGAAGATATCTTCCTGCAGTTGACCCGCGATGAACCAACACCGCCAGCGCCTGCAGATGAGTCGGATGAAGAAGAGTCCGAAGTCGCTTGATCGCGTGCTTTGAGATAAAGGATTAATTAATGCGTAATATCTGGATCATTGCCAAAAGAGAGTATAAGCTGTATTTTGCAAGCCCGGCTGCTTATATGATCGCTTTTATTATTCTGCTGGTTTTAGGGATTTTATTTTACCTGACCATCAAGGCGGCATCTGAATCGCCTGGGTATGTCCCTGGCGTGTCAATCACATTAGCTCCTTTAGCCACGTTGTTAATGCTGGCGACTCCCGCCATCACCACGCGTTTATTGGCGGAAGAACAACGTATGGGTACGATCGAACTATTACTTACCGCGCCGGTGCGGGATTGGGAACTGGTTGTTGGGAAATGGTTGGGAAGCTGGTTGTTCCTGTTGACCGTGGTGTTAGCCACTTTTATTTTCCCGATTCTCCTGAACCTGGTAGTAGAGCCAGGGATTGACCAGGGTCCATTGCTTAGTGGTTACCTGGGAATTATCATGCTGAGCGCAGCATTAATTGCGATCGGTGTGGCGATTTCTTCATTCTTCAGCAACCAGCTGGCTGCTTTCGCGACGACGATGGGAGTGCTGGTAATGTTATGGTGGATCGTCGCTCCGATCGCTCAGACGCTCGGAGCAGCCAGTGGAGCCTCGGAATGGATTGCTTACTTAGATTTAAGTGATCATTTCTTCTCAAATTTATTGAGTGGTATCCTGGATATCCGAGACATACTATATTACTTGAGCGTTACTGCCCTGGCGCTCTTCATAAGTACAATGTCGGTGGAAACGCGGAGGTGGCGCTGATGAAACGCGAATGGTTGCGGAACCTTCGTTCCGTCAAATTAGCCCCTGTGGGCTTGTATTTAGCTTTAGCTGCTGCTGTTATTGCAGCTGGTTTGTATCTCATTCAACGCCAATGGAATCTGCCTCTGCAGATTTGTTTGGGCTTTATATTCATCGGTCTGGCATTGTTCGCCATCCTGGATCCGGAGCGGGTACGAGTTGCCCTGACCGGACGCCAGGCGCGATATGGCAGCAATGCACTGGTGTTGACCCTGGCGTTTCTGGGGATAATTGCGGTCCTTAATTATTTGGTGGTTGTAAATAGCCGCGTGAATCCCCGGCGGTGGGATTTGACCGAAGATAAACAATTTACCCTGGCTCCAGAGACGATTACAACCTTAGCCAGCCTACAACAGCCGGTAAAGGTTGAAGCATTTTATTCCCCGAATTACCCCCCTGACTCAACTGACCAGGCGAAAAAATTGCTGGATCAATACCAATACCACGGAAAAGGTAATTTTTCTTACCAGTTCATTGATCCAATCAGTAATCCCATAAAGGCTCAAACCGCTAAGCTAACCCAGGATGGCATGATTGTCTTGAGTCTGGCTGACCGGCAAGAAAGGGTCACGACTGCGACGGAGGCGGATCTGACCGGTGCGTTGGTAAAGTTATTAAACCCTGAGAAGCGCACCGTCTATTTCTTAACCGGGCATGGCGATTACTCCATCGAAACAACCGGCGATCGTTCTATGACCGAGATAAAAAGCCTTTTAGAGAATAAGAATTACACTGTTAAGACGCTAAATTTGCTGACTTCTAGCCAAATTCCGGAGGATGCCCGTTTGATCGTGGTGGCTGGACCGAATAAGCCATTATCACCGGATGAAGTCAAGACCCTGGAAAGTTACCTGGCACAAGGGAAAGCCCTGATCGTCATGGAAGATTCCGTCGTGTTGACGGGTTTTGGCGATGCCAGCGATCCGCTGGCAGAAGATCTGGCCCAATCATGGGGTGTTGTGCTCGGTCAAGATTTTGTTTTTGATACCACCTCATACCAGCCGACAGTGGCTGTTGGTGAGCCAAATTCTAGCCATCCGATTACCCAGAAGTTGGCCACCTATTTAGGGCTTATGCCCGGCGCCCGCAGCGTTTCAATCGGCAAGACGCCCGAGGCAGTTACGGCAACAACCTTCCTGAGCACTGCCAGTCAGGCCTGGGGAGAGACCGACCTGGTGAATCTAATGGCCAACCAGCCCGCGCAATATAACGCAGGTGTTGATTTGCTCGGACCGGTCTCGTTGGCTGTCGCAGCAACCAATACTACCACCCAGGCGCGCCTGGTGGCCTTTGGTAATGCTGCATTTGCCAGTGACCGTAACTACAGTGTTAATGCCAATGGCGATTTATTCGTCAATGCGGTTGATTGGGCGCTGGGGCAGGAACAATTAATCAACCTGACGCCAAAAAAAACCACCCAACGCACTTTAGTGCCTCCCCAAAAGGTGATGATGAACCTGATGATGGTGGGTTCAGTAATACTTGTGCCTGGCATGATCCTGTTAGCTGGGGTCGTAGTCTGGATACAGCGACGCAAGCGAGGCTAAAGGCGTATGATTCGGCGTACAACCTGGATAATTCTTGCGGTGTTCATCGTCCTCATGGGATTGACCATTTACTTGAGTCGGTCTGGTAGGCTGACGGCTGAGCAGACACCGCCAACCGTCGAGAAAAAAGTTTTGGTGCCAGTGACGGTTGATCTGATTGACAAAGTGAGAATCGAGGCCGCCACCGGTGGATCGATCACCCTTCTGCGCGATCTGTCGGAGAAATGGACTCTTGCCGATGTTACAACCGGGACCCCAGACACGGTGGTCATCGAACAGGCGATTAATCAGCTAACGGCTATGACTGTGATGACCTCGTTGGAGGCTGGTTTTGCTCCTGAACTGATAGGCTTGAACACACCTGCCTTCACGATCACATTTTCTTTACGGGATGGCCGCACCACGATTGTGAAAGTCGGCCAATTGACTGCGATTGGTAATGGTTACTATGTTCAAGTAGACCAGGGGCTCGTACAGGTAGTCAATAAATACACCATGGACACGATCACGGGTATGGTTAGCGCACCTCCGATCCTGATTACTCCCACTATTACGGCTACCGCGGTTGTCACACAAACAACCCAGACTGCCACCCCAATGGTAATCCTCACACCAACCCTATCATTGACACCTACCCAGACAGTAACCAGTACTTTGGATTCAACCCCACAGCTACAGTCCACTCCGGTTCAACCAACCGAAACAACCAAACCATAATAATCGGTAGTAAAAAACCATGGCTATTTCAATATCGTTACATTAGAGTTTCAAAGGTTGCAGATTTGGTTATTGATTTTGGGTGAAAAACAAGGTATTCTGTTTTTAAGAGACTTTGCACCTGATTGGGTAATGGAGCAAAAATGATTGACGAGGAATTACTGCATGATCTTGAAGGACGAGACGAACATCCAGCGATCGCTCGCTTGATAGAGTTAGGTCGCCAAAAGACATTTGTTACGATTGATGATATCCTCGGGTTTTTTCCCGAAGCTGAGCAGGATGTAGACCAACTCGAGGAAGCTTTTGCTGCGTTGCTAAGCGCTGGTATCCCATTTGTGGATGAGGCTGCTCAGGCTGGGCCTAGCGAAGAGGAGCTGGTTGAAGAAGAGGCTGAAGAAGAGACTCAGCAACCAGTAGTTGTTGACGATAACTATCTGGCGAATATTGATACCGACGATACGATCGGTTTATATCTCAAGGAAGTCGGCCGGGTGCCTCTACTCACTGCTGTAGAAGAGGTCGAACTTGCTCAACGAATTGAGCGTGGGCGTCTGGCGCGCGAAGAGCTGGCCAGGGGCAATGTCAGCCCGCGCCATCGTCAGGAATTGCAAAGACTGATCGAAGATGGCTGGGCAGCCCGTGAACACCTGATCACTGCCAACTCGCGTTTGGTAATCAGTGTGGCCAAGAAATATATGGGGCGTGGCGTACCTTTCCTTGATTTGATCCAGGAAGGCAATATTGGCCTCATCCGTGCCGCGAAGAAGTTTGATTACCGGCGTGGACACAAATTCAGTACCTATGCCACCTGGTGGATTCGCCAGGCAGTCACCCGCGCCATCGCCGACCAAGGACGCACAATCCGTGTACCCGTGCACATGGGCGATCAAATCAATAAGTTACTGCGTGTGCAACACCAATTAACTCAACGCTTAGGTCGGGATCCCTCGGTTGAGGAATTAGCGAATGCTTTGGAAGTGACTCCCCAGAAAGTGGAAAATATGATCCAGGTCGCCCGGCGCCCGCTTTCATTAGAAACTCCGACGGATGATGAAGAGGACTCTGTGCTGGGTGATTTTATCCAGGACGAGGAGGCTCCCGCCCCCGACGAAACAGCCACCTATGATTTACTCCGTGAGCATCTTGAGAACGTTTTGAACGGCTTGCCGCCCCGCGAGGTGCGTATCTTGCAGCTTCGTTACGGTCTATTGGATGGGCAGGCTTATACGCTCGAGGAGGTGGGTCGCAAGATGGGCGTAACTCGCGAACGGGTACGCCAGATAGAAGCTCAGGCGCTTAGC
This sequence comes from uncultured Anaerolineaceae bacterium, assembly GCA_964354345.1. Classification (GTDB taxonomy): domain Bacteria; phylum Chloroflexota; class Anaerolineae; order Anaerolineales; family UBA4823; genus CAYGZL01. The sequence continues at coordinate 36,800 of CAYGZL010000116.1, read as the reverse complement.
CGTCTCCGCCACCCGGCCATCCGCCGGAAATTACGCGAATATTTGGGTTAAACCAGATCAGGATAGGCCCGGGTTGTTTTGGTGATATATCCAAAGCAACCCGGCTTGTTTATCGGAATAATTCGCGGGTAATAAACCGCAGCTAATACCACTCACCCTATGTGGAGTCCTCTTGGCTAATCGCCAGCTGATTACCTTTATCATAGTAACCGTGCCCTTGTTTATCCTGAGCCTGATCGGGATAATCTGGGCAAATAATCATTTCTCAACAGTAGATCCTTCACTGGATAAATTGGGCGGTGATCATTTTCTGCCTCGTTGGCTGGGCACTCGGCTATATATCTTAGAAGGGCAGAGTCCTTACAGCACAGAAACCGTTAAAGCTACTCAAGAATGGTTGAGCAGTAGATCCAGGACAGATAACCAGTCAACGCAAGCAGGTGAAGATCCGCAATTCTTTCTATACCCTTTTTATTCCTTTCTGATATTCCTTCCTTTTGCTATTATCAGTGACTTCCTGATTGCTAAATTGGTTTGGATGTCGGTACTTCTAATTACACTTTATACTTCAATCATTTATTCTCTTTCATTGATTAACTGGAGGGTCAGGGGTGGCTTGTTAATTGCCTTTCTTATTTTCTCAGGCCTGTGGTTTCCGGGAGTCTATGCTGTTTTCAGTGGCAATGCTGTTGTATTGGTGACGTTATTGATCGTATTGACTTTCCATGCGATTCGAGCTGGATATGATGGCCTGGCCAGTATGTGTATGGTGGCTGCCTGTATCAAACCGAATACGGTTTTACTGCTGATTATCTTCATCCTGGTGTGGGCTGCCTCGCAACGTCGTTGGGCTTTGGTAGGGGGATTTATCGGAACTGCGGTATTATTAACCGCAGCCACCAGCATGTTGGTACCTGATTGGTTACTTTCTAACATTAAACAAGTGATTGCCTTTATCCAACAAATCCGGGTTGGCACGCCAGAAGGATTATTAGTGCATTGGCTGCCTGGCATCGGCCGTCAGATGGGTTGGGTCTTAACCGGTATTGTTACAGTAATATTATTGATTGAATGGCGTGCTACGCTGGGAAGAGATTGGCGTTGGTTTCTCTGGACAGCTTGCCTAACTTTAACGTTGACCAATCTATTTGGGATCCATACGTCAACCGGGAATTACTTTTTAATGTATCCAGCATTTGTTTTAACCCTGGCAACCTGGCAAGAGCGTTGGGACCGGATAGGTTTGGGAATGGGGATTACTACTCTGATCATTTTATTAATTGGACCGTGGATATTATTCTGGAAGGATTTACTGAGCGGATTGATGTTTGACCTGGATCCACTCATGTTCTTTGGTTTGCCTTTAATTATTCTGGCTGGTTTGTATTGGGTGCGTTGGTGGGCAATACGTTCCGCCAAGCTACCCCTGGAGACTTTGGTAGAAGCGACCTCATAACAATGTCATTGTATACTTTGTACCGGTTGTTGTGGAGTAGCCTGGATTGGTTGTATCCACCGCGTTGTGGGGGATGTGGTATGCCGGGGGCAAGGTGGTGTCCGGATTGTGTAAATCATAGCCGGGTGGTTGGTTATGTAGTATGTCGCGATTGCGGCATAGCCATGGCTTCACCAGGATTGTGCCCTGAATGCCAAAGCCAGCCACCAAGTTTCCGGGCATTACGCTCCTGGGCTTATTATGAGGGGTCAGTTCGAGAAGCGATTCACCGCTTGAAATACTATGGCGATATGGCGTTGGCCGAAATATTAGCACGGCCATTAATCGTTACACTAAAGGAGTTGCAATGGCCCATTGACCTGGTGACACCGGTGCCTGCCGGAAGAATTCACCAGGAAGAACGCGGTTACAATCAGGCGGCCTTATTAGCGCGTCCGGTGGCGCTAGGGTGTGGCATCCCTTATCGGCCGCGGGCGCTTGTTAAAATCAAAGAAGCCCGTTCCCAGGTCGGGTTAACCTTCGCTGAACGGTATCAAAATGTCTCTGGCGTATTTCTGGCTCGACCAGCGATTGTCCAGGGTAAAAATGTGCTGGTTATTGATGATGTCACTACAAGTGGAGCGACACTAGAAGCTTGCGCCAAGGCTATCCTGACCGCCCGAGCAACTAAAGTGTATGGGTTAACTCTGGCGCGTACACAGCGTTAACAGGAAGGCGAAATAATCGTTCCGCAGGTTATCTGACCAATGCACCCCGGAGATAGGGTGTGATAAAATACCAGACCAATCATAATAAGGAGGTGGATATGGATTTCGAAATCGAGATCTACGGACGAAATATGGAGGTGACGGATCGGATACGGGAATACGTCACCAAGAAAATAGCGAGGTTGGATCGGTTTTTACCAGGTATTGAGGAGGCTCGGCTCGACCTGGCATACTCGAAATCGGCGCGTAGTGCGACGGATCGCCAGGTGGCTCAGATTACAGTTCGCGGAAAAGGATTTATCCTGCGCGCAGAAGAGCGAGGCGATGATATATTTGCTGCCTTTGACACAGCCATAGAGAAATTACAGCGCCGGATTGAGCGTTATAAGGGCAAACATTTTCGCGGACGCGGCGATGGTAAGTCTGCCGCCGATATAACCGCTCCACCGGTGGTTGAGGAAGAAGAAACTGGGGAATTGCCTCCGTTAATTGCCCGGCGTAAGCGTTTTGTGTTGGTGCCAATGGATGAAAACGAAGCCCTTGAGCAAATGAGTCTGCTTGGTCACGAGAACTTCTTCGTCTTTTACAATGCCAACACCCACGCCATAAACGTGCTGTACCGCCGGAGGGATGGCGCCTTCGGGTTAATTGAACCGGAAATTGGTTAATTCAGATTTGTCTATGATGCGGCGGAAGATTGCTCTCCGCCGCATCTATTGGAAGTCAATGGATGGAAATTGATAAAGACCGCTTATACCAGTTAGCCTGCTTGTTAGATGACCAAGAGATTGATCGATCGGTGATCCGGCAGGCGGTCGAACAGATGCTGTGTGCGTTTGGGGAAGATCCAAACCGGGAAGGACTAGAACGAACGCCGGATCGAGTGGCGCGCATGTACCTGGAACTCTTGGAGGGTTACCGGCAAGATCCAATGACGCTGGTGAATGGTGCCCTCTTTGAAGTTACTTATGACGAAATGATCGTGGTAAGCAACATCGAATTTTATAGCCTGTGTGAGCATCATTTGTTACCCTTCTTTGGTAGGGTGCATGTGGCTTATCTACCAAAAGGTCGCGTGTTAGGGTTGTCAAAAATCCCTCGCGTGGTTGACTTATTTGCCCGGCGTTTGCAGGTCCAGGAGCGGATGACACGCCAGATTGCCGAATTTATAGATTGTTTGCTTCAACCACTGGGAGTTGCAGTGGTTATTGAGGGTTTACACCTGTGTGCAGCAATGCGTGGGGTTAAGAAACATGATGCCCGGATGACGACTTCCGCCATGGTAGGTGCATTTCGAACGAATTTAGCGACTCGTGAAGAGTTTCTGAACAACATTTCGCGCAGTTCGGATCCCCTTTTGTAGCCAGATCTCTTTACCGGGTGTATGAACCGCGCTCCCGCTCAATTTCTACGCCAACCGAACCAGCCGAGGATATCGCCCCCGGTTTTTCGACTCTGACGATAACTTTCTCGATACCCGGCGTCTCCAGGCAGAGACGGGCGATGTCGGTTGCCAGCGCCTCGATTGTGAATCGTTGAGCGGTTTCTGCCAGGTTTTGAACCTGCATGGTGATTTGTGCATAATCTACGCTATCGGTTACCCGATCGCTCGCACCAGCTTTCTCCAAAAATGTAAAAAGACACAAATTGATCCGAATTTCTTGTGGTGTATGCCGTTCTTCGTCGTAGACACCAATGATGCCAAGAACACGTAGATCCTGAATGATGATTTTATCCATCGTTTTTTTCTCAAGGTGGTACTGGTTATTTCGAATAATTTCCTGATTAATGGTGATAGGTTTTAGTGTATAAGTATATCCGGGAAGCGTCAAGTGAATAAATATAATAAATCCCAGTTGGACGATCTGCATAAATTAGAGATAATCCATCTGATATATTTTGGAGGTGTAAATGAAAGTGAAGTTATTATTGCTCATTGTGGGATTGGTATTTCTTTGTAGTCAGGCTCTGGCGGCTTGTAGCGGGAACGGAAAGCCGACTCCGACACCATCCCATGGGATGGCTCTGCAGCGTTCGCCATCTGAAACTCAAGGTTCTTCAGCATATCCAGCATTAACTGGTTCACTGGCGTACCCATATCCTGAGCTGGCAGCTTATCCAGGATCAGGGTATCCTGCCCCGGGATATCCAGCGTCAGGTTATTCCGTGCCGGCCTATCCCGTGGCAGCCTATCCCGCGGGATCCTATCCTGAACCTGCCAATCCCACGCTGGAAGCCAGTGCCACTCTCTATCCTGCCCCAACCAGTCCCCTGCCCACGCAATCGCAAGTTCTCGCTGCCCCAACTGTGATTATTCCGAACACCCCGACCGTAACCGTGGCGATCAAACTGGTTCGCACTGATTTACATGCCACCGACCCTGAAACATTTCAATTGGCCTCCGGGAAAATCCAATTGGTTAAGTTTTTCGCCTTCTGGTGTGGTACCTGCCGATCGCTGGCACCTATCGTGCATGGGCTGGAAGCAGTGTATGGAGATCGCGTAAATTTTATCTACCTGGACATTGATGATCCGCTGAATTACTCCACTATGCGACAGTTAGGATATCGTTACCAGCCTCACCTATTGCTATTGGATGCACAAGGGAATATCCTCCAACAGTGGCTTGGGTACGTAAGTGGTACAGATCTAGAAAAAGCTTTCCTTGGTGCACTCGGGCAATAAAGAGGACATCAGTAAAGAGGCGCCAATCTCTTGACAAATTGGATGGATATAGTATAATATTTGTAGATACCCTACCCACCTGGGGGGGGTGTCAGTATGATGAAGATGCAACAAGACGAAACTTTACGACGAATCAAGAATGTCAGCGGCCATTTACGCGGTGTGGAACGTATGGTGGAAGAAGGCGCTTATTGTATCGATATTATCCGCCAAATTCAAGCCGTTCAGGCTGCGCTGAACAAGGTTACCGCCATGATTCTGGAAGACCATCTCAACTCTTGCTTGATCACCGCGGTGCGCGGTGAAAACGCAGATGAACGAGAGCGGGTGTTAAAGGAGATTGCCGATGTTTTTGAGGCGTCAACCAAAATTTGATTATGGAGAGTTACCATGACTACCGTTACCTATTCAATTCCCAATATTTCCTGTATGCACTGCGTCCACACAATCCAGACTGAAGTCAGCGAGTTGGCCGGAGTGAAGTCCGTAGTGGCAGATGCACAGGGCAAGAAGGCGACGATTACCTTCGATCCGCCAGCTACAGAAGAGGTAATCAAGTCCTTATTGCTTGAAATTAATTATCCAGCTGTCAATTGATCAGGATAAACTCTGCATAGGGCGTAAACGACCTGGCATTTAGAAGCAAGTTATTTCTGAGCCGGGTTGCGTCGTAAAATCAGGATTGCTTATCGCGCACTACGGGAATGCCCGGCTTCCGTAGTGCGTGTTTATTGGAGGTATACATGGCGGATACAAAACAAATTACCCTACCGGTCACAGGAATGACCTGCGCGAATTGCGTGGCAACGGTTGAGCGTAATCTGAAGAAAGTCAGCGGTGTCCACGTCGCAATGGTTAACCTCGCCTCGGAGCGGGCGACTGTTGAGTTTGATCCAGAAATAGCCACGATGGACGATCTGATTGGTCGGATCCAGAAAGCGGGTTACGGCGTTGCCACCGGAGAAGCTGACTTGTTTATTCGCCGGTTGAGCGACAATAATGACGCCCGCCGCCTGGAAAAAACCTTAAGCCAGGTTGAGGGGGTTTTAGAAGCACAGGTGAGTTTTACCAGTGAGCGAGCGCGGGTCCGTTATATTCCAACGATTGTCAGCCAGGCTGATCTGCGTCAGATTGTGGCAGCGGCAGGCTTTGAAGCAGCAGAGTCAGGTGGTGAGTCGGAAGATGCTGAACAGAAGGCGCGCCAGGCTGAAATTGCTAAGCAACGTCATTTATTATCGGTCGGGTTGGTTTTTACCATTCCGCTTTTTCTTTTTTCGATGGCGCGCGATCTGGGATTATTACCAGAGATGATTCGGCACGCTGCCTGGACCAATTGGCTCATGCTTGTACTGGCGTCGGTGGTGCAATTCTATGTCGGTGGACAATATTATATTGGCGCATATAAGGCTCTGCGGAATGGCTCAGCCAATATGGACGTATTGATCGCCATGGGTTCTTCCGCTGCATTTTTCTATTCTCTACCCATCGCCCTGGGTTGGTTGCCTGGGCATGTCTATTTTGAGACGGCTGCCGTAATCATTACTTTGATCAAGCTTGGGAAATTCTTGGAGGCGCGCGCGAAAGGTCGCACCAGTGAGGCGATCAAGAAGTTGGTGAGTCTGCGCGCCAGGACTGCCCGTGTTGTGCGCAATGGCGAGGAGATAGACATAGCCACCGATCAGGTACTGGTCGGTGATGTTGTAATTGTACGACCCGGTGAAAAAATTGCCGTGGATGGCGTAGTCATAGAAGGTCGCTCAGCCGTGGACGAGTCGATGTTGACGGGTGAATCGTTGCCGGTTGAAAAAGGTCCCGGAGATCCGGTCATAGGGGCGACACTGAACAAGCTTGGTCTGCTCAAGATAGAAGCGACCAGGGTCGGTAAGGAAACCGCCCTGGCGCAAATAATCCGGCTGGTGGAAGAAGCACAGGGCAGCAAGGCGCCAATCCAGAAACTGGCCGATCAGGTTTCGGCGGTGTTCGTGCCGGCGGTGATCATCGTAGCTCTGGTGACGTTCCTGGTTTGGTGGATATTGATCCCGCTGCCAGCGAATTCTGAGGTTAGCGGAGTCACTCGCGCTCTAATTAACATGGTGGCGGTGTTGGTGATTGCCTGCCCTTGTGCAATGGGTCTGGCCACTCCAACGGCTGTGATGGTCGGAACTGGCAAAGGCGCGGAATGGGGCATCTTATTTAAATCGAGTGAAGCGCTTGAACGGGCGGGGAAAATCACCACGGTTGTTTTAGATAAGACAGGTACGATAACGCGCGGCCAACCAGCCGTCACTGATGTAATCCTGGTAGACCAAAGTGGATCCATCGACCAAACTGAGTTGTTACGCCTGGCTGCCTCAGTCGAGAAAGGCAGTGAGCATCCCTTGGGCGAGGCAATTGTGGCTGAGGCTGGTGAGCGCGGGCTGGTTTTATCTGAGCCGCAAAGTTTCCGAGCGGTGGTTGGTAAGGGTGTCGAGGCTGAGGTGGATGGACAGCCGGTACTGGTGGGTAATTTGCAAATGATGATCGAGCGTGGCATACCGCTGAATGGGATGCAAACCGTGGTCAATCGCGTGCAAGTCGAGGCCAAGACGGCTATGTTGGTAACTGTAAATAAGGTATTGCACGGCGTGATCGCGGTAGCTGATACTGTTAAGGAAGGCTCCCGACAGGCAATTGATGAGCTGCACCGCATGGGATTGCAGGTGGTTATGATTACCGGCGATAACCGGCAGACCGCCCTGGCGATTGCTCAACAAGTCGGAGTGGATAAGGTATTGGCTGAGGTTTTACCGGGAGATAAAGCCGCCGAGGTAAAGAAACTGCAAGCCAGGGCACAGGTGGTCGCCATGGTGGGAGATGGCATTAACGACGCACCAGCACTGGCGCAGGCTGAGGTGGGGATCGCGATCGGAACAGGCACCGATGTTGCCATGGCCGCCGCGCCGGTTGTGTTGATCAGTGGTGATCTACGCGGAGTGGCGCGGGCGATTGCTTTGTCCCGACGTACTTTAAGGACCATTCGGCAAAACCTATTCTGGGCTTTTTTCTATAATGTGATTCTCATTCCAGCAGCCGCATCAGGCTACTTGAATCCGATGCTGGCTGCAGGCGCAATGGCCTTCAGCAGCATTTTCGTGGTGAGCAATAGCTTACGGTTACGTCGCATGACTTCTAACCAAACTTTAATGCCTGCTATCACTCTCGAGCATTGACCCACTGTCTCTTTCTGGTTATCCTTATTCTCTACGATGATAAGAAGGTTGATCACGCGGCAGGATTTTATTAGATTGGCGACTCTCTCCCTGGGGGCAGTTGCTTTACGACCCTTGGCTTCTCTTATTACCCTGGCTGACTTTCCGAAAAAAGAGCGGCTAGGTCGGGTCAGCCGGGGAAGCGCAGAGCTCAAAGCCCGCCCGGATTTAGATAGCCAGACGGTTGGCGTCATTTATGAAGACGCGGTTGTTCCCTGGCTGCGGGAGGTAGTCGCCCAAAAGCCGACTTTGATTTTTAATAACCAGAAATGGGTGGAGACGCCGGATGGTTATATTTATGGGGCGCTTTTACAGCCGGTTCGTAACCTGCCCAACCAACCAATTTCCTCCTTGCCGAAAACCAGCCTGGGGAATGGAATGTGGGTGGAAGTTACTGTCCCCTATGTTGATACGATAATGGAAAATAAGCCTTCTTCAAACTCTTGGGTAGAAGCGCTTGTGGAACAAGGTTTGCCGGTCCGTTTATATTACAGCCAGGTTTTTTGGGTGGATCGCATTAAAAAAACAGAGAAGGGGCAGGTACTATACCGGGTAAATCCTAATTATTATGGCGGTGTTGATCTACTGTGGGCTGCGGCTGAAGCCTTTCGACCAATCTCAACCGATGAGTTGATGGCTATCCACCCAGACGCAGAAGAGAAGAAGGTTGTGATTGACCTGACTTACCAGACCTTATCTTGTTATGAGGGGAAGCGAGAAATCTACTTTTGCACGGTATCAACTGGCGCCAAGTTCGACATGTTCGGCAACCTGGTGGATAAGTGGTCTACGCCTATCGGTTCACATCGGGTTGCCCGAAAATTCATCTCATTACAGATGAGTGGGGGAACTACGGGGGCAGGTTATGATTTACCAGGAATTGGTTGGACAGTGATCTTTGTCACAGGTGGTGTGGCGATCCACTCAACCTTCTGGCATAATAACTTTGGAGATCGGATGTCGCATGGATGCGTCAATACTCGCCCAGAGGACGCAAAGTGGATTTTCCGTTGGACTCAACCTAACGTTCTGTCCGATCCGGGTATGTTAGATGTGGCAGTTTCAGGGGTACCGAGCACCCCGGTTATCGTTACGGAACAATAGCTCCGGCAGAGGGATGAAATGGAATTATCGAATATTAGCGTCGGTTTGGCTTTTTTGGCTGGATTAGCTTCTTTTTTGTCGCCCTGTGTTTTTTCGTTAGTACCGGCTTATATCAGTTATCTGGGTGGACGTTCAGCTGCTTCAGCGGTCGGAGGTAAAGACAATCGCTGGGTCACCTTGAGTCATGGATTAGCGTTTGTGTTTGGGTTCAGCCTGGTATTTATCTCATTGGGTGTTGCTTCTTCAGCCATTGGCGGCGTCTTATTCAACATGCGCAGTGCACTGGTAATGATTGGCGGTCATGTCGTGGTGATCTTTGGCTTCCATATGACGGGTCTGATCCGCATTCCGTTCCTGGAGTATGATCTGCGTCCTCAGACAGCACCTGATCGCAACCGGGGCTACCTGGCTTCTGTTTTAATGGGTATATTCTTTTCAGCTGGTTGGTCCCCATGTGTGGGACCGGTGTTAGGCTCGATTCTCACCCTGGCCTTTAACGGTGGCTCGGTTAACCAGGGAGTCGTCTTGTTATCCGCTTACTCAGCCGGCCTGGCGATCCCATTTCTCGTTGCCTCAACCCAGATCAGCCTGGTGACGACTGCCATCCGCAGATATGGGAAGGTGATGCGATATGTGGAAATTGGGATGGGCGTGATTCTCATCTTTGTTGGAATCCTGCTCATATCTGGTCGTTTTGAGCAATTAGCCAGCCTGGGCTCATTCTTTGGTGCAATCGATGAACTTGAAATCGGTCGGATCATGCTGATCGGTTTGATTATTTTGGTAAGTCTCGGTTTAGCGCCGGCGTTAATTGCTGCGCGTAAGGGACGCAACTTTTTCGATTGGTGGTTCTTTGGGATAAGCCTCTTCCCAATTGCTTTAGTGATGTCCTTGTTGATTGCACCTAAATCGAAAGAAGAAGAAACCAGTATCGTAGGAGAAAGATGAAACCAGGCGGGATCTTACGTTATCGGCATATTTACGTCTTAGAAGAAAATGAATTGACCGGTTACTTACAGCGCCTGGGAGTAATTCAATAATGGGCATCACGCTGCAGGTAAAACTCTACAGTCGGGCGGATTGCAATCTGTGTGATGAGGTTCAAGCCGAATTACAGGTATTAAAAGGTGAATTTCCGCATCAGCTCGAAGTTATCGATGTAGATAGCAATCCGGTTTTTATACAGCGATATGGCCAGGAAGTGCCTGTAGTGGTGATTGGGGCTTATGTTTTACGCGCGCCAATTACCCATCAACAGTTACGGTTAACTCTGGAGTCTGCTCGGGAGCGCGATCTTCAGGCTGAGTCTGCCTGGTCATGGAAATCAGGAACCTGGTCAAGGGCTGACTCATTTACTTATTGGTTCTCCAAGCATTATCTGGCGGTGTTTAACCTGCTGGTTTTCATTTATGTGGGCTTACCCTTCTTAGCGCCAATCTTAATGAAAGCGAATGCGCCCCGACCCGCCAACTTGATTTATCGCGCATACGGTTTGATGTGTCACCAATTGGCTTACCGATCGTTTTTTCTATTTGGTGAACAGATTGTATATCCACGTAGCGCTGCAGGCGTTACAAGTTTATTACCCTATGGCACGGCAACCGGCTTAGGCGAGAGCAATTCACCCGATGATTTTCTCACCGCCCGACAGTACACTGGCAGCTCACAGATGGGTTATAAAGTGGCTTTATGCGAACGGGATGTGGCGATTTATTTGGGAATCCTGGGGTTCGGTCTGGTATTTTCTTTCACCCGCCGGTCGATGCCGGTGTTCCCCTGGTATCTTTGGGTGCTGATTGGCATCCTGCCCATGGGTTTGGATGGAGGCAGCCAGTTTATCAGCCAGTTTGGATTGCCCTGGATTCCCTTCCATGAAAGCACGCCATTCTTGAGAGTATTAACGGGTGGGTTATTTGGTTTATCAACTGCCTGGTTTGGGTATCCAATGGTTGAACAGACGATGTCAGAGACATCAGGTTTTATGAAGGCTAAACGGCAGCATCTGAACAGCGATGATCCTTCACCGCGTCTATGATGAACAACGTTTCACGCAACCGATTCCTTGTGAATTAATTGCACAATGCCTTTTCACCAACCCGACTCCCTTCGTTATTTCACCTTTGACCTGCTGGCTGACCGGCGGTTGACCCACGCTATCTTCACCCGGAGGGGAGGAGTCAGCCCTACGCCCTGGGCGGCCTTGAATGTGGGCGGTACGGTAGGCGATGATCCGGAGCGCGTAAAAGAGAATCGCCAGCGCGCATTTCAGTCCTGTGGTCGCGCTCTCGATAGCCTGTACGATGCCTGGCAGGTCCACAGTCGACACGTTGTCTACGTTGATGCACCACGCTCCCCTCAGGCGCCTTATCTCCAGGCGGACATCCTGCTCACCGATCACCCACAGGTGACTTTAATGATGCGGTTTGCTGATTGCGTACCGATTTTATTGTATGATCCGCGCCAGCAGGTGATTGGCTTAGTGCATGCCGGATGGTTAGGCACTGTCCGGAAGGCAGCTTACTGGGCTGTGCACGAAATGCAGGAGCACTATGGTTGTAATCCGTGTGACATCCAGGCGGGTATCGGTCCTTCCATAGCCGCGCATCATTATCCGGTTGGCGCCGAGGTGGTCGAACAAGTAAGACTGACCTTTAGAGAGGAGGCAGCTGGCTTATTATCTACCAATATGTCTGATTACATCACCTTGGATCTTTGGGAGGCGAACCGTTTCTTACTCGAACAGGCTGGAGTCAGGAATATCGAAGTCTCTGGTCTATGTACGGCCTGTCAATTGCAGGATTGGTATTCTCATCGTGCTGAACTCGGGCGCACAGGGAGGTTTGGGGTGTTGATCGGATTGAACAGTGACGTGAAAGCAAGGTGATTGATGAAAACCGATCCGGAAACCTTGCGGGATCCCTCCGAAGCTATTCGTAGCACCGCCATCGCTGAAAACTACCGGACAGTAATTACTCAGATCGAGCAAATTGCCAGTCAAGCAGGGCGCAATTCCATGTCTGTGCAGTTGGTTGTGGTAACAAAAGGTCACCCCCTGTGGGCCGTCCGGGCGGTTATTGCGGCTGGAGCGCGCGATTTAGGTGAAAATTATGTAGAAGAAGCAATCACCAAGATCAATGCCTGTGCAGATCTACCCAGAGTTGCCTGGCATATGATTGGTCACGTGCAAAGACGCAAGGCCCAGCGGGTGTGTGGGTACTTCGCCTGGCTGCATTCACTCGATAGTCTGCCATTAGCCCGACGATTGGACCGGTTTGCGAGCGAAGTTGGGGTCATCCTACCAGTGCTTTTGGAGTGTAATGTCAGCGGCGAAGAGACGAAGTTTGGCTGGTCAGCCTGCCAAGAGGATCAACTGCCCGTTTTAACCAAAGATATTCGTGAATTGCTATTGCTACATAACCTGAGTGTACGTGGGCTGATGACGATGGCGCCGTATGTTGAGGATCCAGAAGAGACGCGACCTTTCTTCCGGCGTTTACGTACACTGGCTAATATATTGCAGGAGGAATTTCCAACACAGCAGTATCCTGGGCTGTCATGGAAAGAGTTGTCAATGGGCATGAGCGCTGATTATCCAGTCGCCGTTCAGGAAGGCGCAACTTTGGTACGCATTGGCACCGCGATCATGGGCCCACGCCTATAGATCAATCGTAGGGAGATCCTTCTACTTTCCCAGGGTAACAAAGGAATTTAAATATGAGTTTAGTCGTCATGTTATTACATCGGCTGATCCAGGGATATATCCTGGTTGTTATCGTTGAAGTGATCTTATCTTATTTCTTGTCCCCATTCCATCCAGTACGGCAGTTCTTTTCTCGGCTGGTAGATCCGTTGTTGACTCCCATCCGGCGTTTAATGCCGAACATGGGTGGACTGGATTTCAGCCCGTTGATATTAATTGTCCTGTTGCAAATCCTGGATATGGTTTTGACGAATTTGCTATCGCGCTTGTAAGCAATGTCGCTCTGAGCGCGATAAAGAGTCTGGGCGACACGCAAAATATGAGCGATACGAAATGCTGCCGGTCACCCGGCGTACAACAGGCGACCACACGTATCGCAACGGGCGGTTTGGCTGGGTGAGCGAGCAGAAGCCAGGAGTGCAGTACTGAGAACGGAACCACAGGCTGAGCAAGCCCGTTCAGTAACTTTGGCTACAGCTACTCCGATGCGTTGCCGGCGTAAGTTTTCATAGAGTTGCAATTCGTCGTTTGGGATCGATGCGACGGCTGCCCGGCGTTCTTCCTCCAGGTGAGAAGTTTCACGGGTTAAGCGGTATTTTTCTTCCATTAGTTGTTTATGCTGGGCAGAATATTGTTCTTTGATCCTCTCCAGCTCCTTCGCAGCAGCCTGGTAAACCGTCTGTGTATCCTCTTCCTGCAGCATGGCATCCAATTGCCTGTCTTCCAGAATTACACGGTAGCGCTTTAGCGCTCCGACCTCGTTTTGCATGTCTTGTAACTCTTTTGGGTTGCGCACTTTTCCGCTGTATAATGTGGCTTCAATTTGCTCGATTTTCAGAAGGTGATCGCGCACAGTAACCTCGGCCTGGTTTAGAATCTTACAGGCTGCTTGCCAGGTCTGGGCTGCGGCTTCGGATTGTGTTTCAGCCTGACGCAGCGCCTCATTTTCGCTTAGCGTGGCCTCTATTGCGTTCAGGCGTGTCCGGTTATGATCAATCTGGCTGTCGATTTGCTGGAGACGATATAGTTTAAAAGTCTGTGTCATTGTTTTTCCAGTCAACCTGATGTATTGCATCAGGATCCTTATACTTGATTATAGAGGTCACTTCTCGATAAGGCAAGAGGCAGACTGAATGAATTCCGGTCTGATCGTAAATACCACCAGGCCGGCTCTCGAATGAACGAAATAATAGGTGCCTAAGTATTTAAGTGTGTTACGCGGGTGATGATAAAATATGCCTGCTTTTCTATTACGCTATGATCACTGGTTCTGAAATTAATCCCATTATCTTCGCTGGTTACTGCGTCCATATAGACGCCTGATATTTACACGGAGCTGCACATGGCAACAATACAAGAATTTGCTGAACGGATTATTGCTAATATTGAAAAAGTTATTATAGGAAAACGCCCAACAATCGAGCTGGCGGTGGCTGGCTTGCTTTGCCAGGGACACTTATTAATCGAAGATGTGCCCGGGGTTGGGAAAACCATGTTGGCGCGCAGCCTGGCGCGCTCCTTGGGTTGTTCTTTCAGCCGCATCCAGTTCACACCCGATATGTTGCCCAGCGATGTTACAGGTGTTTCAATCTTTAACCAGGTCACGCGAGAATTTGAATTTCGACCTGGACCAATCATGGCGCAAATTGTACTGGCGGATGAGATCAATCGAGCGACCCCGAAAACCCAGGCAGCCTTACTGGAAGCCATGGAAGAGCGTCAGATCACCGTAGATGTTGTTACGCGACCGTTGCCCCGTCCGTTTATGGTCCAGGCAACCCAGAATCCAATCGAGTATGAAGGGACTTTCCCGTTGCCCGAAGCTCAGGTCGATCGCTTTTTGTTGCGCATCCGCCTCGGCTATCCTTCGCCTGAAGATGAAATCCGGGTGCTGGAGCGCCAGCAATATCGTCACCCTCTGGAAGATTTGCAACAGGTGGCGAGCGTCGAAGAGTTAATATTAAACCAGGAAGCAATCAAAGAAATTTTTGTCTCACCGGCTTTAAAACGCTATATTATTGATCTGGTTCACCAGACTCGCCAACATGCTGAAGTTTACCTTGGCGCCAGTCCCCGCGGCAGCCTGGCATTATTCAGGACAGGGCAAGCACGGGCAGCAATGCGGGGACGGGATTTTGTTTTGCCTGATGATATCAAAGCCCTGGCCGTGCCGACCTTAGCTCATCGTGTGATCCTTGGTCCAGGGGCGCGCCTGAGAGATTTAAACTCTCAGCAGATCGTTGAGGAGATCTTAAGCGGTGTGCCGATTCCAGGCGGTGATCCCACTGCGGTATCGTCACGTCCCAGTGGCAGTAAGCAGCCCGAGAATAATCGCCGCTAACAGGTGATTAGTTGACAGCCGCTTTGCGTGTCATCCTGGTTCTGCTTGCCGTGAGCATCGTTTTCGGTGTTCTCATGGGAGGTGACGCCCGCGCCGCGATTTTCTACCGGTTGAGCTACTTGTGGGGAGTGATGGTGGTGGCTAGCTGGGCGATGTCCAGGCTATCCTTGCGGGGAGTCCAGTTTCGCCGGACAGCCCGTGCATTGCGTTCTCAGGTTGGCCAATTATTTGAAGAACGTTACGAGATCATTAACGATCATTGGTTACCGCGCTTATGGATTGAGATCAAAAATGAGTCAACCCTGCCCGGTTCAAGTGGATCGCATGTCCTGACAATGATCGGTGGACATGAGAGTCGCACCTACCTGGCGCGTACGCGTCTGATTGATCGAGGTGTGTTCAGTCTTGGGCCGACAGAATTGGCTTCGGGAGATTTGTTCGGTTTATTTCCGATCAGACGTAAGGTACCATTTCAGGATTCTCTATTGGTGTATCCACTTGTGTTCGATGTACGCAGCTTCCCGAATCCGCCTGGCTTACTTCCCGGCGGTGAGGCTTTACGCCGCCGTACGATGCAAATCACTTCCAATGCCTCCGGGGTGCGTGAATATGCACCGGGCGATCCACTAAACCGTATTCATTGGGTCAGCACCGCCAGGCGCAACCGGATTATGGTAAAAGAGTTCGAGTTGGATCCTCTGGCGGAAGTATGGCTCTTCGTTGACGCGGCGAAGTCGGTGCAGTTCGCCTTGCCCCGTACACAAACGGAGTTCGATTTACAGGATGTTTGGCGGAAAGACGTTCGTTTTGAACTCCCACCCGCGACGCTCGAATATGCAGTCAGTATTGCCGCTTCCCTGGGACGCTATTATATTCAAAAAGGTCGGGCGGTAGGTCTGGTGTCAGCAGGGCAATCTATGCGAATCTTACCTTCTGACCGGGGCGCACGCCAACTTGGTAAAATCCTCGAAAGCCTGGCAGTCTTAACCGATGAAGGGGACCTCCCCCTTCACAGCCTGGTGGAAACCCAGGCTCGCCATCTACCCCGCGGCAGCACAATAATCCTGATTACGCCCAGCGCAGCAGAGACGGTCTACCAGGTGGCGGATATCTTGCTTCGACGTGGTTTGAGACCTGTAGCGGTCCTGCTTGATGCATCCTCTTTTGGTGGAAGTACAAATCCGGAGGGCCTGCAGGCCTCGCTAGAGTTCATGGGAGTACAGGTTTGCCGGGTGAAGAACGGCGATAACATCTCGAATGTGTTATCTCAGGCAACCCTTTCATTGCAATGGATGTAGTCTGAGAGCCTTAATTCCATCGAACAGAGAATTGAATTCCTCTTATGCGTACCTGTTCCATAACCTGACTCGCCGGGACGGCAACCTCATTCGGCATCACACCCGGGCGAACCTGACCTCGCGCCAGGAAACCCATCATAATCGAGCAATGCCAGCCAGTCAGGCGTTCCATCCCGGTGAAGCCGGTAATTGGGTCATAAGCATCAACCAGGTCAATCGTGACTGTGCAGAATTTCCCGCTTTTCATACCTTTACCGATAACGCGCATGATGCAGATATCCTCGATATGCACAGCGCTGATCTTCGGTTCCAGAAGAGCATGGTACACCTCGCGGGGGATGACTGTCTGCTTGCCAACCTGAATTGGAGTTTCGTTGAATAATCCCAAAGTCTTAAACGCCCGTAGCCATTCATAGTGACCCGGGTAGCGCAAGACTTTATTTTCAAAGCGCTGCAATTTGCCTAGAAATGTCCACGGAGCAGTGGAAGTGCCTCCCGAGGTGACATCCGCTTCGAGGCGACCGAGAGGTGGAAAATCAATCCATTCGGGTTCAGATAGGGTATCAACATACTGTATCTTGCCCTCTCGGATGAAGACTGCCTGGCCATCCATCTCGTTGGTCAACCCATTGATGTGAAATGTCAACTGGTAGTTCCAGGGTGGGACAGGCTTTTGGGGTAAGCCGGCATCATAAACGTAAATCTCTTGGGGTTCATCCAGCAATTCCATTGCATAGGCGCCAAGGGTATTTACCAGACCAGGCCCCATCCCGCAGTCAGGAACGATGCTGATCTGCGCCAGACGGGCCATTTCATCCAGCGCAAGCTGCTGAAAAACGATCTGGGTGTTGCCACCCATATCGCATAAACTTGTATGGCTCCGGATGGCGGCCTGAGTTATCGCCAGGTTGTAGAAATACGGGACAGCACTCAAGGCCACGTCAGATATCTCCAATTCTCGAAGCAAAGCATCATAATTTAGGACGTCGAGTTGAATGCCTTGAACAACGTTTACCTTTAACAGATCGTTGACACGTTGAGCTGCAGCTAGCGCCCGCTCACCACTGATATCGGACAGGGTGATCCGGCGCGCCTGGCCAAAACGCGCCAAATCATACGCTGCGGCTGTCCCCTGGCGTCCAGCGCCGAGGATAAGATAAGTATATCGGGATTCTTGGCTGTTCATGAGTAGTATTCTACGTGAAATAATAATTTACAAACGAATTAATGTGATTAATCCAACGATAGCGCAGTATATAGAGAAAACGTAAAGCGGTCGATGCGCCAGGAAGTCTAATAACCAATGGATGGCCAGGTAGCCAACTATGGTCGCCACAATGATGCTAACCAGGATAGGCGGAAGATAAGTAGCCAGGTGAGGGATCTTGAGTAACCCTAACGATTGATAAGCCCCCGCCGCCAGCATTACTGGTACAGACATCAGGAAGGCAAAACGCGCTGCAGCCGGGCGATCCAGGTTGCGCGCCATCCCACCTGCCAGTGTAGAACCAGAGCGGGAAGCTCCCGGGAAAATTGACAGGATTTGGGCGCAGCCAATCCACAGGGCATCTTTCCAGTTAATTTCACTCATATTTCGGGAGCGTTTGCCCAGCCATTCAGCGCCAAGTAATAGAATTGTTGTCAAGGTCAGGCGGATGGCAGCCTCAATAAGTGGTGTTCGGAACAATTGTTCAACCAATGGTTTCAGCAGCACACCTGCAACCAGCGCGGGCAGGGAGGCCAGCAGGATATACCAGCCCAGCCGGGCTTGTGGATCGGTGAAAGGTTGGCGTGTTTTCACACCCCGGTATAAGCCCCCAATAATGGCTACCCAATCCTTCCAAAAGTATATGATCAGAGCCAGGAGAGTGCCAAGCTGCACTAATATATCGAAGATAAACAAAAATTTGGCTTGCTCATCAATTGGCGATGTCAGTCCTAGAATGTTTTGCGCAATTAGTAAATGCGCCGTACTGGAAACAGGCAGAAACTCAGTCAAACCCTGAAGGATGCCCAGGATAATGGATTGAAGAATGCTCATTTACACCAGGTGATCATGATTATGGTTGTTTTGATCCGCGCTACGATAGAAGTTGTCTGCGAAGGAAGGAAAACAATCTTCTAAAATCGCATTTCGCATGTCGCGCATCAGTTGGAGAAGCGTGTGCAGGTTGTGAATGGAGAGCAATGTGGCTGCCAGCATCTCTTTGGCAAGTATCAAATGACGCAGGTAGGCACGCGTAAAATTCTGACAGGTATAGCACAGGCAACCCGTTAGGATGGGATTTGGATCTCGGGCATAACCGGCATTGAGTAGATTAAGGCGTCCAGTGCGTGTCATGGCCGCGTGGTGGCGCGCCAGGCGGGTAGGCAGGACACAATCGAACATATCGATCCCCCGCGACACCGCGTTGACCAGGTCTTCCGGCGAACCGACGCCCATCAAGTAGCGGGGTTTATCCTCGGGCAGCACGGCATCAACGATTTCCAACATGGCGTGCATTTCTTCTTTCGTCTCACCGACAGAGAGGCCGCCAATCGCGTGACCTGCGAAGTCCAGCGAGGCGATAACCTGGGCTGAATTTGTACGCAGGTCAGGGAATACGCCCCCTTGAGTAATGCCAAACAGGGCCTGGTCAGCCCGGGTTTTCACCCGCAGGCAACGTTCCGCCCAGTTATGGGTGCGCGCTACAGCGCGTTGGTTGTAATCGCGGTCGTAAGGCGGG
The DNA here is from genome assembly GCA_964354345.1 of uncultured Anaerolineaceae bacterium. Classification (GTDB taxonomy): domain Bacteria; phylum Chloroflexota; class Anaerolineae; order Anaerolineales; family UBA4823; genus CAYGZL01. Next base: position 17,535 of record CAYGZL010000116.1, on the reverse strand, counting down.
GCGCACTCATCGAAAGCCATAATGATATCCGCGCCCAGGTTCTCCTGGATAGCGATAGATTTTTCTGGCGTCAGGCGGTGAGTCGAGCCATCAATATGACTTTTAAAAGTCACGCCGTCTTCATCTATAATACGGCTATCAGCCAATGAGAACACCTGATAGCCACCTGAGTCGGTCAAGATCGGATTGGTCCAGTTCATAAACGTATGCAATCCCCCTAAGGCAGCCACTGCCTCGTCTCCAGGTCGCAAGTAGAGGTGATAGGTGTTAGCCAGTACCAGGCCAACACCCAGTTCGTTTAACTGGGCTGGGGTGATGGCCTTAACTGCCGCTTGTGTTCCAACGGGTGCAAAGAGCGGAGTAGGTAGATCGCCATGAGGTGTACGTAGAATGCCTGCTCGGGCGCGTTCGTGAGCCCTTAGAAGTTGAAACGAGAACGGGGTGGACAACGCCATGCCAGCGATTATACTCGGTTTGCTTGCTGCCGAAGGTCAGGCTCAAAGTGTTATAATTAACCGCTCGAGTTTACTGGCTTAAAATCGGGCTGACTACCCCTTGGGGTATTGGCCGATGTATCTGTATGAAGGAGGTATCCCATATGCAGCCGATGAACCTGCCCGGGCCAAAGGCAAGGGCGATTGTTAAACGTGACCAGGCGGTCATTTCAGCTTCGTATCCACGCGGCTATCCCTTTGTGATGGACCATGGACGAGGCACCGAAGTATGGGATGTGGATGAAAATCGCTTCCTCGATTTTGCAGCCGGGATCGCAGTGGTCGCTACTGGCCACAGTCATCCCCAGGTGGTTAAAGCAATCCAGGAGCAAGCAGAGAAATTCATCCATATTTCGTCCGACTTTTATCATCCAAAATGGGTCGAGTTAGCGGAAAAACTCAACGAAATTGCACCGTTCTTAGATAATGCTGTCTCATTTATGACGAACTCCGGCACGGAAGCCGTCGAGGCGGCGATTAAGTTGGCGCGTTATAAAACAGGTCGGCAAAACTTCATCGGTTTCTTGGGCGCCTTTCATGGTCGAACCCTGGGATCAGTAACTTTCACGGCCAGTAAACCAGTTTATCATCGCGGTTTTTATCCATTGCTTAACGGCGTGATTCATGCGCCATTTCCAGATCCATATCGACCGATTTTAAATGCACTGCCAGGGGAAGAATATGGAGTCGCGGCGGTGCGATATATCGAAGAACAAATATTCGGCCACCTGCTGCCAGCGGATAATGTGGCGGGTATCCTGGTTGAACCGATCCAAGGTGAGGGCGGCTACCTGGTGCCAGCGCCAGGCTTTTTCACGGCCCTGCGCGAGCTGTGTGATCGTCATAAAATTCTATTGATTGTTGATGAAGTACAATCCGGAATGGGGCGCACCGGGAAGTGGTGGGCAATTGAGCATTTTGATATTGAGCCCGATATCGTCTGCTCAGCGAAAGGCATCGCTTCCGGTATGCCCCTCGGTGTTATGTTCGCTCGCGAAGATATAATGACCTGGCCACGCGGCGCGCACGGAAACACCTTTGGTGGGAATCCACTCTCCTGTGCAGCCGCTATGGCCACGATCGAGTTGATTGAAAATGGTTACCTGCAAAACGCGGCGGAGATGGGGGAGTACCTGTTGGATGCTTTGGAAGAAATAATGGTTCGTCACCCCAGCATCGGTTGTGTACGCGGAAAAGGATTGATGATTGGAGTGGAGTTTGTGCAGGACCGGAAAACAAAAGCGCCGGCTGAGAAATTACGCGATCAGATTGTGGAAAATGCGTTTCAACGTGGTTTACTCCTGCTGGGTTGTGGAAAAAGTACCATTCGCATTGCGCCTCCCTTGAATGTCAGCCGTAACGAAGTGGATGAAGCGTTAGAAATCTTGGAAGAAGCGATCGTGGTAAGCGAACGCGAGGGGCAAGCCGTTGCTGCCTGATTTTCGCGTCCGCCAGCGTGATTATCTGCTGGAAATATCGCGCGCCATTACCCAAGAGTTAGATCTGGATCAGGTTTTGGCGCGCATCTTAACGATTTCTATAGAAATGCTGGCTGGACAGGCCGGATTAATTGCTTTGCGTGAAGAAACTGGTGGCTGGCGGGTAGCCGTTTCTCAAGGCATCCCTCCCGCTTTCTTGCGCCAACTCGAGCTTTTACTGGCGAAGGTGCCGGAACAGGAGCAGCCCAATTTCGATGAGCTCCCGGAAATTAACCGTTTACTGCAGGCGCTTACCCGCTCGGCCAGCCTGGGACTTTTGACGGGTGTTGGCTTGCCATTAATCTCCCGGCGTTTGATGGTGGGATTGTTATTTATCTTCCGCAATTATCAGGGTAGTTTTTCTACGAATGATACTACCTTACTGCAAAGCTTTGCCGATCAGGCAGCGATCGCGGTTCACAACGCCCAGCTTTATACTCAGGCCAGCCAGGAGAAACGCCGCATGAGCGCTTTATTAGACTCGGCGGCGGATGGAATCCTGATCCTGTCGGCAGATCACACGATTGAGCGGTGCAATCCTGCTTTAGCAAGGATGTTGAAGACTACCGTCGAGTTGATCCGGGGACGTAAGCATGAACAGGTGATCCGTTGGGCTAAAGTTAAAGATGGTCAATCATTGGAGCAAGCCGAAGCCGGTGGGTGGCCATTAACGCCCAATGCTACACTTTATGTGGAGGGCGATCTACTGCGTAACGGTGCGCCGCCTTTGCCGGTCGGCATTACCTACGCACCGCTGGTAACCAGTGAAGGTGGATTGGGCAATGTGGTAGCGACCCTGCGGGACATTACCCGTTTTCGAGAAGCCGAGGAGCTGAAAAGCACGTTTATCTCAGTGATCAGCCATGAGCTAAAAACGCCGGTTGCGTTAATTAAAGGCTATGTCAGCACCTTGCGCCGAGAGGATGCTTCCTGGGATCGCAATATAATCCAAGATAGTTTACAGGTAATTGAAGAAGAGGCGGATCGCCTGACAGAATTAATTGAAAATCTGTTGGACGCCTCTCGCCTACAGGCGGGGGCTTTGGCGATAAACCTGGCGGATGTCGCGTTGGATGATCTGGCTGTGCGCATTGCCGAGCGCTTTAGAACCCAAACCAGCCAACATAAAATTATTCTGGATTTTCCATCCAATTTCCCTATTATTCTGGCTGATGAGGACCGCCTGGCACAAGTTTTCTCGAATTTAATTTCGAATGCGATCAAGTATTCGCCTGCTGGAGGAGAAATTTCGATCCGAGGCCAGATCCGACCCGATACGGTTATCATATGCATCCGCGACCAGGGTCCGGGAATTACTCCCGAAGACGCTCCGCATGTCTTCGAACGATTTTACCGTTCATCGAGTACAGCACGGACGACCAAAGGCGCAGGTTTAGGACTTTATTTGGCTCGGGCGGTCGTAGAAGCCCATGGTGGCAAGATTTGGGTGGATCCGATACCGGCGCTAGGAGCGCAAATTTGTTTTTCACTGCCGCGGGATGACCAACGGCACATAATCAACTCTTGACCTGACCCATCTGGGTAGTCAATCATAAAATTCTGGAATTTGGAGAAATTGCATGTCTAAGACTCGTGTGAATTGCCCCAACTGCCGCCAGCCAATCGTTGCAGATATTGAGCAGTTGTTCGATGTAGGCGCAGATCCCACTGCCAAGCAGCGACTTATCTCGGGAGCAGTTAATGTCGTAAAGTGTCCACAGTGTGGTTATCAGGGAAACCTTGGAATCCTGGTGGTTTATCATGATCCTGAGAAGGAATTGTTATTGACTTACGCTCCGATGGAAGTCGGTCTGACTCGCAACGATCAAGAACGTCTGATCGGTTCATTGATCAATCAAGCGGTGAGCCGCTTACCACCAGAGAAACGTAAAGCCTACATATTTCAGCCTCAAACCATGCTAACGATGCAAGGGATGGTCGAGCGTATCTTACAAGCAGATGGGATTACCCGTGAAATGCTCCAGGCTCAACAACAACGCTTGAGCTTGATCCAAAGGCTGGCAGGCATAACGGACGAAGATGTGCGCTCCGAAGTTATCAAACAAGAGGACAATCTGATTGATGCGGATTTCTTTAGCATTTTTAACCGCCTAGCCGAAGGTGTTCAAGCAGGGGGAGACCCACAAGCGGCTCAACGGTTGAAGGAGCTGCAAGAGAGCCTGGTGACGAACAGTAGTTTTGGTAAAAAACTCAAGGAACAATCTGAAGAAATTCAGGCGGCAGTTAAAGATATCCAATCCTTAGGCAAGGATGTCACCCGGGATAAGATCCTGGATTTATTGGTCAACGCTCCAACGGAAATTCGGTTAAGCGCAATCGCCAGCCTGGTTCGACCGGCCTTGGATTACGAATTTTTCCAGATCCTCAGCGAACGAATTGATCGAGCGCGTGGGGATGGACGGACACGCCTGGTAAACTTGCGCGAGAAGCTACTCGAAATTACCGATGAAATAGATCAACAGCTTAAACTGCGTTCCGCTCAAGCGCATGCTTTGATAAATCGAATCTTGCAAGATAAAAACCCGCGTGAAGCCATGCTGAAAAACCTGGGTAATGTAGATGATTTCTTCCTGCAAGAGCTGGACACGATCTTACAAGCCGCGCGGATCGAAGGGAACCAGGAGCAAGAAGCCAGGATTAAGCTGGTTATTGGCGTGATCCAGGAAGCGAGCACACCACCCGAAATGGTCTTCATCCAGGAGCTTCTTGAGGCGCCGAATGATGCGGCGCGCTTGCATCTACTGGAACAATTCTCGAATGAGGTTACTCCAGAGTTTATGAACGTCTTAACCAACCTGGCTTCTCAAGTTCATAATGGAGAAGATAAAGAGCTGGCTGAGGCGGTAATGCATCTTCACCGCCTGGTGCTACGTTTCTCAATGCAGCGCCAGATGCAGTAACCGAATTTCAGGCGGCTATCCGGGGATTATCCAGGCGTAAGCCATGCCCGCGCACGGTGACGATGTATTCATGGCGTGGATCGATACTGGCCAATCGTTCACGCAGACGGCGAATCAGCGCATCTAACGCCTGTTCTGAAACCGCAATCGCCTGGGTATCCCCCCACACCACCAGGATGAGATCCTGGCGCGTTACCACCTGATCTCCTGAATCGTAGAGCAGCTCAAGCAAGCGGAATTGGGGGGCTGAGAGCGGAGGTAAGACTTCCACAGTCCGGTAGCGTTTTGGAGCAACCGCAGTTGTTTCTGGGAGATTGACCCATATTCGCCGGGCGCGCTTATCCAACTGTAAGCGGTTCACCTCGGTTGAGGGATGATCCATCAGGCTGCTGTGGGTCGGAGTGGGAGTGAGATTGGTTTCCTCGATATCCTCGAGAGGTACCGTAGCGTCAGAGCTGAGGAAAGTGAATTTCTGCGCCACTGCAATTTGGATTTGGTCGCCATCAGCCAGGTAGGTTGCTTCCAGAACAGGTTGGCCATTGAGATGTGTGCCATTTTTACTTCCTAAATCCTCTAACCTGGTCCCTAAGGGAGTCGGGGTGAGGCTGGCATGTTGGCGAGATACCTGCCGGTCAGGAATCACAATATCGCAAGAGAAGTCACGTCCGATCACCAGTTTACTGCGTAATGTCCACCGTTGCCCATTCAACGGTCCAACCTGGGCAATCAGTAAAGCAACCTCTTCATTGATATCCTGCATTCTTTGGCCTCTCTCCAGGTATAATAACACAAATCTGATTGGTGGAGTTACAGGATGACGACGCCGCTGAATGCAGGCGATATACTGCGTGGGCGTTACCGGATAAACCGGATCATTGGTCAGGGCGGGATGGGAAGTATTTACCTGGCAGATGATTTACGGTTGGAAGGTCGCTTGTGCGCGCTAAAAGAAGTGGAGCACGATCGCACGCTGCCCGAGAAATTGCTTAAGCAGGCGCGCGACCAGTTCCAACGCGAGGCCACTGTGTTGGCGCGGCTGGATCACCCGAATCTTCCCAAGGTCTCGGATTTCTTCTCGATTGAGGGGCGCGATTATCTGGTGATGGATTTTGTCCCCGGGAAAGATCTCCGGACGATCATGAATGAAGCCCGGCGACGGGGGGAGTTTCTTTCCGAACGTGAAGTGCTTAATTGGGCCAGTCAATTAGCCGACGCCTTGATTTACTTGCACAGCTTGAAACCGCCAATTGTCCACCGCGATATAAAACCAAGCAACTTGAAACTGACACCCAGCGGTTTGCTTAAGCTGGTGGATTTTGGGCTGGTAAAAATCCTGGCCTCCGATGAAGTCACGATAACCATTTTGCAGGGACGTGGCACAGCATTGTATACACCCCTGGAGCAATATGGGGGTGATACAGGACATACTGATGCCCGGACAGATATTTACGCGTTTGGCTCGACGCTTTACCACCTGCTGACGGGTCATCCACCCGCTGAAGCGCGCGAGCTATTTCTTCATCCCGAAAATCTTGTTCCACCCCGCCAATACAATCCCAACATCAGCCTGCGGACCGAACGGGCGGTTTTATGGGCGATGAGTCTGCACCCGGATGAACGACCGCCGGACGTGGAGGCATTCCGCCAGGCGTTATTGGGCGACTGGAATCCATCCGCCCGGCCGCGGGCGTCTCTACCGGCACCTTCAATGGCTGACCTGGTTGCTTCCCCCGTCGAACAAGGCCTGATCTGGATCTCGATTGGTTTATTGCTGTTAAGCCTGGCAGTTACCTTGGTTCGCTGATCTGATTGGCGCGTGAGGTACGGGCTTCTGAGAAGAAACGCCACACCAGGGCGATCAGAATACCCAACAATACACCCCCCAATGTAACCAAAAAAACGCCTTGGGCGATGGAATGGCGAACTACATAACTGCTGCCTGGCAGTTGTAAGGCCAGGTAAGAATACGCGACCAGCCCGCCGATGAAGGCCAGGAACGCCGTTCGGACACCCCAGCGGACCAGGCCGATAAGCGATCCAATCCGGTAAGCAACCCAAGAAACGAGACCTGCCAGCAACACCGCGATCAGCCAATCGGCCAGGCGTGGCGCTTTACCTGGTATAGAAGGCGGCAGAACTACTTGCGGTTGCGGAGCTGTGGGGATGGGGGTCAGGGTGGCGGTCGGGATTGGGGTCGGCGGGGTAGTGGGCGCGGGAGTCTCTTCTGTAGGAGCTGGTATCGTCTCGGTTCCTGTTGGGGAAGGAATATCGAATTTCAAGGTTTGTGACCTGGCTGGCTCACTTTCGACGTAAATTTCCAGCACTCCTGGATTATTCACGGTGTAGGCCATCCGGGCGATACCCTTTTGAGTGAAAGTTGACTGCCTTATTGGACTGGTAAAGCTCACCCCGTTGATAACAAAATCGACGGGTGTGCCATCTGGTACTGGATGACCGTTATGATCCAGGATGATGCCAGTGCGTAAGGCGATGATATCGCCGATGCGAACTTCAGCTTGAGTGGGAGTCGGTGTGGTGGTGGTTTCTTGTTCTACAGGGATGGGGAGATCCAACTCGAGTAATATTTCACGATTTGGATCGGGGAAGAGAGCTGCGTTGAGATCGTAGCTGATTCCCGGCACGGACACCGGTGGAGCCCCTGTCGCGCGTAGCTCCTGGAAGAGCAGGTAAGCCGCGGCATCAATAAATTGGGGCATCTTGCTATACAAGCAATAATAAGCGGTCAGTTTGGAGATATTGGTTGCATCTAGGAAAGTGGGAGCGTTGAATGCAAACACGATCAGGCGTTTTTGTTGGAACAGGTCGGGACGTTCGGCCAGGAACATGCTGAGGGTCTGATAAGAGGGGATCTCGCTACTGGCGTTCAGCATGGCAAAGACGATCCAGTTGGCGCGGCTCAAGCTGCGCTCAAGCGCTGAATCCCGGCGGGAGCTGAGCAACATTTTGTCCAAATCGCTTAGGGAGTATGAGATCAGGTTGTTCGTTGTCACCTGTCCACCCGCTTGCGGTCCATATCGGCGGAGAATCACTTCCTCCAGGGATCGTACAGCCAACAAGGGACTATCGAGACATTGGCTACATTGTCTGGCAGTGCGCGTGTCACTGATGATCACAATGCGGTCATTTTGGTTGGGAGGATCTGGGATGGTAGCGTCTAACTCCTCCTGGCTGGGACTGAGCAGAGTCGCCGCCTGGCGGGCTACCTCGAATGTGACATTGGGATCGCTGGCTAACTTGGCCAGGTTGGTAGTCGTGGGTAGCGCTTTCTCAATGGAAAATTCTCCATACAGGCGGTATTTTAATGTCAGGATACGCAGCACTGAGGCGTCTACACGTTGGGCGAAAGCGGTATCCTCGCGGTATTTCTGGGCAAAGAAATCCAGCGTGCGCAGCGTTGCGGTGTAAGCATCCAGATCTCCGGAGGTGAAATCAGCGACATACAGTAAATCATTCCCCGCCAGGAAGGCATTCAAGGCGACCCGGCGCGGCATATCGAAAGGCTGGCTGGTCAGACTGTAAAAGCGGCGGACGGCCTGCGAACCCAGGTTATCGCTGACGATCAAACCGCCGTTCTGGCGCCATTGATCGAACTGGGGCAAAGCCATCAATAAGTTGAGCGCCTGCGGATCCAGGCTGATCGGTCGCGTTGTGGCGCGAATGTTGCCCTGCAATCCCTGGTAGCGGATATGGGAAACCAATAAGCCATCGGTGGTCGCCTCTGGCGACGGAGCATTGCCGGTAACGTTGAAAAATGGGGCCAGCTCGAAGCTCTTGAGTTGCTCTAAAGACTTGCGCACTGTGGCGACTTCATCTTCCGGCAAACGGTCTGAACCGCCATGCCCGGGGAAGTGTGTGGCGATCACTGCAAGCTGACCCTGGCTGCCTTCATGAATCCCCTGGATATACATCTGTCCCATGCTACCCACCCAGAAAGGATCGCCGCCGAATGTGCGTGTCCCCAGGTTGTTCGATCCTTCGGTTTGCGGCGATTCTAATATGTCGAGTGAAGGGCCGACCAGCAAGTTTATCCCTAGCGTGACCAGCTCTTTCCCCAGGATGTTGCCGACCTGCCTTGCATATTCTGGTTTCCAGGTGGCACCGAGCGCCATTTCATTTGGCAGCGCGGTCAGCCCAGACAGGATCTGGTTATATGGATAGCCGTCCCCTTCTTGTGACAGGCCGATGAAGAGGGGGATATAAGCAGGTGTGAAACTAAGACCTGAGACCGGATCAGTTGTGGTTTTTAGAGTGGAATCCGAGCGGAATTGTTGCAGCTGGCGGTTCAAATCTACTACCGCCTTGGTGGTTTTATCTCCGCCCAGGAAGTTATCGTTGGACGATAACAAGACCACGCCGCCGATATGGCGGTTCATAATCAGGTCAATAATATTGGCATTCGGAGCAATGACTGCCCCTTTGAAGGTTACCAGAAAAAGTTGGCCAACTTTTTCTTCAGGACTCAGCTTTGCCAGCAATTGGTTGGCGGAGTCCTGGCTGGGCTGTAAATTGGACGCGCCTGGCGCTTTGGCGTGGGCAAGCGAGGGATTGTTGAAGGATGTCGTCCCTGAAAAGCCAGGCGACAGGATCCCGCTGATCCAGACGATCAGGAGCAGTGAAATCAGCCGGGTGTGCAAACGGATTCGGGACGGCATGCGGTCAGGTACTCAGTTCGGCAGATTCTCGAGCCAGGATTTGGTGTAACAGGTCACGCCGGGCCGCGCCGCTCAGGCCTTCCAGGCGGCGGATGCCCAGCGGATCTATTTCTTCTCGCAGCAGGCGCAACTCGTCATCGGTGGGCAGCGGGGTGACATGGATATCGGGGGCGATTTCTAATATGAACCCGGTGCGTGCCTGGATGCGGCTGATATCAACCCCGGGATGGTAACTGGTAAGACGCATCCGGCCATCCGAGAAATCAAATTGCCCCAGATCGGAGATCAGGTAGCGTGGTCCGGCGCCCTGGCGACGGGCGGGATGGTGACCTAATCCGGAAATGAAATCTAGCTTTTCGACGAAAGTGACGCGCGAGTGGCGTGGCACGTAGAGCATAATATCACTGATGAAAGTAGTTACATCCGGGATGCCTCCCGTGCCGGGTAAACGCAAGCGCGGCCGGCGATAATCCTCTCCAAAGGCGATATTATTAAAATTACCAGCCGGATCCACCTGGGCGGGACGGAAAAACTCGATCGGGCGCAGGGAGGGCAACATATCCACCACCGCGCGTACGAAGCCCACATTGTTCAGCGAACGATCCAGCCACAGGCTCTCGATGGCGGCCAGTTTCAGAGGCGCCGGGTCACGGCAGATACCCTGTCCAATGGCGGAGGCAAAATACAGGTGGGGGGCATGGGTGTGGCGTGCCAACAGGTAAGCGGCTGCCGCCAAAGGCGTGGCTAACCCTTGAGCAACGATCTCGCCATCGCGCACCTGGCGCGCCATACAGGCGACCATGATTTCGTCCGGTGTGATATCCATTGTCTCCCGACCTATCCAGCTACTTTGCGCGGTATTGGTTCCTGGCGTACCTGCTGAGCCAGGACGGGATCGTCGGTGAAGATGCCGTCTATGTCCAGATCGAACAGGCGGCGCATCTCCTGCGGTAGATTCACGGTGTATACAAACACCCGGCAACCGCGCCGGTGAACTCGCTTAACCAGCTCAGCAGTGACATCGCTTACTTCAGGGTGGAGCGATTGATATCCCAGCCACGTTCCCAACCAGGAACGCGCCACAGCGCCCGTCCGGCCTGGTCCGGCCAGCAAACCGATCGGCGCATCGGGAACCAGGGGATGGATGCGCAGCAGGGCGACCGGATTGAACGATGAAAAAAGCACACGCCGGGAAAGTTTATGGCGCTTGACCAATTCGGCGACTCTGACTGGCAAATCATCTGTAATCGAGGTGTAATTGGTCAACTCAACGTTGATGAAAGTAAGCTGGCCAACCGCCTTAAAGACTTCGTCCAGTGTAGGGATACATTCGCCGCGAAAGGCGAAGTCAAAATGGCTGCCGGCGTCCAGCTTACGCATTTCAGCCAGCGTCAAACTTTTGACGCGACCGCTGCCATCCGTGGTCCGCTCAACCGTCTGGTCATGAATGACGACGACCTGACCATCGGCGCTCAGCTTGGCATCCAGCTCAATGCCATCCGCGCCCTGGCGCAATGCCAGTTCAAAGGCAGCCAGGGTGTTTTCGGGAGCGTGGGCGCTGGAGCCGCGATGAGCAAAAATAGTGGGGCGAGGGAGTTGTTCGAACATCGCTCTTGCGGTCATTATAGCATGCTCTATTATTAACAAGTATAATCGGCGTTATGAAAATATCTGTGGTAATTCCTGCTTATAATGAAGCTCAAACGGTTGAGGAAATCCTGCGCCGGGTGCAGGCCACGCAGATTGCCGATGAAATCGTGGTGGTGGATGATGGCTCGACTGATGAAACCCGCCAGGTGTTAGCCAGGTTGGATGGTTCGGGTACGATCCGAGTCATCCTGCACGAGCGTAACCAGGGGAAGGGCGCCGCGGTAATGACTGGTGTCCTACAGGCAACGGGCGATGTTGTGATTATCCAGGATGCTGATCTGGAATATGACCCGCGCGATTACCCGGCGCTGCTCAAGCCGATCCAGGAAGGCCTGGCCGATGTTGTTTTTGGCTCACGCTTTTTGGGTGGGCCCCGCCGGCCGACCATGTACTGGCATATGGTGGCCAATAAGCTGCTGACTTTCCTGACAAATTTGCTCTATAACAATATCCTCACCGATATGGAGACCGGTTACAAGGTGTTCCGGCGTTCCGCCGTGCTGGGGTTGAACATCCGCGCCCGGCGTTTTGATTTCGAACCCGAATTTACTGCCAAAGTACTCAAACGCCGCTGCCGCATCTACGAGGTGCCGATCAGCTTCAACCCGCGCGATTATACCGAAGGCAAGAAGATTAAGCTGAAGGATGCCTTCGTTGCGGTTTGGACGCTGTTGAAGTACCGCTTTGTAGATTAAGGGATCAATCGGGAACGCCGGCCGGCTTCAGATCGCGCACGTTGAGTTGCAGGTAGCTGCGCCCGTTATACTCGCTGACTTCGAAGGAATAGAGTAGATCAACTGTGGGGGGCAACCGGTCAATCCAGTGACCCTGGCGGAAGGCGATGGCGTCATAGGTGATCCGACCATCGGTGACAGTCAGCTTGAGGTGGGCGTTGTCGCGTCCGACGGCGCGCCGCCCGGTGATGCGCAGACCGCGTGAGACGAAAGCCGCCGCGGGGTTGCTTTGACCGGTCGGCTCGATGCGCTTGAGCTGCCCCAGGAGATCGGGTTTCAGGTCGGATAGGCGCAGCTCTGCATCGGCGCGTAACACCGGGCACAGGTCGCGTCCGGTCAGTTGTTTGTTCACCAGCAGGTGCAGGCGCTCAACCAAAGCGGGCAGGTTGCGATTGGTCACCGTGAAGCCTGCCGCTGCAGCATGTCCGCCATGATGGTCGAGTAAGTCAGCACATTGGTCGAGCACCTGCGTGATGTGCAGCTCCGGGATGCTGCGGCAGGAGCCGCGCGTGAACTCCTCACCCTGGTAGGCGACGATCGCCGGGCGGTAATAGAGTTCGGTCAGGCGCGCCGCGGCCAGTCCCACCACACCCGGGTTGTAATCGCGATGGGCTGCAAAAAGCAGTAACGAATCAGGCGCTTGCTCCAGCGCCAATTGCTCAGCGTGTTTTTGGATCTGCTCGGTGAGCTGCTGGCGTTGGCGGTTCTGCACATCTAACTGCTGAGCCAATTGACCGGCTTCGGTCACATCTTGCGTGAGTAGCAGGCGCAGGGCAGCCAGCGCTGAATCCAACCGGCCGGCTGCGTTCAGGCGCGGTCCCAGGACATAACCAATGTCCCCCGCGCTGATTTTTTGGGGCGCCAGCCCGGCCACACCCATCAGCGAGAGCAGGCCCTGGCGCTGCGGGGTGCGCAGGTACTCCAGCCCGACGCGCACCAGGGCGCGGTTCTCCCCCAGCAGCGGCACGAGATCGGCCACCGTTCCCAGGGTGACCAGATCCAGCAGACTGGCCAGGTGGTGTGCATCCTCTTCTCCGAGCAAGGCGCAGGCCAGCTTGTAGGCTAAACCGACCCCGGAGAGCTCCTTCTCGCCATAGGTATCGCCGGGTTGCTTGGGACAGATCACCGCGCACGCCTCGGGCAGGCTGGCTGCTGGCTGGTGGTGGTCCGTAATAATCAGGTCCAGCCCTAATTCATGTGCGTGTTGCGCTTCGCCTGGCGAGCGGATGCCGCAATCTACCGTGATCACCAGGCGCGCGCCACCACTGTGGATGACGTCCAACGCCTCATTGTTCAACCCATAGCCTTCATCCAGGCGCTTGGGGATATAGGGGTGTACATCCGCGTTCAGACCGAGTAGAACCTGGCAGAGCAACGCCGTGGCAGTTACCCCATCTACATCATAATCGCCATAGATCACGATTGGCTCTTCCTGGTGGAGCGCCACTCGGATGCGGTCGACTGCCGCTGACATACCCGACAGGTTCCTTGACGCCGTGCCTGCCGGTGAGCGCGCTTCCAGGTATTCCTGTGCTGCTTCGGGTGTGCCGTAACCCCGGTTGATCAGAATCCGGCGCAGGATCGGCGGATAATTCAACAGGTCGCGCTCATCTTCCGCTTTTGGAGGCGGCGCCACCTGCCAGCATTTATTCAAGTTGGGCGCACGGTTAGCCAGGGTGCAGCTCTTTCGCCAGGGCGAGAGCGCCCATTAATCCGGCTTCATCCCCTAATTCGGCAGTAGTAATCGTCAGACCATCCAGGTAGTGCGGTGTCATGATGACTTCCTGCATGGCGAGGCGCATCGGAGCGAAGAGTAATTCACCGCTGCGCGAGACACCGCCGCCGAACACAATCGCCGAAGGGTTGAAGATGTGCAGGTAGTTGGCCACCCCGATGCCCAGGTAACGGCCCGCCCGGGTGAAAGCCTGGTGCGCCAGTGGATCTCCAGCCTGGGCGGCCTGGAATACAACCTTGGCCGTGATCGGTTGGATATTCGCCAAAGCGGTCGGTACGCCTGAGGTGATTTGTTCTCTGACCCAGTTGGCGATGCCAGTTCCGGATGAAACGGCCTCCAGGTGCCCACGCGCGCCGCAACCACACACTGGCCCATCCGCCAAAACGGTGACATGCCCCAACTCGGCTGCCAGGCCGTGGTAACCCAATAACAGGCGATCATCGCAGATCACCCCGCCGCCGATGCCGGTGCTGACCGTCAGGTACACCAGGTGGTGGTGGCCGCGGCCGGCGCCAAATTTCCACTCGCCCAGAGCAGCCAGGTTGGCATCGTTACCAATCGCCACCGGCACCCTGTAGCGTTCTTCCAGCAGGCGCTGTAAGGGCAGGTCATCCCAACCGGGGATATTGGGCGCGGTGAAGATAATCCCGGCGTAAGGATCTGTCGGTCCAGGAACCGCGACGGCAATCGCTGCTACCGGTTCAGCGACCGGCCAGACCGAATCCAACAACTGGTACAGCCGCTCAAGCGGTGTGCTATCGCCATCTTGGGTGGGAATCCGGGAAATCTGGGGGGGAGAAGCGCCATCGGAAGGGCATATGGCAGCGCGCAACTGTGTGCCGCCAGCATCAACAGCAATGTGTATACTCATGCCCGGAAGTATAGCAAATAACCGGACGATTGAACAGGAAGCGCTGCTGAAATGGAGTTTTTCAATTGACGTGAAACTCAAAGACTGCTATCATGATCTTTAGAAATGAAACGCAGGCGCGAATCTCGCTACCAAAAGCTATTAAGAAAATTATCCAGCCCCTTGCGCTGGTTGATTCCGGGGATTGGAGTGAAACGTTGGCTCCTGTTGATTTTGCTGGGAACCACGCTGATCGGTGTGGGCATCGCCGTGCTCATCTTGGATATCTATCGCACCGCGCCGGAGACCTGGTGGCTGCCGGCGCTCTCCACTGCTTCGCTGCGCTTCCTCTCGCGCCCGCTGCGCGCCATAATTTTTGGCGGATTAGGGTTGGGACTGATTTTCCTGGGCTTCCTGGAGGTGAACCGCTCGCTGATCAAGCCCTTCATGCGCCCCGGGCGCCGGGTGATTGACAGCCTGTGGACGCACCACCAACGCGATCGCGGCCCACGCATCGTGGCGGTGGGTGGGGGGCACGGCCTGGCCGCCCTGCTGCGCGGCCTGAAGGAGGTCACATATAACCTGACCGCCGTGGTGACCGTGGCGGACGATGGCGGTTCGTCGGGTCGGCTGCGCCGCGACCTGGGCATCCCGCCGCCGGGGGATATCCGCAACTGTCTGGCGGCGCTCTCGGATGATGAAGCTTTACTCGGGCAGCTATTCCAATACCGCTTTTCAGAGGGCGTCTCCGGGTTGGATGGGCATACCTTCGGCAACCTGTTCATCAGCGCCATGGTTGAAATTACTGGCAGCTTTGAAGCGGCGGTGGTCGAGTCGGGGCGGGTACTGGCGGTGCATGGCCGGGTGCTGCCCTCGACCTTGAAGGATGTGAAGCTGCAAGCCGATATCGTGCTGCCCAATTCGGCGAATGAAGTGCGCATCGAAGGGGAAAGCCAGATCCCCCGCCGGCAGGGGGTAATCCGCCGCGTCTGGCTGGAACCAAACAATGCCCCTGCTTACCCGGAGGTGATCCAGGCGATCCTGGCCGCAGATCTGATCGTGATTGGCCCGGGCAGCCTGTATACCAGCATTCTGCCAAACTTGTTGGTGCCTGACCTGACGGAAGCCATCCATGCCAGCCGGGCGCTTAAAATCTATGTCTGCAATGTCGCCACCCAGCCAGGAGAGACCGAAGGCTACACCTGCGGTGATCACTTGCGCGCCCTGGAAGAGCACCTTGGGCAACGCATATTTGACATCGTCCTGATCAACGATCGTTACGATGGCCGTCTACCGCCAACCGTTGAATGGGTGCGACCAGAACCTGGTCTGCAGGAAGAATACGCCATCTATGCCGTGGATGTCGTGGACACCTTATCTCCCTGGCGGCACGACTCACTAAAGTTAGCCAAATCGATCATAGAATTGTATGAAGAACGCACCGGACCTTTGGTAGAATAGTAGGGTTGGAGACTGGTTGAAAATTAGCGGACAGTTTACGCCGCTTAATCTAGTAATCGCATATAAATTTTTGGAGGCACACTATGACAGTCAAAGTAGGTATCAATGGTTTCGGCCGCATCGGCCGGCAAGTGCTTAAGGCCATCCGCGATCATCATCCGGAAGAACTTGAGGTGGTTGCCTTTAACGATATCGGCGATCTCAAGACCATGGCCCACCTGCTCAAGTACGACTCGAACTATGGGCGCTTCAACGGCGCCGTGGAAGTGGGCGAGAGCGAGCTGTTTGTGGATGGCGTGGCCGTCAAGGCGTTCAAAGAAACCGATCCGGGCAAAATCCCGTGGGGCGACTTGGGCGTCGAGATCATCATCGAAAGCACTGGCTTATTCACGATCAAGAAAGACGGCGTGAATAAGAAGGGTAAAGTAGTGCAAGGCGCTGAGAACCACATCACCCGCGGCGGCGCCAAGAAGGTTATCATCTCCGCCCCTGCCGAAGGCGAGGACATCACCATCGTCCTGGGTGTAAACGAGGACAAGTACGACCCGGCGCTCCATCACGTAGTATCCAACGCATCCTGCACCACCAACTGCCTGGCTCCGGCCGTCAAGGTTGTGCATGACGCCTATGGCATCACCCGTGCGTTCATGACCACCATTCACGCCTATACCAATGACCAGAAAATCCTGGACCTGCCGCACAGCGACCTGCGCCGCGCCCGCGCCGCCGCCATGAGCATCATCCCCACCACTACCGGCGCCGCCAAGGCCATCAAGCTGGTCATCCCCGACCTGGCTGGCAAGCTGGACGGCTACGCCCTGCGCGTGCCCATTTCCACCGTCTCGGTCATCGACCTGACCGTTGAGCTGGAGAAGGCCACCACCACCGAGCAACTGCGCCAGGATTTCCGCGACGCGGCTGCTGGCCCCCTGAAAGGTATTCTACAAGCTATCGATGAGCCGTTAGTCAGCATCGATTTTAAGGGTGACCCCCATAGTTCCTCGGTCGATCTGCCCTTCACCCAGGTGTTGGGCAAGGCCGAGAACAATTTCGCTAAGATCGTCGCCTGGTACGATAACGAATGGGGTTACTCGGTCCGCACCGCTGATCTGGCTGCCCTGATGGCGAAATCACTGTAAAACCATTTGGAAGGTAATCATGTTCAACAAGAAGCTCATCACAGACCTCGATGTCAAGGGTAAACATGCCCTGGTGCGGGTGGATTTTAACGTGCCGATCAAAGAAGGCAAGGTCAGTGATGACACCCGTATTGTCGCCTCCCTGCCCACGATTAATTACTTGCTCGAGCACAATGCAGCCGTCATCCTGTGCTCTCACCTGGGACGTCCCAAGGACGGACCCGACCCGAAGTACACCATGAAACCAACTGCCGATCGCCTCGCCTTATTGCTGGAGAAACCGGTGCAGTTCTGCGAGGAGTGCGTCGGTCCACAGGCAACGAAAGCCGCCAAGGCGCTCAAACCTGGGGAAGTGCTCGTGCTTGAAAACACCCGGTTCTACCCCGGGGAGACCAAGAAC
>CAYGZL010000115.1:0-51312 GCA_964354345.1 uncultured Anaerolineaceae bacterium | reverse complement strand
TCTTCATTGTAAACATGCCCCATTACCTCCTGCAAGGACCAGGTTTCGGGATTGGGCTTCCAATGCGCTTGCTCTTCTGAGATGGTTTGCATCAGGGCGCGTATGACTTCCGCGTTGCTGGTCAGCTGGCGCATGATTTCTTCAAAGTTGATCATTGCCTGTCCTCCTTGATGAAAAGAAAAGGTAAAGCCTCCCCCACCACATTATACAATACTTTCCCAAAACTGAACTACACCTTGATCCATTTGACTTCTTATTCATGTTTTGTTTGAGAGTAATCTGGAAAATCCTTTACCTTTACACAATAATCTGTGGTATACTCGCACCCTTGACCTGAGTATGGGTCACATTTTGTTGGGAATTGTTTTGTAAGCTCTGAAATATTGCCCGACGGTTGCTGGTCGGGCTTTTTTGTCGCCATCGCCGGTTATTCCGCGAGGATTGACCGGTTTGCCAGGCGGCATCTTTGGGCAGTGATATGGAGTCATCAAAACATCCCTGTGTTATTTATTTATTACCGGTGACAGGCTGACAGCTTGTCCAACATTTTTGAGGAGTTTTGATGACATCTGATTTTTCTGAATTAAACCTGCACCCGCAGTTGGTGCAGGTCGTCCTCGAGCTTGGTTACACCGAGCCGATGCCGATCCAATCTGTTGTGATCCCGGCGATGCTTTCCGGGCAGGATATAATCGGCCAGGCGCAAACCGGCACGGGTAAAACCGCTGCTTTTGCGCTGCCCATGCTACAAAGTCTCGATGATAGCCAGTCGCACATCCAGGGGTTGGTTGTGGCGCCGACTCGCGAGCTTGCTTTGCAGGTCGCCCAGGCATTTGCCGACTATGGTCGCAGCCGCGATGTCCGCGTCCTGGCTGTATATGGCGGCCAACCCTACCGTCAGCAAATTATGGCTCTCAAGCATGGGGTAGATATTGTTGTCGGGACACCCGGTCGTTTGTTGGATTTAATCAACAAGGATCTCCTGGATATCAGCCATTTGCGGACGCTCGTCCTGGACGAGGCGGATGAAATGCTGAGTATGGGCTTTATTGAGGATGTTGAAGCCATCCTCAGTCAAACCCCCGCCGGTCGCCAGACCGCGCTCTTTTCGGCGACGCTGCCAGTCGAAATCCGCCGGCTTGCAGAACGCTACATGCATAACCCACAGACCTTCACAATTCATGAGGAGCAGGTGACGGCTGAGATGATCGAGCAACGCGTGTACCTGGTGCATGAAAGCGAAAAAGTGGCTGCGCTCACCCGTCTGTTCGAAGTGGAAGATATCACCAGCGTATTAATATTTGTACGAACCCGTCTGGCGACTGGCGATGTGGCTACAGAACTGGCGGCGCGCGGCTTTCCAGCCGAGGTATTGAATGGAGATCTGAGTCAGGAAGCGCGTGAGCGCACGTTAGGCCGCTTCCGCCAGGGCAAGATCACTGTGTTGGTGGCGACCGACGTGGCAGCACGCGGCCTGGATATTGACAATATCTCCCATGTTTTCAACGTGGATTTGCCGGACGATCCGGAGTTGTACGTGCATCGCATCGGTCGCACCGGGCGTGCGGGCAAGGCGGGGATTGCGATCTCATTATATTCCCCGAAAGAGAAATACAATCTGCGCCAGATCGAAGCCTTCATTGGCCATAAACTGGTACGGGCTACGCTGCCTACGGAGGATGACATCCGCAATCAACGCGAGGAGCGCTTGATGAAGCAGGTAGTTGTCTGGCTGCAACGCGGTCGTGGCCGGCGTGAGCGTGAAATCGTAGATCGGTTGGTCCAGGATGGTTACGATCCGCTGGAGATCGCTACCGCGGCAATGAAAATGGCCCGTGCGGATGAAAAGCAGCGTCCGATCGCGCCGGTCAGTGAGGTGGTGGACACCCGCCGGGAACGAGGTTACCGGGATGATCGGTCACGAAAAACGGAACGACCGTTCCGGGATGGGTTACGCGGTTTTCACCCATCTGAGGGCCAATCACTTCGCGATGTATCTCATGAAGCGGGCATGGTGCGCCTCAGCCTGAATATGGGTCGCAAGCAGGGCATCCGACCGAATGACATTGTCGGCGCCATCGCGGCCCATGCCCAGATCCCCGGCAGCCGGATCGGCAAGATACATATTCAAGACAGCCGCGCCCTGGTGGATATCCCTGAAGATCTGGTCAACCAGGTGCTGATCAATCCGAAACCGATCCATATCCGCCGCCAGCGGGTAGAATTACAAGTTGCTTGATTCTGAAGGTATTTATGATGTGTGAGTTGCTTAGCAACCTACACATCATAAATAATATCTCTTTATTACTACGATCTGGACTTTTGTTCGTAGATAGTGTATATTGAAATGACCCCAGGCCGGTCGGGCGATCGCGGTGACTGGTGTGAGAAAGCGCTATCTGTGCTTTCTTCTGCCAGTTGATCGAGGAAAGTCCGCACTCCACAGAGCACGGTGCCGGGTAACACCCGGGCAGGGGGCCAGAACGCAAGCCTTGGTTCGTGTTTTGGTTACCTTGCGGATCGGGCCACAGAGACATACTGCCGATGGACTCGTTCCATCGGCGAGGGTGAAAAGGCGGTGTAAGAGACCACCGGCGCCCGTAGTAATACGGGCGGCCAGGTAACCCCCAGCGGGAGCAAGGCCAAGCAGGAGCAAGAGGCTGCTCGTCTCATCCTTCTTTGAAGGGTAGCTCCGGGTAGGCTGCACGAGCGGCGTGGCGACGCGCCGCCAAGAGAGATGGTCGCCGGCGAAAGAAATTTCGCGCACAGAATGCGGCTTATAGATCGGCCTGGGGATTTCGAATGACAGATATTCATCGGTTTTGAGAAAATGATCTTTTCCGAGATTTCATTATTAATCCACAAGTCACATGTTACACCAAACCAATGAAGCATACTCCGGGTTAAATATCCTGGATGATGACTTGAGCCAGTTCACCAGCGACGAGGCTCCTTTTGTCACTATGGGCGAAACAATGCTGCGCGATACCCCGGCGGACCTTGAGCGGTTGGAGCGTACTCGCCAGGTATGGCTTTCACCTGGGGGTAGCGAGTTAACCGTGGCTGTGATGTTAAACCGGTTGGGGATTCCTGCAGAATACATCACCCGCTTACCAGATAACCCCTATGGTTGGATGGTGCGCAACATTGCCCGCGAGCAGGGTGTGAAGGTGGATCATCTGGTGTGGGCGGAGAAAACTGAACCGATCGGCAGATATCTATATGAGTTAGGTCGTACACCGCGCTCAGGCGTGGCCTGGTACCAGCGGAAATACTCAGCAGCCAGCAGGTTAGGGGCTGGCATGGTGGCCTGGCCGGCTTTGTTGCGAGAGGCGCGCTTGCTGCACACCTCAGGGATCACTTTTGGTCTGGCGCCACACAGTGGTTATGAACGCAACTATCTGTTGGAAGCGTTCCAGGAAGCATTGGCGTTCAAGCCAGAGGGCTGCCGGGTGGGGTTGGATTTCAACTACCGCAGCACACTCTGGAACGTTGAGCAGTGCCGCGCGGTGATGACTTCCCTGATCGAGGAGCATGTTGATATCCTGATCATAACATTGGAGGATTTATTCACCTTTTATGGCATCTCATGTGGCGGTATGACGACCGAAGCTTATACGCGCGGCGAACTCGAGGGGCTGCCTGATGATGCGCTTGGGGAGTGTTTGGAACGGGCAATTGAGCGCTTCCACTTACAGGTGGCAGCGGTGACTCTTCGCTACGCTGATTCGCACGAGCAACATCGCTGGGAGAGTGTGGCAATGGACTCACAGCGGAACTTCTACAGGTCGGCTGCTGTCCGACCGGTGGTCTTGCAGGATCGCTTGGGGGGTGGGGATGCCTGGGTAGGCGGATTTTATTATGGGCTGTTGACCGAGGCGGATCCAGTCCGTGCGCTTCAGAAAGGCGTGTTGGTTGGGGACGCCGCCACACGCCTTAAACAAACCCTGATGTATGACCTACCCGTGATCAGCCGGCAAGATATTCAATCCTTGTTGTGGGCGGATGTGTCTGGGGGAGGCCGGCGCGTAACGCGTTGATGGGGTAGTAAATAAAACCAATCTTGAGAGGTTATTCCTGGCTTCGTTTCACCATGGTCAGGATATTGACATCGGAACAAAATTCGAATTGTACCTCGTCCATCATGTTTCGCATGAAGAAAATGCCTAATCCCCTCGGTTCCAAATCTTCTAAAGGTACGTGCGTTTTCGGTTTGCGTACCTTCTTTGGATCAAATGGAAGGCCATGGTCGCGCAGGATAATTTTTATTTCACCACGGCAAACCTGGATTGAGCATTCAATATTTCCTTTTCCCTCCCCCCCATACGCGTGCTCAATAATATTTGTGCAGGCTTCATCCACCGCTAATTGGACCGCGTACACAGCCCGATCGTCCAGGCCAGCCTTCGTGGCAGCTCTGACAACCAGGTCGCTTATTTTTTCCAGGCTTTCAAAACAACCTGGAAATACAACCGTCTTCATGCTTAAAAATTACCTACCGCGGTAACCATATCGTCGAAGATCTTGAAATAATCTTCCATCCCGACCAGATTTAGAGATTCTCTAATTTCTTTCTTGAGGTTCACAATATATACCTGGCCGCGGTGAGGGCGACATTTCTTCTGGGTATTTATTAATGTCCACCAACCTGCACTGGAAATAAATGATACATCGCTCATATCCAAGACTAGCCGGTAGATACCGGTTGTCATAATCTTATCCAGTTCACCTTCAAGTTCGTGGTGGGTATTACTGTCAATCCGGCCTGCCGGTCTGACAACATAACAGCGTTTCAAAGGAGTAACCTTGATTTCCATATCTTTATCCTCCAGAAGAGCCCAGGTTTCATAAATATCAGATATTCATTATATCATGTGGATTTTAATACATTATGCAACTGAAATGCAGTTGTTACGTAGAAAGATATATCTAATCTATGGATCGAAAGGGATACAACGATGCAGACTCATATTAAAGTATTAGGTTGGCTATATATCGCTCTGGGGATAGTTGGACTGGTGATGGCTGCCTGCGTCTCCACAATAATTTTTGGAGGCGGTCTTTTATCAGATGATCGAACTGCGATAACCGTAACGGGTATCGTTGCTGCGGTTGTGGGAGGTATACTGATCATCACTTCTGTTCCTGGGATTATTGCTGGCGCCGGCTTGATCAATCTCAAGCCCTGGTCACGGATTATGACTCTGGTGTTGGGGATTTTAAACCTGCCTGGTTTTCCAATCGGCACAGTCCTGGGGATTTATACTCT
Source organism: uncultured Anaerolineaceae bacterium (assembly GCA_964354345.1). GTDB lineage: Bacteria > Chloroflexota > Anaerolineae > Anaerolineales > UBA4823 > CAYGZL01. Next base: position 46,043 of record CAYGZL010000115.1, on the reverse strand, counting down.
CTACGTACTATTGGATGTTGACAGTACGCGGGTATTTGATACAACTGCCTGAACTGATATTGAAGATGCCTGGTAGACGCGCGTCCCAGTGATACGCGTCTACCAGTGGTATAGGAAGTCCACCCGGGCGATAGATGCTCTTCTGAACGCTCCTTTAACCTTTGGGGCGAGAAAGCATCTTGACCAGCATCCCCAACATAAAGCCCCCGGCGGTCAGTGCAGCCAGCGCAATTTTTGTTACATCCACTACCGGTTCGACGCGCACCCCCTCAGAGGATGCGATAATCACCGCAACCGGTCGGGAAAAAACATGCCCACCTGCGCCTCCTCCTGATCCACCGCCGGTATCTTTATGCTTATTTTCTTCAACCTCAATCGGACCGTTCCCACTGCCCAGCCCAATTCCCATAACGGCAACAACTTCAGCCGTTGGGACGATCAGATAATCACCTTTTTCAAAAGGTTCTCCATAAACGGCGTCCACGCAAGCCGTAGCCAGAAAACGATCCACCGTGTCTGCCAGTGTATCGAGAGTGGGGTCATTGTCCACCAATTCCTCGTCAATTTCCATCGGCATAGCTTCTTCGTCCATCATCTTTACTCCTGATTATTTCGATCTGAATATTCGGCAGATAAATGCCATGAATAGCACCGTGCACAGACTAACTCCAAGTAGAGTCCATTGGATCTGGCGGGTAATGTCTGGAATTGGAAGGGTTTGTTCCTGACCATCCTGGTGCTGGACATGGAGTGAGACGGGCCGGCTCCATACGAACCAACCCTGTGTTCCAGATAAGCCAATGCGAACGGATTTCGAAAAAAGGGTAATCTGTCGGCCTCGGTCTTCGATTGGCTGGCTCGGGTACGTATTAACCTGGAATAAGTTACTCACCTGGTTTCTCCGGCTCATGGGGCTCGCCTGGCTGTGGATCAGGGATAGATGTCCATTGAGCGATTACTTTGCGAAGTTCAGTGTTGATCGTTTGGAGAGCATGCACCAGTTCTGTGCGTGCTTTCGTTTCGACTTCACCGCTACGAATACGCTCCCCTAAATCATCCAAATCGGTTTTCATGCGCTGCCCCGTCGGGCTGCCGGTAAAATTATCAACTTCTCGTTTTAACGTTCTGCCTAGTTCATCCAACCCACTGGCGATGTCGTTTTGTAACTTCTGGCGTTCTGGACGGTCCCATCCCGTTTTTAGAGCTTCCATCAAATTATTTCCCAGATCGCGAAACTCGTTTAATAAATTATCTTCGGTTGGTTGATTTTCTGTCATTATCTTTCTCCATCACATGAACAAAGTTTAGATATCGACGCCGTTCTACCGGAACTACTGTTCCGCCGGGACTACTGGCCTGCAATTATTGTGCATCAAATATCAAGATCGTGCAAGAGGCAGGCTGATCTTGCGCAACAGTTTTCATTATGAGATACTACGTGGGGAGTGATTTGGATCATGCGGCGTAAAATAACTATTGGATACCTTGGTCTTGGCTTAATTGGCCTGGGATTATATGGACTTCGCCGGCAATTCATCTCGAGTTGGTTAGGTTTGCGTTCTCCCAGTCATTCCGTGTTAATACGTAGGGGGATCCGCATGGTGGTAGAAGATGGAGTCAACCTGGTGATGGACCATTTCGCACCGCATAAAGGGGTTCATTCATCCAAGCTGTTTCCGACGATTTTAATTCGGACGCCGTATGGCCGGGGAATCACTGTTGGCCCTTCAGGATACTTCTCGGATTTCCTCGCCCAGCGGTTTGCTGAACGGGGGTATCACGTGATTGTTCAGGATGTCCGTGGACGGTTTGATTCTGAAGGTGATTTTGAACCTTTTGTCAATGAAGCCCAGGATGGAAAGGCGACCCTGGCTTGGATTGAAAAACAACCCTGGTTCAATGGTTCATTGGGTATGTGGGGTCAAAGTTATTTAGGTTATGTTCAGTGGGCGCTTGCAGAGGAAGCTCCCCTTTACTTGAAAGCCCTGGTTCCGTCTATCTCTGGGTCGCAACTGCCTCGCATATCTGTTTCTGATCGGGCAATTAACCTGGATACCTTATTACGTTGGATTGCTGAGCTCGATGCGATGGATCGCCATGGGCATTTTGCTTCCTTGATCGGACTGGGTCGTATGATCCCGCGTGTGCAAGATCAGATTCTAGAAAGGGCGGTATCTCGACTCCCACTTGGGCAGGTTGATCAACGTCTGACGGGCGCTCCAGTGCCTTTCTTTCAAAAATGGTTGGCGCATCCGGACGCTGACGATGCCTATTGGCAGGCAGTTGGCCCGCATGATATTACTCATATAACTGCTGCTGTTCATTTAGTAGGAGGGTGGTACGACATTCTGCTTCGTGAAACCCTTGCAGATTATTCAGAATTACACGGTCATGGCCAGGCGCCCTTCCTGACGATTGGTCCTTGGGATCATCTTGCCCCAGAATGCTTATGGGAAAGTCTACGGCAGGGTTTATACTGGTTCGACGCCCACTTAAAGAATGATCCCTCGCGACTGCGCGTCAAACCTGTCCGGATCTTTGTCATGGGTGAAGGACGCTGGCGGGAGATGGATTCCTGGCCACCCCTGTCACAGTCGCGGTCTTTTTTCCTAAACGATAACGGGATTGGATCCCTGACAAAGGATGGCCGGCTTACATTGGAAACTCCTGCAACCGGTTCACCCCCTGGAAACTATGTCTATGATCCAACGCATCCCACTCCTGCCCTGGGGGGCGCATTGATGAGTTCGCATGCTGGTCAGGTTGATAATCGTCCTTTGGAAACACGTCCTGACGTGCTTACTTTTACATCTGAGCCGTTAGAAAATGATGTCCTGGCTATTGGACCTGTAAACCTGATCTTGTATGTCCGCTCAACCCTGTCCTATACCGATTTTTTCGGTCGTCTATGTGATGTTTACCCCGATGGACGTTCTTTGAATTTATGTGATGGTTTTTTTCGCATCCATCCGGGGTTAGGGAGCATCCAATCCGACGGCAGCTTGATGATTGAGATTGATTTAAGGGCTATCGGAAACCGTTTCCGCCGCGGCCACCGGATAAGATTGCAGGTGTCGAGTGGCGCTTTTCCCCGCTGGGATCGCAACCCAGGTACGGGTGAACCGACAACTAGCGCAGTGGTATATCTTGTGGCTCATCAAACGATTTATCATGATCCGGATCATCCTTCAGCTTTGATCCTGCCTGTTATCTCGGATAGTGGAGGTAATTCATGATGCATCCATTGGTATCCATTCCCACCGCACGTCGTTCCTTGATCTTTTGGCTCATGTTAGCGTTGACCCTGGGTTTACTCTTCTTGTTTAATGTAATCGGCGCTCCGTTAGTCACTCCGTCTGCACCGTATGGAATCGTATCTTATGAATTAGCAGGTAGCGTGCCAGTCACCGGAAAGATCCTCGCTTCCTGGAATACCCAGGCTCAATTGAATGCCTCTTTCAGCCTGGGGTTGGATTATGTCTTTATGCTGGTGTATTCGGCTACCATTGGCCTGGCCTGTATCTGGGCTGCGGAAACTTTACGCTTGCACCAATGGCCTTTAGCATGGGCCGGTGTCCCTTTGGCCTGGGGATTAATCCTGGCTGCTGGATGCGACGCGGTGGAGAACCTGGCTTTAGTGGTGATTCTATTTGGTCGCTTGCAAAATCCCTGGCCGGCATTAGCTCAGGTGTGCGCGATTGTAAAATTCTCCTTGATCTTCTTAGGAATGAGTTACGCTTTTCTCGCCGCCGCAGTAAACCTGGTAGGACGCCTGTCTTCTCGAAGTACAGTTTAGCTATTCTGGTTTCATACCAGCTCCTGCGCGACCTTCCGATGGCTCTGGCGTATATGGATGTAGAATAATACATTCTTCAGGAGGTTGGTTATGTTTCACAAAAGGTTCTTATCAGCCTTGTTGGTTCTGGGATTGGCCATAATGGCTTGCAGTATTCAGTTGCCCATCACGGAAGTCAAAACCGGTCCTGTGCAAACGGAACCGATTAATATATCCACGCCCGATGCTTCTGTTGTTGATTTGACGCTTGCTTTCGGGGCGGGGAACCTTAAGGTAGCTTCTGGGGCGGGAAATCAGTTACTCACCGGTACGGCAACCTATAACGTTCAGGATTTCAAACCTAAAACCAGCGTACAGGGCAACCAGGTGCGGATGGATACCGGTAATATAGAAATTAAGGGCTTCCCAAAAATCAGCAACGATATAAAGAATGACTGGGATCTGAAATTAGGCGACCAGCAGATAAACTTGAAAATAAACGCCGGCGCATATAAAGGCAATTACGATCTGGGAGGATTGAGTCTCACTGGAGTCGACATTTCCGATGGCGCAGCAGATACCAGTTTGAGGTTCACTCAACCCAATCTAATAATAATGAATGAGTTTCGTTATGTCACAGGTGCATCATCTGTGCGCCTGGCTGGCTTGGCGAATGCTAACTTTAAGACGATGACCTTTCGTAGTGGTGCTGGTAATTACAGCCTTGATTTCAGCGGTAAACTAGCACAAGATGCTGAAGTGACCGTTGAGTCAGGAATCAGTCAGGTCACAATTATTATTCCTGAAAGCGTCTCAGCTCAGTTGATCTTCAAGGGGGGTTTATCCAATGTCACTACGCATGGCGCCTGGGAGAAGTCAGGTAAAGATTATATTAATCCTGGAAGCGGTCTAAAATTAACCATCACTGTCACTATGGGCGCCGGTAGCCTAGATTTGCGGAATGTCCCCTGATCGATTTCATTATCGATGATTAAAACAGGCTTCGGTTACCAGATAATTCCGAAGCCTGTTTATTTAATAGAAAGATGGCTGATTATTTTTCCAGTGTTTTACGACCAGGGCCGGTTGTGAAGTAGTTATAATTAGCCTGAATATCTTCAGTCAGGTCAATAACTTCACCAGTCTCTAACTGTTTGACGCAATCGAGAACGACAGCGTCGCCGCGGTGGTTGATACCTTCGTAATGGTCGGTTAAACCAATGCGACTGATATGCTCGCCACCCTTAGCTATGTAGGCTGATGGCACCTCATCTTCGGGGAATATCGCCTCGAAGGGGCATTCCGGGATGCAAGCGCCGCAGTCAATGCAGGTATCGGGATTAATATAATACCAGGGCCATTCTCCCTGGGGATTCCCAGGGACGATGCAATCTACCGGGCAAACATCCACGCAGCCAGAGTCGCGCAGGCACAGGCTGGTAATAATGTGAGTCATATGTACACCTCCGGGATTGAAATTATTTTATTTTTCAATAGAGTACCGATGGCGGTATTTTACCGCACTTGAAGAAATTTTACTAATCCTGTCTTGATTGCGATTATCAAAGAGCCATTACAATTATCTTGACAGGAAATACCAATATCAGTATGATGAAGTTAACTGGTTTATATACCAGAATTATGATCTAGAATATCTATTATCTTAAGGAGGACTCTATGTTTTATAACCTCGTTGAGGCTTTAGACCGTAAGTTTTCGTTTGATCAGGCAAAAGCCCATTGTGACATTCCGTGTGGTATATACGATCCGATTACAGCGCAGATCGCGGCTATGACTGTCGTGCGGATGATTGACTTGATGACGGATTTGGAGAACAAGGGCGGTGAGCGGAACATGGCCTATGTTAACACCATGGCTCGTTATGTGGCAGTCAAGGAAGAGCATGCTGAGAAGGCCAAGGCTGATATTCGGGTGATCTGGGGTGATTTTCTTAAGGCGCAACACCTGGAAAAATATCCTGAAGTGCATGCACTCGTCCACCAGATTATGCAATTGGGCTCCAAATGCCGCCAGACGGTTGATCGTGAAGTGGCTCTCCAGTTGGTGGAAGCAATCAATAAGTTTGCGCAAATATTCTGGGAAGCCAAGGGTGTGGCGACCAGGCGGGCGAAAGCTCCGTACGCTCCGGCTCTTGAGCTGGTTTACCCGGTTCTTTAATGTTTCGGATCCTCAAGGTGACAGGCGAAAGCCTGTCACCTGCATATCAGGAAGGGGATTTTGTGCTGGTGTCCAAAATCCCTTTTTTGTTAACGCGGTTGAAACAAGGTGATGTGGTTATTTACCAACACCCTGTGTATGGTACATTGATCAAATATATCGATAAAGTCTTTCCTGAACAGGGATTGGTTACCTTGATCGGCACACACGAGGATAGTATCGATAGCCGCCGTTTTGGCTCAGTACCTATCACTGCCTTAATTGGCAAGGTAATCTGGCAAATTAAGAAACCTCGCGAATGAGTTCACGTCCACCGGTTCCGCCAATCTTTGTGCTTGCTGTTGGAATTTTAGCGGTTTCCACAGCTTCGGTGTTTATTCGCCAGGCGCAGGTTTTTGCGCCTTCGTTGGTTATCGCGGCTTATCGGCTAACTTTTGCATCGCTCTTATTAACCCCCTTTGCTCTGACCCGCCAACGAAAAGAGTTGGCTCAATTAACCCGGCGTGAATTGGGATTGGCTTTGCTGTCTGGTTGCTTTCTGGCTTTACATTTTGCCAGTTGGATTACTTCCTTAGAATATACAACAGTTGCAAGCTCGGTTGTATTGGTATCCACTACACCCTTATGGGTCGCATTGATTGCTCCATTCACCTTGAAAGAGCCCTTAAACAAATTGGTCCTGATCGGGATGGGCCTGGCAGTAATCGGTGGCGCGATCGTCGGTCTGAGTGATGGTTGTACATGGGTTGGCAATTCAATGACCTGCCCTTCATTGGCTAGTTTTGTCGGTGGTCAGGCCTTCGTTGGAGATTTATTAGCGGTCGCAGGAGCGATAATGGGCGCTTGTTATCTCATGATCGGGCGAAGATTGCGGGGCGGGGTATCGTTGATCAGCTATATTTATCTGGTCTATGGCATGGCGGCGGTGGTATTAATTGGGATTATGTTTATTGGACACGCAAACCCACTCGGCTATCCACCGATTGTGTATTTCTGGTTTATGCTTCTGGCGCTGGTACCGCAATTACTCGGTCATTCGTCTTTTAATTGGGCTTTGAGGTACCTGTCAGTGGCATATGTATCGATCAGTCTGTTGGGTGAACCCATCGGTTCGACGATTCTGGCCTATATATTCCTGAAAGAAACACCGTCAATCCTGAAAATAATCGGTGCTATACTTATCTTAATTGGTATTTATATTGCATCGCGCAGTGAAAGATCTCAAGTTAACGCCACAAAAGTCGCCATATCTCACAGCGACTTGCAGGCGAGTGATACCTTTTAATTATGACAGCTACACCACCCGAACCCAACCCCGATCCGTTTGACCGTGTATTTCGATTACTTTCGCGGTTTGAGCGTTTTTTCCGGGATATCGGGGGCGTCTTTCTACTCGCCCTTTCGTTAATGTCTCTCTTGGCCCTTCTGGCACCTGAGTTGGCCGGCGGTCTACTGGATTGGTGGGTGCGCTCGCTACAGAACTGGTTTGGTTGGGGTACTATTTGGCCGGTAGTGGGAATCGGGTTGATTGGATTACGCCTTCTGCGGCGAGGCTTTGAAAATAAAGCGATAAAAACACATTGGGGACAAGTTTTAGCCATAGAAATTGCTGCATTTGCTTCGTTGGTTCTCTTGTCTGCATGCGGAGGTTTATCACTCCTACGAGCCGATCAGGGTATGGATGGTGGTCGGATTGGGTGGGGACTGGCCAGGTTGCTGGGTTATGGTTTTGAAGCCGTTGCTCTGCCAGCGAGTGTTATGGTGGGTTTATTTGCCAGTATCATCATAATTATCAGTTTGTTATACGGATTAGGTATATCCGGTCGTATCCTGGCGGTAATTCGTAGACCAGCTTTGGCGATGTCAGCTGCTCAGGCTGGAATGATTGAACCAGTCGTCACGGAAGCGCCTTTACAAAGTCAAAATAATCCCACGATTCCAACGCCGGTGAAGCCTAAAAAGCGATTTTCCTTACCTGAAGAGTTTCGCAAAAACCTGCATCTGACAGAAGATGAAGACCAGAATGCATCCCCGCCTCGACCGCGCCCGGAGAATCTACCACCCTATGATTTATTATCTGCCGAGCAGGTATATCGGCCAGATGAACGGACTGTCAACCAGATGGGGGGAATTATTGAAAAAACCCTGGCAGAATTTGGTATTCCGGCCAAGGTGGTGAATTGCCGGGTTGGGCCGACAGTCACCCAGTTTGCTGTTGAGCCAGGTTTCATCGAGAAAGAGAAAGGAAATGGAGACGCTGAGGCGATTCGCCAAAAAGTGCGCGTGGCAAAAATATCCGCATTAAGCCGCGACCTGGCCTTGGCGCTTTCTGCTGAACGTCTACGGATTGAAGCGCCGGTGCCTGGGCGCCCATATATCGGCATCGAAGTGCCGAATGCACGTGCCTCTGTTGTTCGATTACGCCCACTCCTGGAATCGGAACCATTTCATAAATTAGTCTCCCCCCTGGCGATTGCATTGGGTCGAGATGTCTCAGGCCAACCAGTAATCGCTGACCTGGAACGCATGCCTCATTTACTAATTGCTGGAACCACTGGTTCTGGTAAATCGGTTTGTATTGCTGCTCTGACAGCCTGCCTGGTGATGAATAACACACCAGATGAGTTGCGTCTGGTCATGATTGACCCAAAGATGGTAGAACTGGTGCGTTTTAATGGCTTACCCCATTTATTGGGTAAGGTAGAAACAGAGACAGAGCGCGTCCTGGCTGTGTTACGCTGGACAGTGGCCGAAATGGATCGCCGGTATAAGCTCCTGGAGGCATCTCGCTCGAGAAACCTGGACACCTATAATCGAAAAGCGCGGCGAAAAATCAGCATAGAGCCTTTACCCCGCATCGTCGTTTTAATTGATGAGTTAGCGGATTTGATGCTTTCAGCCCCTGACCAGACAGAGCATAATCTGGTCCGGTTGGCGCAGATGGCGCGGGCCACCGGCATCCACCTGGTGGTGGCTACCCAACGACCCGGTACGGAAGTGGTCACAGGGTTGATTAAAGCTAACTTCCCGGCCCGGATTTCCTTTATGGTGGCCTCCTCCATCGATTCGCGCGTCATTCTAGATGTCGGTGGCGCCGAAACACTCTTAGGCCGCGGCGATATGCTCTTTGTACCGCCGGATGCTTCCGCTCCTATCCGCGCCCAAGGGGTAATGGTGTCTGATCAAGAAGTGGAACGGTTGATAACGTATTGGCAGAAAGTAACTCCACCGCTGAAAAAAGTCGCCCCCTCCCCGTGGGAAGCGATGATTGTTGAAGGAGAAATGGCAGTTGATCGGGATAATTTGATAGAGCAAGCGATAGAAATCGTCAAGGAGACTCGACGTGCCAGCGCCTCTCTATTGCAACGTCGTTTACGGATTGGCTTTCCCAGAGCAGCCCGGTTAATTGATGAACTTGAAGAAATGGGTGTGGTTAGTGCTGCTCATGGAGGAAGCCGGGAGCGCGAAGTGCTCTTACCCCGGGAGGATGGAGGATTATGATTAAGAATATCCTCGCACTGGGTAATCCAGTGTATGACATTATCGAGACACCAGTCCTGACCCGTAAAGATCGTTTGCTCTCTGGTTGTTCGACGAATGCTTGTCTGGTCGCGGTCAAGTTGAATGAACGGGCTTGCCTGGTGGGTACGGTTGGAGCCGATTGGCGGGATAAACTCCAGGCGGATCTGGCTTGTTGGAAGATTGATGCATATTTATATCCTTCCCAACAAACCGGTGGCTTTCATTTAGTTTATGATGATCGAGGTAATCGGCAGCTCTTTATCTTGGGGATTGCCGATCAGTTGCCTGTGATCCTGGATGGTTATAAGTCATATGATTTTATCTTGATCGGTCCTATTCTTGGTGAGGTAACGCCTGAGCTGGTTAAAGTAGTGAAGGAAAAAGTGAGGGCGCCAGTGCTCCTCGATCCCCAGGGATTGTTACGTACATATTCATCTGGTAAGATTACCCACGAATTAACCGCTGAGTTTAAGGCAGTTGCCCGGATGTCTGATATTATCAAGGCGAATGAATTAGAAACCCAAGTAATCACCGGCATCGATCCACGTCAACAACCGGAACAAGCGGTTAAGGCTTTGTATGATTACGGAGGTCGGATCGCAATTACCACACTTGCAGAGGCCGGGTCGATTATTTTTGACGGTCAGCAATTTATCAGGATTCCGCCATTTACAACCGAGGCCATCGACCCAACTGGGGCAGGTGACACCTACGCGGCCGGGTTCATCATTGGTTATTTAGAGAATCCCTATGATCTACGGGCTGCGGGATGTTTTGCTTCGGCTGTTGCCTCGGTAATGGTAGAAAACAGTGGTCCAGAATTTCCACTGACCCGTCATGAAGCAGAACGTCGTACTCAAATCTTAATGAGAAGCCCACAGGAGTTGAAGTTGTAATCCTATGTTAGCCAGACTCCGGCCTGTTTATAATAAAATCGTGGTGCCCTTGGGAAACGCGAGTATAAAATTAGGATTAACGCCTGATTTTTGGACATTCTTTAGCCTGGCTTGCGCCGCCATAGCAGGTGTGCTGTTATGGCAGGGTCAGTTTTGGCTGGGTTTTTTATTTTCCCTGATTATGTATGCCGCGGATATGCTGGATGGCGCGACAGCCAGGGCTGGAGGAATCAGCAGTCAGTATGGAACGGTATTAGACCATGTGGTGGACCGCTATGCCGAATTTATGGTCATCAGTGGATTATTAATCGGTTCATGGATTTCGTCTGCGGCCGCGATGTTCAGCGCTTCAGGGGTAGTAATGGCCTCCTACATAAGGGCAAAGGCTGAGTCGGCAGGCGGTTTGAAAGATTGCGGTGTGGGAATCGCGGGTCGTGCCGAGAAATTAATTTTGATAAATGGTGCGATCATTATGCTGGGTTTAGGTTACAATATCGGCGCTGAAGTTCTCATTTGGATCGTGGGACTTATCTCGCACATCACCTTGATCCAAAGATTGCTTTACGCCAAGAAAAATATCTCTCGCGTTGCGCCTGAAAACCAGGCTTAAAGGTGAGTTATGGGAATTAAGATTGGACAATTCGTAATTTATTATTATGGAATCATCTTAATGTTGGGTGTAATCGCGGCAGCCTGGTTAGCTGATATTGAAGCGCGTCGCCGGGGTGTGGATCGAAATATCGTTTGGGATGCATTAATCTGGATTTTGATTGGTGGGATTATTGGAGCGCGTCTATGGCATGTTTTGACTCCACCACCCAGTATGCTGGTTTCCGATCCGATTACTGGTCAACTAACCAATCCATATTTCAAGAATGGCGTCCCGCAGATTCTGGATATTATCGCGATCAGGCGGGGAGGATTAGGCATCACCGGGGCAGTGATCGGGGGCATCCTGGCTATGATGATCTATTGCTGGAAAAAAGGGGTAAGCTTTGCGGCTTGGGCTGATATTGCTGCGCCTGCATTAGCTTTGGGTCAGGCGATTGGACGCTGGGGGAATTTTGTCAACCAGGAACTGTATGGAAAGCCGACTAATCTGCCCTGGGCGATAAAGATTGATAATCCAATCGGATATCCCCCCGGAACAACGTTTCACCCGCTTTTCTTGTATGAAAGTTTGTGGAACCTGGCGAATATGTTTCTGTTACTTTGGCTTGAACGGCGGTTAAAAGATCGTTTGTTGCCAGGAGATTTATTCCTGGTTTACCTGGTTGGTTATCCAATTGGTCGCTTCTTACTTGAATTCTTACGAGTGGACGCTTCTTTGATCGCTGGGATCAATATTAACCAGGCTTTGATGATCATTGTTGCGTTTATCGCAGTTATCTGGTTAATTTTAAAACATCGCTTCGTTAAAAAAGTGGTTCCTGATACGAATGCTTCGCTGAATCAGCCTTAACCCAGGGGAAAGCGTGACAAAACTTATCTTTCTTGGGACGGCAAACGCCATCCCGGATGAGTTGCATGAAAATACTCATCTGGCTTTACTTGGTGCAGACCATCGGGTATTGATTGACTGTGCCAGTAATCCTGTGGTACGCTTACACCGGGCCGGGATTGATGTCTTAACGTTGACGGATATCATCTTGACTCATTTTCACCCGGATCACATTTCTGGCGCTCCATCCTTGTTGATGAATAGCTGGTTGCTTGGGCGAAAACAACCTCTTAACGTGTATGGTCTGGATTACACATTGTCACGTTTCGTTCGAGTTATGGAGGCCTACGATTGGTCATCCTGGCCAGGTTTTTTCCCCGTCATTTTAAAGCTCATCCCCGAACAGGAACGGGCCATGATTCTGAATAGTGACGAATTTAATATCTACACTTCACAGGTTCATCACATGATTCCCAATATTGGTATCCGCGTGGAGTTTCAACGGACAAAACGCGTTCTGGTGTACTCCTGTGATACGGAACCTTGTCAGGAGGTAGTCCGCCTGGCTTCTCGCGCAGATGTGCTTATCCATGAAGCCTCCGGTGAAGGCTTGGGTCATAGTTCAGCGGCTCAAGCTGGTCAGATCGCCAATGATGCGGAAGTTGGAAAACTCTATTTAATTCATTATCCCGTCGCGAATGTGGATAAGCAATCCTGGGAAAAAGAAGCTCGCCAAACCTATCGAGGACCGATCGAACTGGCAGCAGATTTTATGGAGTTGGAATTTTAACCAAAAAGGCTGCGAATTCAGGCAGCCTTTATCCAACGCGACTTACCACCCCTTGATAAAGGGTAGCCATTCCTGGTTCTCCCGCAGATGGCGAGCAAACCGGTAATCAGCTGATGAAGGTGGCATCGATGGAAAGTGGAGTAAACGCATTTGAGCTTGCTCAACTGTCCGCCCACCCTTGCGATGATTACAAGAAGGGCAGGCGGCCACTAAATTCTCCCAGCTATGCTCTCCGCCTAACCGACGAGGTACTACGTGATCTACAGTCAGGTAGGGCATACTTTGACCACAATATTGGCACACGTAATTATCACGGCGAAGGATTTCGCGTTTGGTTAAATGGACGGCAAACCGGGGACGCTTAACCATTTTTTCCAAACGGATGATCGAAGGACGGGGGTAGACGCGTGAAATGGTTCTAATTTCTCCACGGCCGTCTAATACCAGGTCGGCCTTTCCGTTTAGGATCAAACCAATAGCCCGCCGGATATTACAAACATGGATTGGTTCAAAGTTAGCGTTTAAAACCAGGACGGATTCCATTTAGCTTCGCTCTCAAATTTTCGGAATTATAGCATGATTTTATGCTATACTTACCCAATCTGGGCGGGAGCCTGACTCGATGGATAACACAAGTGAAAACCTCGTTCCTGTTGTTATTCGGACCGTTCATCGTCCCGAATTACTGCCCCGGCGTGGCGAATGGATCTCCTGGAGCTTGACCGGGTTAGTTGGCGTCACCTGGATTTTCTTGGCATGGTGGGGACAGGGTATGAATTGGGTAGTCACTTTCTTATTGGTTTTTCTGTTGTTATCCGCCTTAAGCATCACGTTTGGGAACTGGATGGATCGAAAGACAGTACTCCAATATGATGCGGATCACGTGCAATATGAGAATGGCTTGAGGCATGTTGACCTGCGCTGGGCAGATATTCAACAAGTGCAGGTTTTCCCTTCAAAAATGGGCAAGAAAGTACATGTGTTGGGGCAAAATGCCCATTTCGCTTTTCGCACATTGGGAGAAGTAAAGATCCAAAATGAAGTGAAAGGTCGCATGGGCTTCGTGGAGGGTGAAAAGATCCTTCAACATATCCTGATAGAGAGTGGCTTGATAGAGATGAGTCAATCGGACCAGGGTTTTTATTATGTGCGTAAATAAGCTATCTCTGCGGTAAGCAGCACGCGCTCTCTTCCGCAGAGGGCGCGTTTTTTATGACCTAAGTAGTGCGTGAATGACCGATAATATAAATCGGAGGATCTATAAATGAATCTACATAACATGACACTCGATCAACAGGTTGATTATCTGATGCAAGGGACTGAATATGGAGATGAGGCCCTCAAGCAAGCAATGGCTGATGAACTACGTCAGCGGTTGATCGAAGTTAATAAAGAAGGTCGTCCTTTGCGAGTTTATTGCGGGTTCGATCCGCGGACCTCTGACCTCCATTTAGGCCATACAGTTCCCATGCGTAAGTTGCGCCAGTTTCAAGAGCTCGGTCACGAAGTCATCTTCCTGGTGGGGAACTATACTTCCTTGATCGGCGATCCTTCGGACAAGGATAGATTACGTCCCCAATTATCAACAGCAGAGATTGCACAAAATGCGCAAACCTATGCGGAACAGGCTTACAAGGTTTTAGTACGGGAGAAAACATTAATCCGGTTCAATGCTGAATGGCTTTCTGAGTTATCCTTTGTTGAGTTGATCAACCTGGCTTCCAATTTCACGATTCAACAGTTCTTAAACCGCGAGAATTTCCGGTTGCGCTTCGAAAAAGGCGATGCCATTTTCCTGCACGAAACCTTCTATGCTTTGATGCAGGGATTTGATGCGTATGCGCTGAAGGCTGATGTCCAGGTGGGGGGGACTGACCAGTTATTCAATATCGTGACTGCAGCCCGAAAGCTGATGACTTACCTGGGCGCTAAACCCAATATTGCAATCATCTTGGGCATCCTGCCGGGTACGGATGGCGAGGTGAAAATGAGCAAATCTTTGGGTAACCATATCCCTTTGCTATCTACGCCCGTGGATATGTACGGGAAGGTGATGAGTGTTCCTGACAAAGCGATGGCTCAATTTTTCCGGCTGGTGACGCGCTGGACACCGCCCGAAATCGCTGAATTGGAGGAGGGATTGGCTACACATCGGTACCATCCCCGGGATGTGAAGATGAAACTGGCGCGTGAAATTGTGACGATTTACCATTCTGAAGAAGCTGCGCTGCATGCTGAAGCTGAATTTAGCCGGGTTTTCCAACAGGGCGATTTACCCGAGGATATGCCCACTTTTACCTTACATCCCGGCCAAACACTGCTGGATGTTCTCGTGGTGAGTTTCAAGTTGTCGAAAAGTGAAGGTCGGCGTATGCTGGCCCAAAAAGGTGTTCGTTTCAATGGTATTACCCTGACCGACCCGAACACCCCGCTTCCCGGTTCGGGCGTATTACAAGTTGGAAAGCGAAGATATCTTCGAATAATTTAGCAAAAAGCAGCCGGGAAAACCGGCTGCTTTTTATTATTTCTGAACTGTTGAGGGAGCAGCAAGCAGAATTTCTTGCCCTATCCTGGCTACCAGCTCAGGATTATCTTCTTCCACCAGGACCACGATAACCCATGGATCAGTTGTGGTTGTAGATAATGTGCCACCCAGAAACCAGCTCACAGTGTTTTCTGCACCGTTTGGCGTAACCGTGGTTATTTGCCAGATCTCATTGCGATTATCCGCCAACATCGCCCGGGTAGTGTCAGCGGATATGGATGTAAATATTTGTTTTGGCTTTTGTTTGGGAGAAAGATGCACCCAACCCGTTGATAGCGTATTGACTGAACCTACCAAGGAAGGAACTGCCTGGAAGCCTCCTTCGTTGATAGTTGCGATCCCAAGCGCCATCTGGAGTGGGCTGGCGCGCAGATCCTTAAAAATAAGGGCGGATACACTTTCTGATTGAGTAGGTTCAGGCGAATAAACGGTTAACAAATCGTTGAGGGGATTACTGAAGAATCCGAGTGATTCAAGATAAATTTGGAGTGCATCTAGCCCAATCATTTCTGCTATTTGTAGAACCGGTGTGGGGCAACCATTCTTAATAACTGCAGACCATGATGGGGAGGTTTGAGTTGATATGCAACGATAGCCGATGCCATCCTGAGTAAGGTTAAAATCTTCTGGAAGCTCAGGCAAGTGATCAAGGTCGGGCAGGCTGGCCAACAGGAGCGGACCCACCGCCGCGCCGACCGGATAGAGCCCTTGAGTTGCCCGGTTCAGAAGAGGTGATTGAGGATCATTCACCAACTGCGCCCAATTTTCATTCAGGCGATTCGCGTCAAAGGTTGGATGGGAGGCAAGAGCCAGTATTTCACCGGTATGAGCGTTTAGTAAAATAACTACGCCGGTATGAGGCCCGAGTTGCTGGTCAGCGAGTGTCTGCAGGTGTAAATCCAGCGTCAGGCGAATCGTGCGCCCCTCAGGAGGTTGTCCGTAGAGTAATTGATTCCATTCGATCAGCCAGCCTGGATTTCCTTTCAACCCCCGCAGGTAATTATCCTGACTGGCTTCCAGGCCAGACTGTCCGAATACGGGATGGGTGTAGCCCAGGATAGAACTAAGGTCGGGATATCGATATTGTCGTAAAAAATTACTAATTTCACCAACTGTCTCATTCAATACCGTGTTATTTCGATCCAGGATAGCCCCACGTTGTACATAGCGATCAGCAATCGCCCGCCGGGGATTATCAGTCCGCGCGAGCAAATCGGAGCTTCGATAAATCGTCCACCATCCTGTAGCGAGAGCCATTGCAGTCAGGCCGATGAAGAAGACACTACTGAGTTGCAGATAGGGTCTGGTTTTGAACTGTCGCAGTGTTTGATCTTCAGATTGGTTGCTGACAATGATCAATATAAACAAAGAGAGATAGGAAGTTACTAAAGAAGATCCGCCATAAGAAAGAAAGGGTAAAGTGACACCAGTCAAAGGAAGTAACCGGAGGTTACCCCCAATGATCAATAAACTTTGCCCAACCAGGTAGGTAATAAATCCTGCTGCCAGTAAACGCTGATATGGATTCTGGGCACGGAATGCTGCTCGTATGCCACGATTGACGAGGATTGCCAGCAGAAGGAATAAAATGACTGAGCCGAAAAATCCAGTTTCTTCTGTGAGTGCTGAGAAAATAAAATCAGAGTGCGCGACTGGAACCAGGTTTGGATTTCCTAATCCGGGGCCGCGTCCAAATAAACCGCCATTGGCGATTGCGAGCAGCGCCTGGACGATCTGGTACGACCGCCCACTTGGATCTATCCAGGGATTGATCCATGCTTCGAAGCGTAACCGGACGACATCAAATAATCCTGCGCCAACCAGACTGGCACCCATCAGCATCAAGCCCGAAAACAATAAAATTCGTCGCCGGCCGGTTCCAAGATATGCCAGAATTGCATACAGGAAGAAAAAGATCGCCGCGGTACCCAGATCACGTTGAATAACCAATAAAATTAAAGCGAGGCATGTCATGATCAGAGATGGTGCAATCAAAGGAAGGATGGAGGCAGGGGGGAACAATCGCCGGGGCGTACGGACCAGACTGGCCGAT
The DNA here is from genome assembly GCA_964354345.1 of uncultured Anaerolineaceae bacterium. Taxonomy (GTDB): domain Bacteria; phylum Chloroflexota; class Anaerolineae; order Anaerolineales; family UBA4823; genus CAYGZL01. The sequence goes on along the minus strand of CAYGZL010000115.1, from coordinate 28,843 downwards.
AATGTAAATTCAGTGTGGCGATCAGCCAGATAAGCCGCCAGATAGGCGATAAGCAGGAATTTGAGTGGCTCTGAGGGCTGTAGATAGATGCCACAACAACCTAACCACATGCGTGGTCCATAACCTAAAGGATTCGTCCCCAGGATTAAAGTCATGCCAGTGAGGAATAATCCACCCGTCAACCACAGGTATTTATACCGTTGCAAGAAGCTGAGATCCTTCACCCAATGAAAACCAGCCAACAACAATCCATTTGAGATGCCTAACCAGGCAGTCTGACGTAACCCAAAATTGGTATCGAGCCGCCAAATAGTCATTAAACCCCATCCGCTGAGCAAGGCAGCGACTGGTAACAGGTAGGGATCATGGTCGGGCAGATACCGGGTGCTTTGTTGGTGTACCAGGTAGCCAAACAACACCCAAACGGTATATCCTGCCCATACTTCCCAGCGCAAAGGAACATCCCAGGATCGCGCCCGGACGGCAGGTGATAAGGTAATCGCCAGCGTATAAAAAAACAGGAACAAGGCTGCCAGGACATACAGGCGGCCTTGACGATGATGGTTAGAGCTTAATGGGCGGTGTGAGTACAAGGATTACTCAGGGCAGGTAACGGTCCACCAACAATCCCAGTTTTTGGCGTGTTTTCAGGGGGATACGATCTGGGTTTGTAAGGATGGCGTTATGCAATGCATGACTGCATTCGCATGACCGATCCCTTTCAAGAGAGCGAACCAGGTTACGGATAGCCTGTTGGGCGGTATGGGTATTCTGGTTGAGAATTTCCATTACCATCTCCACCGTAACCGGTTTTTCGCTGACATGCCAGACATCATAATCGGTAACGTGAGCGATGACACAGTAACATAATTCTGCCTCACGTGCCAGGAAAACTTCAGGGCAAGCAGTCATGCCAATGATCGACATTCCCCAGGTGCGAAATACATCGGATTCAGCTTTGGTTGAGAAGCGGGGACCTTCAATTGTGATGAAAGTACCACCCCAATGGGTGCGCGTGCCAGTGGCTTGAACGGCTTGATAAGCGATTTTCGAAAGGTCACCGCAAAAAGGATCGGCGACGCTGACATGGGCCACCATGCCTGCGCCAAAAAAGGTTTGCTGGCGGTTGCGTGTAAAATCAAAGACTTGATCTGGGATGACAAAATCACCTGGTGTAAAATCCTCACGCAGTGAACCGCAGGCGTTGATACTCACAATCCGTTCAACACCTAATGATTTAAGGGCGTAGATATTGGCTTGTGAATTCACCTCACCAGGCAGGATATGATGACCAATCCCATGCCGGGCTAAAAAGGCAACTCTTTGCCCTTCCAAGGTCCCTTCTAGAATTGGTGCAGAGGGCTTACCAAATGGGGTATTAATATCATATTCTGTGACTTGTTCTAAATCGGGCATTTGATAAAGTCCGGTTCCACCGATAACAGCCAGGATTGGTTTGGATATCATCATTTCCTATTCTCTACTTTCGATTAATCTGAGGTGTGTGGGGTGGTTGGTTCCTTTTTGGCGATTCCAACGACGAAAGTCACCTGGCCACAGCGAAGTTCGTCGCCATCAGTCAAGACGGTGGCAATGACAACGCGGTCGTGGTTAAGGAAAGTGCCATTTGTAGAATGGAGATCTTCAACCCACCATTGAGAATGATGGTAAGACAATCGCGCATGGCGGGCAGAGATCGTGCTATCGGTTAATTCGAACTGGCATGCTGGATCGCGTCCCAGATATATTTCGGATATGATAAAGTGGCGGGGTGATTGCGGCTGCGGGGTTTTCATTTGTAAAATGAGTAGAGGCACCTGTTCGAGCATGAGTAGTCCGTTTTGATGACGTAGATCACGCCACAAGGTGGTCATTACAACCCATACGAAGATAAATAAAACTACGGAAAGGATAATCCGAAGGACGAGAAAAATTAAACCACTCATGGCTCGTCAGATTTTGCCCCCTGTTCTTTTGAGGAAGGTAATGGATCAGAAGAGATCGGATTCATGGTTTGGGTTTCATTCTGTTTCAGGTTTTCTTGACCAAAAACGATTGGCACACCAGCCAGGGAAATAACATCACCAGGCAATAGAACCGATTGCTGAACCAGTTTACCATTGACCCAAGTACCACCAGTTGATCCCAGGTCAAAAATAATAAACCGACCTCGGATTGCCCGGATTTGGGCGTGTTGGCGGGAAACTCTAACGTCTTCAATGACGATGGTGTTGTCTGATCGCCGACCAATATTGATTATCGGCTGGGTGATAGGAAAGGTGATTATCCCATCAACGATCAGGAAGGCTCCGGTTGGAAATTCTCTCACGTCCTTGGGATGCTGTAGTTCTTCGACTTCCAGATCAGAGGTATCTGTTAAATCACGCAGGCTATTTTCAGCCAATACCTGTATTTCTTCCATCGCGAGTTGCGGGCTGGCTGCGATTCGAACAGTCGGTGGGTTAACTAACCGAACACCTGATTCGGATGCTATTTGGCTTACGACATGAGCCAGGTTCTCCAGTATCCCTGGATTTGCGGTAATCGTCCGGTATTGAGCGGGATGGACCAGGATTGTGAACAGGTTTGGGGCAAGAAATACTCCATCAGAAGCTCTTTGAATGCCCTGATGGAAAGCGGTCGCCAGGCGAACACTTAAATCGACTCTTTGCCGTGCAGTCGGGAAGAAACGACTGACGCTGCCTTCAATAAGCGTCTTGAGACGAGTTTCAAGCAGAATCAGGTTGAGTGGCATAGATTAATATAACGATAGGCTTACCAGCCAACCGTATTATAATTCAACCAGGAACAATTCATCGCTCTTCATCGGATTATCACCTGGTATCGATTGTCCGGTAGATGACAGGATGTGTGGATGGACCAACCTCCCGCAGGTTTCCGAGAAATTGATCATACGGCAGATTGGGAGCTTGAGGTATGGGCGCCTGATTTATTAGCTTTCCTCGAGCAAGCCGCCCGGGGAATGTATGCTTTATCAAAGCCCCATTATCAACCACATCCCCAATCGATCCGCATCCTGGAGCTGTTCGTTGAGGATAACGAGTCTTTGCTGGTTAATTTTTTAAGTGAGTTGTTATATCTCGGTGAACACGATGGCCTGGCTGCGGTTAGCTTTAATCTAAGCCTGATTAAGCAGCATTTCAAGGCGAAATTACATTGCTCTCCAGTCTTGAGTTTTGAAAAAGAAATAAAGGCAGTTACATATCACAATTTAACCATTCGCTCTTCCACGCGCGGACTGGAGGCACGTATTGTATTCGATGTTTAAGAAGTTCACCGAAAAAATAGGTATTGTTCGTATGTGGTGGAGGTGTGAAGATGATTGGTTTTCAAGATTTGCATCAAATTAATGAATATGAATGGGAAATTCCGAAAGAATTTCGTCCGGATATGCGCGTGCCGGTGAGAATATTTTGTACTCGCCAACTATTAGAAAAGGCGATGGGGGATGAATCACTGCAGCAGGCCGTGAATGCTGCAACTTTACCAGGGCTGGTTGGGGAGGTGCTGGTGATGCCGGATATGCATCAAGGTTATGGATTCCCAATCGGCGCTGTTGCAGCGACACGCTATCCAGATGGGGTCATATCGCCAGGGGGGATTGGATATGATATCAATTGCGGTGTCCGCTTGTTGGCTTCAAACATTCCCCTTGAATCTGCAGAGCCATACCTCGATGATCTATCGTCGATGATTAACAATAACTGTCCAAGCGGTGTAGGTGGTAAAGGCGCCCTCCGGTTGAGTGAAACTGAACTTGATCAAGTGTGCCGGGAGGGAGCGCGTTGGACGCTAAAACATGGCTATGCAACAGAAGCAGATTTACGTCGGACGGAAGAAGGGGGAAAAATAGATGGCGCGGATCCAACGAAAGTGAGTAAGCGCGCCCGGGAACGCGGTCGGCCTCAGCTTGGTTCTTTGGGTGCTGGAAATCACTTTATCGAGGTGGATGTGGTCGAGCAGGTTTTCGACTCGCATGCAGCTCAGGTGATGGGTCTCGTTGAGGGCAACCTGGTTCTACAGATACATTGTGGCTCACGTGGCTTTGGTCATCAAATTTGTTCAGATTATGTAGACGAATTCCAGGCAGCCGTCAAGCGGTATCACATCCATTTGCCGGACCGTGAGCTGGTTTGCGCCCCATTAAATTCGACTGAGGGGCAGAATTATATGGCTGCCATGTGTTGCGCAGCCAATTTTGCCTTTGCTAATCGCCAGGTGCTGGCTTTTAACATCCGGCGAGCATTTGAAAATACTCTGGCAGGTAAAGTTACCGACTGGCATCTTCACCAGGTGTATGACATTGCGCACAATTTGGGAAAAATCGAGACGCATGTAATCAATGGTAAACCGATGAAGGTTTGTGTCCATCGTAAGGGAGCGACGCGCGCCTTCGGACCGGGCACCCAAGGATTACCCCCTGAATACCTATCGATTGGTCAGCCTGTTTTAATTCCTGGGAGCATGGGAACTGCTTCCTGGGTGCTGGTTGGGACAGAGACCAGTATGCAACGCTCCTTAGGTTCCACCTGCCATGGAGCGGGACGAGTGATGAGCCGTGCCCAGGCCAAACGGGAGGTACGCGGTGAACGTTTACGCCAGGAACTGGAAACAGGTGGCATTCGGATAAGAGCTGGGTCAATGGCAGGTCTGGCTGAAGAAGCGCCTCAGGCCTATAAAGATGTTGATGAAGTTGTAGAGACGGTGATAGGCGCTCACATCGCGCGGAAAGTAGCCCGTCTCAGACCGGTAGCTGTGGTTAAGGGTTAGTGATCTATTAGTGGGTCAGGATTTGTGATAGGAACAGCTTAGTGCGATCTTCCTGGGGGCGGTGGAAGATCTCTTCGGGCGTTCCACTTTCCACAATCTGACCCTGGTCGAAGAAGAACATGCGGTGGGCGACTGCCCGGGCAAACCCCATCTCATGACTGACAACGAGCATGGTCATCCCGGTGCGAGCTAATTCGGTCATGACATCTAATACTTCCTTGATCATCTCAGGATCCAAAGCGGAAGTGGGTTCATCAAAAAGCATGATCTTTGGCTGCATTGCCAGGGCACGGGCAATGGCTACTCTCTGTTGTTGTCCACCAGAGAGCTGTGCAGGGCACTTATCTGCCTGTTCGGGGATTCCAACTCGTATGAGAAGATCGCGTCCGATTTGTTCTGCTTTCTCGACGGACCATCTGCGGACTTTGATCGGGGCCAGGGTTATATTCTGCAGGGCAGTCATATGAGGAAACAGGTTGAACTGTTGGAATACCATACCAACGTCCATCCTTACTTTTTCGATGTTGTGTGTATCATTGTTTAGTTCGATACCATCAACAATAATTTGTCCTTGTTGATGCTCTTCCAAACGGTTGATTGTACGGATAAATGTTGATTTTCCAGAGCCTGAAGGACCAAAGATGACGATAACTTCACCCCGCTGGACATCCATGGTGATGCCCCGTAAAGCATGGAAATTGTTATACCATTTATGGACATCCCGGCAGGAAATAATCGGAGTTCCAAATAATGAGGGCGAATCTGGTTCAATCATTTACCTCTCCTAAGAATAATTCACTCAACAGGCTGATCGGAGCGATTTTAGCATTGACCAGGGCAATGAATGAAGCTACCGGTAAACGAATATTAAGACCACGTTGACCGCCAGAGATATGGATTTCAACGTGATCCTGGGCAGATCGGTCAAGTATAACTTCAAACCCCCGGTTGAGTAGGGCTAATGGAGAAATACCGCCGGCTTGCAAGCCCGTCAGGCGCTCAGCTTCTCGTTCAGTAGGTAAATGCAACTTCTTTTCTCCTGCTGCCCTGGCGAGAGCTTTTAAGTCAACTTCGGATGAACCAGGGACGACTGCCAGGATAGGCTTACCTCTGCCTGCGCGGGTAACAACGATCGTCTTATATACCAGCTCTATAGGCACACCTAACAATTGAGCGCTCTCGACAGCACTCAACTTTTCAGCCGGTAGCTCATAAACAGTGTAAGTGATTTTATGCGCATCGAGCAGTCGGGTTACGTTGTTTGGTTTTACCACAGATATCCATCGTTGTCGTGAAAATACTGTTAACCAGTTTGATCGCTCAAAATCAGCGATCTTCCTCTTCTCCGCTGAGCAAGCGAATTCTATCCCAAGGTTTCAAATCCGACTCCTCGGCTAAAATTGAACGTAGCTCGTAGAGCTGGTCACGCAGCATGGCAGCTTTTTCAAACTCAAGGTTTTTGGCGGCGTTCTTCATCTCTTTCTCCAGCTCAGCGATAACCTTCTGTAATTCAGGTTTAGCCAGGCTGGTAATACCCCGCGCCCGATATCCAGCCTGAGGTTCAGCCACCACTTTAACCGATAGCTGGTCTGTCAGATCACGCACGGCCTTAAAGATTCCGACTGGTTTGATCCCATGGGCTTCATTGAACGAGATTTGTTTGTCACGGCGGCGGTTTGTTTCATCAATCGCACGCTTCATCGAGTCGGTTGTGTTGTCGGCGTACATGATCACTTTTCCCTGCACATGCCGGGCTGCCCGACCAATAGTTTGGATTAAGGCTGTTCCGGAACGCAAGAAGCCCTCTTTATCAGCATCTAAAATAGCCACCAGGGAGACTTCGGGCAGATCCAGACCTTCACGAAGCAGGTTGATACCGACGACGACATCGAATACCCCCAAACGTAAGTCGCGCAGGATGCCGATTCGTTCTAGTGTCTCGATTTCGGAATGCAGGTAGTGTACCTTGATACCCAACTCCATCAGGTAGTCAGAGAGCTTCTCTGCCATGCGTTTTGTCAGTGTGGTGACCAGGGTGCGTTGACCGACTTCAACGCGCTTGCGAATTTCACCCACCAGGTCATCGACCTGGCCTTCGCTCGGTCGTATCTCTACCTCAGGGTCTACTAGTCCGGTTGGGCGAATAATTTGTTCTACCACCTGATCCGCGCGCTGCATTTCCCACAGGCTAGGCGTGGCAGAGGTATAGATGGTGAAGCCCATCTTCTCTTTAAACTCTTCGAAGGTTAAAGGACGATTATCCAACGCGGATGGTAAACGAAAGCCGTACTCCACCAGTGTTTCTTTGCGTGTCCGATCGCCATTGTACATGCCTCGGATCTGTGGGACGGTCATGTGAGATTCATCAATTACGAGTATGTAGTCACTGGGCAAGTAATCCATCAGTGTCCAGGGCGGTGTGCCAGCTTGACGCCGATCCAGGTGGCGGGAGTAATTTTCGATGCCTGAACAGTATCCAATCTCGCGCATCATTTCCAGGTCATAAAGAGTGCGCTGTTCGATTCGTTGAGCTTCTAATAACTTCTGCTCGGATTTGTAGAAACCGATCCTTTGGTTAAGCTCTAATTCAATGTCCGAGATAGCTTCTTTTAGTTTTTCCCCCTCGGTGATGAAATGCTTTGCAGGATAAATTTGGACTGTTGCTAACTCCCGGTTAAGTTCACCCGTTGTAGTATCAAACTCAATCATCCTTTCAATTTCATCACCAAAGAATGTGATCCGATATCCATGGCGATCTTGATAAGCCGGCACAACATCTAAGCTGTCGCCGCGTACTCGGAAAGTGCCTGGGCGTAGCTCCATATCGTTTCGCTGGTAATGACCTTCCACCAACTGGCGGAGGAGGGCATTCCGCCGGTAGATTTTACCGCTCTCCAGATTGATCACCACACGACCATACTCCACCGGGTTACCGATGCCATAGATACATGAAACTGAAGCCACGATAATTACATCACGACGTGACATCAGCGCAGTGGTGGCAGCCAGGCGCAATCGTTCGATCTCTTCGTTTATATCCGCATCTTTCTCGATATATAAATCATGGCGCGGGACATAAGCTTCAGGTTGGTAATAATCGTAGTATGAGACGAAATATTCGACCGCGTTTTCGGGAAAGAACTCTTTAAATTCTGCATAAAGTTGAGCCGCTAAGGTTTTGTTGTGCGCCATCACCAGTGCAGGTTTGTTGATTTTATCGATCACGGAGGCAATCGTAAAGGTTTTCCCCGTTCCGGTTGCACCGAGTAGCACCTGATCCCGGAAGCCTTGATCGATCCCTTCTACGAGTTGACGAATAGCTTCTGGTTGGTCACCGGTTGGTTGATAAGGGGCATGTAACTTGAAATCCATATCTCACCTGACCACATAGATTGGATTGCTAAAGATCCAGCCGCGACTGCGACCCTGGTATTCGATATAAACCTCCACCCGGTAGACGCCGGATTCTGATGTTATATGCGTACAGGTATCGCGTTTGTGCCAGACTTTGATCAATTTACCATCCATAATTAGATGGCATTCGAATGGGCGCGGCAGACGAATTTGTAAGGTAACACCAGATTGAGCTGATATTTCATCACCCATGATTGCGGTTTGATCACGACCTTGAGCTGTGAAACGGAACCCCCGTGTCGATGCGGGTAAGTCATAACCGATAAATGCCCGACCGCGCCGCATGGCCTCCAGGATCATCCGTCGGTCATCACTGACCTGACCGGTGAGTGGGGTTGGTACCAACACATGAGTGTTGATGGATCGGAAATGAAATTCATATGGGTAGAGCACCCGGTGTAATGGTCCCAAATTTACTCGAAAAGCGTGCGCATCAGAGCCACCGATGGCTGTCAGACGTTTTCCTGAGGCCAATAACTCATCCCATTTCTGAAGCGCTTGCGGGAAAGGGCCACGTGCAACTTTCAAAGGGTTAAGGGCATAATAAATTGCGTGTAAACGGGACTTGAGTAAAGATTTAAACTCGGACATCCCGTTCCACAGCTCTAGCCCGGTAAATCCTACCACCTGCCAATCAACCCAGGATAAGTCGCCCTCACTGATGGCGGGCGCGGCTGGATCGACCGGGTGTGCCAGGTAAGCAAAACCTCCATTCTGGCGTACACTATCAATTAGTCGTTGAGGGTCGTATGCCAGAGTGGCCATTTCGCGATCAACGCCAAAGACCATTAAGTGATTCTTCTGGGGTTCTCGCGCCTGATCGTGTACTTCTTCCCCAACCAGGAGCAGCACACGCCTCCCATTCCCGGTATAGTAATTCTCCACACCTTTGACTAAAACATTATGATCTGTTACGATCACTGCGTCAAGTCCAGCGCTTAGGGCCGCCTGTGCTATTTCTGCGTGGCTGCCAAAGCCATCTGAGTAGGGTGTATGCATGTGCAGGTTTATTACGATTTCGTTCATATACTCCAAGAATGATTTGACGTTTTTTAGATGGGAAGGTATAATTTCTAGGCTTAACGGCCAAACTAATTTGTTCCTCAGTGGAGGCTTGTGTGGTTACATATCTTTATGTGGCAATGATTATAATGTCAATCGCTCTGATCGTCAGCGTGATCTTGCAAAGCAAGGGCGCTGGATTAGGGGGATTTACTGGCGGTGACGCGGGTGGAATATTTACTGCCCGGCGTGGAGTTGAAAAGTTGCTGTTCCGGGTCACGATCGGTCTAAGTGTGCTGTTCTTCTTAATCGCGACTATCACCGTATATATTTCAAAGTAGGATCCTGTCAGAACAAGGGGCGTCTCTCGGTCAAGCCGTCAGGCGCCTCTTTTCTTTGCAATGAAGAAACTACGCTGGCAGCTCTTGGTTGTCGTGATTGCGTTAATCGCAATCGGTGTATTATTGATTGGACAGCAGCCTTCTCGCTTGCCGGGTGCCGCGCCTGCGCCAATCCAACCAGCTACCGGTGGGATGTATACCGAGGCAATCGTTGGCCAACTTGACCGGTTGAACCCGCTCCTGGATTATTATAACCAGGCTGACCATGACCTTGATCGCCTGATCTACAGCAGTTTATTTCGCTTCGATGATCGGGGTCTGCCCCAGGGAGATTTGGTTGAATCTTGGGGAATATCGAAGGATGGTAATGTTTTTAACGTCTCTCTCCGTCCTAAAGCAGTCTGGCATGATGGTCAACCTGTTACAAGCGAAGATGTGGCTTTTACCATAGATCTTTTGCGTAACCAGGTGATTCCTGGTCCGGAAGATTTACGCAAGTTTTGGCAACAGATTCAAGTCGTCATCCTGGATCAATCAACCTTACAATTTCGTCTACCTGAGCCTTTCGCGCCCTTCCTGGATTACCTGACTTTTGGGATCCTGCCCAAACATCTGCTAAGCAGTGTATCGCCTGAAGATTTTGTAAATGCATCGTTCAACCTGCGCCCAGTCGGGAGTGGACCTTATTTATTCGATCGTTTCCTGATTGAGGAGGGTCAGGTGAAAGGCGTGGTTTTAAAAGCCTTCGCGCAGTATTACCACAACCCTCCATTTATCGAACAAATTGTATTTCGGTATTACCCTGACGCAAAGTTAGCTCTTGAAGATTATCGTAAAGGTGAAGTGATGGGGATTGCCCATATCCCCGACTCTTTACTTGGCAAAGCACTGACGGAGCCTAAATTAAAACTATACACGGGTCGCCTGCCTGGATTGAGCTTACTTTATTTAAATCTAAATGAGCCAACCCTGCCTTTTTTTCAGGATGTAGCCATCCGGCGAGCCTTATTGATGGGTTTGAACCGGCAATGGATCGTCGATCGCATCTTAGGTGGACAAGCAATCCTGGCTCACGGGCCTATCTTTCCAGGAACCTGGGCCTACTATGAAGGGATAGAACAGGTACCTTATAACCCGGAGCTGGCTGTCTCCACACTAAAAAAGGCCGGGTACACGGTCCCGGCTGAAGGGGGCGGTGTACGAGCAAAGGGTAGCGTGTTTCTTTCTTTTGAAATGGTCTATCCTGACCAGGCGCCTTATGGAGATATTGCGAAATTTATCCAGGATAGTTGGGCCGGTTTAGGGGTTAAGGTGGATTTAAAGGCTCTTCCATATGCTGATCTTCTAGGCAACTACCTGGAGCCGCGTAGTTACCAGGCGGCGTTGGTGGAGTTAAATTTAGCTCATACACCAGATCCGGACCCGTACCCCTTCTGGCATCAGGCTCAAGTGACCGGGGGACAAAATTACTCGGGATGGAACGATCGCCAGGCCAGCGAATTTTTGGAACAGGCGCGCATCCAGGTTGATTTTAATGAACGGCTCCGGTTTTACCGGAATTTTCAAGTACGCTTCACGATGGAAATGCCCGCCCTTCCTTTATTTATCCCAGTTTACACCTATGCTGTCGATGAGCAAGTCCAAGGCTTGAGCATGGGTCCTCTGTACGATCCGAGTGACCGCTTCAGTAATATCACCTCCTGGTACTTGCTGGCCAAACGAGTCAACCCAGGTGCTTCAACCGCGACTCCGTTAAAGTAATTTCCTGCTCAATAATTTGTCTGGCTGTCGTAAATAATCCTCGATTGCTTCCTCACCATTTGTCAGTGCCAGGAGGGTTTCGTTTAGAAGCTGGTTAACCGGAGTGGGTACGCCAGCCAGTATGCCGTGACGGACGACTGCGCCATTCAGGAAATCCACTTCTGTCTTACCGCGAATACTATGCAGATCGAGGTAAAAGGATGGCATCTTTCCTCCGCGCCCCCCGCCGATCGCGCGTTGGAGCAAAGGGCGTGAAAGCCAGACTGGCAGGCGTAGCACGCAAAAGGCTAAGGCTCGTACTGGAGTGGCTGGCAAATTAACCGCCCGAATATTAAGGGCTGTCATCACGCGTATAGTTTCCCTTAATTGCTCAATTTCCAGGCAATACAAACCCGGATGAGTGAAAATCTCGGTAGGAGGCATCCCAAGAATGGCTGATGTGGCATTGGCCAGCAGGTTGGTCAATAACTTAGACCATTTCATATCCAACGCATTTGTATACAGATGGGCGTTTAGACCAGCCTGTTGGAAAGCGAAGACTATGTCGCTCGACCTTGGGTGTCCTGCGGCGATGCCTACCCCGCGCTTCCGCTCCAGGGTAACATCGCCGGCTGCCTTTCGTCCAATGGCGCTGGTAACTGTTCCGGCGATGACCTGATCGCTGCTGAGTGCGCTGGCAATAACAGGTTCGTTGTCGACGCCATTCTGCAGACATAAGATTGGCGGGAAGTTGTCACGAAAGGGAATAACTTGATCTAATAAAGCCTGGGTATCGAAAGATTTTAGAGCAAAGATGGCTGCATCAAATGGCCCAAGCGCCAAAGCTTCCTCCAGAGAAGAGGCAATCTGCGGTTGAGTAATCAGGAGCTCTTGTTCTTTGATGCGCATCCGCAGACCACGTTGGCGTAGATCTGCGGTGATTGACGGTTGCTCCAGAAAAACCACCGGATAACCAGCCAGGATCAAGCTACTGCCGATGTAAGTACCGATAGCCCCAGCGCCTAAGCTCAAGAAGCGTAATGAATTGGCTGGCATCAATTATTGTTCGCCTTGCTCAAGATAGTCTGGAGTCACAAATTGTATGAATCGCCAGATCCGTGTTCCTGGTTCATAGGTTAGCTTGGCGTGTCCAGTATTGCCAAAGTAGAAACGTGGGCCATTGATATAGCCTTGCGGATTCAGACCGAAGATTATATAGAGCGCCATGTTTAAAATTGCACCGTGCGATACAATGAGATAACGCCCAGGGCTTTGCATGAGCAGATCTTGGACTGCCCGCCCGGTGCGCAAATAAAGATCGAGCAGGCTTTCACCCGTTTTCCCGGGTCGTTGGAAAGGATGGTAAAAATCTAAATCGGGTTGCGAGATTTGTAAATCATCTACCGTCAATCCTTCCAACTCACCGAAGCTACGTTCCATCCATATGGGATCGAAAAACAGGGGCAGTGTCAGGGCCACCGTGATGATTTCGGCTGTCTCGCGGGCACGCAAGAGAGGGCTCGAGATACAATAGTCAAAGGCGATACCGGCAGCGTGCCACTGCTGGGCCAGGCGCTGTGCCTGAAGCCGGCCGCGCTCATTTAATACCATATCTTGCTGGCCCTGGATTTGCCCGGCGGCATTACCGGTGGATTCTCCATGTCGTAAAAATGTAATTTCAAACATACTGTGAAGGTAACGGAAAATCTCTACAAAACAAATCATCTAGTGTTTCCCGGCGTTGGATCAGGGAAGCGACGCCATTTTCCAGCCAGAGCACCGCGGGTTTACGGGCGCCATTATAATTACTGCCCATGCTTAATTGATAAGCACCGCTGGTCGGGATGGCCAGCAATTCACCTGCAGCAATATCAGGTAATGGGAGCGCTTCGATTAGGACATCACCGCTTTCGCAGTAGGGTCCAGCTACCCAGGCGGGATCTGTAATGGAGCGTTGTGGATTTACGATTGGAAGCGCTGAATAGCGCGCCCGATACATGGCTGGGCGAGGATTATCTGCCAGACCGCCATCCAGCAATAACCAGCGGCGGTGCGCTGTGTGCTTGACCGCACCAACCCGGTAAAGGGACACCCCCGCTTGCGCCACCAGGCTTCGTCCAGGCTCCAGCTGCAAAAATGGCAAAGGCAAGTCACGTGCCTGACAGCCGTCGACCAAGCGTGTTGCGATATATTCTACATATTCAGAAATGTGTGGGTGGGGGAGATCCTCTTCATGGTAAGCCACACCCCAACCTCCGCCAGGACAAAAATAACTCGGAAGCCATTGATAATTCTGGTTGAGAATGGTGAGTAGATCTAACGCGATGTCAATCGCAGTACCAAGCGGAGTAGGATCGTGGAAATGTGAACCCTGGTGGAAATGCAGACCTGTTAGTGGGAGTGAATGTGCCTGGCAAACACCCACAGCCTCTTCAATTTCGGATGGGCTCATCCCAAACTTGCTGTCATCCTGACCGGTTTGCGTATAGATATGAGTGTCGACTGCCAGACCTGGGCGCAGGCGCAGCCATATTTCAGGTAAAGATATCTGCTGGTGATTACACTGTTTAATAAACCAGTACAACTCAGGCAGATTATCAATCACAATTCGACCAGCACAGGTCAGGGCAGCCCCCATATCTTCAAGGCTTTTGTTGACCCCGTGCACAAGAATCGAATTCCTGGATAAACCGGCCTGCCTGACGATCGATAACTCGCCGGCTCCTGTACAGTCAATCCATAGATCCTGTCGCTTAGCCCATTGTGAGATTGCCAGGCAGAGGAATGCCTTCCCGGCATATGTTAGGTTCGCCTCGCCAGGATAAAAACGGTGTAGTGCCAGGCGGTAATTGGCGACCGCCTGGTCTAGTGTGGCACGGTCGTAGAGGTAAAGCGGTGTTCCGTAATGATCGGCAAGTTGGGTCAAATCACAACCAGCGATGGTGATTATTTTCTGCCCCGACTTATCCTCCAGACGTGTTGTAACCGGAAACAACTCTAATCGCTGGAGGGTTAATAAATTATCCATCCTTCCCCCAATTGCGCGCCCCCTGTAAGAAAGTTTTCCCCGACATTGGTTTCTTGCCAGCGGGTTGAACTTCCTCCAGAACCAGGATGCCCTCGGCTGTTCCGAGGGCTGCCATCCCTTTTACGACCATCTGTTTTCCAGGGATTGAGGGTTGATCGACCATCGCGTTGGCTAAAGCCGAGGCGCGATGGATCTTAAATACCTGACCATCCCAGACTGTGAATGCACCCGGCCATGGGTTGAATGCCTGGACGCGGCGTACCAGGTCACCCGCTGATAGTGTGAAATCGAGTTGCCCATTCTCTTTCCTTAGCAAAGGTGCGTAAGTAGCAATGGTATTATCCTGGGGATAGAGAATAGCCTCATTACTTAAATAACGCGGTAGGGTATCGAGGAGCAAATCGGCGCCCAACCGGGCCAGGCGTTCGCTCAATGTCCCAGCAGTATCCGAGGTTTGGATCATCAGCGGACGCTGACTGATGATTGGCCCGGTATCTACCCCTGCATCCATCCGCATGATGCTGATGCCAGACTCAGTATCCCCATGCAGCAGGGCAGCCTGGATCGGGGCTGCACCTCGCCAACGGGGTAACAGTGAAGCATGCACATTCACGCACCCGTGTGCAGGTAAATCCAAAACCTCAGGTTTTAGGATCTGACCGAAAGCGGCCACAACGATCAAGTCTGGTTGCCATGTGCGCAGTTGATGCATTGCGTCAGGCTGGCGCAGGCGTTGAGGTTGAATAAATGGAATACTCAGTTCCTGAGCAATCAGTTTAACTGGCGGAGGAGTGAGTGCCTGACCGCGACCGGCAGGCCGATCGGGTTGAGTAATTACACCGACAACCGGATAATGACTTGCCAGAGCCTGTAAGGTCGGCACCGAGAATTCCGGTGAACCCATAAAGACGATCCGGGTATTCATAAGATCAGAGCCTCGTTGATTGGTTAATAGTCTGTGATGGCGTTGAAGGAACAAAATAGCCCGATTTCTTAAGCGGGCCATCATGCTTTTGGGGGTGAGTAAAATCATACCGCCGCTGGTTTAGATGCGATTGTAGGTGGGGCCGGTGGGAATCGAACCCACAAGGAGGGTTTACCTCCGGAGGATTTTAAGTCCTCTGCGTCTGCCAGTTCCGCCACAGCCCCATCTTTTTTATTTTCACATAGACTGGTTGAAAGGTCAAGATGGAAAAAGGACACGAAATTCTGCCTGTAACGCTTTTTAAAATCTGGTGATAATCCGGGTAAGCTTTTTCCGCCAGGTGGCATAGCGTGAGGTCAAGTGGATCCATGGGGGAGAGAGATGGAGGCGCATATCAGCCGAACGCATGTTTACCTTGAATTCACTGGCGTCTCGGAAATCGGCTATCCAAAAAGTCGCTCGCCCTAACTCAAAAGATGTATGGGCGTCAGAGCCCACGGTCCCCAGCAAGTTATACTCCCTGGCGAATTCTTGTGCCCGTTGGTTAAAACCTGGCCACATACAGCGTGAGTTAAAAATTTCAATGGCATCCACCAGATGGAGGATACCGATCAAGTCTTTTTCTCTCCAACTACCCTCCCGGGGGCGATCAAACGGATGTGAGACGCTGATGAAGGCTCCTTGACCACGTAAACGCTGGATGGTTTCTTCCGGCGACAACCCGGGGGGTACTGCCTCATTCATAAAGGCAGCCAGGAGTTCGCCCGAACTGGTCATGATTTCTTCACCAATGATAACTCGCTCGGGGTCTATTTCTTTTGCCCTCAATGCCCCTTCGATGGTGTTGTGGTCGGTGATGACGACGCGATCCAGTCCTTTTTTTCGGCAGGTCACGATTAATTTATGGGGGGTGGTGAGGCTATCTTTCGAGTAAGCTGAATGACAATGAAACTCAACATGCAACATAGCCAGCCCAACTACCTTTTTCGCATGAGCCTGTTCAACCCAATCACCATTCCAGCCAGGACTGCCATACCCAATACCCCTTGAAAGAAAGTCCGGGGCTCTACCCCAGGCATCACCACTTCACCATCTCCATATTCCTTGAATAACTGGCCCCATTTCGTTTTCAAAGCAGCTTCGACGCGTTTCCGACCGACGAAAGGGTACCAATATACATTATGGTAGAAATTACTGGCAAAATAAGACCAGACTACCAATGGGCTTTGTAGCAGAAGCTTCTCGAAAGGTTTCAAGGGACCATGATAGATGAGTTTCTGGCCAATGCTGGCTAATGTATCTTCTTGAACGAACCCCCAGGAGGATTCTTGTTCGATATCATAGCCTAGAACCCGAATCTGGCGGGGATCTCCGATGCCAAGATCCATCTCATGGGCGCGGCGAATGAAATGGATCTGCAGCGGGTCAAAGCCTTGGAGTCGGGCGGAGACAGCATCGATAGCAACCTGGTCGGCGGACGCCAGCAGGATATCTTTCTCGTGCCAGCGCATTGCGCGTGGACCTGGTCCGTCCCCGGCGAATGTGCCATCCATCACCGCGAAAATACCCTGATGAATATCTTGTTGAATCACGAGTAAATCAACCAGTGTGTCATGGATGACAGAATGTGTCCAATGTCGGTTCCGATGTAACAAACCCCCGAAGGCATTCTTCATCGCGCCGGTAATTGTGGTAAATACGTGGGTTTTAACAGTAGGTAGATGGATAATATTGGTATCGTACAAAGCCTTCGGGATAAATACTCCCTCCGGATATATTTTATCCAGGACAAGTAAAGGTTGTTTTGGGTGATATTCTGCCCACTCAAATTCCTGGTTATACAAATACAAGCACGGAATCTGATATCGGTCGGTAACGTATTTGTGCTTATTGTTTCTCTCGCCATCCTTTGTATTCACAACGACTGTATCATTATGAATTCCAACCAGATCCTGGAAGCCAGCATTTTGTAAAGCCAGGATAGTACCTTCGATTTGCCACGGGGTGGAGGAACAAGCTGGATACCAGGTTTGCCAGGATATATTGATCTTTAAACCAGTCTTGACACCTTTAGGCAAGGCGTCTTCGAATCCAGCTACTTTCATTACCCGCTGTATGTCTTGAAGAACGGTTTCAGGGGAAGTTTTAATTACCGCAACAATCCCTTTTCCAGGGAAGTTGGCCATAGAACACCTCCGTTCATACTATACCCCCATTGTAACAAGAGATGCGCCGAGGTGTGAAGATATCTGGTCAATTAAATACTACCAACAAGCATTGAACTATCTTGAGACAGGTGGGAAACCATTTCATTAACCTGGGTCTCGTAATAGCTCATCTCAGCAATTTGATAATCGCTCAATGGGATTTTCTCTGAAGTATCTTGATAACCGTACTTTTGGTCGAGACATTCCATCAGATGATGATAATAGCGTTCGAGTGAATTTGTCTCGTATAGTATGATGGTTGGCATCGGATATTCCTTTCAGGTTGACGGTGTTGTATAATGTGGATAGCGAACGGAAGGAATAATACTTAGAACAAACGTTCTTGTCAAGGGTAATATTTATTAGTCTTTTACATTTTATATACGTTCTATCAAGAGCCCATTGATCCATCCATGGCACATAAACGCCGCTCCTGGATTTTCGTCCTGATCTTAATTGTAACCGCCTTCTCAGTATACGGCTATTTTGCACGTCCTGTCGAGTTCGCTTCCGATATAAAAATCAATGGCGCATATGCCTACCTGGCCATCCGTTCAGGAGGCATAAAAATCCTCAATATCACTGACCCCGCTCAACCTGACCTGGTAGGTTATTTACAAACCAGGGGTTCTTCTGAAAGATTGTTCATTTCCAATAACCTCCTGTATGTAGCCGAAGGGAATAGCGGCATCACTATCTACGATCTCACGGATCCAGCAAAACCAAAATTTATCAGTCAAAGAGACACAGATGGTTATGCCTGGGACATCGCTGTTCAATGGGGATATGCATATGTCGCCGATGGGCGCTCGGGTGTGAAAATTATTAATGTCAAAGATCCTCTAGTTCCCGTCAACCTTAAAACGATCATTATTGGAAATCAAATCGGCATGCACGATGGCGTAATCAGCGTGACTGCCGCCTCCAATCTACTCTTCGTTTCAGACTCGGGGAGAAAATCTTTACAGGTCATCCAAATTGATCAATCAGGCGATGCTCAACTCTTAAAAAATAGTGAATATCAGGCGGGCGCGGTGGTGCGTGATATAGCCGTCAGGGATAATTATCTTTTCTTAGCTGTGAACGAACGCGGCCTGATCGTTGTTTCATACGAAGATCTTCAAAAACCCAAAGAAATCACTCGCCAATCAACCACGGGGAAAGCGCAGAGTTTTACTTTCCAGGGCAACCTGGGATTTTTAACCGACGCAACTCGGGGTCTGATTGTGTATGATTTAACGGATATCAATAACTTACGAAAAATGGCTTCCTTTGCTACCAATGGAAATGCTTATCGAGTTGCTCTTTCCGAAGGTTATGCTTATCTTGCTAATGGTTACAGTGGATTAAAAATCATCCAATCGAATCCTTCATTTTCTTTATCCCCATTAACCTCTTCCAGCCCACAATTATCAATCAGTGATGTTGCGAAATACAACAATTATCTGTTTCTGGCCGCTGGGGAAAAGGGCGTACGAGTGATAGACATTGCGAAGCCCGAAAATCCCCGCCAGGTTTCATTCTACAATACCGCCGGTGTGGTTACTGCGCTTAAGCTTAAGGGTGGGGCTTTAGCTTACCTGGCTGATCGAGGGCAGGGTTTGATCGTATTGGATATTACTGATCCAATGAATATCAAGCAGCAGGGTAAATTTACAACGACCGGAGGTGAGACGAACAACCTGGTTCTTTCGGAGAATTACGCCTACCTGGCTGAGGGAAGCCAGGGGCTGGCGATTGTGGATATCACCAATACAGTTAGCCCAACCTTAATGGGAGTTTATAATTCGCCGGGGAACGCGGTTGGGATCGCCAGGCTGGAAAATACGATTTACCTGGCTGATGGTTCCGCGGGGCTACGGATTATTAATGTAGCAGAGCCACGCATACCTGCTGAGTCTGGTGCCATAATCACACCTGGCGATGTACGTGGAGTTGCGGTCTTAGCTGTGAATGATCAGGCTGGCGACCGGTTCAATCCAATATTAGGGGATCCCAACACGAGAATATATGTTTATTTGGCAGCCGGCAGCCGGGGGATCCGTATCATCGAGGCCACTCAACCGAAAGATCCCCGGGAGGTCGGTTCACTTGAACTACCCGACTCAACCTGGAATGTTACTGTAAACGGTGATCGGTTATATGTGTCCAACGGAACACAGGGAGTGAAAGTCTTCAGTCTGAATGATCCACTACACCCGAAGCAGATCGGGCAATTGGATACGCCGGGTCGGGCTCAATCGGTGTTGGTCGAGGGATCCCGGCTATTTATCGCAGATACAGAGCGTGGTTTGCGGGTGGTTGATCAATCCAAGATCGATAATCTTGTTGAGATAAGCGCCTTCGACTACCCCGCATCGGTCAATCAGTTTGATTTGGCGATGCCTTATGTTTATATTCTGGATGGAAAACAAAATTTTTGGGTCTTCGATGTTTCTAATCCCTACGAACTCAATGAGATCAGTTCAGTTTTACTCCCCGGGGCAGGGAAACAATTAACCCTGGCCGGGAATATCGCCTACATAGCGGGTGGAAAGGATGGTGTATATACGGTCAGTATTCAGAATCCTCAGCAGTTACATGTTATTGATAGGTTGCCTGCCCGGGGGGACGCCAACCAGGTTTTAATTTCTGAGAATGTGGCCTATATTGCCAGTGGATCTGCGGGCTTAAGAATGGTGGATGTCAGTAAACCGGATAAGATGAAAGAGGTGCGTAGTATAAGTGGACTCGGCGATGTCCAATGGGTCAGCGAAGAGAAGAATTATCTCTATGTTGCCGTCCAGCAGGTTGGGATAATTATTTATAAAGTAGATGATCCTTATTTACCGGTCGAGGTTGGCCGGTTTACGGAATTCCAAGGATTTCGGAAAATAGCCATTCAGTGGCCATATGCCTTTGCAGTGGGTGGTGCAAACGGATTGGTGATCCTGGATATTTCTCATCCGGTGAAACTAGAAAAAGTTACACAAATCGCAACGCGGGGTGATGTCTCGGATCTTTACATTTGGGAAAATTATGTATTTCTGGCAGAGGGACAACAGGGCGTCCAGGTGGTGGATATCACAGATCCGACTCGACCACGCGCGTTTGGAGAGGTGACTGAAATAAAAAACGCCCTGGCAATTCGGGCGTATTGGCAGGCTGGTGAAGCCTTCATCCGGGCGTATGTTACGGATGACCTGGATGGTTTACTGGTTTTCCAGGGGACTAAAAATGTTAGCCCGTTGTCGACTGGCTTTTATGAGACAGAAGGAACTGCATCCGGTGATTTGATCCGCAGTCAGCTGAGCTCCTGGTTGTCCGGGAAACCAGCAGGATTCTCGATTAAGGCCAGCCGGACGATCAGGCAAGTCTTCTTTGATGTCTTCTTGATGGGTGGGCTGGGTTTATTATTCTGGGTCGTCTTTTTTGCTCAATTTGTCTTGCCAGTTTCTAGTTTAAGGGACCGTAGAGAAGCAATCGTCCGTTTGTTGTTCTACTTGTTCAGACAACATGGACCGGCAGTTCACGTTCGAGAGGGTAGGGTTGTTCAATATCCAGGCGAAGAGATTCGCAGAGGACCGGGAGTGATCCTGACGGATCTGAGTAGTGCAGTCGTTCTTCAGCAGCGCAATGATGCTTATCCTTTCCTGGTCAACCTGGCGTTAAGACCATTGAACCGGGTAGGTTCACGGTTTTTCAGACTTTTCCGTCGCAATGTCCCTCCCACAGAGCCGCAGATCCGGGTGGTTGGTCCCGGCTTGACCTTCACCAATTTCCGCCCGTTCCCGTATGCACCGCGCTACGATGAGGAAATTCGCGGCGTCGTTGATCTGCGCCCTCAGTTCCGTTCGATATCCGTCATCCATAGTTATACAAAAGAAGGGATTGAAATCGTCAATAATGTCTTCACAGTATTTACCTTAGGGCAACCTCCCGATACTGTGTTGGTGACTTATGTTGGCGCTGTGGCTCCCGAAAACCTGCGGGTGGTCTATCTGGTGGACCGGATCCCATCAGCTATAGGGCAACCTGGTGATGGCCAGCGGGTCAGGGTCATCGAGAGGTTGGTTGACGAGTTGGACGAGGTGGATAAGTTGGAAATCCACCGTTATGCACAGGCGAACTGGTCAAAGCCCCCAACAACGGGCGATTTGGGTGGAAATCCCAACCAGGAGAAGGCTGCGCCGTATCATTTTGATCCAGAGCGGGTTTTTGCTGCGGTAGCGGCCCGCGCAGGTCAATCGGGCGTTACGACGCCAGTGAATTGGGATGAGCTGCCCACCCAGGTGGCGGTTGACATTTTCAGGGAAATGCTGGTGGAGCAGCATTATGATTTGCTTTATCCGCTTCCAGTGCGGGGCAATGCATCTGCGCAATCGACCAGACCTGAGGATGATCCATTACAAAATTTGAGGAATAATTTCCGGATTCGGGTGCGTAATCAGGGCGTCCTGGCTTTCCAACTGGCTGAATGGCATATTGACCAACCACCAGTCGCCGGGCAGGTGTGGGATGAAAACCAGTTAGTGCTTCACCCACCCCGGACATTAAAGACACCGAAGCTGTTGCGTACGCGTGGGATCAAGGTGATCCTGGCTAACTTCACCGACCTGGAGCCGGTGGATCAGGAGGTTCGCCGCCAGTTGGTGGAGACCTGGCGGGCAGGTTGGCAGACTGATGCTTTGAAAACCTGGT
The DNA here is from genome assembly GCA_964354345.1 of uncultured Anaerolineaceae bacterium. GTDB lineage: Bacteria > Chloroflexota > Anaerolineae > Anaerolineales > UBA4823 > CAYGZL01. The sequence continues at coordinate 6,715 of CAYGZL010000115.1, read as the reverse complement.
CGGAACATGAACTGCAAGCCATTCGAATTCGCAACAGCGCCAGGGCACAGGCACAGCGCGATATGGTGTTTACCCTATCTCAAATTATCCATGCTGATTTCCCACCCGAGGTGTTGGCTTTGCGGGTGTTCCAGGCTTTGGAAGCTATCGCCACAGATCCCAGCACTCAGCGCTTGTTGCCGGCTGATACGATCAACCTGTTGCGCAGTTTCCGCGACTGGTTTTCGCCGGTGGTGCCTCCCAACCTGCCCGTGTTGGGTGTGTTTAAAATGCAATCCGAGGGTACCACCCCCCAAATATCAGGTGCGGTTAATGAAACACCTGGATCAAGCCCTCCGCAGTTACCCGGTGCAGACACTTCGCCCCTGCCAGGCACAGTTCAAGCAGGGCTTGATCCAGGTGGGTCGCCGGACCAACCGCCTCCCACAGAGGGACAACCTGAGAGGGAGTAACACAGCGATGTTCCGGACTCGAATTTCATCCATGTTACGCAGGAACTTGTGGCGTTTGCTGGCATTTCTGGAGCGTTTGTGGATCGGCGGGCGGGTTTGGGGGTATTTACGTCTTTTCTTTGTCTTTGTTGCATTCTTGATTTTCCTCTCGTGGGGGCGGTCGTTATACTATGAACCGGGTATGGCGCCACTGGGCTGGCTGACCCAACACAGTCTGCGCTTGATGATATTTCCAGTAGCAGCTTTACTGGGCGCGATGCTGGTAGTGGCTGCTTACATTCGAGATGTATATGAGTTGCCTGGTTTGTGGTTGGGTTTGCGTTACCTAATCCCGGCCGCGTTTGGCATCTTTCATCCGCGCCTGGTCATACGAGATGGTAGACGCCAGATCAGAGATAACGAAGTGAATTTACTGGATGCTGTTGGCGGTCCAGGCTATCTCGTGGTCGCGCCGGGTAGTGTGGTTTTGTTGGAACGACTGATAGCGCCCTCGAATGTTGTTGCTGCTGGCATTCATTATGTCACTCGACTCGAGCGGGTCAAAGAAGTGGCCAGCCTCGAAGATCAACAGGATAATATCCAGCAGATGTCAGCAACCACCCGGGATGGGGTAGAAATTGCCTTGCAGAACGTAAATTACCGCTTCCGTATCCGCACCGGTCGTCAACCCGCTGATTATACTCGCCGGACGCCCGAGCGTCCGTATCCTTTTTCCAGTAGAGCGCTGTACAACCTGGCTTACCGGCGCACCGTTTCCCTTGATATAAATGGCGAACCAAGACTCACTTCCCTGGCGACCGCGGTTAGGAACCAGGTGGGCAATATCATTACCGATCGAATTTATCGGATGAAAATTGATGAGCTCACTGCACCGGTCAGTGAAGGTCAGAACCCACGCCTAGAAATAACCAGAGCATTCGAAAGTCCGGTTATGCGGCAACGCTTCCGGGATATGGGTGTCGAGTTATTATGGGTTGATATCGGCCATTTTGCGATCATGACCTCCGTGGTAAGAGAACAACGTGTGGACACCTGGCAGGCGCGTTGGATTGGAACTGCAAATGTTACCCGGGCTTACGGAGAAGCGCAACGCCTGGCTTACCAGGAGTTAGGCCGGGCGGAAGCTCAGGCGGAGATGCTCTTAGCGATCCTGGAAACTCTGCGCGCCATCAATCCAACCGGTAAGCTCGATGAAGCCCAGATGCGCAGTTTGGTGCTGATGCGGATTGCCCAAATCTTGGATGCCTGGACTGAGCATGACCAGCCGGCAGCTGGTGCCTTGCCTCCGGCCGGAAATCCACCCCAACCAGCGAGGAGTAACCCTCCAACGGGATAAGCGTTACCAGACTCAGTGTTGTACCAAATTATCGAGGCGTAAAATGAACAGGCTCTCCAGGTCAAGGTAAACACACACCATGAAATATGAGGCCTTCTCTACCAAACCAGACCAGCCAGTGTTAGTTTTGGGTGCGGCTGGGGTTGACCTGGTCGGTCGCTTGACCCAGGAGCTACGTCTGGGTACTTCCAACCCGGCCAGGATCCGCTCTTCCTTTGGGGGTGTGGCGCGTAATGTGGCTGAAAACCTGGCGCGCCTGGGTCACCCGGTGACTTTATTAACCGCCATTGGCCAGGATGAAGTCGGTGATCGCCTGTTACAGCAAACGGTTTCAGCGGGTGTGGAGGTAACCGGTGTTTTGCGGACATCCAAATGGCCGACCGGTTCTTATCTGGCGGTGGTGGATGTTGCGGGCGCGCGGAAATTTGCTCTCGACGATATGGGCGCCGTGACAGCCTTGACGCCGGCTTACCTGAAAGAGCAGGAGGAATTATTCCACAACGCCTCGCTGCTATTCATGGATGCCAACCTGCCCCGCGAAACAATACGTACCGCTGTCAGCCTGGCGCGAAGGGCACGCTTACCAATTTGCGCTGATCCTACCTCGGCCACGCTGGCAAGCCGTCTCACCCCTTACATGTCGCGTCTGTTCCTGGTCACGCCCAATCATACTGAAGCGGGGATTTTATGCGACCGGCCGGTGGACTTATCCAATGTTAACGACGCCCTGGATGCAGCCAAATGCCTGGTCAGCCAGGGAGTCCACATTGCGATCATCACCCTGGCGCAATTTGGTGTCTGTTACGCCAGCTCGGAAACTAGTGGTCACGTCCCGGCAATCCGCACGGAAATCCTCGACCCGACCGGCGCGGGGGATGCTCTGACGGCTGCGGTGATCTTTGCCTTGCTTAATGATATCCCGCTCGATGACGCAGTTCGTCTGGGTGTTTCCTCCGCCTCCCTGACTCTGCGGTACCCGGGTTCGGTCCTGCCCGACCTGACCCTGGAAAAACTCTACGATCAATTAGTCATATAAAAATGCCTTTACCGTCTTATTACTGCATCCAACCCGAAATCGTCCAGGCGTTGACCAGTGGGCAACCGGTGGTGGCCCTGGAATCGACAGTCATCACGCATGGTTTGCCCTATCCTGAGAACCTGGAACTGGCGCGGCAAATGGAGTGCGAAGTCCGTCAGAATGGGGCGATCCCGGCGACAATTGCCATCCTGACCGGGCAGGTGCGAGTCGGCCTGACTGAAGATGAGCTTGCAGATCTGGCCACCAGACAATACGTCCATAAAATCAGCAGCCGTGATATTGCTCCGGCAATCGAGCTGGGCTGGGATGGCGGGACGACGGTGGCCGGGACCCTGGCGATTGCTCAGCGGATAGGCCTGCGTGTTTTCGCTACCGGTGGGATCGGCGGTGTGCACCGGCAAGCGGAGTGGGATATCTCAGCGGATTTACCCCAACTGGCGACGACACCGATGGTGGTGGTATGCGCCGGAGCGAAGGCCATCCTGGATCTCCCCGCCACACTGGAATACCTGGAGACCTGGGCAGTGCCGGTGGTAGGTTATCAGACAGATGAGTTCCCGGCTTTTTATTCACGTAACAGCGGCTTGAAAGTAAGCGCAAGGGCGGATGATCCTGGGATGATTGGACGGATGGCGCTCAAGCATTGGCTGCAGGGGGCGCGCAGCGCATTGTTGGTGGTCAATCCACCCCCGCAGGAAGTGGCTCTCCCGGTTGAGCAGGTGGAAAAGGCTATCGAGCACGCTCTGGCAGACCTGGCCGCGGAGAAGATCAGTGGTCAGGCTGTGACGCCGTTCCTCTTGCAGCGCGTCACCCGCTTGACCGGTGGCGCCAGCCTGCGTGCTAACCTCGGTTTGTTGCTTAACAACGCCCGCCTGGCTGCCCAAATCGCAGTGACCTGGCCGGACGATTGATCAGTGCGAGGGTGTGGGGGTGCGTGTGCGGGTTGGCCAGGGGGTGCTGGAGGGTGTGACCGGCGTGCGGGTCAGGGTGGGCCAGGGAGTACGCGTCGAAGTCCGGGTTGGAGAGACGTAAGGTGTTTTGGTGGGTGTGATCGTCCGGGTATTCGTCGGTGTCAGGCTTGGTCGTGGCGTCCAGGAGGGAATCGGGGTGCGGCTCGGTGTCGGGGTGGGGCTGGCGGTGGCAGTAGGTTCAGCGGTAGGCGCTTCCCCTTCCACTGTGAAGACGCCAGAAATTTTCCAGACCAGGCCAACGAAAATTTGCACCTGATACTCGCCGGGCAACCATTCTTCGGGTTTGGGCGCCCAATCTGTGTATCCCAGACCGCCTGAACCGCCATCCCAGGGTTTGCTCTCATAATTGACCAACGCGCCGTTGCGGTACCATAAGGCAGTCCACTGCGCGCCATTCACCATCTGGTCATAGCTGAACATGGCGTACATATGACCGACCGGATTTTTAAAGAGTACACCCGGGTTGAGTGGACGGTAGGAGGAGTCCAGCCCAGTGGTGAAAGTCAAGGAACTGAAGATGGCATCCGGATTGGGAGTAATGGTGCTGATAAACGCCATTTCGACCGCCAGTGGGATATTGGGTGTGAAGGTGATCGTGGGCGTATCAGTTACAGAGGGTGTACGCGTGATGGTGGGCGTTAGCGAAACCGTCGGAGAAAGTGTAATTGTTGGGGTGAGTGTAACTGTTGGAGTAAGGGTAGGGGTGGCAGTGGCAGGGAAGTAGCGGTAGATCAGGGGTTCTGCTGGGCGATATAGAAAGTAAGCCAATGCGCCAAATAACAGCGACCAAAAAAACAATCGCCAGCCATGCAGGATGCGCTCACGGCGCATGCGGAAAAAAGGTAGCCGGCGCGCGGCGCGCAGTGACCGGATCCCCTGCCACAGAGTGATCACCAATGCGACGAGGGTGATCACCAGGGCTGTCTGGATGGCGGTGTGGAAGTCAAGCGATAGGTTCACGCTTTACAAAGTCTCACACGTAAGTGGCCTGGCTCTGGTCGAAACTACCGTTTTGAACAAACTACTGTTCCGCCAGGACGGGGTTCTTCAACGAGCCCAACCCATCTATTGTAACCTCAACTACATCGCCTGGCAACAGCGGACCAACGCCAGACGGAGTGCCAGTGAAGAGCAGGTCGCCGGGTTCCAGTGTCATGACTGATGAGGCAAAGGCGATCAACTGGCGCACATTGAAAACCATATCCCGGGTAGAAGCCATCTGGCGCAGCTCGTTGTTCACATGGCAGGTGATCATGGCGTCAGCCGGGTCGAACTCGGTCTCCAGCCAGGGGCCGATCGGGCAGAAGGTATCGAAGCCCTTGGCGCGCGTCCATTGACCATCCCGGCGTTGCAAGTCACGGGCGGTGACATCGTTGCCGATCGTATATCCCAGCACATAGTTCAGGGCTTCCTCAGGCGGAATCCAGCGACCTTTCTTCCCTATCACAATCACCAGCTCAGCCTCGTGCTCGACTTGCTGGGACTGTGGCGGCAGGATGATTGGCTCGCCCGGTCCAATTACAGACGAAGGGGGTTTAAGGAAGATCAGGGGAACCTCGGGAACCTCCGCTTTATGTTCGCGGGCGTGCGCCACGTAGTTCCGACCGATGCATATTATTTTTCCTGGCTCAAGCGGAGGCAACAGGTGGACATCTTCGAGGGGTTGATCGGCTTCCAGGCGCAGGAATTCACCGAAGGGTGTGCCTTCGACAGGACCGACCGCCTCATCCATCACCCAACCGTAATGGGCAGGTTCTATTTTGGATTGGTAACGCACAAATCGCATGGCGAAATGTCTTAGTCCAGAGGTTGTTGGATATTTTCGGAGAGCTGGTTGATCGCCTGTTCAGTGCCAGCGAACCGTTCGGCGAAGCGCACCTGCAAGACGCGCGCCAGAGCATATACAATCGTCTCGACAGAGACGATGCCTACACCGGTTGAAGGGTGACCATGAGCAGCCAGCACGGTATCTGCATAACGGGCAGAGGGTAAGGAAGCGGAGGCGACGATGGCCGCGGTTGGGATACCCCTGGCCTGCGCCTCGCCCATTGCCCGTGCAATGTAGGGCGATTGGCCGACGATCTCAATTGCCAGCAGTAAATCCTGGGCGACCGCGATGTTGACAGTACGCGCCAGGTCAGCCAGGCCGGAGCGAGCAATGTAGACCGGGAAGCCGCCCAGCTCAAGGAAGAGAATTAAACTATAGGCGGTTGGTTGAGCGGGATTTTCCGCCAGGATGACAATACGGCGTGCCTGGCCTAATTTCTCGACCAACTGGTCAAGCGCATCGGTATCGAGCGAGATGCGCGTCTGGTTGAGCGCCAGGGTGACCTCATCCAGGGCAGCTGTGACAATCGCGGGGGTTGTATTGGGTTCTTCGGCCTGGATTGGACGCACCAGCAGATCGTGCTTCACCCGGGCGCGGATTTCCCGTTGCAGTTTGGGGAAACCAGGATAACCGAGGTGCTGTGAAAAGCGCACCACTGTGGCTGCATCCAGGTCCAACGTGTGGGCTAACTCACTGGCAGTCATAAAAGCTGCTTCGACATACGAATCGAGCAGGAAATCCGCCAGACGGGCGAAACTCTTTGACATGACCGGTCGTTCTTTGCGAATCCGTTCTTCGTAACTCATCCCTGACCTCCTGAACGAATGCGGCGGAATGCCGTGGGATCTTCAAAATTAAATGATTTGATATCATTTATATCACGGAATTGCGATAAATGCAAATGAAAGTGACGGGTAAAGGTGACCCGGCAATCTTTTTCAATTTGCATCCATGCAGGAAGCGCGGTATAATTCCCCCGCCGGGCGGATAGTTCAGTTGGTTAGAACGCCTCTCTTACACAGAGGAGGTCGTAGGTTCGAGTCCTATTCCGCCCACCTGGGAACCTCCATACCTGGAGGTTCCCGTTTT
>CAYGZL010000114.1:0-7325 GCA_964354345.1 uncultured Anaerolineaceae bacterium | reverse complement strand
GATCGTACGGCGGAGGCGGCGCGGGACGCGGGAGCGATCTGCCTGGAACGGGTCAGCGCAGAGCGCAGCGGAAAAGGGGCGGCGCTGCAATGGGCCTTCGGGCAAATCTTTGCCTACGGGACCTACGATGCCGTGGTGGTCTTCGACGCGGATACGCAGGTCAGACCGGACTTCTTACAGGTGATGAACAACCGGCTGGCGCAGGGAGCGCAGGTGATCCAGGGAAGGCACGTGATCAGCAACCCACGCGCGGGCTGGTTCCCGGCGCTGACCTGGGCGATGATGGTGATTGACAACCGCTACAGCAATCAGGGGCGCGCCAACCTGCGACTGTCGGCCAAGCACATGGGCGACTCGATCTGCCTGCGTAGGGAAGTGCTTGAGCGGCTGGGCTGGGGCGTCGGGTTGACCGAGGATTACGAGCTGCGCCTGCAACTGCTACTGGAGGATATCTGCATCGAATATGAGCCGGCGGCGGTGGGCTACGGGCAGGCGCCAGCGACCTGGCAGGAGGCGCAGGCGCAACGCTTACGCTGGGCGAGCGGCATCGCAAGCGCTGGCCGGCGGTACTGGCAACGACTGCTGAAAGCTGGCTTGAAAAGCCGTAACTGGAGTCAGCTTGACGGAGCGGTGAGCCTCTCGATCCCGTCTTATTCCACGTTAACACTGCTGGCGCTGATCTTAGTAGGGGCCAGCCTGATCTGGAGAGGCAGTTTGCCGGGCTGGCTGCCGGGCGCGTGGCTGGCAACCCTGGCGCTGTGTTTCATCTATCCCTGGTTCGGGCTGGCGCTGGAAAGGGCTCCTGCCTGGGCTTACCTGGCGATTCTGAGCGGACCCGTGTTCATGCTCTGGCGCACCTGGATCAACCTGCTGGCGCGCCTGCGGGGAGGAAAGATCCACTGGGTGCGCACCCCCCACTCACAACAAGATCCTCCGAAATAATTTAAGATCCAATAAGATATGAAAAAGAACCGGATTCTATTATTGATTATGGTCTTATCCGTGGCGCTGCGGCTGGCGACGGCGGTTTACCTAGGGGATACCATCGAAGGCGAGCAGCAGGTGCGCGCCTTCGACCAGCACTCTTACAACGCACTGGCGCAGTCGCTGCTGGCCGGGCGGGGGTATTCATTTGAAAGCGATTGGTATCCGGGCTTTACCAGGGCGAACACGCCGACGGCGCACTGGTCGTTCCTGTATCCGCTGTACCTGGCGGTGGTGTACTTCTTCACCGGTACCCACCCGCTGGCGGCGCGCTTGATCCAGGTCGTGCTGACCGGTATCCTGGAGCCGCTGCTGATCTACACGCTGGGCCGGCGGCTGTTCGGGGAGAAGGCCGGGCTGCTGGGGGCGGGGTTGGGGGCGGTGTATTTATTTTTTATCTTCTACGATGCGACGCTGATGACTGAGCCGTTCTTTATCCTGTGTGTGCTGGGCGGGCTGGCGCTGGCGCTGCGGCTGGCGGAGGAGACGGGCACGCATACGCAAGGCAACCGATGGCGAGAATGGGCGGATTGGGCGCTGCTCGGGTTGACCCTGGGGATTGGGGCGCTGCTAAGGCAGACGATGCTGGTCTGGGCGCCGGTCTTGCTGGGGTGGATCCTGTGGAGGCGACGGGGAAGGAAGCAAGCGGAAGGAGGACGGGGGTGGGCAGGAGCGGGGCTAAGCCTGGGCGTGCTGGTGCTGATGATCGCACCGTGGACGATCCGCAATGCGGTGGTCTATCATGCGTTCCTGCCGCTCAACTCGAACGCGGGCTACGCGCTGTACTCGGCGAACCATCCCGAGCATGGGACGCGTTTCGACCAGGATTACGCCGCGCCGCTGCCGGAGGAATGGCTGGGGCAGGATTTGAACGAGGCGCAGTGGAACACGGTTTTGACGCGGCGCGGGATGGAGTTTATGCTGCAAGATCCGCTGCGCTACCTGCGGCTGACGCTGAACAAGGCGACGGTGTTTTTTAATTTTTGGTTCTCGGGCGAGTCGACGCTGGTCAGCAATTTGATGCGGGTGCTGTCATTCGGGGTGTATCTGCCGTTCTTCCTGCTGGGGCTGGCGCTTGCGTGGAAGGAGCGGCAGAAGGCGATGGTGGTGTACCTGTTCGGGGTGGTGTTCGCGGGGCTGCATTTGCTGAGCTGGGCGAGCGCGCGCTACCGGCTGCCGATCGATGCGGCGCTGATGCCGTTCGCAGCATTAGCAATCTTAAGGATTTTTCAGGAAATAAAATATCGAACCACCAAGGCACCAAGACACCAAGGAATTTAGATAAAATGGGGTGCAGAGGGATTTATAAAACCGAACCACCAAGGCACCAAGACACCAAGGAATTTAGATAAAATGGGGTGCAGAGGGATTTATAAAAGCGAACCACCAGGGCGCCAAGGCACCAAGGAATTTAGATAAAATGGGGCGCAGAGGGTTATCAAAAAAAGCCGACCACCATGGCGCAAAGGCACCAAGGAATGTAGATAAAATGGGGTACAGAGGGATATCAAAAAAAGCCGACCACCAGGGCGCAAAGGCTCAAAGAAACAAAAACGCCAAGGTAAATATGAGATTTGCAGAGAGAATGAAGGAGATTCCAGAGTGAGAGGATTGGTGACGGGCGGGGCCGGGTTGATCGGCTCGCATATTGTGGATTTGCTGATCGCCAGGGGGCACCAGGCGGTAATCCTGGATAACCTGGCCAGACCGACGCATTTGAAAGGCCGGCCGGATTGGATCCATCCCCAGGCGGAGTTCATCGAGGGGGACGTGCGGCAGCGGGAGGATTGGGAGCGGGCGCTGGAGGGGGTGGATTGGGTGTTCCACCAGGCGGCGGACGGGGGCTTTACCAACGCGATCGGGCACTATTTCAGCAATAACGCACTGCCAGCCGCGACGCTGTATGAGCTGATCCGGGACCGCTACCCGGTGAAGAAGGTGATCACAGCGTCGTCGCAAGCAGTGTTTGGGGAGGGGAAATACCGCTGCACTGAGCACGGAGACTGCTATCCCGAGCCGCGCCCGCTGGAGCAGATGCAGCGCGGGGAATGGGAGATGCGCTGCCCGGTCTGCGGGCGGGCGATGGGCGGGACGCCGATTGACGAGCGGCGGGTGAACCCACTGATGCCTTACGCGCTTTCGAAGTACATGAACGAGCTGCTGGCGCTGAAGCTGGGCAGGCTGTACGGGATTCCGAGCGTGGCGCTGCGCTACTCGCTGACCTACGGGCCGCGCCAGTCGTTGTTTAATCCCTACACCGGCATCACCTCGATCTTTTCGACGCGCATTCTGAGCGGGCAGGCGCCGGTAATTTATGAGGATGGGCGTCAGACGCGTGATTTCATCTTCGTGGAAGATGTGGCGCGGGCTAATCTGGTAGTGGCTGAGAACGAGGCCGCAAACTACCAGGTGTACAACGTCGGCACCGGCGTGGCGACAACGGTGTTGGATTTTGTCGCGCATTTGAACGCCGTCTATGGCCGAGAAGTGCAGCCGGTGCTGAGGGGCGAGTTCCGCCCGGGCGATTTCCGCCATCTGGTGACGGAGGCAAGCAAGCTGCAGGCGCTGGGCTGGCAGGCGCAGGTACCGCTGGCGGAGGGGTTGCGGCGCTACGCAGGCTGGATCGAGGGCTACGGAAAGGTGGAGGATTACTTCGCGGAGGCCGAACGGCTGCTGAAGGAAACGCGGGTGATCCAGCAAAGCCAGCGATGAAGATCGTCATCGTGACTAACGGCTCGCAGGGGGATGTGCAGCCCTTCCTGGCGCTGGCGGTGGGGCTGAAGCAGGCGGGGCACGCGGTGCGGCTGGCGGCGCCAACGGCCTACCGGGAATGGATCCAGGCGCAGGGGGTGGAGCACTTCCCGTTGGGCGAGGACCAGCAGGAATATTTACAGAGCCATGCTGTCCGGCAGAAGCTGGAGGGAGGCGGGACGCTGGGCTTCCGGCTACGGCGGGTGCTGGATAAACAGAAAGTTTTCTACCGGGTGAACACCCAGGCGTGGGCGGCCTGCCAGGGGGCGGAGGCGATCGTGTACCGCATCGGGGGCTACCTGGCGGTGGACAGCATCGCCGAGCGGCTGGGGGCGCGGTGCTTCAAGGCGGGGCTGCTGCCGCTGACACGCACGCGGGCATTCCCGACGCTGTACCTGGGGGAGCGCAGGCAGTACGGAGCGACGGTTAACTATGCGAGCCATTTGCTGGCGGAGCAGTTCGTGTGGCAGGTTTTCCGGCGCCAGACGAATCTGTTCCGGCGCAAGGAGCTCGGGCTGAGACCGTTGCCATTGTTTGGCGCCAGGGGGGATCATCTGCTGGGGCAATACCCGGTGCTGTACGGCTTCAGCCCGGCGGTGATCCCGCCGCCGGCGGACTGGCCGGAGAACGTGACAGTCACCGGCTACTGGTTTCTGGAGCAAAGTGGCGAGTGGCAGCCGCCCGAGGGGTTGACGGCGTTTATCGAAAAAAAGCCGCGGCCGGTGTACATCGGCTTTGGCAGCATGGTCAGCCGCGATCCGGAACGGACGCAAGCGCTGATCCGGCAGGCGCTGGCACAGACCGGCCTGCGGGCGGTGATCGCCAGCGGTTGGGCGGGCCTGGTGCAGAGCGGGAACGGGGGGGACGAGTACATCTATACCGTGAAGAGTGCGCCGCATGGCTGGCTGTTCCCGCGCGTGGCGGCGGTGGTGCACCACGGCGGGGCGGGGACGACGGCGGAGGGCCTGCGGGCGGGGAGGCCGGCGGTGGTAGTGCCGCACAACTATGACCAGCCGTTTTGGGGGGGCGTGGTGGCGGGGCTGGGGGTGGGACCACAACCGATCCGGCGTGAACAGTTGAGCGCGGCGAGATTGGCTGAGGCGCTGCAAACCTGCCTGGCGGACGGTCGTATGCAAGAAAAGGCGGATGAGATCGGGAGGCGGATCCGGAGCGAGCAGGGGGTCAGGCGGGCTGTAGAAAAGATTGTAAATAATTAGCTAAACTGATTGGTGGATTGCAGGTTTTTCCAGTATAATCAAGCCCTAATGCATAACCGGTAGGGCACGGAGTGGTGTATGGATCTGACAAACCCGGCAGGTAGCGAAACAATCAGCGCAATAGAAATCGGAATAAAACGATTGGTGGATGTGGCGATCGCGGCGATAGGCCTGGTACTGGCTTTGCCGTTGTATCTCCTGATTGCCCTGGCGATCAAGCTGGACAGCCCCGGTCGGGTGATCTACCGCCACCGGCGAATCGGAAAAGGGGGCCAACCTTTCGATCTCTACAAATTCCGGACGATGGTCACGGGTGGAGATGATAGCCAGTACATGCAATACCTGGAGCAGTTGATTGACAGTGAACGAAACGGCAACGGTGAAAAACTGGCGTACTGCAAGATGGAAAACGACACGCGGGTGACGCGGGTGGGGGGCTTTCTGCGACGCTTTTACCTGGATGAGCTGCCGCAGTTGTGGAACATTCTCAAGGGAGAGATGAGCCTGGTGGGACCGCGGCCGCATGTGCAATTCGAGGTAGACCATTATACGGCGGAGCAGCGCAGGCGGCTGGAGGTGCGACCGGGGGCGACGGGATTGTGGCAGGTGGCGGGCAAGGCGGATTGTACTTTTAATGAGCTGATTGCGCTGGATCTGGAATATATCGAGCAGTGGAGCCTGGGGCTGGATCTGAAAATCCTGCTGCGGACGGTGTTTATTATGCTGCGCGGGGGGGAAGGCTCGTGGACGCGGATGGAAAAACTAATTCCAGCTAAACGCAGAGGGCGCAGGTAAAAATAATAGAGTGACTATGCATCCGATAAAAGTAGGCGTGATCGGAGCGGGGTATTGGGGACCCAACCTGATCCGCAATTTTAACGAAATCCCAGAAGCTGAGCTGGCGGCGGTGTGCGATATACGCAGCGACCGGCGGGAACATATTCAAAATCGTTATCCAGGCGTCAAAGTCTACCAGGATTACCGTAAACTCCTGGAGTTACCCCTTGACGCGGTGGCGATTGCCACGCCGGTGTCTACGCATGCCCCCCTGGCGCTGGCATGCTTAAAGGCAGGCAAGCATGTTTTAATTGAAAAGCCGCTGGCAGCCAGCAGCCAGGCGGCGGGTGAGATTCTGCGGGCGGGGGAGGCGGCCGGGCGGGTGGTGATGGTGGGGCATACCTTCCTGTATAATCCGGCGGTGCTGGCGCTGCGCGAGATCATTACCAGCGGCGAGATCGGGCGGGTGTTTTACCTCAATGCCACGCGGGTCAACCTGGGTCTGTACCAGCCAGATATCAACGTGGTTTGGGACCTGGCGCCGCACGATATTTCGATCTTGTTGTATATCCTGGGGAGCGACCCGGTTTCGACCAGCGCGCGCGGCGGGACGTATATCAAGCCGGGGGTGTATGACGTGGCCTACCTGTCGGTGTTCTTTCCTGACGGCGTGATGGCCGACTGCCGGGTGAGCTGGCTGGATCCTTATAAAATTCGCCGGTTCACGATCGTCGGCAGCAAGAAGATGGTCGTGTACGATGACCTTGCTGCGGAAAACAAGGTGATGATTTTCGATAAGGGTGTGGATGTCCAGCCTTACAGCGACACACTGGAGGAGTTCCAGCTGGCGTACCGGTATGGGGAGGCCAGCCCTTACCCGATCCAATGGCAGGAACCTTTGCGCCTGGAATGCCTGGATTTCTTGCACAGCATCCAGGAAAGGCGTCCGGCGCGGAGCGATGGACAGATGGGCTTGAAGGTGGTGCAGGTGTTGGAGGCGGCGCAGGCTTCGTTGGATAATGGAGGGATGCCGGAGAGGATCCGATGGTAGTGGACCCGGACTATAAACGGATCAGCCCAGATGTGCGGCTGGGGGAAAATGTAAAAATTTATGCGTTTGTGAACCTGTATGGGTGCGAGATCGGGGATGAAAGCAAGATCGGCACTTTCGTCGAAATCCAGCGCGGGGCGCGGATTGGGCGGCGGGTGAAAGTTTCCAGCCACACGTTTATCTGCGAGGGGGTAACCATCGAAGACGAGGTGTTTATCGGGCATGGGGTGATGTTTATCAACGACCGTTATCCGCACGCCACGACGGTACAGGGGGAGCTACAGAGCGAGGCGGATTGGACGCTGGAACGGACGGTGGTGAAGCGCAGGGCTTCAATTGGCAGCAACGCCACGATTTTGTGCGGCGTGACGATCGGCGAGAGAGCCGTGGTGGGAGCGGGGAGCGTGGTGACGAAAGATGTGGCAGCCGGGGCGATCGTGGCTGGCAACCCGGCACGATTCTTACGATGGGTAGAGGATGATGAATAATCCAATTCCGTTAGTTGACCTGCGGGCTCAGTATGAGCCGCTGAAGGATGAAATCCG
>CAYGZL010000113.1:0-7876 GCA_964354345.1 uncultured Anaerolineaceae bacterium | reverse complement strand
TTCAGTCGTCGCCGGAGAGTCCTCAATCGTTAGCTTCGTTTCTATCATATTCGACGCCTAATATTTTACCGCTAAGTGCGCCAGGATCGCTAAGCTCGGTAGAGTCCCCGATTAAGCAGCTAGGCTTGTAGACACGGTATTTACTGCGACTACCATAATTCCTTGCACAAATCCTTGCGAGTGCACTTTATGCAGCAATCTCAGTCATTCCCTCATTCAGACCAAATGACTGGAATCGTTATTCAAATAGGAACCCACCTATTTTATCAGTTCGTTACTATCGATATACAAATCACGTCTGACGATCTGTTCAATCGCCAATACATTGGCTGTATAATGATCGACAGAAATGGCGACTATTATGATCAAAGCCAAGCTGTATATTCCTCCCGTTCGACCTGAAAGGGTGCATCGACCGCGCCTGTTCAGGATGCTGGATGCCGGCTTACAGCGAAAAATCACCCTGCTCTCAGCGCCGACTGGATTTGGAAAGACCTCCTTACTCACCGCCTGGTTGAAAGATCGGAACATCCCGACCGCCTGGTTTTCGATCGACAAGGAGGATAACTCACCGCCCCGTTTTTGGTCGTATATCCTCAAGGCTCTCCAAACGATCCATCCCGGCATCGGCGACGACCTGCTGACCAGCCTTGCTTCATCTGGTTTGTCGCCGTCTGACCACCAACTCTCCGGGTTACTCAATGAGCTCTGGGGCATCCGATCTCGCTCCTCCCTCGTCCTGGATGATTATCATTGGATAGAAAACCAGGACATCCAGGATGGCTTACTGTTCCTTGTAGATCACATGCCGCCAGCCATGCACCTGATCCTATCAACACGCGCCGATCCGCCCTGGCCTTTGGCTCGTCTCAGAGGACGGCTAGAAATCAATGAGCTGCGCATTGAAGATTTACGCTTTACGATCGAAGAAACGAGCGCCTTCTTGAATTCTATCGCTGGATTAGGGCTAGCAGAGGACGATATCATCACACTGGATGAACGCACGGAGGGCTGGATTGTTGGCTTACAAATGGCAGCCCTCTCGATGCAGGGGCGTATGGATAAATCCGAGTTCATCAACAAATTTTCTGGCAGTCACCGGTTCATTTTAGATTACCTGGTCGAGGAAGTTCTCAACCGGCTGCCGGCTGAGTTGAGAGAGTTTCTCATAAAAACATCGCTTCTCAACCGCATGTCTGGATCTCTGTGCGACGCTGTCCTGGGTAGATCCAACAGCCAGGAGGTCTTGGAGAAGATTGAGAAGGCGAATTTATTCTGCCTCCCGTTGGATGATGAGCGGCGTTGGTATCGCTATCACCACCTCTTCGCGGATCTATTACGCGACATCCTGCTGCGAGAGTTTCCCGATCTGGTGCAAGACCTTCATCGCCATGCCAGCCAATGGTATGCAAAGACTGGTTTGCTGTCAGAATCGGCCAACCATGCCTTCATGTCTGGAGATGTCGCGTATGTAGCGAACCTCATCGAGGAGAATGCACTGATCGTGATCACAGTTTTAAACGATCATCTCCCCGCCATGGTAGCCTTGTTGAACGCCTTGCCAGTGACCTTGCTCCATTCCCAACCCTGGCTGGCGGTGGCACGCGCCTGGGTGTTGGCTTATTCAGGTGAACTCGAATCTGCTGAAGCGGTGATCCTGGAGGCTGAGAATTCTGTTCAAGAGGGACTGGCAGACAGCCAGCGTGGTCATCTCAACCCGGATCAACTGGCTGGTTATCTGGCTGCCATCCGAGGCTACTGGTTTTTTATGCAAGGCGACATCGCGTGCGGCGTTGCTTGGATGCAGAAAGCCGTCCTGCTTATCCCCGATACCGATCCGCCCACAAAAATTTTTTCTGCGATCGTTCTGGGATCGGCCATCGGAATGAATGGCGACCTGGAAGGCAGCATCCAGTTGCTTTCTGATACTGCGGATCGCTGGCGGGATACGATCAATCCAATCTTCGCCATCCTGATTTCAGGCGAGCTGGCTGGACTGCTTCTCTTAGCGGGTCGCATCAAACAGGTTATCGCAGTCTGCCAGACGGCGATTCAAGCTTCGAATGAATATTACCACTTGATGGGCCTTTATCCTCCGAATATGGGATTTATCTATGCTCGCCTGAGTTATGCGCTCCGGGAGCAGTATGATCTTGAAGCCGCCATCTATTACGCCCGGGAAGCCGTTAAAAGTTCCAGAGAATGGGGGCAGAAAGATTGTATATGTACCAGCTATATCTACCTGGCGCTGGCGTTCTGGTCGCAAGGGAACAAACACGAAGCGATGATGATGATCAATAAAGCCCGGCAGGTGTCCAGAGGCCTTTCCAGCGCACTCGATGCACACACAGCAGCTTATGAAGCCATTATTCACGAGAATGTGGGCAATCTCACCCTTCTCGCTCGATGGTCTACTGAATGTGGGCTCAACAGCGCGGATGAGATCCCCTTTCATCGTGTCCTGCAGTACATTGTATATGCCCGTGCGTTGTTGGTTCAAGGGAAGTTGGCTGAGAGCCTGGTGTTGGTTGAGCGTTTACTCACCGTGGTCCGGGCTGCTGGCGCCAGGCTCTATGAAACAGAGCTGTTGATTCTAAAGGCTATCCTTCTGTACAAACAAGGCGCGGTAGAGCAGGCCATAATCCCATTTGCTCACGCCATCCGTCTCGCTGAAGCGGAAGGTTATGTGAGCATTTTTATCGATGAAGGCGCAAGGGTTCGCGAACTTATTCGCCTGACCTCGCAGCACGACTACGCCCGCAATTACGCCCTCCGGCTGTTAGCCGCGTTAGATGAAATCCTCCAACCAAGGGAAGACAAGGGTTCTCTGGCTGAAGTCCAGCCGCATTCAGGTTACTACCGAGATCTCACACGTCGCGAAATCGAGGTTTTGAAGCTGTTATGCACTCACCGCTCGGTTAATGAGATCGCTGCTGAGTTGTGCATTGCGACCAGCACACTCCGCACCCACATCCGCAATATCTATGCAAAACTGGGGATTCATAGCCGCAGAGAAGCGGTCATGATCGTCCGTGAGATGCATCATCCATAAGCTGTTATATACCCAATAAAATACTTAATCTTGGGTATGACAATCACGCCCTTTATCGATATAGTGATAAGGACAGTGTTACCTATCGAGCTGTTTACTTTCAAAATACCTGAGGTTGTCAATGAGCAGTCCAACGGAAGAGAAAAAAGCGCCTCATTATCTCATCATCGTGAAAGGCACACTCGATGAAAAGTGGGCGGATTGGTTCAATGGTATGGTCATGCAAACAGAGGGTGACAAAGAAACCCGCCTGATTGGCCCGGTGACTGACCAGGCTGCTCTGCACGGCATGCTGACAAAGATCCGTGATTTGGGATTAACGATCATTACGGTTCAGCGATCGGACGATTAGTAAAATGAACGCAATTGAAGTAACGAACCTGGAAAAATCTTTTGGGAATACGCACGCAGTTGACGCGGTCACCTTTACAGTAGAACGCGGCGAAATTTTCGGCTTGCTCGGTCCCAATGGAGCCGGCAAAACCACCATGATCCGCATGATGCTGGATATCTTCAAACCGGACAGCGGGAATATATCAATTCTTGGGGGTAGCTTTACTGAAGCCAAGAAAACCCGCATTGGTTACTTGCCAGAAGAGCGCGGTCTGTACCAGGATATTCCTCTCGAACACTGTTTGCTATACCTGGCGATGCTCAAAGGCCTGCCAGAGTCTGAGGCACGCCCGCGATTAAAGATTTTACTCGAACGCTTCGATCTGGCGAAAGACAGGGGCAAGAAGGTCAAAGAACTCAGCAAGGGTATGCAGCAGAAAGCACAATTGATCAGCACCATCCTCCACCAACCCGAGTTGATCATCCTTGATGAACCATTTGCTGGGCTTGATCCGTTGAATGTGCAGTTGGTCAAAGACCTGATGGATGAGCTCCACCAACAGGGAGTCACCATCCTCATGTCCACGCACCAGATGCACCTGGTGGAAGAGCTGTGCAACCGTATATTACTCATCCACCATGGGCGGAGCGTGCTTTACGGTAATTTAGCCCAGATACAACGCAGTTTTTCTGGAAATGCAGTGCTGATCCACGCCCAGGGCGAGATTCCGAAGCTACCGGGTGTGCGAGAAATCCTGCCTCAAAACCAGGGATTTAAAATAACACTGGCTGACTGCACGCAACCCCAGGATATTTTCAAAGCCCTGGCCTCCAGCAATCTCGTGATAGAAAAATTCGAGATCGCCATCCCTACGCTGGATGAGATTTTTATTCGGGTAGTGGAGGGAGGCGAAAACAATGCGTAGCTTCTGGTTGGTCGCTGCCTACGAATATGGACGGAATGTCTTCAAAGGGAGATTTCTCCTTACGTTGTTCAGCGTTCCCGCTTATTTGATTGTCATTATTGGCATCGGTATACTTATGGAAGCGCGCCGGGGGGAAAGATCATTGCCAGTCGGGATTGTGGATCAAGCCGCGATCTTGAATATTTCACTCTTCTCCCCTGAGCTCAAATCCCTCCGGCAGGCAGAATATCAGCCAGTAGACTTCATGGCTTTCCAAACCGCGCAAGCAGCGCGCGCCGCATTAGAGGCGAATAAAATCCAGGCCTACTTTATCCTGCCGGAGCATTATGAGTCAACCCGGCAGTTGGAGATTGTATACCTCCAGGAGCCAGGCGAGAATGCCTGGCAGCAGTTCTACGATCTCCTACGCATCAACCTGCTCTCCCGATACCCCCCTGAGATTGTGCGAAGGGCTGCCTTTGGGACGGATTTCATCGTGCGCTCCATCGACGGTCAGCGAGAGACGCCTGTCTCCAGCGGACCGACCTTTGGATTACTCATGCCGCTTTTTATCACAATCGTCTTTTTAATGTTGTTGCTGATCAGCTCCGGATACATCCTGAACGCGGTAACGGATGAGAAAGAGAATCGCACCTTCGAGGTACTTGTCACGTCCATCTCTCCCCTGCAGTTCATCGCTGGAAAAATCATTGGCATCGTAGCCATCAGCCTGACGCTGTTGCTGATCTGGACCGGTATGGTCTTGCTCGTCATTTTTGTGGGCAATCAAGCCGGCGTAAGGTGGCTCAGTGATCTGAGTATGGATTGGCGATCAGTTGTTGCCACGGTTGCCATAGCAATTCCGGCGTATATACTGACAACTGCTGTAATGGTCGCCATCGGTGCAATGTTTCCGACTGCGCAGGAAGGCCAATCCGTCAGCACTATCTTTATAATTCTGCATATCCTACCCTTCATTGCCAGTGTGTTAATATTGAAAAATCCGAATAGCTCCCTGACGATCGGGTTGTCTCTGTCACCTTTTACATCCATGATGGCGGTTGGGTTGCGCAACCTGTTCACAATTGTCCCGACCTGGCAGGTCGTTGTCAGCGTGTCCGTCCAAACGATCTGTGCGGTGGGGGCGATCTGGTTGGCCAGCCGCGCCTTCCGCCTGAACCTGCTGCGTTACGGTCAGCGCCTGACAGTTCGTCATTTACTCAGGCGCGGCTGATCAGGAGGTCACTATGCGCAATGTCCTGCTTGTCTTTCGCCAGGAAATCTATAAAACACTGCACAGTCCAGGAACTATGATCTTTGCTTTTATCCTACCTTTGGCAGCGATGATTGTCCTCCTGGTTGCTCAATATGTCCAGGGGCGTTCGGGTGTTCCCGAGGGAGATCAAACCAGCCCGTCCTCGCAGTATGAGATCAAAATCGAGGGTTTCGTTGACCAGAGCAACCTGGTTCAACTTATTCCCGACAAGTTTCCTCCCGACAGCCTGATCCGATATGAGAATGAACTCCAGGCCCAGCAGGCTCTGGAATCTGGCAAGATCACCGCTTATTATCTCGTCCCACCGGATGTTCTCGAACGCGGCCAGGCGTATTATGTATATCCTGACTCGCGCTCCTATCTGGACGACGGTCAGCCCTGGATCATGTCCTGGACCTTGATCGTCAATTTGTTGGAAGGAAATGCAGCGCTGGCAGAGATAATTTGGAATCCAATCGGGGAGGTCACTGCGACCAGTCTCGCCGGGCCGCCCAAAGACAGCGCCTCAAACAGCGATGATTGTTCACGCCCCGGTTCAGCCTGCCAATCCAGCGACCTGGTGCGCTACATGCCATCGTTGATGACTGCGCTGTTTTGCACATTCTTTATGACCAATTCGAGCAGGTTATTCAACAGCATCAGTACAGAGAAAGAGAACCGGGTCATCGAAGTGCTGCTGCTGTCCGTCAGCCCCAGGCAACTGTTAGCCGGTAAGACGCTTGGTCTGGGACTGGTTGGTTCACTGCAGACAATAACCTGGTTGGGAGCGCTGGTTATTTCCTTCAACCTGGGTGGATCAACCCTCAAGCTGCCAGATAACTTCGTATTTCCAATCGATATCCTGATCTGGGGTATGGTTTATTTCTTGGGAGGGTTTGGGCTCTATGCCGGCCTGATGGCTGGGATTGGCGCGTTGGCACCCAATATGAAAGAAGCCGGCGCAGCGATTTACATTGTCTTGTTCCCGCTGTTTATCGGATATGTCTTTGGCTTGATGGCGCCGTTGACTAAAACCGCCGATACAGCTTTCCTGGTGTTCCTGAGTATTTTCCCCATGACCTCGCCGGTGGTGATGATCATGCGCCTCACCAACAACCTCGTGCCAGTCTGGCAGCTCATGCTCTCGATTGTATTTCTCTTCGGTAGCGTTTCCTTTGTCATGCGTTCGGCGGCGATCATGTTCAAGAACCAAAATCTGCTTTCCGGTCAGCCATTCTCGCTGAGACGATATCTCCAGGAGCTCCGATGACTGACCCACCGCTTCCAATTACCCGTAATTTTACTTTGGTGTATTTCTGCTCGCTGGTCGTGGCGTTTTTACTGACTGGTGTTTCGCTGGCTGGACTGCTCTTCCAGAGCCGCCTTTACCTGACAGAGGAACTGCGCCGCTCGTTAGTCTCAAATGATGTCACCAATCTGGTCATTGGCCTGCCCATCCTGCTTGGCTCGTTGGCGCTGGCGCGCCGGGGAATGTTGATTGGTCTGCTGTGGTGGCCTGGTGCGCTGCTTTATATTGCCTACAATTCCATCGCATACGCGACTGCCATACCGCTGACAATACAGTTTGTCATCTACCTGACGCTGGCAATCCTGAGTGCATTCACTATATTTCGACTGCTTTCCAGTCTGGATGCGGTCGCCATCCAGCAGCGATTGGCCGGCGCAGTGTCCGAACGCTTCTGTGGGGTTGTATTGACCGGATTGGGCGCCCTGTTCTTCGGGATGCGGATTTGGCAGGTTGCATTCGCCCTGTTTGGACGAATGACCTTCACTCGACCGGAACTGTCTGCGTTGATCGCTGACCTGCTGGTCACTCCCGTCCTGGTGATCGGTGGAATACTGCTCTGGCAGAGGCGATCGTTTGGCTATCTTACCGGGGCAGGATTACTTTTCCTGGCCAGTATGCTGTTCATTGGGCTGCTTATCTTTTTTATTGTGCAGCCTTTCCTGACCGTTGCTCTCTTCCCGGCAATGGATTTCGTTGTGGTTCTTGTCATGGGGCTGGTCTGCTTCATACCGCTCGGGCTATTTACCCAAGGGATTTTGCGACGTTAATTATCTTCCCACCAGCGGTAAATGCAGCCGCTTCCCCTGCCCGGGGTAGTCTCGATAGATCCAGATCAACGGGGAATCCGAGACATGCCCGGCTGCGTCGAAGGCCGCTACCTCCACCTGGTTCCAGGCGTAGTTTAAGCTGGTCGTGTTCAGGTTCACCTGGTAGGGCGCCTGGAGATCACTGCCCAGGTCTGTCCATTTCTCTTTGAGCGCATCCCAGCGGTAGAAATGCACCCGGGCTACCTGCTGGTCATC
>CAYGZL010000112.1:0-34425 GCA_964354345.1 uncultured Anaerolineaceae bacterium | reverse complement strand
GTTGGTAAGGGTGGAAAGACCGGCCTGACCGTGCGCAACAACACCTTTACCCCGTTGCGAGGCAAAGCAATGCTGATTACGGCAGGCGGCAGCCTCTCCTTCGAGATCGACCTCCCACCCCGCTCGGAAAAGGCGGTTTTGGTAACCTTACCGCCTGACTGCCTGGCGCGGTTATCGCCAGGCGATAACACTGCCTGGATTGTTCTGCCTGGCGGAGAAAAGCTGGAGCTGGTCCTGGCGGTGTCAGGTTCCTTTGTGCTACGCGCACCCCACGGCCAGAATGCAGCCCATAGGCTGGCGCCGCTGGACTTGCCCGCTGAGGCGCTGGTCTCAGACGAAATCTGGAAAAGCTTCCGCACCTTTTATGCCTACGATCACCTGCCCTGGGCGCGCAATGGTCCACCACTCAAAGCCCTGGATCAGCCCACCCTGAGCGTGCCTGACCTACCGGTCACCTTCCAGCTCAACGGACGCAAGCTGATCCCGGTTTCATGGAAATACGGTCAGCCAGCTTTCTGCCTCGATCTGGGTGGAAAGCGGTTTAAGAAGCTTTACCTGTTGGTGGTGCCGTTCCTGGACAACCACGACACCTTTACGCCGGTGGGGCGCGTTACTTTGCAGCGCACAGACAACCGCTTGATCGGGCGCACGCTCTACTCCCCCGGCGACCTGGATTGGTGGTGCCCGGAAAAGGCAGTCGATATCTTCTGCACCGCCCGCCTGCCCCGCCACGACCGGCATGGACTTCTGCCCTTGCTGCGTCCGAGCGATTCCGATTGGCCACAGGGCAAGCCAGCCGTCAGCTATTTTACCCCGCAGGGAGTCTGGACCAATGAACATGATGAGCCCTGGCAAACCAGCTTCCCCCAACCAGAATATTGGGCTGCCTGCCGGGCGGTGAAGACCGACAGCGCGGTGTTGAATGTGATTGAGCTCGATCTGGTCCAGCCAGCGGAATTGAAATCGATGACCCTATCGACCGTGGGTACAGAACCGGCTCTGGGATTGGTCGCAGTCAGCGCTGAATTTGCGTGATCCCATGATACCTGTTCTCCAATCAGTCAGTTAATATGGAAGGGGAATTGCCTCGCAGTATCAGGACGATTGGCTTATACAGAGGATAACCCTACGCATAAAGGAGCCGAATATGCCCGAAAAATACCTCAAACTATATACCTGCGATTTGAATTGGACCTACTTTGAAAAGCCATTTTTATCCACACCGCCCAGCATGCCATACGATTATGCTTATGTAGATCCGCTGGAATACTTTCGCTGGCACCGCGATTTTGGAAACAATGCCGTGTTTTTGCAGGCATACACCTGCTGCGGTTATGCTTTCTACCCAACTCGCCTGGGACCGGTCGCACCCGGACCAGGTCGGGATTTTTTACCGCGCTTATACGATCTTTCACGCAAACACGGCTTCCCCTTCTGCAGTTATTTTTGCGTTGGTACTGATATGATTGCCAGCAACCTGCGCCCCGCTTGGGTGATTCCAACCAGCCGCACCTATTCAGACTTCTTCTACGGGTTTATGGCTCCGGAAAGCCCATGGACCGATCTGCTGTGCGAGCGTATTTACGAATACCTGACGATGTACCCTTCCGAATACCTGATATTTGACTGGTTCGTATATGGCAACCTGCATCCAGATTTTCCAGTCCAACCGGCATGGTTTGTCAAACAGCCCTTTAAAGAAATCATTGGAAGGGAGATGCCAGAGACAGCCGCAGAAATTACCGCCGAAGAGAGCCTGCTGTATAAGCGCACCGTGCTTACACGCCAGTTCCACAAAATCCTGACCACGGTCCGCGCAGCCAGTCCGCAGACACAGATCGGTTTCAACGTCCCCTACTGGGGAGCTGCTGAAGCGTTATGGGTAGATCATCCCATGCTGCAGGAAAGCGATTTCCTGGTAGCAGAATCAACTCGCGCAGAAATCGTCGATTGGCTGGTAAGTGTGCGCAAGCCCGGGCAGCAAATCATGACCACCATCATTGGTCGCACTGAAAAAGGCGAGACGGATCCCAGCCATTGGCGTAAGCTGATCGAAAAAGGCTGCAATTACTTTTTCGGATATGGCTGGGGAACTCCCCCCGATTTTCGACCGCACCCTCATTATGGTGCAGATCTTGAAATTGTCCGTCAGGCTTTCAAGGAGATGGGCTAGAAATTATAAGAATATATTACATCCAGCCAGGGTAATTCTGATATGAACACAACGTCGATATCCCGTTTGTTTCCCACGGATCTGCCTCACCTGAGCTACTGCGAGTTCCCGGCGGAGGGATTTACCCACCCGGCCAGCGGCGTGATCTATCATAAAAAAGCCCGGCCTGAACAGGGCTTGCCCCTGGGCGGGCTGGATACCGGGCGGATCGGGCTGGAAGCGGACGGCACCTTAGGCTTTTACACCATCTTCAATTCGATCTGTCCCGAAGGCGGCCCGCTGCGCATCCCTTTCCTGGGTATGACAGTGGGAGAGCAGGTCTGGTGCCTGAGCAACCCGACCAGCTCGTTTGGTGGCTTCATGTTCGCTGGCATCCAAACCCCCGTGGATATTCACTACTGGGGTCATTACCCGGTGGTTGACCTTGAATATGAGCTGCCGGGCTGCCCAATCAGCGCCGGGCTGCGCGCCTGGGCGCCCTTCATCCTGGGTGACGCAGCCGTGAGCAACACCCCGGGGGCGGTCTTCGAGGTCCACCTGCGTAATCTCAGCCAACAGCCCCAGGCCGGCCGTCTGGCTTTCAGCTTCCCTGGTCCCTCCCAGGCTGAAGCCCAGATCGATGCCCACAGCCCGCGCCAGTACCTGCCGCAGGGATCACACCCCCGTAACTGGCCAGCCTGGATTCCAATCGCGCCAGAAAAGACTCGCGCCGAACGGCAACTAATCCGGGGCGAGTTCAGCGGCCTGGTGGTTACATCGGAAAAGGTAGTGCAAAGCCAGGGCATCGGCTACGCATTGGGTGTGATTGGCGACCGGGAGGTGTCCGTCGGCGGACCGCTGTCTTCCATCGTACATCCAACCGAAGTGGGTCTGTGGGGCAAAATCGGCAGCCAACTTCCACCCGCCAGTGAGTACGAGTTTGGCAGCTCTGTCTCCACCGAATACATCCTGGCGCCGGGCGAGGAGCAAATCATCCGCTTTGTGGTTGCCTGGTATGCGCCCATGTGGATTGGCGAGGGTGTGCACACCTTCCAGCATATGTACACCCGACGCTATCGAAGCGCCCTGGAGGTAGCCCGGTTCCTCAGCCATGCGCATGCCGCGCTGCTCGGTCGCGTGCTTGCCTGGCAGGAGGTGATCTACTTCGAGGAAACATACCCCGTCTGGCTGCGCGAGGGACTGGTCAACATCCTGCACCTTTTCGCCATCAACAGCCTGTGGGCGACTGCCCGACCGCCTATCGGTCCCTGGTGTATTCCCGAAGAAGGCCTGTTTGGCTTGATCGATGGCATCGTCGAGGACCCGGCCGTTGAGCCAATCCCGGATACCTTTTACGCCAACGCCCCGCTGGTGTTCTTCTTTCCGGAGGTCGCCCTTTCCTCGCTGCACGGCTACAAAGCCTACCAGTTTGCCAACGGCGCGGCGGTGTGGATCTGGGGCGGAGTGGTCGGCGAGGCCGATGGCGGCTACGAGCAGACTGCCGGTACTGAGTTTGCCATGCCCACCCCAGGCTACCAAACCACCACCAACGGCCCTTGCTTTGTCGATCTGATCGACCGCTATCTGCAGCGTACTGGCAGTTCAGAGGCGCTGGCGGAGTTCTACCCGGCAGTCAAGCGCAACACATTGTACACCATGAGCCTGCGGGATGAGGACGGCGCAGACGGCGTCATCAGCGTGCCCAGGGGCAATCAAAATCCCACTCGCCCATGGATCAAAGAAGGCTCCATGCTGGAATGGTTCGAGTTTATCCAGTTCTATGGCATGACCGCCCATGTGGGCGGCATTCACCTGGCGGCTCTGGCGATGGCGCAACGAATGGCCGAGCAGGCGGGAGATGGCGATTTTGCCCGGCAGTGCCAGACCTGGATTGAGGCGGGCAGCGCCTCCATGGAAAATAAGCTATGGAACGGACGCTATTACCTGAACTATTTCGAGCCGGCCACCGGGCGCAAGTCGGATTTGATCTTTGGCTACCAGCTCGATGGTCATTGGATGGCCAGATTCCACGGGTTGCCGGGTATCCATCCTGCTGAGCGAGTTAAAATCACACTGGAAACGATCAAACACGCCAACGCCGCCATCGCCTCGACCGGAGCAGCCAACCTGACCCGCCCCGACGGCAGCCTGGCGCAGGGCGAGGGCTATGGGCCGAATGCTTACTTCACCCCCGAGCTGTACATGCTGGCGGCGACCTATCTATATGAAGGCGACCGGGAGTTCGGACTGGAGCTGACCCGCCGCTGCCTGGAAAACCTGACCATCAACCTTTTGAGTCCCTGGAATCAGCCCAATATCATCCGCGGCGACACCGGTGAGCGCCTGTTTGGCAGCCACTACGTGCAGAATATGATGCTATGGGCCGTTCCCGTTGCCCTGGAAGGCAAGGATATCACCGGATTCTGCGCCGCGGGCAGCCTGGTCGACCGGGCTTTGCGCGCCGCCAATCCTGGCACCGTCAATCCTGGCGTCACCAACCCTGGAACCGCCAATCCTGGCACCACCAATCCTGGCGCCGTCAACCCTGACGCCGTCAACCCTGATCAAGGAGACAGAACATGATTACCCCCATCCAACAGCGCATCCACGACAAGAAGCGGACTGCCAAACAGATTATAGATATGGTCAGGCCGGGTGAATGGATCAACTCCGGCACCATCGGCGGCGATTCGCTGGCCTGCATGGATGAGCTGGCTACCCGCCTGGGGCCCAATCCCGGTGATCTGCAGGATATCGAAATCTGGAACTATGGGCATGTTGTGGACCTCCCCAGGTTTCGAGAAGTTGATCCCGAAGAAAAGTACCACTGCTTCCACGGTTTCTTCTTCTTTCCCTGGAACCGCAAAGCGCGCGATCAGCGGGGCGTAAACAGTTGGGCTCAGTGGGGCTGGGCGCTCGGATCCTGGTGGCATCATTACCGCTTTGCCGGCAGCCAACACAGCCAGCCGCGCATTGATTGGTGGTTTAATGCGGCTTCCCCGCCGGATCATTTCGGCTATTTCAACTGGTCGTACGGGACGAACTGCTGCAACATCTACCGGCAGACCTCCAAGCGCCTGGTGGTTGAGGTGCGCTCGGACTATCCCTGGGCGGAGGGAGGCCGCTTCAACACGATCCATATCGACGATGTAGACTATTGGGTGGAGGTAGACTGCGAAAAGTACGCCTGGCCTCAAGTGGATGTCCGCAATGTCAAGGTATCCGAAGCGGAGAAGCGCATCGCCCAACACATCCTGACGATCATGCAAGACCGGGACGTGGTGCAACTGGGGATCGGATCGCTGCCATCAGCCTGCGTCACTGCCATGACCGACGCCGGCTTGAAAGACCTCGGTATTCACACCGAAATGTTGAACCCGGGGCTGATCAACCTGATCCTTTCCGGGCAGGTGACCAACCGATACAAGAATATAGATCGGGGCAGGAGCGTCTGGACGTTCGCTTTTCCAATGGATACGAAGTTCTACTATGATTTCGTGCACCACAACCAGAGCCTGGCGGCGTATGACATCGACTACACCAACAACCTGCATAACCTGACCCGCATTGACCGCATGATCGCCATCGATAACTGTCTGGCTGTCGATCTGCTTGGGCAGCAATCGGCGGGCTTTTATAAAATGAGACCCATCTCGAACACGGGGGGCTACCTGCATTTTGTCGGCTTCTGCGGGCAATCGCGCGGCGGGAGGGGCGTGAGCGCCATGACATCTCGTAATGCGCGCGGCGAACCCAGGATCGTTCCCTTTCTGCCTGAAGGCGCGATCGTCGACCTGCCGGCCCAGCTTGCCCACTACGTCTGCACTGAGTATGGCATCGTCAACCTGCGCGGTTTGAATGGATACGAGCGCAGCGCTGCGCTGATCTCCATCGCCCATCCAGACGATCGCGAAAACCTGCAGCGCGCTGCCCATGACCATGGGCTGTTGCCGCGCTGCTTCCCGGCGGACATGCTGCCCGCAGAAGGTGGAGCGCGCCGATATCCCTCTTATGAAGAGCGCCGCGACTTCAAAATCCCGTACAACAGCCTGTCCTGGGGCTATGATTGGGATCCCACCCAGTCAGGGAAGTAAGTTGAGCTTATCATATCACCCGTTGATTGCCAATTATCTGAATATCGAACCGACTGGCTAATTCCATCCGTGCATCCGTGTCAAAATCCGTGTGTCCCCCTCGGCCCTCCTCAAGGAGGCAAACATGTCTCGTAAAACATCCCTGCTCTTCCTGATCCTCATTTCCTTTCTGATCCTCCTCTGCGTGGGTTGCTCCCGGAGGGCTGACGCTGGCGAAGCGATGTTTCGCGCCAACCTGGAGCGAAGCGGAGTCTTTCCGAACGGCGGTCCGCAGGTCTTCACCGAGCTGGTTTGGAATTTCAAGACTGGCTCTCGGGTGAGCTCCTCTCCAGCGGTATCTGGCGGGATGGTTTATTTCGGCAGTTGGGATAAATATTTCTACGCGATCGACTCCCAGACCGGTCAGGAGAAATGGAAGTTCAAGACCGGCGACTACATCCATTCCTCGCCAGCAGTATCCGGCGGGATGGTCTATTTTGGGAGCAATGATAGCTATTTCTACGCGCTAGACAGCCGGACTGGCCAGGAGAAATGGAAGTTCAAGACTGGCAGTGGGATTATTTCATCTCCGGCAGTATCCGCAAGTATCGTCTATTTCGGAAGCAATGATAGCTATCTCTATGCGGTCGACTCCCAGTCTGGTCAGGAGAAATGGAAATTCAAAGCCAGCAGCTCGGTGAATAACTCTCAACCGATATCCGGTGGGACGATCTATTTTGGCGTCGCAATGGGCGGGGATCTCTACGCGCTCGATCTGCAGACCGGCCAGGAGAGATGGAATTTCAAGACCGGCAGCATTACATGTACCTCTCCGGCGGTATCCGGTGGGACGGTCTATTTTGGGTGCTATGACGAGTTTCTCTATGCGGTCGAGGCCCAGTCTGGCCAGGAGAAATGGAGGTTTAAGGCCAGTGACTCGTCGACCTCAAATCCAGGCTTATCCGGCGGCTCGGTATGGACCGCTCCGGCGGTATCCGCTGGGATGGTGTGTTTCGGGACCTTTGGCAACTATTTCTACGCAGTCGACTCCCGGTCCGGTCAGGAGAAATGGAGCATCGAGACCTACCGCATGGCGTTGACCCCTCCGGCGGTATCCGGTGTGATGGTCTATTTCGGGAGTGCAGATGGCTATCTCTACGCGCTAGACCTCCAGACTGGTCAGGAGAAATGGAATTTCGGTACCGCCGATCAAGTGAATTCCTCGCCGGTGGTATCCAATGGGGTCATCTATTTCGGCAGTAATGACGGCTACCTATACGCAGTGAGATAGTGTCAATTCGTTTTCGTTATAATATGGATCGCCTATCCCTACTGGCTGCCTTTTTTCTGAACGGGCAAAAATGAGACATCCAGCCGTTCCCAGATTTCGGCGCCAACGATGGCATTCTGTGCTCCGAGGTATAAATGATCTTGAAATATGGCTGCACCGTTATCCAGGTAATCAGCATAAGCGGAATTGGCGTCGCCCCAACCGTGAGTGGAAATTTGGCTCCAATGAATCCCATCCAGCGCAGACCAGACTTCTGCCCCGGTGGATTGGTTCGAGAAGACCAAATAGAGGGTATGGTCATCCGCAATTAAGCCATACGGGCGGCTGTTTCCCAGGGTGCCAGCCCCATTCAACAGCACCCATTCCCAACTGATCCCATTGCTACTCCGCCAGACCTGACCCCCCTCGACGCTGTTCCTCACGCCAATGTAGAGCAGATTCTGGTAGACCGCCATGGCGCTGATCATACTGTTATTCGAGTTTCCCATCCCCGTGCTGATCGTTGCTTCCCAATCCGTCCCAGTAGATGTCCGCCAGAGCTGGGCGATGCTGTTCCGGCTGAGTCCGACATATAGCCAGCCTTTATAAACTTCCATCGTTGTAAAACCGTTGTTGCCAGGCGCGTCAGCGCCAAATGCATGCATTTTAGACCAGCTTCCGGCGTTGCCCGTGGCTGAACGCCAGATTTGAACGCCGGTGGCGCCATTGTTCGTGGCAGCGTAGAGCGTGTTTGAAAAAACACTCATACAGTTGATGAATGCATTATCAGGCTCGCCAAAACCCTGATCTACCACCTTTTCCCAGGCGCTGCCGTCTGCTGTGCGCCAGATTTGATTGCCACCCTCCCCATTCACGCCGATGTATAGCTTATCCTGAAACTCCTGCAAATCGATCAGACTGGTGCTCGGGTAAACCAGGGGGGTTGTGAGCTGTTGCCAGCTCAGCCCATCGGTGGTTTTCCATACCTGGGCGATGTCCGTACTCCAGGTGCCGGCGTATAAGGCGCCCTTAAATACTTCCAGTTGTGCATTCGAATTAGTAATCGTGCCAAATCCGTCGCTATTGCTTTGCCGCCAACCTACCGGATCGGCTACAGCAGCTTTGACGGCTTGAATTACTCCGGCTGTTACAACAAGGCCTATCAGGAGAACAATGAACAACACAACTATTTTATTGTGAAACAAGTGAGCAAACATGGCTTAACCTCCTTGGTGGACAAACAAGCTCTCCAACACACTCCACAAAGAGACATCAAACCCCACCTGCTTTTAGTAGATCGCGTTTGTTAAAAAAATCAATAGCCGTATTGACATTTATCGATCTCCGGAAAACCTTGAAAACTGTAGCGTTCAGCACACACTGTCACAATATGTCGCCCAGAAATGGGCATATGATTAGGAATTCTTTATCAAAGCCGTTGTTAGAAATAATTTCGGTAGAAGCTAAAACATGATAGTTATAAATAATAGGTGATGTCAAATAAGATAAGAAGATTGTCAAAACAACCAGACAACTGGTTATTTTCCTGATAATATTTTTCCCCATTGAATTGTATTATCCCTATACTTTATACCGTTTACCCCCGATTTAGCCTCAAAATAACCGAGCATAATTGTTATTATACTTACTTATGGTTAGTTTTCCCCTAGTATTGCTTTCACCACTCACCGTTTTGTGAACATCACCATCAGGGCCAGTTATAAAACTGCCAACCAATTGATAGTTGTTAGGATATAACTCTATAATCCTAACAACAGGAGCTTAGATGTAAGGTTATGAAAATCGGTAGACTGGTCCAGCAACCAACGGGATACAAGGCGTTTATCCCTGATAAATTTCCACCACAGCAACCTATTTTGTTAGATGCTAATACCCAACAGCTTCATGCCAAGGCAGTGTTAATGTTAGGGAAATTAGATGGCATCACTCAACTTTTACCTGACCTTGATTTCTTTATCTTAATGTACATCACTAAGGAAGCCGCCAGATCCAGTGGGATTGAAGGCACAAAGGCTACGATAGTGGATGTAATCAAGAGTGCGGCAGAAATTGAACATCGATTGCCACAAGATGTGGAGAGAATTGTTCATTTTTGTTGGTAGGTGACTGCGAATTTGGAGCGGTGGAAGTGCTGCAGCAGTTGGGCAGTAGCTTAATTGTATGTCTGGTCAATTTCCACAGGTACGAAAACGATCCAGAACAGCCAAAGAGATCTAGTAGATCGTAACGACAGGCGCGATCTGAGTATCTTTCAAATAGGTCTGCGTTTCATCGAACGATTAATAGTGAATTCCCTTCCGTGTCCGGTCATCCTTTGTTCTTCCCGATGATATGTCAAACTGTTGGGTGGCTGATCATCTGCTAGGCTTCTAAAGCATGCCAGTTCGATTGTCTGGTTAAACAAATAGTGAGCGTGGAGCGATTCGAACGCTCAACCAATGGCTTAAAAGGCCACTGCTCTGCCATTGAGCTACACGCCCAGCGTCGCTTTTAGCGGCAAGGCGCATTCTATCATGCCCTCACGACTGCCGTCAATGCTCTTGACGTATCTCCCCAGCCTTGATACCATCCAATAGAATAAAGTTGCCTGGCATGGCAGAAGCGTAGCCTGACCATGCCAGGCAATCTAAAATGAGGAGTAGTGGATGGATGAACTATTGACGGTAACCGAGGCTTCTTTTACGACCGAGGTGCTGCAGGCCTCCCAACCTGTTTTGGTGGATTTCACAGCGACCTGGTGCTATCCGTGCAAGATGCTGGATCCCGTGGTGAAGCAACTCGCCCAGGAATGGGAGGGGAAAGTCCAGGTCGTTAAAGTAGATGTAGATGAAAACCCCAACGTGACCGGACAGTACCAGGTGATGGGTGTGCCGACTCTGCTGCTGTTTGTGGATGGGAAGCCAGTCGAACGGGCGACAGGCTACCAGCCCAAGGAGCGCCTGGTGAAGAAATTTGCCCCGCACCTGCGTTTAGTCGATCCTGTTTAACAAAAAACCGCCCCGTCGGGCGGTTTTTTGGTTAAAAATTAATGATATTGGGGCAGCCAATCACCGTGGGCAGCGATCAGGTCATCCACTAAATGCCAGATCTGATCGAGATCCAGCTCCGCCGCAGTGTGTGGATCGAGCATGGCGGCGTGATAGATGTGCTGGCGTTTGCCGGTCAGGGCCGCTTCGACGGTCAACGCCTGCACATTGATGTTGGTCTGCATCAGGGCGGCTAACTGGGGCGGCAGCGCGCCGATGCGCACCGGCTGGATGCCGTTCTTGTCCACCAGGCAGGGCACTTCCACGCAGCAACCTTGCGGCAGGTTGTCAATCAAACCCTGGTTCGGCACATTGCCATACACCACGCGCGGCGTGCCTGTCTCCAGGCTGTGGATGATCCGTGAGCCATATTCGCTGCTGCGCTCGACCTTGTCGAACTCGGCTGCCTGGTCGATGATGAAATCAATCATCCCCGGAACAACCCTGGCTTCTTCTAACATCCGACGCAGCTCAGTATCCGAGGTGTGCTCGGGATCCTCGATCTTACGGCGCATGAAATTCCAGCCGGCGATCTGCACCTCGCAGCGCTGGATATATTCATCCAATGGGACATTAAACTGGGCGATCAAATCCGGGCGGTCGCGCTTGATGAACCAGGGCACGTACTCGCTGAAATGCTCGCTGGACTCGGTGACGAAGTAACCCAGGCGAGTCAGCATCTCGTAGCGGACGCGGTTCCATTCGGGGACACGTCCATCAGCGACCACCTGGTGGATACGCGGGTACAGATCCTGCGAACCGTTCGCCGTCTGGCGCTCGAAACGCAGGTAGAAAGCCATATGGTTGATCCCGGCGCACACGTAATTGATCTCCTCGATCGGCACGCCGATGTCATGGGCGATTTGCTCAGCAGTGCCCTGCACGCTGTGACACAATCCCACTGTCTTGATCTGGCTGACGCGGTTGATCGCCCAGGTGTTCATCGCCATGGGGTTTACGTAGTTCAGGAAGGTAGCGTCCGGGCACAGCTCTTCCATATCATGACAGATATCCAGGAAAACCGGGATGGTGCGCAGGGCGCGCATGATCCCGCCAATCCCCAGCGTATCGGCGATGGTCTGACGTAAGCCATATTTCTTGGGCACTTCGAAATCCACGACAGTGCCCGGTTTGTAGCCAGCGATCTGGAACATGCTGATGGCGTAATCGGCGCCTTCCAGCGCTTCCCGCCGGTTGAGGGTGGCCTCGATCTTGGGATGGGCGTTCAAGGTCCTGGCAATGCGCCCGGCCACAATTTGAGTCGTGCGCAGGCGCTCGTCATCAATATCATGCAGGCTGATGGTGGCGTCTGCCAACTCCGGGTAGCTCAGGATATCACCGAGCAGGTTCTTGGCAAACACCGTGCTTCCCGCGCCAATGAATGCAATTTTTGGCATATAGATCTTCCTTGGTTATATTATCGAGATAATTGTTGGTAGCAATTCTACCATCTAAAAATACCCGCCGGTTTATAGGTATAATAGTATAGAAGGCTTGTGTCTGCCAGTATGCCCAGCGAATCCAAAAAAAACCAACTTACTCCACGGATTGGGATCATTATCATTCCGACCGATACTTATTGGGTACAGGTCTTTAACTCAATCGTCGATACTAACCAGAAGCTGGGTGGCGAGCTGGTCATCCTTCAGCCAGCCGCCACGTTGGAAGCGCTGTACCGGATCCCGGTGCCAGACCTGGTAGACCAGGTTTTAGCGCATGAGCTGGATGTCTTGATCACCACCGTGGTATCCGTTCCGGTCATCGAAGCGCTGACTTCCGAAAAGCTACCGATCATCTGCCTGGGTGAGTTGGGAGTGCGCCATCCACTGCTTTCGGTCGCCTCCAGCCTGTACCCTGGCGGCTTATTAGCCGGGCAATATATCGGTGAGAAACTGGCGGGACGCGGTCATGCCGTATGTATCACGGCGATCCTGGAAAATATCGTTACTGCCGGGCAAAGTCGCCTGGCTGGATTCCTGGATGGGTTGCGAGCTTACCCGGATATCCACACCAGTCACATCCAGGCCTATTGGAGCTATGCGCAGGCTTATCCGGCCCTGTTGGAAGCACTCAAGAAGTATCCTCACCCAATTGATGCGATCTTTGGCGTCTCAGATACACTGATCCTGGCGGCGCGCGACGCCGGGCGTAAGGTTGGCGTCCTCCAGGAGCACGCTGTGTTGGTGGGTTTGAATGGCGATACACCCGCCCTGGCCGCCGTGGCTGAAGGCAGCCTGTCAGCTACGATTGATACCTCCGCCGAAAGCCTGGGCGCCCGAGCGATTGCGATGGCCCACCGGACAGCGCATGACGTCCCGTTGCCCGCTGAGATCAAGCAAACCTTCCAACTGATCACCCAAAAGAACATCAGCCGCGCTGCCACGCGGAAACTGGTCACGATTGGCGATAATCCGCAACTGATGGTCGGCTATAGTCGCCAGCAAGAGCTGGATCGCCTATCCCAGCTTGAAACCAGCATGGAGATCTCGCGCCAGATTGGCGCCTTGATGGAGCGTGAGCAGCTCTTCCAGGTGATCAGCGAACTGGTCCAACAGCACTACGGCTACCAATGGATGCGGATCTTACGTTGGTCCGAAAAAGACCAGGCGTTGGAAGATTACGCCGGTAATCTCTCGCCCGTCTCACAACAAATTCCCATCGCCCAGGATTGCCTGCTGTACCAGGTTTTTCAGACGAACGCGGCGATCTTCATCCACGATCTGCATACCAGCCACTACTGGCGCCTGGGAGAGGCCTGGGAGCCGATCCGCGCCAGGGCGATCTTACCCATTCCCTTAGGCGCCCAGGTGATCGGCGTGGTGGATTTGCAATCCAGTGCTGCAGTTCGCCGCCCCTCGCTCGAAACGATCGGCCTCAAGCTGCTGGCCAGCCAGCTAGGCATCGCCATCCAAAATGCTGATCTTTACCTGGAAGCATTACAGGCGCGCCAGGCGGCTGAACAGGCTAACCTGTTAAAGACCCGCCTGGTAGCGAATGTCGGTCATGAAATGCGCACCCCACTCAATGCCATCCTGGGCTTCAGCCAGACCATCCAAAAGAAGGTGAATTCTCACGAGCCG
This sequence comes from uncultured Anaerolineaceae bacterium, assembly GCA_964354345.1. Taxonomy (GTDB): domain Bacteria; phylum Chloroflexota; class Anaerolineae; order Anaerolineales; family UBA4823; genus CAYGZL01. The sequence continues at coordinate 20,803 of CAYGZL010000112.1, read as the reverse complement.
CTCGACCGCCAGGAATTACAGCGCGATATCCAGTTGGTCTATAAAAGCAGTGAGCACCTGATGTACATGATAAACGATTTGCTCGATCTCTCCCGGGCTGAGATCGGCGCCCTGAGTCTTTATTTCGAGCCGGTGCAGCCAGTTCCTCTAATAAAAGAAGTCTTCGAAAAGTTCACTCTATCCGGCTCGGCTTCTACACAAGTACAATGGAAACTCGATATCCCGCCTTCTTTACCAATTATCCGGGCGGATGCGGTCCGAGTACGGCAGATCTTAATTAACTTGCTCGCCAACGCCAACAAATACACTCAACAAGGTGCGATCACCCTGGGGGCCGCAGTCGAGCTTCCTTACCTGCACTTTTGGGTCAGCGATACGGGACCCGGGGTGCCAGTGGAACTCCAACAGAAAATTTTCGAACCTTTCACTACATCGACCAGGAAACGCCGTCAGGAAGGGGTAGGATTGGGCTTGAGCATTACCCGCCATCTCGTCCAACTGCACCAGGGGATAATCACCCTGGAAAGTCAGGTGAACCAGGGCAGTACGTTCCATGTATACCTGCCACTGCCGGGTGTGACCGAGGAAACCCTTCCCTTGCCTCCCGCAGGGGGAATACCGCTCCTGCTGGTCGTGACCGACCAGGCGCAGATTCCGTTGGAAATCCTGCAGATCAGCCAACGCCAGGGCTATACCGTACGAAAGGTTCATCAGTGGCAAGACCTGAAGGATGCCCTCGTTGAGGGGATACCGGTCGCAATTGCCTGGGACCTGGCGCACGCCTCAGTGGGCGAATGGAAACTGGTCGCCCAACTCGGCGCAAACCGTAATTGTGCCGCACTACCGTTAATCCTGTTCGGCGCGACGAAGGATGGAGAAGGATTTGAAGCTGGGCTGACCAATATCCTCTTCAAGCCCTGTAACGGGAACACGCTCAAGGACTGGATCAACCAGATTGATGTAATTAAACATAGCGAAGACTCGATCCTGATTGTGGACGACGATCCGCAGGCGCTCGAGCATTATCGAGAGTTATTGAGCCAAAGCTACCCGCAGAACCGTTTGATTTTCGCCAATGCTGGCCGCCAGGCGTTGGAAATTTTACAGGACGAGACACCCGCGCTCATTTTGCTTGATCTGATGATGCCCGAGGTAGATGGTTTTACAGTCTTGGAACAAGTGCGCAGTGAACCCCGCACCCAACAAGTACCGGTCGTGGTAATCAGCGGGAAGTTGTTGAACTACGCGGATATCCAGCGTCTCAACTACTATAAGACAATTTTTTATACGAAAGGCATCCTCACGCGCGCCGAGACTTTGGATTTCCTCAGCAAAGTTGACGGGGAGACGCGGGTGCTGCCTCAGCCGACCAGCCAATTGGTAAAGCAAAGCCTGGCCTTTTTGCACCAGAATTATACCCGACCGATCACGCGCAAAGAAATCGCCCGCGTCGTGGGCGTCAGTGAAAATTACTTGAGCGCCATTTTTCGCCAGGAAATTACCATCTCCCCCTGGGATTACCTGAACCGCTTTCGCATCCACAAAGCCAAAGAGTTGCTAATGCAGACGCAAGATACGGTCACCCACATTGCCTCCCAGGTCGGCTTTAATGATGCGGCCTATTTCAGCCGGGTATTCCATAAACTGACCGGCCAGTCGCCGCTGGAATACCGCCAATCCAGATTTTAACTGAACTTCATATGAAAATCCAACCCGAGTGTTGTTTTATCCAAGCCAAAAATATATATAAAGATTATAGTTAAACGGCTTGTCTTTGACGAATTGTGACCGGAAACAACTGCTTAATAATTATTTTCTCTCGTTCTAGCTGGGGAGGAGAAGCGATTGGCGATCGTAAAGCCGACTGTTCTCGTTTTGGATGATGACCGCTTAACGCTTGAGTTGTATGCACGCGAGTTAACCAGTGATTATTCCGTCATCACAAGCGAAAGCGTGCCCGAGACACGCCTGCATCTGAAACAGAGTGCTCTGGATGTGCTGGTGATCGAGCCAGCCGTGAACGACGGCGAAGGCTGGATCCTGCTCAAAGAAATGCATGCCGCTCCCCACTCTCCGCCAGTTATTTTATGTAGCGTAGAAGACGACCGGAAAACCGGCATGGGCCAGGGCGCCTATGTTTTCCTGGTTAAGCCGGTCTTGCCTTCAACCTTGCATTCCATATTAAACCAATTAATATACAAGAAATCATCCTCATCGGTTTAAGGACTGGAAAAGGCCCATGGAACCAACTGCCCCTCAATCCACTACCCAACCTGTCTTAGAGATAAAGAATCTAAAAACTTATTTCTATCTGGAAAGAGTGACCGTACGCGCCCTGGATGGGGTGGACCTATCCCTGCCGCCCCGCAGCACCCTTGGCCTGGTGGGCGAAAGCGGTTGCGGCAAGAGCATTATGGCAATGTCGATCATGCGCCTGATCCAATCGCCGCCTGGTAAGATCGTGGACGGGCAAATCAACCTGCGCCGCCACAGCAACCAGGAGGTGGTTGATATCGTTCAATTGAACCCACGCGGCTCAGAAATGCGCAGCATTCGCGGCGGGGAAATCGCCATTGTCTTCCAGGAACCGATGACCTCGCTAAATCCACTCTATACAATCGGCGCTCAAATTGCTGAGGGGGTGAAAATTCACCAGAAAGTTGGAGAAAAAGCAGCTCTGGATCGGGCTCTGGAAATGCTAACCCGGGTGCAGATCAGCGCTCCCAAGCAGCGCCTGCACGAATATCCGCACCAGTTAAGCGGCGGCATGCGCCAGCGCGTCATGATCGCCATGGCGCTTTCGTGCAATCCTTCGATCCTGATTGCAGACGAGCCCACTACCGCCCTGGATGTAACCGTCCAGGCGCAAATCTTAGACCTGATGCGCAAGCTCCAGGCGGATTACAGTTCGTCCATTATCATCATTACACACAACCTGGGGGTGGTCTCGCAGATGGCTGCCGAGGTGGCGGTGATGTATCTCGGCAAGATCGTTGAATATGCCGAAACACACGAGTTGTTCCACCACCCGCTACACCCCTACACGGTGGGCTTGTTAAACTCAGTGCCAGTGTTGGGAAGGAAGGGTAAGAAGCAGTTGGTGCCGATCGCTGGCATGGTGCCGACGCCCACCGATGTGATTCCTGGCTGTGCCTTTCAACCGCGCTGCCCGCGAGCGATGGAAATCTGCAGCCAACGCGCCCCCTTGCTGCGTGAAATCCAGCCAGGGCGGTTAGTATCTTGTTGGTTGTTCTCAGAAGAATGAAGAAAGGAGGTCTTACTACTAATAAGTCATCCGTGAAGATCAAGTACCGAATCCAAGTAAAACAATGATAGTACCTTGCTGGAAATAATCGGATGTCAATCCACATAGTGGAGCGAAAAAATCTGTATCCAGCTATCTAGATTAGATAAGGAGAAGCATAGTATGAGTCCACGCAAGATTTTATGGACATTGGTGACCCTGGCGATTGCGAGTGCAATGATTTTATCCTCCTGCACCGCAGGCCCAGCCACGCCTACCAAAGGTGTGGAGCCAACCAAAGAAGCGCCCGTGGTAGTTCAACCGACGACAGCCGTCGCAACCCAACCACCCGAAAAAGCTCAAGTCAAAGCCCCGATTGCATATCCCGCTCCGAACAAAATAACCCTGGGCGGATCGGAAGTTAAAAAGCTACCCCTCAGTCAGATTGTCACCTACAAGGCGCTGCCCGAATACAAGCAACCGGCCTGGATGGATAAGCTGGTTGCCGATGGCACTCTGCCGCCCGTCAAGGACCGCCTGCCCAAGGAACCCCAGGTCTATTTAACCTCGGGGATGAAGGATGGACCAGGCGTATATGGCGACCTGTGGCGCGGCTTCTCGGCCTGCCCCACAGCCGGTTATAACGATATGGCTGGCACCACGATGGGCTGGTTCGGTATCGAATCCTACACCACTCGCTACCAATCGCTGATCAAGACCGGCCCACTCTACCGCGCGGATCAGGATATCGAGCCTATGCCCGAGCTCGCCAAGAGCTGGGAGTGGTCCGCCGACGGCTTGCAGTTGACCATGCACCTGATCGAAGGCGCCAAATGGTCGGATGGTATGCCATTCACCGCTGATGACGTCATGTTTACCTGGGAAGGCTATACCCTCGACACGAATGTCAATACCACTTTCCACCAGGAAGCCTGGACCTGGGATGGCAAACCCGCCAGCCTGGAAAAGGTGGATGACTTCACGATCAAGTTCACCTTCCCGGTCGCCAAGCCGCTGTCTGCTTTCTACCTGCTGGCTGAAGACAACTTCCATGTGATGCCGGCTCACCAACTCAAGCCCCTGCACCCCAAGTGGAGCACCGCTGATCCCAAGCCATCCTATAAAGATTTCGCCGACGCCTTACCCCCGGATAAGCTACCGCTGGTAACCATGGGCCCGTGGGTCATCACGGAATATAAGCTCGATGAGCTGATGATCATGCGCCGCAACCCGTACTACTGGAAAGTCGACGAAAATGGCAATCAGCTACCCTACTTCGATGAAATCCAGTACCGTAAAGGTCCCAGCGGCATCGGGCGTGACCTGTGCACCATCGCTGGCGACTGCGACCATATGAACCTGGAAAATCCCAGCACCTTCGTCGAAGCCATGACCAAGGCCCAGGATGCCACTGCTAAGTACACCATCACCTGGGGTCCTGAAACCCTCGGCTACTTCATCAGCTTCAACTACTCCTTAGGAGTAGGCATCCAGAATGAGCGCGATACGGCTGTGCGCACGCTGTTCCGCGACCTGCGCTTCCGCCAGGCGCTGAGCTATGCCACGGATCGCGAGGGCATCGCCCAGTCGATCATGAAAGGCCCCTTCCTGCGGGCCTGGGCGGGCGGCCTCTATCCAGGCGCTCCGGACTTCGACCAGAAGTCAGTCGTATATTATCCGTATGATCCGGCGTCAGCCAAGATCCTCCTGGCTGAAATCGGCTTAAAGGATACCAATAACGACGGCATCCTGGAATGGACCAGCGGACCAACCGCCGGCCAGAGCGTGGTTATGCAACTGACCGCCTCACAAGACGCCAAGGAAACCCAATCGGTCGCCGAAGCGTTGGTCAACCAGTGGGGCGCGGTGGGCATCAAGATCAACATGAAGATCCTTGACAGCGCCACCAGCACCGATATGCATACCGCCAGCACCTGGGATATGGCTACTAACCGCGGCGGACAGGAATTCGCCTTACCCTTCAAGAATCCCACCGCCCTGGCTCCCCTCACCAAGACCTTCGACTGGCAACGCGAAGGCGACACCCCGCGCCAGTTGATGGATTTCGAACAGAGCCTGATTGACATCGTCAACAAGTACCGCTCGACCTTCGACGCCGCTGGTCGCAAGACGTTGATGTCGCAGTACAACAACATCTTCACCAAGAACGTTTATGGTCTGGGTGTGTTTGTTGGGCGCTATGGCCTGGGTGTGGCCAAGCGCGTCAAGAACATCCCGGATGGTACGCCCGTGTTCATGTATCAGTGGGTGGAAGACGCCATCCTGCTGGACACCCTCTGGACACCTGTGGATCAACAGTTGACCCAGAACCGCCCGGAGACCCTGCCCGTTTACATCAAATAATCTTTAGTCAGTTGGGTAGGTTGGTGGAGAAATCCTCCAACCTACCCATTTTATTGAAGTACATTACACCCTGGAGGCAGCATGCTCAATTACATCATTCGCAGATTGATCATCGCAGTTTTCCTGTTGATTGGGATCGGGATTGTTTCATTTATTATCATCAAGCTGCCCCCTGGAGACTTTGCCAGCCGGTACCAAGCATATCTAATCGCCCAGGGTAACACCTATGAGTCAGCCTTATCTGCCGCCAATATTGTGCGGCAGCAATACGGTCTGGATCAACCTATAGCCACCCAATTTTTTGAGTGGGTCAAAGGCATGGTCACCGAAGGCAAGTTTGGCTATTCGTTAGCCTACCGCAAGGACGTTGGTGTGCTGATCGCTGACCGCCTACCCAAGACCCTCATTCTGGCGATCTTGTGCCACCTGATCTCCACCGTGGTGGGGGTGGGTTTGGGGATCTTCGTGGCGCCCAGAAAATATGGCTTTTGGGATAATTTCTGGGCGGTACTGTCCTTCCTGTTCACCTCTATCCCCCGTTTTTCCATCGCGATTATCATCTTGTACCTGGTGGTCATCACCTTCAAGGGACCCAGCCTGGCCCAGTTCTTCTCACCGGAATTCGTCGTGGCGCCCTGGAGTTGGGCTCGGGTGGTGGACATGTTCAAGCATATCTGGCCGGTACTGATCATCGCCGGATTGGGCGGTGTGGCCCGCAACCTGCGCGTGATGCGCGGCAACCTGCTGGATGTGCTGGGCGCTCAATATGTCACCACTGCCCGGTCGAAGGGTTTGAAGGAAAGCACAGTGATCCTGAAGCATGCGGTGCCCAATGCTTTACACACCATTGTTGCCTACCAGGGCACGGTGCTGCCCTATATGATGACAGGCGAGCTGGAGGCGGCGATTGTTTTGGGCTTGCCCACTCTTGGACCGCTATTCTATGAATCTCTGGTCAACCAGGACATCTACATATCAGGCTCGTTACTCTTGATGTATGGAGCTCTGATTTTGCTCGGTAATTTGCTGGCTGATTTGTTATTAGCCGTTCTGGATCCACGTATCCGTTACAGTTAACCCAGAGAGGGAAACCGTTATGAACGATGAAGCGTCTAACTCCACGCTGGTCAGCCAGGCACTTGCCGGGCAAGAGCAAAATGAAAGTTATTTTCAACTGGTCTGGCGCCGCTTCCGGCGCAGTAAAGCTTCCATCTTCGGTGGGCTACTGGTCCTGGTACTCATCTGCCTGGCTGTCTTTGCTGATTTCTTCTGTCCGACTTCGCTTTTCACAATCGATTTGCAATCGGCGTTTATCCCTCCCCAGAAAATCCACTTTTTTGACCACGAGGGTAAATTTCACCTGGTTCCCTTCGTATACAATTATTCGTATACTTTGGATCCGGTGACATTCCGAGTGTATTGGGTGGAAGATGAAAGTAAGCTTTATCCCATCAAATTATTTGTACAGGGCTCGGAATATAAAATCCTCGGCCTGATCCCCAGCAAGCTGCACCTCTATGGAGTAGAAGAGGGTGGCACTATTTTCATACTTGGCACTGATAAAATGGGGCGCGATCTGTGGGGTAAAGCCAGCGAAGCCGGACGGATCTCCCTGAGCATGAGCCTGTTCGGCACAATCATCAGTATCGCCGTCGGTTCGATATTAGGCGTGGCTTCCGGCTATTTCGGGGGGTGGGTGGATAATGTATTACAACGGTTTACCGAGTTCGTTGCCGCGTTCCCGAACTTACCGCTATGGATGGCGTTGGCAGCGCTGATCCCTAAAACCGCCGACTCCTTTTCGGTCTTTATCGTTATGGCCTGCATTTTTGCGTTGCTTTCGTGGACCACGCTGGCCCGTGAGGTGCGCGGCAAAGTACTGTCTCTGCGCGAGACGGATTTCATCATGGCGGCCAAGGAGATGGGCGCCTCGGACGCGCGGATCATTTTCCGCCACCTGTACCCGAATACATTAAGTCATGTCATCGTGATTCTGACTCTGACGGTCCCTGGCGTGATCCTGGCTGAATCCTTCCTGAGCTTCCTGGGAATCGGCATCACCGAGCCGTTGATTAGCTGGGGGCTAATGATGAGAAACACCCAGGATATCCAGACCCTCGGTCAGAATGCCTGGATTTTAGCGCCGATTGGATTTATCGTCATGGCAGTGCTGGGCTTTAACTTCCTGGGCGATGGCCTGCGCGATGCCGCTGACCCCTACGCTTCGAGGTAGCAATTAGAATGCGCAAACCTGTATTGGTGATCTTTATCGGTGTCTTGTTAATTCTATTTGGCCTGGCGGCTTGTTTGCAGACAAGGCAGCCCACCTTATCAACGCAATCTACCACTGCTACCCTGGCAGTCACGGATACTGCCCCTGCAAGTACAACCATACTTGCTGATCCTACAGACACGCCCGTCCTTTCGACGCCAACCACCCAGGCGAGTGCAACAACCGCCGCAACGGTCGTACCAACCCGCGTCAATACAACACCGCTACCCCCCATCGTCTCCGGGGTGATCGCAGATGCCAATGGACCCCTGGCTGGCGCGATTGTCCAAATTCAGGGTACGGCCAACCGAACCCAAACCGACGCCAGCGGCGCCTTTACCCTGGGTGGGATCCAGGGTATCACACCGCTCAACCTCACCGCCTGGTCAGAAGGGTATTATGTCGGCTGGACCAGCTTGAATCCCAGTGCGCCAGATTGGACAGGCGGTCAGGATGTGCGCATCACCCTGAAACCACTCGCTGAAAAAGATAACAACCTGTATCCCTGGTTCTCGTTTGAGGGAGTCAAGGGAAGCGCGAGCTGCGGGTTATGCCATCGCGAATACAAAGAATGGCAGGCGGATGCTCATTCGCAGGCTGCCATTAATCCACGCTTTCTCACGATTTACACCGGCACGAATGTCAACGGCCAACAGAGTCAGCCAGTGCAGTGGGGTAAAGGCGGCGTTGCCCTACCCCCTGACCCAAACCTGCCTTATTATGGACCTGGCTTCCGCCTGGATAACAATAATCGGGCCGGTAACTGCGCCACCTGCCATACGCCAGTCGCTTCGAAGGTGCCCAACCAGAAAAACTGCGGCTGGTCGGGCTGCCATACCGACCTGACCATCGAACGTTCGCAAGGTGTGATTGATCCGCATACCCTCCCCTTGGGTTTGAGCGGGGATGCAGCCGAAGGGATCACCTGTGACTTCTGCCACAAGATCGGCGCGGTCATCATCGACCCACACACGAAATTACCGCTACCCGATATGCCCGGCATCTTATCCATGCGTCTGTATAGACCGGCAGAGGGCCAGCAATTGTTCTTCGGCACACTGGTGGATGTTACCCGGCGTGTCAGCTACTCGCCGTTAGAAGCGAAAAGCGAGTTCTGCGCGCCATGCCATTACGGTGTTTTTGGTGGCGTGGTAGGGGTCGGGACGGTGACCGGTGGCACCGTGATCTACAACTCGTATGGCGAGTGGCTGGACAGTCCTTATAGTGACCCACAAACGGGTAAAACCTGCCAGGACTGCCACATGCCAGTGATAGATACCCAATATTTTGTCTTTCCCGAGCGCGGCGGCATCACACGCGATTATGCACCCTTACACGACCATACCATGCCAGGCGTCGCCGATGAGCAGTTGATGAAGAATGCGGTCACCATGACAAGCACAGCCGTTCGGGATGGGATCAACCTTAAAGTAGAGATCAGCATTTTCAATGATAAAACCGGACACCATGTGCCGACCGACGCGCCGATCCGTTCCATGATGCTGGTGGTAGAAGCGCTTAATTCAAATGGTAAGCTGCTCAACCTGCTCCAAGGACCGGTGCTACCAGCCTGGGCAGGCAATTATGCGGGTAAACCAGGCAAAGCTTATGCGAAAGTGTTAAGAGATGATTGGACAGGCGAAACCCCCACCGCAGCTTATTGGCGACCAATTACTGTCGTTGAAGATACTCGCCTGGCAGCCATGGCAACAGATACAACCCAATATTTGTTTGATTTATTACCTGAAAACACCGCAACCGTTAAGGTTCAACTGGTGTTCCGGCGTGCATTCCAGGAGTTAGCCCGACAGAAGGGCTGGACGGATCCTGATATTCTGATGGCAGAAGCAACTATCCAAGTGGAGAAATAAACGGATGCAGACCTATGGTTGACAAAGTTGATAATCTCATCCTTGAAGTCAATAACCTGAAAATGTATTTCCCAATCCGGCGCGGCATATTCCAGAAAGTCGTGGGGCATGTCAAGGCGGTGGATGGGGTAAGCTTTTCCCTGAAAGAACGTGAGGTGCTTGGGCTGGTGGGCGAAAGCGGTTGCGGTAAGACTACCGTTGGACGCACGATCTTGCGCCTGTACGATCCTACCTCAGGTGAAATTTGTTATCACCGCCAAAATGGTGAAATGGTGGATATTGCCCGGATCAGCCAGAAGGACATGAAACCCCTGCGCCGTGAAATGCGCATGATATTCCAGGATCCATTCAGCTCGCTCAATCCACGCCTGACTGTCAAAGACTTGATCAGCGAACCGCTAGAAATTCATGGCATTGCGCATGGAAAACAAGCCGAAGAGCGGGTAGCGCAGTTGATGCGAGAAGTCGGTTTGGACCCGACTTATATGCGCCGCTATCCGCACGAATTTTCGGGTGGTCAACGCCAACGAATCGGTCTGGCGCGCACCCTTTCGCTCAACCCACGCATGATCATCGCCGATGAACCAGTTTCGGCGCTGGATGTTTCTGTTCAGGCCCAGGTATTGAACCTGCTGCAGGAGTTGCAAGCCAATTTAGGTTTAACCCTGATCTTTGTCGCCCACGATCTATCAGTCGTTGAGCATATATCTGACCGCATCGCCGTGATGTACGTGGGTAAGATTGTTGAGTTGACCGAGACGAATGAGTTGCTCCCCCATCCCCTGCATCCCTACACCGAAGCCTTATTGTCAGCAATTCCGCCAGCCGATCCCGATATAAAGACAGACCGGATAACCTTGCAAGGCGATGTGCCCAGCCCAGCTAATCCGCCGCCAGGTTGCATTTTCCACCCACGCTGCAATTACGCTCAACCCATATGCGGCCAGCAAGAACCAGAATTGGTAGAAATTTCAAGCGGACATTTTGTGAGTTGCCATTTTGTAAAAGATCTCAACCTGAAAGGGATTGGAGGGTAGACATGAACACTTCAGACCGAATTGCAGCTACAATCGCTTACATTCCGGTGATTGGTTGGTTGTACGCCGCACTGGCTAATCGCAAGAATGCATTTGTCATGTTTCACTTGCGCCAGTCCATTGGTTTGATTATATTTCTGCTGGTTGTGTTCGCGGGATGGTTTGTCATAACCTACCTCCTCACCTTTATCCCCTATGCCGCGCTTATCGGAATCGCGCTCTTTACTATAGTTATTTGCACATTCATATTAGGCGTGATCGCCTGGATCAGCGGTGTTCTAAATGCATTGCGCGGGCGTGTAGCGCTGCTGCCCATTTTTGGTAGCTCAGCGAACCGTATTGGACAGTAAGTGATAGAGCCAAGAGGTAAAAAAACTGCTCTCGGGAACACCAAGAGCAGTTTTTTTATCTACCGTGCAGTTATTTAATCAGCTGCAAGCGCAATCTCTACATCCAATCCGGCTGCCTGGCGCAACAAATCCGCCTTGTCAATTTGCTCCCAGGGTAGATCCAGGTCGTCTCGACCGAAATGACCGTACGTCGCTATCTGGCGATAAATGGGCCGGCGCAGTTTCAAATCGCGGATAATGGCGCCGGGTCGCAGATCGAAATAGGTCTTGATCAGGTGAGCAATCTCATCATCCGGGATGCACCCCGTGCCGAAAGTCTCCACGTTGATACTCAATGGCCTGGCAACACCGATGGCATACGCCACCTGAATTTCACAGCGGGAGGCCAGACCTGCGGCAACGACATTTTTTGCAGCCCAGCGCGCCGCATAGGCTGCTGAACGATCCACCTTGGTCGGATCTTTACCACTGAACGCGCCGCCGCCATGCCGGCCCATTCCGCCGTAGGAATCGACAATGATCTTCCGGCCAGTGAGGCCTGCGTCGCCCAACGGTCCGCCGATAACAAAGCGTCCGGTGGGATTAACATAGATCTTCATCTTCGCATCAACCATCTCCACCGGCAGCACAGGCAGGATGATATGTTCAATCACACCCTGACGAACCTCCGCCTGTGTGATCTCTGGGATATGTTGGGTGCTGACCAGAACTGTATCAATGCGACGCGGCCGGCCGTACTCATACTCTACGGTCACCTGGGCCTTGCCATCAGGGCGCAACCAGGGCAATGTGCCATTCTTGCGCACTTCACTCAACCGGCGGGTCAGACGGTGCGCCAGGTAAATGGGCAATGGCATCAAAACCGGGGTTTCATCACAAGCAAAACCAAACATCATCCCCTGGTCGCCAGCGCCGATCGCCTCTACTTCGGCGTCGGTCATCTCGCCCAATTTTGCCTCCAGCGCATGGTCAACGCCCATGGCGATGTCGCTGGATTGCTTGGTGATTGCCAGCAAAATCCCACAGCTATTGCCATCAAATCCAATACTGCTGTCCGTATACCCAATATCCGTGATAACTTTTCGGGCGATTTCATCAAGATTAATTTGAGCACGGGTTGTGATCTCGCCTAATAGAAGGACAAATCCTGTCTTGGTGGCTACTTCACAAGCTACCCGAGAGTTAGCATCCTGTGCCAGGCAGGCATCTAGCACAGCATCACTGATCTGGTCACAAATCTTGTCGGGATGCCCTTCTGTCACCGATTCTGAGGTAAACATCAGACTTGGCGAGTTCATAAAAGAAGTTGTCATACAATGCCTCCATATTTAAAAATTTACCCCTTCTGGACATCAAGAAAGGGCAAGTAAATATCATACGGTCGCCCTCTCATCTTCCAGAACCTGCTTCTGCCGGAATTGGCACCTTCTTTAGCTTTCTACGATCAACTTCAGTAATCAGCCGTTTGGCCGATTGCTGAGCGCTGAAGATCGACAGCTAACCGGTTGCCGAGGCTTCTAAGGGCCGTTCCCTCCGCCTCTCTGGATAAGAGTACCGCTCAGGGGCATATTCAGTTATTAAACACGATCATACCATATCCAAGCAAGACAATCAAGGTCGAAATAACCAAAGAACCAGATAATAACCAATCACACCCCCCCATAACCATGAGTCAATCCGATCGAAAATTCCACCATGCCCCGGTAATAGATTGCTCGAGTCCTTGACGCCTGCCTGGCGCTTGATCATGCTCTCCCCCAGGTCGCCCAGGGTAGGCAAGACACTCTGGGCGAGTCCTAATAGAGCCGCTCCCCCCAACCAGATCGGTAATTCCACACCCGCCCAGCGTTGCCAGAGCCAGGCCAGTAATACAGTAATCGGGACTCCGCACAGAATGCCCCCAAAGTAGCCCTCCCAGGTTTTTTTTGGACTCAAGCGCGGGCTGAGCTTGTGACGTCCAAAGCGACTACCAATAAAATACGCAGCACCATCTGCAAACCAGATGGCCGGTATCGCCAACAACACCCACCATTGCCCTCCTGGCAGATCTCGCAGTGAAACAAGATAAGCCCCGATCCAACCCAGGTACAGGATCCCTGCCACGGTTACACCAAAATCGCTGCCAGCCTGATTGCGTCCGCGCTCATACGCCACCAAATGGTAAGTCATGCTCAATAAGATTAGCAAAGTGATGAGCTCGGGAGTACTCTCGAATCCATTCCACCTTCTGGCTAAAGGCAGCAGAAATGCTCCACCAACGATCAAAACGCCAGCGGGTTCCACGCCGCTGGCGCGAAATAATCGCACATATTCGCCAGCTGCCAGGGTCAAAACTACTGCAACGAAGGCAGCATAAGCCCATTCTCCCCAAATAATAAACGCGATCCCGATCGGCAGGAGAACTGCCGCGACCAGGAAGCGTTTAAGGAACATATGGAGATTCAGTCCCTTCAGGCACACTGACCCGCCCGTACCGCCGCTCACGATGGCGATATTCTTCTAGCGCCAGGCGGAATTGTTCTTTGTCGAAATCCGGCCAGTATGTGGGTGTGAAATACCACTCACAATATGCGCCTTGCCAGAGCAAAAAGTTACTGCCGCGCAGCTCACCCGAGGTACGGATGATTAAATCTGGATCCGGCACGCCCGCGGTAAACAGGTAACGGCTGACCAGTTCGTCGGTTACCTCTTCAGCTTTGACTCCATCCTGGATCATTCGTTGAACCGCACATACAATTTCATCCCGACCGCCGTAGTTGAATGCGATGTTCAATACCAACCGGTTATTATTTTTCGTGAACTCGATGGCGTGCAAAACCTTATCCCGCAGAAAGGGTTCCAGGCGATCTAAGCGACCGATGTGGTGGAGTTGAACCCCCTGATCATTCAATTCGCGTAATTCATGATCAATTACATCTTCAAGAATACGCATCAAGCCTTGAACTTCTTCCTGAGGACGTCCCCAGTTCTCGGTCGAAAAAGCATAGATTGTCAGATACTTGATCCCAAACTCAATACAGGCTTCGATGGTGCGGCGCAAGTTTTCAGTACCTGCGCGATGACCTGCCATGCGGGGCAATCCACGCGCCAAGGCCCAGCGACCATTGCCATCCATGATAATGGCCACGTGGGTTGGGACTCGTTCTGGTGATTCTGAAATCGGCGATTGATCCATAAACAAGCAAGAAGGAAGATTTTAACGCTTGAATCTCTTCTTAAGATATTTGAGCGCTACACTTCCATGATCTCCTTCTCTTTCCTCACGCCGTGGGCATTAATTTCATCGACATACCGGTCGGTAATTTTTTGTAGCTCCTCTTCACCCAACTCTAAATCATCTTCAGAGATCATCTTCTCTTGCTCAAATTCTCTCAGGTCTTTGATACTATCGCGCCGAATGTTGCGCACCGCCACCCGGGCTTCCTCTAAGCGGTTATGCACGATTTTAACCAGGTCTCGCCGGCGTTGTTCGGTGAGTTGTGGGAGGTTCAAGCGAATTTGTTTGCCATCGTTATTGGGCGTCAGGCCTAGATCTGAAGCCAGGATGGCACGCTCAATTGCCTTCAAGGTGGAGGCGTCGAAGGGTCGGATTAATAATGTGCGTGACTCAGGGACACTGATGCTAGCCAGTTGAATCAGAGACGTTGGAACGCCATAATACTCAACATGCAAGCGCTCAACTAAACCAGGGTGAGCGCGGCCTGTCCGAATCGCTGAAAGATCCTCCTCCAGAGAGTCAACCGTACTTTTCATCCGGATTTCAGCTTCCTGGTACACCTCTTTCAACATAGACGCCTCCATGAATCGAAAGAATTTCCGATGCTCTAAGGATACCCGAAAACACTCTTTTTATCAACCGCTGACGAGTGTTCCTACAGGTTCGCCATACAACGCTAAACGGAGCGCATCTTTATCCCACAGGTTAAGCACCAGGATTGGCAAGTCATTGTCCATGCACAATGATATGGCGGTGCTGTCCATTACCTGTAAGCGCCGGTTGATAGTCTCCATATACGTTAAAGTATCGAAACGCACTGCATTGGGATTCAGCAGGGGGTCGCAATCATAAACGCCATCTACCTTGGTGGCTTTAATTAAGACATCTGCGCCGATCTCCATCGCCCGCAAGGCGGCTGCGGTATCGGTGGAGAAATATGGATTCCCGGTCCCCCCACCTAAGATAACTACGCGCCCCTTTTCGAGATGGCGGATCGCTCGCCGGCGAATGTAAGGTTCGGCAACCGCATGCATTTCCACGGCAGACTGGACCCGGGTTACCAGCCCCAAGCGTTCCATGGCATCCATCAACGCCAGGGCATTCATTACCGTCGCGATCATGCCCATATAATCAGCAGTCGCTCGATCCATACCCCGATCCAGACCGCTGCGACCACGCCACAGGTTTCCCGCGCCGATTACGATGGCGACATCCACGCCCAGCCCACGAATTTCAGCCACGCGTTGGGCAATATCCTCGGCACGCATTGGATCGATTCCAATACCCTGTTCCCCAGCCAATGCTTCTCCACTCAATTTCAGCAGCACCCGATGATATTTCAATGGTTTTTCCATCATTTTGCCTCCTGGTAGAAAAAAGGCCAACCGGTTGGTTGGCCTTTTTCAAAATACTTTAATTGGCGCCGTCCCCGTGGACACCCTCGCCAAGCTCCCAGCGCACAAAGCGCCGGATGATGATGTTCTCCCCAATCGCGGCGATATTCTGTAACAACAATTGCTCGATGGTGATACTCTCATCTCGAATATAGGACTGCCGCACCAGGCACACCTCATCACGAAATTTTTCCATGCGACCTTCAACGATCCGTTCCAGAACAGCCTCAGGCTTACCCTCTTCACGCGCTCGGTTTCGGGCGATTTCTGTTTCATGTTCCAAGACATCCGTGGGGATTTCTTCAGCTCGAATGTAGCGTGGCGCGGCGGCTGCTACCTGCAAGGTAACCTCATGTGCAAAAATGCGGAAGGCCTCCAATCGGGCTACAAAATCGGTTTCGCAGTTAACCTCGACCATCACACCTACCCGGCCATTACCATGCGAGTAAATTTCAACCACACCTTCCGAGGCTTCCCGATCAGCGCGCTTGGCCGCAGTTGCCAGACCCTTTTCACGCAGGTAATCTACTGCTTTGGCATACTCACCATTGGCCTGCTCTAAAGCTTTACGGCAGTCCAAAATACCGGCGCCGGTGGCTGCGCGTAATTCTTTGATTTGTTGTGTGGTAATTGCCATGATTACTCCTCTTCTGCCTTTTCCACATCGGCTTCTTCTGGCTCTATCACATGCTCTTCTTCGTTTTCATCTTCATGGTCTTCTTCTACCCACTCTTCCTCTACCAATTCATCGCCAAGCTTGGTGATCGCAGAATGGTAAGATAGTTTTGCCAGAGTCGCCTCACCCAACAGCTCTTCATCGGGCAATTCAGCTTCATCGGCAACAGCTATTCTTTCAGCCGCGACGGGGAAACCCATATCGACTTCGATATCCTTGCGCAGCGCCTTGCCTTCAGCCGCCGCATCCGCCATTTTGCCAACCAATAGCTTAATCGCGCGAATGGCGTCATCATTGGAAGGGATGACATAATCTATGTCACGCGGATCACAATTGGTATCCACCAGGGCAATCACCGGAATTTTCAACAAGTTGGCCTCATGGATGGCGGTCACTTCCCGGCGTACATCCACGATAAACAGCAAATTAGGCAGCCCAACCATGTGACGAATACCGCCCAAGAGGAGTTCCAGACGTTCGATCTCCCGGGTCAGAATCAAGGCTTCCTTCTTAGTCAAGCGCTCGAACTCGCCCTTTTCACGCATACGCTCCATCTGATCCAGCTCATTGATGCGCTGGCGGATGGTGCGCCAGTTGGTCAACATGCCGCCTAACCAGCGTATCGAGACATAGGGCATTCCAGCACGCATGGCCTCACCCTGGATCGTCTCCTGGGCCTGGCGCTTTGTCCCAACAAACAGGACGGTACCCCCGTTGGCAACCGCATCTCGCACCAGGTTATACGCCTGCTCCAAAGCTTTGACGGTTTTTTGCAGGTCAATGATGTGGATACCATTGCGCTCGGTAAAGATATAGGGCTTCATCGCGGGATGCCACTTGTGGGTGCGATGCCCAAAGTGCACACCGCTTTCGAGAAGCGACTTCATAGGTATAATGGCCATTGGAAATCTCCTTCGCGTTTTTCTTCCGCTTTCGTCATCCTCAGCCGGAACCACGGACAGGGAACGGCCAGTCCACCTATGTGGCACGCCCGGTTGAGTCAGAAAGCGTGTAAAGTATGGGCGTCCATAAGGTCGCCCGTCCAAGGCAAGTAAATCCTGCCACAGGGCCGCGCAAGTATATCACAGGTCATTTGAATTCGTCCAGATTGGATTTGATGCGGTAAAATCCAATTATGGATCTTCAAAAGCTTAATATGACACTGGCTGACTTACCATTTCCAGCTATTCGTTATTTCGAACAGATCGATTCAACCAGTGATGAAGCAATCCGCTGGGTGCAGGCAGGGGCTCCTGATCTGGCGCTGGTGGTCGCTAACGAACAAACCCATGGCCGCGGCAGAGCCGGCCGGCCGTGGTACACGCCTCCCGACGCGACCCTGGCATTCAGCCTGGTGCTCCGAATTCCTGCGCAGGATTCAGCGCCACAACCTTTCCCACTCTATCGTCTGTCAGGTCTGGGAGCTCTGGCTGTTTGTGCAGCCTTCCAGAAGAATTATGGAGTACCCAGCCAGATCAAGTGGCCGAACGATGTTTTGATCGCGCAACGCAAAGTAGCTGGTATTTTGGTTGAACTGGAATGGCAGGGTGATAATCTCTCAGCAATCATCCTGGGCATCGGCATAAATATCACCCGGCAGGCGATTCCTTCCAGTTCTTCCCTGCAGTTTCCGGCTACTTTCCTGGAGGCGTACCTCGCAATCCCCGTAATTCGCCTGGAACTGCTGCGGACGGTTTTGGTAGAGATCACGACCTGGCGGGCGCGCCTTTTCTCCGATGAGTTTCTCCAGGCCTGGGAAGACCGCCTGGCCTGGCGGGGCGATTGGGTGCAAGTACTACGGACGACCAACCAGAATGATCCAAATCAAACCACCCTCGTGGTGGAGGGTCAGGTGCTTGGGTTAGAGGCAGACGGTAGCCTGCGGTTGCGCGATACAACCGGTCAGCTACACCTGGTTCGCAGCGGTGAGATCCGGCTTCGCCCCGTTCACCTGCCTTAGATCCGCGTCTGCGATCCGTGCCAACGAAGCTACACTCTCACCTTTTTGTAGACTCATCACAACTACCCCGCGCGCGGCGCGTCCGGAGCGGGCGATGTCTTTCACCCTGGTCCGTAAAATCACACCGCCACTGGAAATAATTGTCAGGTCATCTGCTTCCTGGACGACACGCGCTGCAGCAATCCGACCGATGCGGGTAAGAGCCCCTTTGTTGATCGTCTGCACACCCCCCGTCGCGCGGCCTGTGAGCGGGTACTCCTCTAATGGAGTACGCTTGCCATAACCGAGGGTGGTGACAACCAATAACTCACCGCCCGTTTCGATCACTTCCATGCTGGCCACGACATCCCCCTCTTCCAGGCGAATCGCGGTCACACCCGTTGCAGTGCGGCCCATGGGGCGAACTTCACCCTCCGCGAAACGCAACGCCTGGCCTTGCTCAGTGACCAGGATCACTTCATCGTGCCCATCCGTCAGGCGCGCCCAACCCATCTGATCACCCGCCTCCAGGGTCATCGCAATCAAACCCGACGGCCGGACGGCAGCCAGCTCAGAGAGTACAATCCGCTTGATGCGCCCATTACGGGTGGCCATCACACAGTAATGTGAGGCATCAAAATCAGGCACAGAGACTGCGGCAGTGATCGCCTCGTTTGGACCGAGCGCTAAAACGTTGACCATTGGGATGCCTCGCCCGGTCCGGTCGACATCCGGAATCTGGTAGGCCTTTTCGGAATAGACTTTCCCAAGGTTAGAGAAGAATAAAACCGTATCCAGAGTACGCGCAGGGATCAGCGTCAGGACCTCGTCCTCTTCCTTCGTGGCGTGTCCCGCCACTCCGCGCCCACCCCGGCTTTGGTATCGGAAAACCTTGGCGGCGACCCGCTTTACATACCCCCGCTGCGTCAGGCTAATTAACACTGCTTCATCCGGCACCAGATCTTCCTGGCGAAACTCATCACTGGCTTCGTGGGCAATATGCGTGCGACGCTCGTCCCCGTATTTTTCGGCGATCTCGGCGAGATCCTGCTTAATTATTTCCAGGATTTTCTGCGGATGCGCCAGTAAATTTATCAAGTAGGCAATCCGTTCTAGAGTCTGGCGCTGTTCATCTTCAATCTTTTGCCGTTCCAGGGCTGCCAGGCGGCGAAGCTGCATATCCAGGATCGCCTGCACCTGGCGTTCGCTAAGCTTGAAGCGCTCCATCAAACGATCGCGGGCGACATCCGCATCAGGTGATTGCCGGATCGTTTGGATCACTGCGTCCAGGTTCGCTAAGGCGATCATCAAACCTTCCAGGATATGTGTGCGCTCTTGAGCTTTCTCCAGGTCAAACTGTGCACGACGGGTGATGACTTCCAGGCGATGTTCGATAAAAATGATTAACGCGCGCTTCAAGGATAGTAAACGCGGCTCTCCATCCACTAAAGCCAGGAGTTGTACCCCAAAGGTAGATTGTAATGGAGTGAATTTATAGAGTTGATTGAGTACTTTCTTGGGTTGAGCGCCGCGCTTTAACTCAATGACAATACTCATTCCCCGCCGGTCTGACTCATCGCGTAGATCACTGATATCTTCCAGCTTTTCTTCACGCACTAACTCAGCAATTCGTTCGATCAGGCTGGATTTGTTTAGTTGATATGGGATCTCGGTAATGACAATGCGATGGCGCCCACCGCTCATCTCTTCAATATGCGCCAGGCCGCGCAGGACGATCCGGCCGCGTCCCGTGCTATAAGCCTGTAAAATGCCCTCACTGCCTACAATCAAACCGCCAGTCGGAAAATCAGGCCCAGGCACCAATCGGATCAGTTCCTCGATAGGAATTTCGTCTCTCCGATCATATTGATCAATCATATACGTAAGAGCTGCTACCAGTTCGCGTAAATTATGCGGCGGGATATTTGTCGCCATCCCGACTGCGATGCCAGATGAGCCATTCAGGAGCAGGTTGGGTAACCTGGCTGGCAGAACGACCGGCTCTTTTAAAGAACCATCGAAGTTGTCCAAGAAATCGACGGTCTGGCGATCAATGTCAGCCAGCATATCCTCAGCCATGCGCGTCAGGCGGGCTTCGGTATAACGCATGGCTGCGGGAGCGTCGCCATCAATCGAGCCAAAGTTCCCCTGACCATCTACCAGCATGTACCGCATGGAGAAATCCTGCGCCAGGCGCGCCATCGTTTCATACACCGCCGCATCGCCATGAGGGTGATATTTACCCAACACCTCGCCAACAATACGGGCAGACTTTTTATATGGAGTATTCGCTCGGATGCCCATATCGTACATGGCATACAGGATACGCCGGTGGACCGGTTTAAGTCCATCACGGGCATCCGGCAGAGCGCGGGCCACGATTACGCTCATGGCGTAATCCAGGTACGAAGCGCGCATCTGTACGTCGATATCTACAGT
>CAYGZL010000111.1:0-5206 GCA_964354345.1 uncultured Anaerolineaceae bacterium | reverse complement strand
CAGGCGGAGGTCGGATCAGATGGGTCCAGCTCGAGCATGCGCTGGAAGAATTGCACAGCCAGATCTTTGCGACCCCGCTGGCCAGCCAAATGCACCAGCAATCCATAACCCGCCGGAGGTTTCCCCTGGGGCAGCACCGTTTGTTTGGGCACGCCAGCCAACGTCGGACCCCACTCAGCGCTGATATAGGCGCCCTGCTCCAGTACCCGCGCCGCGCCTTCGAGCATACCGCTACGCGCCAACGATTCGGCCTGCTCTAAGTAAGAAGCCAGCAAGGAGCCATCGGCTATCGCCGTTGGAACGCGCGCTGTGCTTACCGGTGCGCCAGAAGACGGCTCGGGCTGGTTGATGGAAAGTGGTTGGGCGGGCTGTTGGTAGGACGGCTCGCGGGGCAGTGTATTCAATGGTGTGCCGGGCATTGACTGATAACCCGGCGGCGTTCTCACAGGCAGGTTGGACGCAATCAGGTACGAGACGACTGCGCCTACTCCTGCACCGAGCAGGCCGAAGAAATAGACCGCACACATATCCGTATTACCCAAGGAGCTGGATTCGCGATAAAGAACCAGGAACATCAACCCGACCAGGCACCCCGCCACTTCTCCGCCAAACCACAGCGCCACGGTCATGAAACCATACAATCCCTTCTTATAGCCGCGCGCCTCGACAATCTTACCGATCCGGCTTACGAAAAAGATTAAAAAGATAATTTCTAACATCGATTTTCCATATTATTTTAGAGATAGTCAGGATTGTATATTTTACCATTCCCTGGGAAGACAATTAAGGGTAGATGGAGAAATTTAGATATTGGATGTTGGATGTTGGATTTAAGAACGATCAGCAATCAGTCGCCGGCGATCAGTCATCAGCAATGGAATCCGCGTCCTCCGCGTTCTCAGCGTCCAAACCAGCGATCAATTATCAGCAAAGGAATCTGCGTCCGCGGAGTCCTCCGCGTCCAAACCAGTGATCAGACATCAACAAAGGAATCCGCGTCCTCCGCGTCCTCCGCGTCCAAACCAGCGATCAGTCATCAGCGATCAGCGATAAACAAAGGAATCCGCGTCCTCCGCGTTCTCCGCGTCCAAACCAGCGATCAGCGATCAGCAAAGGAATCCACGTCCTCCGCGTCCTCTGCGTCCTCTGCGTCCTCCGCGTCCAAACCAGCGATCAATCATCAGCGATCAGCTATCAGCAAAGGAATCCGCGTCCTCCGCGTTCTCCGCGTCCAAACCAGTCCTCAGCCAGAGAATCCGCGTCCTACTACAACATTGGCAGCAAATACTCATACGCGCTCAGCGCGGCGCGCGCCCCATCCCCCACGGCAATAAGCACCTGTTCGGTGAAACCACTGGTCACGTCGCCGGCCGCGAAGATACCCGTCGTGCTGCTGCGTGCGGTCGCGTCCACCCGGATGCGGTGGGTGGGATCCATCTCCACCAGAGGGCGGTGCTGCTCGTCGTAGAGCATCTCAGTGTTCGGAATGAGCTGCCGCTCGATGAACACCCCATCGACCTCCAGGTCTATTAACTGACCCTCTGGGCTCTTAACCTTAAAGTAACGCAGGTAACCTTCCAGGTCATCTTTACCGCCCCGGCACTCAACCGCCTCATAACCACACAGCAACTCGACATTCGCCATTTTGCTCAGCTTATCCCCCAGGGGAGATGCCAGGATAGCCGGGCAATTGCAGATTAAATATAGCTTCATAACCACCATGGCCAGCTCTCCTGCCGAGCGAAGCGCCATGTCGCCATCACCCAGCAAAGCCACCGTGCGGTCAATAAACATTGGGGCATGGCTGATCGCGGAATAAGACAGGCCATGCAGCCAGAACCGCGTTGCGCCGGCGATCTCCAGGCGTTGCTGGTGCGCTCCAGTGGCGATAATCAACGCCCGTGTATCGTAAGGGGTCTGATTGTCTTCCAGGTAAACCTGGAAAAAGCCATCCAATCTTCGCCTGATCCGTTGAGCACCATGCTTGAGCCACAACGGCTTACCAGTTTTTTCCGCGTGGTGTGCCAGGTACTCAATCTCGTTGCGAAACTTTTCAACCGACTCCAGACCACGAATGGCGCCAAAGCCAGTCTCCTCCAGCCAGGGGAGATGCATATGATAGAGGGTTTTCCCACCCAGGTCACGACTGACCAGGAGCACATTCAGGCGTTTACGGATGGCATAGATGACCGCCGTCAATCCGGCTGGTCCGCCGCCGACCACGATCAGATCATACATGGTGGGTTCTCCTAAAAATTATGTCAGTGGTCAAATGGCAGCAAATAATCATACGCAGAGAGCGCTGCCTTGGCGCCTTCGCCGACCACAATCAACACCTACTCACCGCTCCGGCACTTTCTCAATGAACCCCTGCTCCATCATTGCATGCGTCAGGTCGCGGGAACGCTGGATGACTTTCCTGGCCTGGGCGAGAAGTTCGTCATAGCTGAGATTGATGCGCGCCAGGCCTTGCTCGATGGCCTTGGTAGCCACCGCGGCGGCTTCGCGTGGGAAAACTTCCCAGTCATCCATGTTGGGCAGGATGTGCTCGTCATCAAGCCTGTCGCCCACATGGTCAGCCAGCGCCTTGGCGGCTGCGAAGCACATCTCATCGGTGATCGTGCGGGCGCGCACATCCAGCGTGCCGCGGAAGATACCCGGGAAACCCAACGAGTTGTTGACCTGGTTGGGAAAATCTGATCGACCGGTAGCCACCACAACCGCGCCGGCTTCTTTGGCCTCCCAAGGCCAGATCTCCGGTACCGGGTTGGCGCAGGCGAAAACGATCGCGTCGCTGGCCATCGTTTTAACCCACTCTGGCTGTACGACGCCCGGACCCGAGCGCGACAGGCAGATCACCACATCCACGCCGCGCATCGCCTCAGGGATATCGCCCTGGCGACCTTCAGCGTTAGTGATCTGGCATAAGCGCCACTTATCTACGTATTCTGCCTTGCGCATCTCCAGGTCTTTGCGATGCTTACCCAGGATTCCCCTGGTGTCCACCATATAACAATTGGCTGGATTCGCGCCCCATCCAAAGATCAGACGGCTACACGCAACGTTGGATGCGCCACTGCCGACAAAGGCGATCTGCACCTCGCTCATTTTCTTCCCCACCACCTTGAGGGCATTGATCAGACCCGCCAGGGTGACGGTGGCAGTGCCTTGCTGGTCGTCATGCCAGACGGGGATTTCGGCCTTCTCACGCAGAGTGTCCAGCACCCGGAAGCACTTGGGTTGGGCGATATCCTCCAGGTTTATGCCGCCAAAACCGGGTTGGAGCATCAATACCGTGTTGATGATCGTATCCGGATCCTTGGTGTCGAGCATCAGCGGGAACCCGTCCACCCCACCCAGGTACTTATACAGCAATGCTTTGCCCTCCATCACCGGCAGACCGGCTTTGGGACCGATATCGCCCAGACCGAGCACGCGCGTTCCATCACTGACCACAGCCACGGTATTCCACTTGTTGGTGTATTCGTACACCAGCTCGGGATTCTCCGCGATTGCCCGGCAGGGCGCAGCCACGCCGGGGGTATACCAGATCGCAAAATCGTTAAAATCTCGCACACAGCACTTCAGTGTGGTCTCGATCTTGCCCCGGTAGAACGGGTGCAACACCATGGCGTCGGCCGAGGGTTTCTTGGCTTTGGCTAGCAATTCCTCGACCGTAACAACGGGTTTATCTTCAAGCATGTGTAACCTCCAAATTCTTTTATCTTATATATCAGGTGTTTATTACCTGGTTAGGTTAGAATTCTTCCTTTAAGTACACTCCGCCCAACCTGAATAAACAGGGAGGGCGGAGAGTTACTGGAATGCAACCAGGTGTGATCAATTAAGTACCGCTGCACAGGGACCTCCGGGAACCGGTAAGCCGGGTCGTGTGTTTGAAACAATATCCGAAAAGCGTAGTCAGACGGTTAATTTGATTGTAACATGGGCTGGCGCGAATGTCAGGTTACGAATGAACAAAGAGCGGAGGATGAATGTCATGCGCTGATATAATCCAGGAAAGCGCATTAAATTCTACCTATAAATATAGGGATACAACAATGTTGAAAGCAGGGCAGAGGCTTAAAAGGTGTATGATTTCTTCTCGATTCGTGGTTATCATTAGCCTGGCGTTCTCTCCCGATGGGCAGTATATCGCCAGCGTGGGATGGGATCAATCCCTGCGCCTCTACCGACTTGCCGATGGCAGTCCTGTCAATGAATTCCATGCATCAAGCGACGGGACGGTGCGCGTTTGGGAGGTGAGATAGATGTCAGCCGTCGGCGATCAGGACTCAGCGCGCTCCAATCGGCATATACAGTCGCACCTTCTCCACTGCTGGCTACCAGCAGGGGATCAGCGCCCTGCGTACGGCGAGTGGCTTTGCCATTAACTATGCCCACGATCTGCCCGGGTTGGATCTCCTCGCCTGGATTCAGCCTGGGCAGCCACTCAGCGAAGTCGTTTCCCGGACCAGCAAAAACCACCCCCCCCGCTGCCGTTGCCCACGATGGAGCCCAGACTGTCATCGTTGCCGTTGAAGAAAGTGATGAAGCTGTTCTTGGAAGACGGATGCGTGGTCAATCCCGCCTTCAATGCCAGCACATCTGGATTGTCCCGATCCGAGCAGGTGTTCTCGATCTGGGCGACATGGTTGGGAGGTGAAGCATAGCCATCCATGTAAGCGGATAGTCGAACTGGAAATCACATTAAGGTAAGTTGCATATCAATATGGGATCGAGATCTATCTTCTGCGGTAAAATTGATAGAAATATATCTCTCTTATTTATGGATCATCATCGGGGCATCCGTATATGTCACTCAAAACGGGTAGTTTAATTAACGGTCGTTATTCCATCGAAAAAGCCATCAGCCAGGGTGGATTTGGTCGCGTTTACAAAGCCATCGATCGAAACATGGACATGCCAGTCGCACTCAAGGAAAGCCTGGATACCTCCGAAACCGGAGAAGCACGCTTTACCCACGAAGCCAACATCCTGAAGTCATTACGCCACAAAAATCTACCCCGCGTGACCGATAAATTCTCTGTTCCTGAGGAAGGGTTGTTCCTGGTGATGGATTTCATCGAAGGCTCTGACCTGGAAGAGATGATCGATGATTTGAATGGACCGTTATCTATGGAACAATCCCTGGATTGGATGGACCAAATCCTGGACGCGCTGGCCTATCTGCATTCCCACAAAC
>CAYGZL010000110.1:0-17878 GCA_964354345.1 uncultured Anaerolineaceae bacterium | reverse complement strand
AAAGAGAAAATTCCCGGAAGTGTATGCAATGTGTAATCATCCTGTGAAATTTTCACAGAGATTTCATGCCAGGTGCCGGGTTCAATTCCAGGTTCGTGTGCCCATTCTGGGGATTCTATAATACTTCCCTGTTTGATAAATCGCGCGATCCGGCAACCTTTCTTATATCCCAGAACTTCACCGTTTCCGAATAAAGTTCGTGCATCTTCAATAACGGAGTGGATACCTTGATCATTCGCACCAGACAGGTAAAGCGTTCCATCGATAGCCAGAGCCTGGTAGGCGATAACCAACCAGCGCCGGGCAAGTTTGCGTCCCTTGGGTAGATCCATGACCACGACAGAATAATATCCGGTCTGTTTGGGCAAAATGTTAATTTCTGCCACCGCCTGTGCATTTTCAATCTGATTGGCTCTCAGGGTTTGATCGGTGATCTGAAGGGCAATCCAATTGAGATCTGTGTACTCCAACTTACCGTGGGGGAGCTGGAGTGCCAATGCTGTCGCCAGAGCACCGTGTCCACAGCCTAATAATAAGCAGCGACCTTGTGGATTAAGTGAACAATAATCTGCTAACAGAATTGTCGTGGGTGTGACCTGATTCCAATTCGGTAAGCCAGGTTTGGTAAAGTATGGGATTGTGTATCCGCGTAACGTAACGGTATGCGAGATGATTTGCGTATAGTCTAATTGTGGATCAGTCCTTTTCATATGCTGTTTATACAGCCAGAAGCAGATATGGCTCCTCAATCAGTTGCTTGATATATTGTAAGAAACGCGCAGCTGGAGCGCCGTCTACCAACCGGTGGTCGAATACCAAACTGAGGGTCATCATCCGGCGGATGCGGATCTCTTCACCATGTGGGACAACCTTCGGGGAGATCCGACCGACGCCCAGGATAGCGGCTTCAGGCAGGTTGATCACCGGGGTGAAGGCATCTATATCATACATCCCCAGGTTGGTAATGGTGAATGTACTCCCGCTCAAATCATCAGGCATTGCGCGGTTGGCGCGTATCCGTTCGACCAGCGCGCGGAACTCCGTCCCAAACTGGCGGAGGCTCTTCTGGTCGACATTGCGAATAACTGGCACGATCAGGCCGCGCTCAGTGTCGACCGCCATGCCGATGTTGACATGTCCCAGGCGTTCGACAGCATCCGGCGCAAGGCGAGCATTCATATAAGGGAACTGGCGGAGGGCAGCCGCAACAATCTTAGCCAGCAAATCATTGTAGCCAGGAGCAAAGCCCCATTCCTTTTCGACGCGCTCTTTTATGCGAGTGCGAGCTGTAACAAATTCGGTGGCGTCTACTTCCATGACAAGTGTCACCCGTGCCGTTGTATGGACGCTGATTGCCATACGTTCAGCGATGATTCCGCGCACTCCCTTTAAAGGAAGGCGCTCAATGACTTCGTCAACCGGCAGGCCGACTGGAGTAGATGGTTTGAGGCTTGGCGCTTCTCCAGCTGGAATTAGCCCAGGTTGTTCTGGAGTCGCCTGGACTGCGCGCAGGACATCATTCTTTACAATCCGACCACGTGGACCAGTGCCAGTCAACTCACTTAAATCGATGCCAGTTTCCAAGGCAACTCTATGGGCGACAGGTGTTACTTTGGGTTGCTGTGCCAGGAACGCGATGACATCCCGTTCAGCCACGCGCAGACCGCCTTCACCGGTGGGATTTACCCGGGTCAGGTCGATCTCCTTTTCGGTAGCCAGTCGCCGGGCGCGCGGCGAGGCGAAGAGTTTACCAGAAGGTACGGATTGAGGGAGTGGAACCGCAGCAGTCTCAGCAGTAGAGCTGGCTGCTCCAACTACCTGAGGCACCTCTTCGCCCACAGCACTGCCAATGGATGCCTGAAACTTATCCTCGGGCTTGCCGATGATTGCAACAACGGTCAGGACAGGTAGCACATCGCCTTCTTTGTAGGGTCCGATGTGCAGGTAGCCTTTGGCGTTAGCCTCGACCGGAAACACTGCCTTATCCGTTTCAACCTCGAGAATTTCCTGTCCCTGGCTGACTTTGCTGCCATCCGGTACCAACCATTTCACCAATGTCACTTCTTCGACGGTCTGGCCAAGCTTGGGGAGAAAAAACTCTTCAGACATTAACTCACCACCTTTCGGCAGGCTGCTGTGATACGGTCAATGTTCGGGATGGCCTGATCTTCCAGGATTTCAGCGCGCGGGATCGGTACATTGGCCGCAGCCACACGGACCATCGGTGCATCAAGCCAATCGAAGGCTTGCTCATTCACCTGAGCTATAACCTCGTTGATAAAGCTGGTGTTCTCGTAAGCCTCAGTGACTCCCACCAGACGACCAGTCTTTTTGACTGAGGCAACGATCGTTTCGATATCCAACGGTTTGAGTGTGCGTAAATCAATCACTTCTACATCAATGCCTTCTCTAGCGAGAATATCTGCGGCTTCCAGAGAACGCAACACCATGCGGGAATAAGTGACCAGGGTAACATCTTTCCCAGGGCGCTTAATATCGGCCACGCCGAAGGGGATTATATAGTCCTCTTCAGGCACTGGACCCTTCTCCTTGTAAAGCATCTTATGCTCGATAAACATGACTGGATTATCATCGCGGATAGCAGCCTTTAGCAAACCCTTGGCGTCATAGGGGGTAGAGGGCATCACGACGTAAATGCCGGGGAAGTGAGTCCACAGGGATTCGAGGCTTTGGGAATGGTGGGCAGCGATAGCACGCCCGGCGCCACCCTCTGTGCGCACGACCATCGGAACTGTGGTTTTCCCACCGAACATATAGCGGTTCTTGCCACCCTGATTGGCAATCTGATCCATCGCCAGCGGAGTAAAATCGACATACATGATCTCAGATACAGGTCGCATGCCAGCCATGGCTGCTCCAACGGCCGCACCGCCAATGGATGCCTCGGAGATCGGCGTATCCAGCACCCGCTTCTCCCCGAACTCCTTATATAAATCACGTGTCGCTCCGTATGCCCCGCCATACAAGCCCACATCCTCACCCATGATGAAGACCCGAGGATCTCGCAGCATTTCCTCGCGCATGGCTTCCTGCAATGCCTGGGCGTAAGTGATCGAGCGGGTGATGGCTCCACTGCGAACTTGTTCGCGCAACTGGCGATCTCTCTCTAGATCTGCGGCATTGAATTTCGAAGGCGCAAAGACATCCGTCGTTACTTCTTGCGCTTCCGGCTCCGGTGAGGCATTGCTATAGTCCATCGCCGTTTCTAATTTCTTATCCACTTCGGTTTCCATCTGCTCGAATTCAGGGTCAGTGAGCATTCCGACGGCTTGCAGGTTTTCCTTCATTACCAGGATGGGATCGCGAGCCTTCCACTTCGCTTCTTCCTCGCGCGTGCGGTAGGTCCGTGGATCGGAATGAGAATGACCAAACCAGCGGTAAGTCTTGGCTTCGATCAGCGTGGGTCCTTCGCCTTTGCGAGCCCGTTCAACAGCTTTTGACACAGCTCCGCGGACAGCCAGGACGTCCATTCCATCCACTACCTCGCCCGGAATACCATACGCGCAGGCCCGTGCAGCGATATCAGGCAGCCTGGTTACCTTAGCCCAGGGAACAGACATGCCGTACATGTTGTTCTCAGCTACGAAGACCAGGGGTAGATCCCAGATGCTGGCCATGTTCAGGCATTCATGGAAGTTGCCAGTATTGGATGCGCCATCGCCGAAAAAGCACACCACGACACGATCTGTGCCTTGCAGCTTTTGTGCCAGGGCCGCACCAACTGCGACAGGAAGGTTACCGCCTACAATTCCGGTTGCGCCAAGATTGCCGTGTTCCACGTCGGCAATGTGCATCGAACCGCCTTTACCTTTACAATAGCCTCCCGATTTTCCCAGCACCTCCGCCATCATTTTGTTGTAGTGCATCTGTTTTGCCTCTGGGGTAGCCGCGACTCTATCCCCGTGGGCATGGGCATGACCGTGACCGCGATGGGTGCTGGTGATTAGGTCGTCATTGCGCAAGGCGGCAATCGCTCCAACTGCGACTGCTTCCTGCCCGGCGTAAAGGTGCGAGGCGCCCTTCAGGACTGCCTTACTGAGCAAATTGGCGATATTATTTTCCAATGCCCGGATTTCCATCACCTGGCGCAGGAAACCCAGCAACTCTTCTCGGTTAAGCGCCTGTTCTTCGATCAGTGCTGAGACTTTTTCCCTCAAGGTGAGATTTGGGGTAGTTGTTTGAGTTGACATTGTTAAAAGATTACCTCCGTAAAACAAATTTGTATTCCTGGTGCGCGCTGATCTGATTACCCTACAGGTATCAGATCACCCAGTTGGTTAAGAACATAGGTAGGTTGAATGGGTGAATCGGTTAAGGCCTCAGCGCGTGTCGCGCCAGTCAGAGTCAAAGCCGAATCCATCTCAGCCTCCATACCCATCCTTATATCCGTTTCCAGACGATCGCCAATCACCAGGCAGTCTTCGAGGGGCAGGTTGACCAGGCTACGAACAGCGGTCAGCATGTGAATCGAGGGTTTACCGACCACAACTTCGACGTGGGCATTGGTGCAGGCTTCGATGGCTGCAATGATAGCGGCAGCATCCGGTTCCCCACCACCGGGCACTGGACAGTAGCGGTCACTATTAGTAGCGAAGAAACGCGCTCCACTACGGATGGCGTCGAAGGCGATTTGGAGCTTGCGATAAACGAAAGTGCGGTCAAAGCTGGCAATCACAGCATCAACCTTGCAGGCCTCCTCAGTCAGCTCAAAACCGGCTGTTTGTAACTCGTTAATCAGGGGAGCTTCGCCAATAACGAACAAACGAGCGTACGGCAGATGTTGTCTCAAGAAGGTGACCATCACCGTGGTGGAGTTCACGATATCTACCTCGGATGTCAGCAAGCCCAGCCGGGTAAGTTTCTTTGCGTAATCAGCGCGGCTGTGGGTGGGATTGTTCGATATGAAAACCGTGCGGCTGCCTCGCGCGCGTAAAGCAGTGATTGTATCGCCGGCTGTGGGCAAGAGATGATCACCCAGATACACTGTACCATCCAGGTCAAAGATATAGACCGGGTAATACCGGCGAACTACAGGACGGGATGGCGCGACGATCACTTAGCGCATCTCCTGACCGCCAGTGACATTGATTGCCTGACCTGTCATGTAACTGGATTGATCGGATGCGAGGAAGATAACCACGTTGCATACATCGTCATACGTACAGCCGCGCTTCATTGGCACCTGGTTGATATAATTCTGGCGCACTTCAGATTCAGTAATTCCCCGGTTGCGAGCGTATTGTTTGAACAGCGAGTGTGAACCTTCAATCCAAAGAGGCGAATCCAGTAAATTACCCGGGCAGATCGCGTTGACGCGAATCCCTTCCTCCGCCAGATCCAACGCAATACTCTGTGTCAGACCAATCCCCCCAAACTTTGAGGCGGCATAAGCCGAATTTTTGAAGCTGCCCTTCTTGCCAGATTTTGAGTTGATCTGGATAATAACGCCTTTTTTCTGGGATTTCATCACCCTGGCAGCGTGTTTGGCTGTCAGGAAATAGCCGAACAGGTTGACATTCATCACTGCGCGCCATTTCTCCGCAGGAAATTCAGTGATCTCTTCGGCTATGAGGATCCCAGCGTTGGAAACCAGGATATCCAGGCGACCAAACTCCTGGATGGTACGCTCGACCATCGTTACTACCTGGGCTTCGTCTGTTACATCTACCTTGATGGCAATCGCCCGGCGACCTGTTGTTTCGGTGACCAGATGAGCTGTTGTAATTGCGCTTGGTGCGTTCAGATCTGCGACAGCGACATGACAACCTGCTTGAGCCAGTCGCAGGCAGATTGCCTGCCCTAATCCCTGGGCGCCTCCGGTAACTAAGGCAACTCGATCTTGAAGTAATAGATCCATTATTCCTCCTGTTCAAGGCAGCATCAAACGCAGGAATTCTTCCTCGGCTGCCTTCGTCCACTCGCGCCCACCTTTAAGTAATGCATAGACTGAGGGTAGTTTATCCTTTAACTCACTTATTGGGGTGAGTGGAAATTCCTTAATATGCGGATAGATAACGACTTTTCCAGCTAATGTAGCATCCTTGACAGCCTTCAGACCATCCCGGGCAGCGCTCAACGAACCAATTGCAGCCACCTGTCGCTCAGGTGAAAGCTCACCCGCATCAGTCTTTTCAATCACGAGCTGCATGTCGCGCATCAGAGAAGCCGAATGACCAATTACACGTGTATTCTTCAAATATGCATCACTCAGGTTCAAGCTTACAAGAGTTCCCCGAGCCACACCTGCAAAGACATTCATCACGCCATTTTGCGCCAGGCAGGTAGATGCCTCAGAGATCACAGCTGGGATGGGCGCCATAACAATGACATCGTCAAAACCGGGCGGTAAGAAGCGCGCCATAATCGCGGCGTAAGCTTCATGATTCATCGGATTGACGCAAATGAATTCAATACCTTTATCTTGGGCTTCCTTGGCAAAGGTCTCACACAATTCTGCTAAACGCATATCACTTACATCTGAGCAAACGATCAGTGAGGGAGGATTTGAAAATTGGATCGCGCGTTGAACATGCATCCGACCCATTGGCCCCCCTGCACCAACGAATAGAGCCTTGCCACCCGCTTTGAGATTGGCGCGCACCGGGACAGCCATGTAAGCCCGGGTAATGTCATTACTTGTGGTACCCACATAAAGCCAGCGGTGATAATGGACCCGCCCGACATCAATATTCAGGTTGCGCGAAAAGGGCTTGTTGGCTAAGATTGCCAGAATACCGAATTGATCCAGGTGTGGACTTACTTTTTCAACCAGATCAGCGTCAGCGCCAAAGATGACAATATCATCCACGAACTGCGTGGGTGTGATTGAGATATCAGGAACGTCGTATACCTCGATATTTAGCTCAGTTGCCCGGATACGCAACCAGGTGGTGAATTCACTCGGGACCTTCGTCAGCCAGATCCGCGCTGGATGAGAGTCGCTATCGAATCCAGAGCTGATGATAAAGGAGCCTTCCACACCTGTTCCAATGAACCAGGCTGTCCCTCCGTTCTTAATCCCTGTGCGATATTCCAGGCAGTACGCCGCCACAACACAGGCCCAGGGTTCTGTTAAAGCGATTTCAGAATAACTGCGTTCTGGGTTGACACGGATCAAATAGTTGCCATCATCGCTATAAATTATCCGCTTGTCAATCACGGAATATTGCGACAGACCGCCTTGCAGCATATAGCCATACGCCAGGGGAACACCCTGATATACCACATCTGTCTCCAGGGTCAGACGGTCGCCAATCTGGTACTGGTCACGTAAATTTATTCCCACGCCGACGACTGTCATAGAAACCTCGTGTCCCAGAATGACTGGCTCCTCCTTCATATCCCGCGTTATACGAGGATGGTTTTGGCCCTGTGCAATCACCTTAGTATCCGAGAAGCACAAACCGCAAGCATCATGTCGGATAAGCAATTCATCTGCACCGAAGGCGGGCATGGGTGCTTCAATCGGATGGCCATCTTTACCCAGATTCTCCAATCCTGCGCCATACAAAGGCCAGAACTGGTAAGTTTGCGGTAAAGGTGCGTCGGCACGCCGGTATTGAGCTAAAGGATCTGTCATACATGTCTCCTGAGGTCTAGTTGATGGCCGGTTTTAAAGGCCAAGAATCTCCGCTGGTGTTGCCTCCGTCGTAAGCTGCCGAAGCCGGTTCCAGGCTACATCTCCGGGTGTAAATAGTTGGCCAACCTGTATAAAAAAGGCGTTACGCTCGTGACGGGAAGGAAAGTACGCCTGCGCCCAAGAGCTTTGATAACCCAATCCGGCGACTCTCTGTAGGATCGTATGACCACATAAGAAATAAGCGCCTGCCAGAAATACCTGTCGGACGGGTGCCAGTTCGGGTGCATCAAAATCATCTACCATCTTTTGACCGGGTGAGTTCATTTCGGTACCGACGATGATGGGTAAATCCAACTCGCCCGCCAGCCTTACTACCTCATACAACTTATTTACTTTCGTACGCTTTACATCCAGATCGGTGAGGTTCCAGTTCCGGTCTGGGATGATGTTGAGGGCGGCTATACCTTTCCCAATTAGTAGCTCTAATAACTCAGGCATGGCCTGTTCGCCAAAGGATCCGCCATCCAGCCAGGTGGCACAAGGTATAGCCTGGCATACGGTCGTCAGGTGATTCACTTCATCAACGGTTGGAAATGTCTCTGGATTCGGCTGAACATAACCGGCACCGCCATGCTTCATCAATTTGAGACGGACCTGGTTTTGGAATCGGGCAGAGTCTTGCATCAGGGTAGATACTTGAGTCTCGAGCATCCCAAGCTTTTCTGCCCAGAAGCTGGATGGGTTGATTGCCTGGTTTTCTACCGCCAGAATCATGGCGGTTAACATATGGCGCTCGGTGGCATTTCCGTTGGGTGTTAATACCAACACATCATGATCGTAATCCACGTGTATGGGCGCCAGGAACAGATTGAGCTTTGCCAGCATCTCCCGGTTCCGTTGGGTTGCCCGTTGGCGTAAACCATCCAGGATAGGTTGGACCTCGGCAGGTGCCTCGCTGGAAGTAAACCCAATGCCCATATGGTAGTAAATACCCGGTTCACCCGGCGAGTTGATCTCGTACGTGGAAAATTCTGGGAGGAAGGTGCGTGTTTCCAGGCTTGCGCCGCCACGCACTCCCAAGAGTTCACAAGCTGAGAAGAATTCGTCTACACCGTCAAGCACATCGAAATCTATCATGCCGACAGCTATAAAGCTGTGCTGCCGGGCCATCCATGCCAGGCCGCTGGGGGAATATCCGTAAGCATTGAATGAGAAAAACGTATGGCAATGTAGATTGACAATCTCCTTTACAATCGGGAGAGTCACTGTGCCAGTTTGAACTAATTCCGCCAGTGACTGTAATGCACGAGTACGCACGGCGGGATCGAAATCGTTGAGCTGGGTTTCCAGGTCGCTCAGGTTCATCCGATAATCACTCATGGTAATATAGCGAGACCAGGGAAGGATTAACGCCCGGCGCGCCCATCAGCTGCAGGCTGCGAGTTTTCATTACGTTGCTTAAATCTTCAACCGCCTGGCGGGGTAACTCCTGGATTTCACCGCTACTAAGCGCCATCAGGATTGACCGAGCTGTCGATTCGAGCAGTTCTGTATTCATTAAGGCCGCTTTAATATCGTCACGGCTCATCGTCACCAGGCCATGATTTTCCATCATGAAACTATCATAGCGAGGCAGGAAGGGTTCAAAATTTTGGGCCAGTTTTTCTGTCAACGGCTCAGCATAAGGTACAATTGGCACCGGTCCAGCCTCGATCGTCGGTTCTGGAAACAAGGGGCGCGCTAACCAGTTCACGCCTTTCATTATCGACATTGCGCAAACAGAATGCGGGTGGCAATGGATAACGGACTGGATATCAGGTCGTGATTGATAGAATTTCAGGTACATCGGTAACTCCCCCGTGGGTTTACGGCGACCCTCGATCACTTTGCCGGATAAATTAACGAACACCAGGTCGGTTGCCAGAATATCGCCTTTATACATTTTGGTTGGAGTAATGAGCAGCAGGTCGTTCTCCAGTTTCCAGGCCAGGTTGCCGCCGCTGCTGGTCACGTATTGAAGTTGCGCCAACCGCTGGCACACAGCCACAAAAGTGGTAATCGCGTCCGAATATTTATTGAAAAGACTCATCATGGCTCCCGTTGATCTATATGGATCGGTTTAGAAGAAAGATTGCTGTACATCGAAGGCCTGGCAGATGGCGTGGATTTCCGACTCGCTCAAACCTTCAGATAATTCACCAGCCATCAGGTTCAGGTATTCATAGCTGGCGGCAGTCTCAGCATATTCGATCCGATCCACTGCGCGTTTAATGGACATGTCCGAACGAGCCACTACGCCATGTTTTGACCATACGATTACCCGGTGTTGGTGGAGCGCTTTCAGAGTCGCGTCCATTAACTCAGCCGACCCAGGAACGAAGAACGGGATAAAACCAATACCTTCTGGTAGGTTTATGATCGTTTCTGGTTCCCAGCGTAATAAGTGCCGGTTTAAATATTGCTGGTTTTGGTAGCGCGGGATGTGGCTCAAATAGGTCAAATGACGTGGTTGGGCATGCACAACTGCGTGGAAGTTTGTTTGGGATGTTTTGATCTGGTCACAGTGAACCGCCAGGTGAGAATTCAACTCGCTGGTCAAGTGAGCAAAGAGGCGACTTGGTGAGGTATATAATGTACCAGTACATCCGCCTTCGGTGATCACCAGGCAACCGAGATTCGCAGTGGGCTCTTGATTAATATCGCGCAGGCGCCGACCAGATCCGCTGATGAGTAGGGTCATCCCAGACAGTTCGGGCACACACAAAGGTAGATCAAGGGTTTCACTAAAGGGGAAACGGCGTCGTGGTTCTACCGGCCAGCCCAGGCAGACTGAGATATTGCCGGCTGCGCCTTCACTGGCTTCAATTTCTGATAGTCGAAAACCAGCCTCGCCCATCCAGGATAGAAATTCATCGAGTTCAGGAAAAGGGGATTCTATTGGCATAATAGCAACTCCAGATTACCAATGCAGGATCCATTTGAGTTTGGATATTGTGAAACGGTTGCGTAAATAGTGAGCGTGGTTTAATGCAAGTTGGACTTCGCCGTCGTTTAGACCCAACTCGCCTGGTTCGGTTGCACCACCCGCCTGGCGGAGTAATGAAGCCATATGAGCTGGCGTCGGTACCTGGGCGGCTATGTTCTGGATCGCCTCCCAATGGTACAGGATGCGTTGTTTAAGGTCATCCCATCCGTGGTATGCCAGGTCAAGAAAGTACCTCTGTTCATGGAGTAGATGATCAGCAATCGCTGGAAAAGCATTTTTAATTTTTTGTTCTTCTTGATCTCGCTCAGGAAAGGGAGAGGCTTCCAACAACTGAATGGCTGCAGCGCGATCAAGCCGGCGTAATTGAGCATACAGACCCGCGACCAGGATGGAAGACATTCCAACCTTGGCGCCATGTAAGACTGCCGGACGGCCCTCCTGGAGTAATTTTAGCTCCAGGTAATGTGACAGATAATGTTCAGCGGCAGCCGCCGGGCGTGAATTACCAAATTCGAGCATACACATGCCCGATTCGATCAAGCCATCTATTAAAATTCGAATACCTTCGGGGGTAGAACGGCCGATTTCCAGAGCGGCTTGCATGCAACTGGTCAGGGTGCGGCGCACACGCGCCGCGATGCCGGCATCATAGGGTTCCTCCCAAAGCAAGTAACCGAGTTGCCAGTCAGCCAGTGCGATATATTTCCCCAGCATATCGCCAAATCCCGAAGCAGTCAGACGGTGCGGGGCGGCGATAAGGGTTGGTAAATCAACAAAAATTGCGATCGGTGGCTGTGATATTACCGTCACTTTCAGGTTTTCCAAGACCAACGAGGAGCTTGGTGAGGTATACCCGTCTACTGAGGCTGCGGTGGGGAGAGAGATAAATGGTCGGTGGGTGCGATGGCTGACGAAACGTGTAATATCAGTCAATGTTCCGGAACCTACTACGATGTAAACACGTTCGACTTGATCTGCTTGGTTCAGCACTTTGACGATAAATTTTTCATCTGGGACGACTGCGGCTTCCGAGAAAACCAAAGTACGCACATCCCAATTTTGGGATCTCAAAGCTGTATCGACCTGTTGCCCCAGGGCAGCATAGGTGTTATGGTCGGCGATCAGGTAAAACTGGTGGTAATAATGTGCCTGGCAATACTGGATCAAATTTTCAATGGCTTGTTCGCCAAGATAATACTGGATTGGGGTTGTAGTTGCTGTGGTTTCCATGGTTGTGTGAATTACTTGCTGTTCAAATCTCAGCGCAAAGAGTAAAAGGTATCCCTTGGGCGGTTAACTGTTCCTGCCAGGCTGTGGAAAGATCGCAATCGGTATAGATATGCGCGATCTGTTCAGGGCGGGCGAAGGGAGTTAAGTCAATTAGGCCAAATTTACTCGAGTCGATTAAGGCAATAACTAAACCAGCCGAAGCAATCATCCGGCGCTTCATTTGGACCTCCTGGATATCAACCTCAGTCATTCCAATCTCTGGTGAAAAACCGCTGCATGAAACAAACGCCTTCTTCACGTGGATGTCTTTTAGAAACTGTTCACCAAATGAACCTGTAATCGAAGCGCCATCTGAATGCAGGAGTCCCCCTACCAGAATCACAATGTTGGTCGGATTCCGAGCCAGCTCGCGGCCAACTTCGATCCCATTAGTAATTACAGTTAATTTTTTTCGATTGTAGAGATGATCTCCTAGAGCAAAAACCGTACTGCTGGCATCCAGGATGATCGCATCGCCGTCTTCGACTAGATACGCGGCTTGTCGGGCAATACAACCCTTGGTTTTTTCGTGAGTGCGGACTCGGGAGGCAAAATTTTGGACTCGTCCGAGAAGATGATTATTGGTTGGGATGGCGCCGCTCCGTACACGGGTAAGCTGACCAGCTGCATCCATTGCTTTTAAATCGTTTCGGATAGTGCCTTCGGAAACCCCAAGCAGACTGGCCAGTTCAGGTACACGTAAACCAGGCGTCTCGTGGATGGCGTTCAACAGGCGTTGTCGGCGTTCAAATATCGTCATTTTATCGATGATTGTCGAATATTGTTGCTATTTGTCGGATCATTCTAACAATGTTGTTTGATATTGTCAATATTTGTAGGTAGATTAACAGACCAAATCTCTGGAGAAGCTTGAGATTTCATTAGCATTTACGCTCAATAGACCAGGTTGGAAGAACGTTTTGTCAGACGTAGATCAATTTTCACACTACCATTGACGAAAGTGGGTGAGGCGTTTAAAATCCACGATGCAATATAATTGGGGCCCCCGGAGTGGGGGTTTTTTATTGCCGAACTGTTGTTCGGATAATTACCACCGGCAAAAGCCGGAAATATGCCAGAGGAGCGAAGGTAACTCAGGTGGAGCTGGGTGAGAGGCGCTCCAGGGAAGGGATAAAAATGGAAGAAACAATTATCGAGGCGAAGTTACGCGAAGTAGTTGGTAAGCAGGTCAAAGCCTTACGGCGCCAGGGCTTGTTACCTGCGATCATTTACGGTCACTATATTAAACCGATTATCATTACTCTGGATTTTCATTCTGCCAGTCGGATCCTGCCAACGATATCATCAACTCGTTTAGTG
The DNA here is from genome assembly GCA_964354345.1 of uncultured Anaerolineaceae bacterium. Classification (GTDB taxonomy): domain Bacteria; phylum Chloroflexota; class Anaerolineae; order Anaerolineales; family UBA4823; genus CAYGZL01. Next base: position 4,703 of record CAYGZL010000110.1, on the reverse strand, counting down.
ACAATCAAAGTCAACGGCGAAGCGCATACAACATTAGTGCGTGAAAAACAACGCCACCCTATCACGGGGTCATTGCTGCACGTTGATTTCCTGGAAGTTTCGATGACTGAGACTTTACGCACCAGCGTACGACTCGTTTTCGTCGGTGAATCATACGCTGTGAAAAACCTCAACGGCATATTGGTAACTGGCCAGGAAGAAGTTGAAATCGAGGCTCTGCCACGCGATCTTCCGGAGAAGATAGTTGTTGATATTTCGGTTCTAAAGCAGATTGGCGATGGTATTTATGTACGCGATCTGCCCCTGCCGCCGAATGTCACGATTCTCGCGAACCCCGGTGAGATGATTGTGGTGGTGACTGCCCCGGCAGTTGAACCTGAGGCAGCAGTAGAAGTTCTACCCACTGTGGCTACTACTGAACCTGAAGTGATCGAGCGCGGGAAGAAGGAAGAAGAAAGTTTCTAGTCCTCCCTGACAAGATTTTCATGTCTATCACCCTGCCGTAGACGGCGGGGTGATTTATTTAACTCCGTTTGTAGATAGGATATCCATCAAGCGGAGCGTCAATCGGGCGCTGACGCCCCATAGCACTTCTCCTTCATACGGTTGAAAGTATATAACCGGTATCGGCGCGAATGGGTGAGGTAATTTCCGCTTGCGTTCCTCGTGGTGGGAGGGGTCAGCCAGCCAATTGAGTGGAATCGTGAAAACCCGGCTCACTTCCGCTTCCTCAAGTTTGAACTCGTACGGCCACGGAATGGCGGCTACCACCGGCGTCACCCGGTAATTGGTGACTGTTAGATGGTCGTTCAATCGTCCCAGGATGTTTACATTCTGGGGGTGCAGGTTAATTTCTTCTTGGGCTTCACGCAAGGCAGTCGCTTCGGGGGTTGGATCTTCTGGATCAGAACGACCACCGGGAAATGCGATCTGACCGCTGTGCTCCGGCAGGTTGGAGTTACGCCGGGTAAATAATAATTGCCAAACGCCATCTCTTTTCAACAATGGCATTAAAACTGCTGCAGGTCGGGAGGGTTCGGAGAGAATATTAGCCAGGAGGAGGTGTTCAGGATACATTACATCATCACTCAACTGCTGAGCGATAAGTAATCTGCGGGAGATTTCTACTTCGCTTATTTTAAAATCAAGATTTCCCATAGGTGTGGAGAATTTATGTAAACTATTAAATATCGGTTTCAGTATCATCCAGAGCTGTCTCTTCTGGGGTTTCGCCACTTGTAATAGATGATACCGTATCTGTAGGTAAATCCTGGTCAGGCAGGAAAGAGCGTCCAAAGATCAGAAATCCAGTGTGAGCTACCATACGATCAACCGGTCGGAAGCGATCGGCAATCGGCCTGTAAAACCGAAGCAGAATTTCGCACACATCAATAAAGGCAAAGTGTTGTTGATTAAGGGCGGGCAACAAGCGGATGACTTGATTTGCAGTGGGTAGGATTGTGCCAAAGAAACCACCCGGTTTTAGCGCTTGGCGGACCTGAGACAGGTAATCATATGGATTTGGTAAATCCAAAAAGAGTGCATCTACATTGCGCTCGTCGAATCCTTCAGCGATGTCACGCAGTTTGAAGGTTACCCGGCCGTGTAAACCGACTGACTGCAGGTTCTTCTCCGCCAGTTTTTGGAAATCAGGGCGTAGTTCATAGGTGGTCACGTGACCTTGGGGACCGACTGCCCAGGCCATGGCCATTGTCAACGCGCCTGATCCGGTACCAGCTTCGACCACCTGGCAACCCGGTCCAATACCCATCGTGACCAGGATATAACCGATCTCCTTCGGATATAAAATTTGTGTGTTGCGTCGGATATCCCGCAGTAAATCGGCCAATGAGGGTTGGAGCAGAAAATAGACACTGCCCAGGTGAGTCGTGACTCGACTACCCCAGGGCTGACCGATTAAGTCATCGAATTTAACAATGCCACGGTGGGTATGCAGGCTACCGCCGGGGATCAATCGGACGATAAATATTTTATTTGTCGGGCTGACCAGCTGAACCAGGTCTCCCGCATTGGTGCAACTGTTATGGATTAAGCCGGGTATTTGATTAATTTGGTCAGACATCCGTTTTACTCAACCAGTTTCCAATAGCGAGAAATATTAAGGACCCCAGGATGGCTAGAACCAGGTGGAGAGTTCCGAGACTGCCAAGAGTCCATCCTGTACGATCAGCCAACCATTGACCAGCCCAAAATCCAAGCCAGGCGAGCAGAATATCCAGGAACAACCTGCCGAGATTGCCACCGCGCAGTACGTGGAAAGCAATCCCAACCAATGTGGAAAGGAGACCTCCAAATAAAAAAGCTGGAAGTATCATAAAGACTTCCTTATCAATGGGAGTAAACCAGTTGGATACACAGGTGGAAGGGTTGGATCAGCCTCGGGATCGGCTTCATCTCGTAATTCCGTTAGATATTTCCAGGTTGCTCGAATCGGTTGGCCAGTCTCATCAATTTCCGAATTTTCCGATCCAATAATTTCAGGCGCCTGATATATAGCAGCATCCAAAAATTCGCCATCGTAGATCAATACAATCTCATGACCAAGTTGACCATTATAGACGAAGATATTTTCTAATGTCCCGAGATAATGTATATTAATGGTTTTTTGTCCGATTTCCTCAATCAGCTCTCGGGCAACAGTCGCCGCTCCACTTTCACCAAACTCTATTTTACCCCCCAACGGCCGGTAGAAAAGCAAGTTTCGCACCAGATCATATCCTGCTTGAACTAGAATCCTACCTGAATGGTGAAAGATACAAATCGCGATCGGCCTGATTTTTTCGGTTTTCACGGTTGGATTAACCCTCCCCCTATGCAGATATCTTCGTGATAAAGAACCGCAGACTGGCCGGGTGTGATGCCGCGCAAAGGATATTCGAAAGTCAGGTGGGCGCGACCATCCGGTAAGAGAAATACTTCTGCAGGCGCCTCATGGGTTTTATACCGTATCTTCACCTGGGCATGGAAGTGCTCGGCAGGTGGTTCACCCGTGATCCAATTAAGGCGAGCGACCACCAATTCCCAACGGCCTAATTCTTTCTCTGATCCTACAATCAGTGCATTCCTTGGAACATCTTTTTGCAACACATAAAGCGGTTGTGGAGCCGAGAGCCCCAATCCTTTGCGCTGCCCGATGGTGTAGAACGCCAATCCCTGGTGAGTGCCAATCTGGAGTCCGTCGCCAGTCAGGATCGGACCTGATTGCAGTGACTGGGGCGCATGACGGAGCAGGAACGCACGATAATCCTCTCCGCTCAGGAAACAAAGATCCTGGCTTTCGGGGCGATTGGCCACTGACAATCCACGTTCTTGCGCCATTCGCCTGACTTGTGGTTTCGTGTAGTCGCCCAGGGGAAATAATGTATGCCTGAGCTTTTCTTGAGTCAGTCCATGCAGGACATAGGACTGGTCTTTATTCGGATCGGCTGCACGCCGCAGTTGAAAACGCTGTTGGGAATCGCGATCAAGCCGGGCATAATGCCCGGTGGCTAAATATTTCGCGCCAACCATAAAGGCCTGATTAAGTAGAAATTCCCAACGCACCCGCCGGTTGCACTCGATACATGGATTTGGAGTGATTCCAGCCAGGTAGCCATCCATGAAAGATTGGACAACGGTTTTTTTGAATAATTCTTGGGCATCAATAACATAGAATGGGATGCCAAGTTTGGCCGCCACCCGGCGCGCCTGGGCCATGGCATCGGGTGTACAACAGCGGTTATCGGCTTCCTTACCGGGCTCGCTCCACAAGCGCAGCATCATGCCAATGACTTCATGACCTTGCTCAACCAGAATGGCGGCAGCGACGGAACTGTCTACACCGCCGCTCATGGCAATCACGACGCGCGTATCCATTTTTCCGATCAGCTAACTTTCTTTGCTCGTTTCACGATTTCAGGCAGGATTCTTAAGAATTCAGTAATTTGACCAGCCTGAGTTTCCTTACCCAGGGTGACCCGTAAAGAACCAAGCGCCCAGGTGCGCGGTAAGCCCAGGACGGTCAGCACCTCCGATGGCTCCGGGTCGCCAGTCTTGCAGGCTGATCCGGATGAGCAGGCAAACCCGGCGATATCCAGGAGCATCAACAGAGCATTGCCATCCACGCCTTCGAAAACGAAGCTGGCGTGGTTAGGTAAACGTCGGGTCGGATGTCCTGTCAGGTGAACCTGAGGGATTTCCTCAAGAATTTTGCCGATCAAGTGATCACACATTGGGCGTATGTGGGATATGTGTTTTTCCCTTTCCAGATTAGCCAGCCGAAGGGCTTCGGCCAAACCGACGATATAGGGAACATTATGCGTGCCAGCGCGCAAACCGAATTCCTGGCCTCCCCCGGTCTGTGCTGGGAGGAGGCGTGTACCTTTCCGAACGAAGAGTGCTCCTACTCCTTTCGGTCCATAAAATTTATGGGCGCCTAAGGCGAGTAGATCAACGTTTAAACTCTGGACATCCACGGACAGATAAGCCGCAGCCTGGACTGCGTCTGTGTGGAATGGAATCCCACGCGATCGGCACAAGGCACCAATCTCGGAAATTGGGTTGATCGTGCCGATCTCGTTGTTAGCATAGATGACCGAAACGATTGCTGTATCTGAACGCAATCTTTCGGCGACAGTTTCTGGATGGACCATGCCGTCTTCATCCACTGGCAGATATTCCAGTTTGAACCCATAAAGGGTTGC
>CAYGZL010000109.1:0-61687 GCA_964354345.1 uncultured Anaerolineaceae bacterium | reverse complement strand
AATTTATAGCTCGAGACAGGCCTCAACGGCCAGCCAGAATAAATTATTGCGAATATTCTGGTGGGTATGCCAACCGCGACTATCCCAGACATCACCGCTCAAGTCATCGCCTCCATACAGCACCTGGCCCAGGATTACACTCCGGTACTGCGCTACAGCCAGGAAGGCTGCGGCTTCCATTTCAACAGTCAGGCAGCCCTCCTGCCGTCGTGCGGCAACTTTTCCGGCAGTCTCGCGGTAGGGGGCATCGGTTGTCCAGGTCTTGCCCAGGCGGTACGGCAACCCTTTCCGAGTTATAACCGCCTCAAGGGCAGCGATCCCGACCGGGTGGGCGGTTACTTCCCGACCCGCTGGCAAGTAATGATAAGAGGCGCCTTCATCACGCACTGCTGCGCTGACGATCACCAAATGACCCACAGTAAGCTCTTTTTCCAGCACACCGCACCCTCCACATGCGATGAACTTCCGGCAACCATAGGCGATTATTTCTTCCAGGATGCCCGCCGCCAACGGCGCACCTACACCCGGATGGCAGAAAGCCAAACGGCGACCATCGAAGGTAATTTCGTAGAGTGTGTGCGGTCCATCCTCCCAGCGGTTTTCGACGATCACCCGAGCGTCATTATCGCTGACTACCTGTTCGAGGACTTCGCGGAAGAAGCACAATACGCAGTGCTCGGGAACATCACGTGGCTGGATGACACGTGAGGGTTCGATCATTGCTTCTCGAGTCGGATCGTACTCCAGCAGAGGGATGGACTCATTCATATAACACAACCTTGTGTATGATTAACTACTGGCGCTGCTATATTTCCGAACGCCTGCCCGCCAGATTTGGTAAGCGATCAGGAAACTCGCCACACCCACACCGAGGAAAATCAGCACCTGCCCGTTCGTCAAGTCGCCCCGTAAACCCTGCAACGGTACCGTGGTTGCCAGGGCGATCGGCACCAGGTAAGTAACAATCAAGCGTAGCCAGGGTGGGTAGATCGTCGCTGGATAACGACCCGAGTCGAGCAACGCCTGCAGGATCGTAACATTATTATCGAACTTAACAAACCAGAACGTGGCGCCAACCAGAACAACCCACAGGCTGTAGATCACTACTGCACCCGAGGCAGCCAACAGCATGAACTGGGACAGGTTAACCAACGATACGCTGCTCCCGCTGATGCGTAAGCCGGTAACGATCAGAACGATCCCCAGAATCAGGTCCCACACCCGCCAGACCACAATGCGTGAAAAGGTGATTAAAAACAGGCTGTTAGCAGGCTGGAGTAAGGTGTAGTCCAGTGAGCCATCGCGTACGCTGGTGTTGAATTTCTCAGTAGCTGGCCAAATTATGGCAGCCATCAGCATATTGACCAGCCGAAACACACCCAGCAAGGCAATCAATTCCCCGATCCCCCACCCGCCAAGCTGCGTAGTATTGCTAAAGATGATACTTAAGCTTAGCAACTCCCAACCCAACCACATCAGGTTGATCAGGATGTTGACGATCGTATCGGTACGATATGCCAGCATAATTTGCAAGTTGACTTTCAGAAAAGCTGAAATGAGCTTGATGACAGACATCGGCGATCAGGCTCCGACCGCTGAAAAACGCTTAACGCCCTCGCGCCAGACCCAGGTGAAAAGCCCTGAGGCGACGAGTAGCCAGGCAATCCCGAGGGCGAAGTCACGCAGGATCATCTCCGGTGGAACTTTACCCAGGATCAACTGAATCGGAAAATACCGGAACAGTTGGAAAGGCAGGTATTGGGCGTATTGCTGCACCAGGCGAGGCATCAAGGTGAGCGGCACGAATTGACCAGAGAAAAGGACGACCAGCGCGTAATAAAATTCGCTGATCGAGTAGACGCGTGTCGTCCAGAAAGCCAGGCAGGTGATCGTGGCGCCAAACAGGAAGCTGATGGCGAAACCCAGGCTGACCGCGGGTATGGCAACCAACACCGACTGCAAGGTGACGGCGCTAAAATCTGGTCGAAAAAGCAAGCACAACACCAGCCACACCGGGATCAGCACTATAAAAGTCAACGCCTTAAACGCCAGGTTATACATCAAAGTGTTGGTCAGGATCGGGTGAACGGGCTTAAGCAACTCACTCGCCAGTGTCCCATCCTGAATGCGATAGGCCAGGATGTGAATCGTAATGTCGCTGGTGAGTTGGTCAACGATCAGCAGGGTCAGATAATATGTTACGAAATCGTTGGCGGAAAAACCTTGTACACTGCCCTGGCTATTGGCAACGGTGATCCACACAGCCAGGTAAACAACCGGTGATACCAGCCAATACAGTAAATACATCATCAAGTTGGCGCGGTACTGCCATTGTTCCGCCCAATTCACCTGCCAAAGCCGGTGGTAGATTTTCAACATGCCAGCATTGACCCGTTCATTCGTGAAATGCTCTTTCGATCACCGCTTCGATCGGGGGATCCTCGATCGTTAGATCCTGCACTGGCATCTCAGATAGAAGATGGGCAGTAATTTCATTGACCCGCTCCGCCGGAACCTGAATGTATTGCTTGCCGTCCCCTGATTCATTGGTAGTAAGGGTACCATACGGGCTTAAGTCACAAGGTGTGGCGCACTGTAATGCCACCCCGATCAATTTATAAGGCGCGATGCGATGCGACAATTCAGCCAGGCTGCCATCATATATCAACTGGCCATGATGGATCATGATCACCCGCTCACACAGCGCAGTCACATCCGCCATGTAGTGGCTGGTGAGTAGAATCGTCGCGCCAGTGCGACGGTTGTACTCTTGCAAGAATTGGCGGATGCGCGCCTGGGCCATGATATCCAGGCCGATGGTTGGCTCATCCAGGAAAAGCACCTGCGGGCGGTGCATCAGACCAACCGCCAGCTCGCACTTCATGCGTTCGCCCAGCGACAGGTTACGCACTGGCTTGCGCATAATCGGGGAGAGATCCAGCAGCTCATCCAACTCTTTCATCGTCCGCTGGTAAACATTGTCGCTGATGCGGTAAACCGCCTGGTTTAACAAAAACGAGTCAGCCGCGGGGATATCCCAGGATAAACGGTTACGCTGGCCCATCACCAGCGTCATGGACATCAAGTAACCTTTTTTTCGCTCCCAAGGTGTGTAGCCCAGCACCCAGGCACGCCCAGCGGTGGGGTGCAGGAGACCGGCAAGCATCTTGAGCGTGGTCGTTTTTCCTGCGCCGTTCGGTCCAAGAAAGCCGACGATTTCCCCCCGGCGGATGCGAAAGTTAACGCGTTGAACAGCCAGGACATTCTTGTAGCGGCGATGGAAGAAGCTGCGCACCGCCGCGCCAAAACCACCCTCCCGTTCAGGCACCTGGTAGGTTTTACTCAGGTTTTCAACAACGATCGCTTCTGTCCCGGATTCTGGAAAACCGTTGCGTTTATTACGGATCATACCGATAAAGCTGCTCCTTTTCTGATCCGAAGATCATGGCGAGTTACGCGACAAACCAAGCGAACTTCATGTAGTTTATCCGAGTTACCCGGGTAGATTTCCGAATTATACCGGATATCGCCAAACAAAATAAATCATCTGGCGAATACAGGTCACAGTCGCCAGATGATAGGAGTTAAATTGTGCAATCAGTCTGTCAGGGCAATGAGTCCGGGTTTATGAGCCCGTGCGGAGTGAATTCAGATAGCGAATCTTGGCACTATCCACTGCATTTAAGAATTCCAGGATGGTCTGTTTTCCCATCCCCGCTACCGAAGCCATAATTGGATCGCCACCGTTTGAGCCAATCTTAATCACCGCTGCACGTATGATAAAGTAGAGCAGGACTAATAGCCCAACTAAAATCAAGAAATACGGTACAAATTCTTCGGGCATTGAATCATCTGCCATCAGGTAAAAACCGAACACGGCAATCAAGACCGCGATGACCAGCAATATCGGATTGGTACGGGTTACCAGGCCGCAGGAGGAAACTGAATCAAGGGTTATCGAGACATACTTTGAGGAGCCAGTCTTCGATGAGTCATAACACACCCGGTAATTGGTCAATATGAGGATATTATTATTTGTAGAGATTAATACACTCTCGCCAGGTAACAAGTTCATAAAAGTCTCCCTTCATAATCTCAATCAGGCCCAACAGGTTTATTAGACCATCGGGTATGTTTACCTATTACTTACGCAAGATATCAATCAAAACGCCTTCAAAATCGTCACATTCCTTGATCAGCGCCCGGACCACTTTGGCGAAATAATTGACATCGATGAGCTGGATTTCAGCGTTGTGCATGTAGGAGTAGACAAACTTCCCACCGACTTTCTCGATGCACCAGAAACCAATTTTCTTCTCCGCACTGCGTTGGAGCAAGAAAGTCGAAAGGAAATGGGGGATATCATCTTCCGTGTTGAAGATCGCCATGCTGGGCACCGAAAATTCCAATGTCGATTCATAGGGGATGATGTAGAGTGTTTGATCCCGTCCCGAATCCATTGAGAATTTCAGCGTCGCATGCTTATTATCAATTTCAGCGATTTTCCAACCTACCTGGCTACAATAGCGTTGGATGGTAGTTCTAAAATTAACACCTGAGAATAATGATTCGAAACTGGCCATGATTTACTCCTATCTGGTAAACAGAACCCGACCCAATATTTGGCACATTATATCAAATATATCTTAACCAATCAACAGTTTATTTATCTGTTTTATTTGGAAATTATTCACCGATCAGCGCTGCGAACTCCGTAATGGGTTGATGCGGGAAAAGGCCATGCGGCGAGGTGCATGTTTAGCCGGCAGCCAGGTACGGTATAAAGTACCAGTGGCGCCTGCGCTGGCAAAATCACACAGCCGAAGTAAATGCCCTTGAGCGGCGCGAGTCTCCAGAAGTAGCAAAGGCGGGAACCAATCCGTCCAGTCAACCGGCTGTAACGACATCGGATTGATCTCCAGGAGTGGAACCGGCAGCAGCTCGCGGGTAACTTTGAACGGATCGTCGGGTATTTTTGGCGCTTCCGGCGGCACTGCCAGGGAGCGGTTATAACGCTGGTCATACGCCAGTAATAAGGGACCACGAAAGACAGAAACCAGGCCCTGGCATTCCCGTTCGCCGCGCCAGTAATGTAACGATAGATCGAGATCCATTTCCAGGCAATCCCCCGCCTGCCATTCGCGTTGCAGCGGATAATAACAGCCAGGTCGAACTCCAGGTAAATATTGTCCATTCAGAGCCAGGTGGGTATCTTGCGACCAATAGGGCAGGCGTAAACGTAAAGTGAACACTGCCGGGCGTTTCGGTGTGACCAGGATGCGGATCCTGCCAGAGATGGGATACTCCGTCTCCTGGCGGATTTCCAGGTCAAGGTCATCACCCAGCGTCAGCCGCAGGTCGCATGGGCCATAATAGTTCAGCGTCACATCACTGGCCTCCTGCATCACCGCCCATTCGCTGATCAAGCCCAGTCCACGCGGGCTGTTCACCGAGCAGCAGTTCAACTCCGGGCTGCCCGAACGCGCCTGGAAGCCAATGGCATGGCTGCTGGCAAACCGCGCCCCGTCCATCGGCGTGGTGAAGGTGGACCAACGTCCGGTAGGGGAATGCATACCCAAGACAGAGTTCAAAGTGGATAGCTCGATTTCATCAGCGGAAATGGATAGGCCGGTCATTTTCAACATCTCTACGCTCATCGCAAGCCAGGCGATGGTGCAACAGGTCTCGATCGTGCCTGGATGGTATGGGTTGCCAGTAGCCTGCTCGCCGGAAGAGAAGCCGCCATTGTTGTGGCGATCATACTGAACGATGCCCCACCAGATCTGCTCAAAGGCCTGGCGGTATTGCGCTTCGCCGGTGATCGCATACAATTCAGTTAAACCCATGATCGCATGCAGGCTTTCCCAACGGGGCCGGGGCATCTCATACAGCGCCTTACCGGTCAAAGCCTGGCGCAGATAATCCCCCGCCAGGAGGCCGTGTTCATCAAATGCGGTAAATTCTGCAACGATCTGTAAAGCCATCTCCAGGTAGCGTGGAATGCCCGTCATGCGATACAACTTTGCTAACCCATGCACAGGCGCCAGGTTCATCTCAGTTGAGCCAGTATCCACCAGGCGCGAGCGCTGGGAGCCGAGATATTTCTGACAGATCAAATCCGCTATGCGCAGGACACACTCCAGGGCTGCTGCATCGCCGATCTCTTCCGTCCACAACAGCAAGCCGGTCATGAGATGATAATGCCCCCAGGTATCCCAGGTTAGCAAGCCATTCGCGCCGTGATGGGGAGAATGGTTGGTCAGCCGGCAGTCGCGCGGCCAGGGACCCAGGTAGCCATCCGCGTCTTGCAGTGATATCAGGCGAGCAACAAAGCTCCTTAACAGGCTTCCCAGGCGTGGATCGCGAGTGACGCGCCATACCTGCACTGCGGCAGTCAGGTATTTCCCGGCAAACTCACCTGACCAGGGCAACAGGTTGCGGTAGGGACGGGTGTCACGGTCAACAAACATCTCCAACATGGCCGGATTGGCCATTGGGGCGACCAGCAACCATTGCTCTGTGATAGCGTGCAGGTAGGCGTAAATTGGACCAGTCAGGTTAAATTGAGCAGGGAGGAGTGTTTTCATATAGTACTATGGTGTATACAAAAAATGGATGCCCTGGATATTCTGCGGAGGAAACAAATTGAATTGGTCAGACGGGAAAGAACTGCAGATCAGTGGATAAAGCGGGTTGCCAAGTGGATCAAGGGTTTCAGCAACCGTCAGATACCAGACCAGCTCTTGATTTTGGACGGAGGGCTTGAGGATCAGCGAGGTATCCTGCGTGATACCATCCGCAACGAGCTGGTTGTCGCTGGCGGTCATGACTATGACCCGATAAGAAAAGCTGGCCGGCAGGGAATTTACTCCCGGCCAACTGAACAGCACATTGCCACAATTAATTGTTTCTCCCGGACCGGGTCTGACTTCTTGCGGTGTAATACACTTGATCTGATTGACTGGCAGGGTAGGCGACGGCGAGGAGGTCGGCGGCATGCCTTCGACGCTGATGTCAGCGCAATATATCAACGAAAGGTTACCCAATTCGTCCCGATATTGCACTGCGATATACCACCCGATCCAGTTAATCGGCGGAACATAAGGGTAATCCCGGCTGGGCGTGTAGGGCTCCCAAGGGGCATCAAAGCTTTCCACCTGACCACTCCCGCAAGCCATATAAGGTAAGATACGCATCTCGGTCACTTTCCCAAACGGGCTGGTTGCTGAAAAATCAACATGAATATTGATCTGATTGCCGGCGATGCCACCGGTTGCCCCACGGCCACCTTCGATTAGAACGGAACCTATTACAGGAAAGACTGCCAGGTTTGCCTGGTGGGCTACCTCGGTAATCGCTAATGAGGTTTGCACAGCTCCCGATAGTTTATCCACGGGAATGGACTCATCACGCATACCGATTAACTCGAAGGGAACCTGCGCCTGCGCCTGGGGCGGTTGGGGGTTGTGCTCATCATAGGCAGCCGAGAGCACCGGTTGTCCCTGTGCATCGCGGAACTCAGCCACCAACCAGATGGTACGCACACCGATCCAATCCACCACCACCGGAAAGGTCTGGCGTGAACCGCCGACAAAGGAGCTGCGCTCCGAGACCGTGAAAGGTTGCCAGGTTGCATCGAGCTGGCAGGGCTGGTCAACCGATACACAATAACGCATTTCCATGACCGGGGAGTCAGTCCAAGGGCTGATCATGCCACCCATGGCGTGCCCATCGGATGACCAATTCACAATGCGAAGGATGGGCACCGATTGTAGCTCTAATTCAACCATTTGGTCGAGGTTTGGTCTACCGTACCCCGCTTGTGGATTAAAAATGGACAATGAAATCAGGCTCTCGGAGGTTGTCATACCGATATCGCTGGGATTTAGCGTTGCCGGGGGATCGGTCGCAGTCGGTAATATGGGGGTGGCAGTCGGACTGGGTATTGGACAGGCGCGTGTGGTGGTCGGGGTTGTCGTAAGGGTGGCGATTAGCCTGGACGGAACAGCAGTAGTCGCCATGCGAGATTCGTGACTCACTGTCGGCGCTGGCGGAATGGAGCAGGAATTGAGCAGGATAATAAGCAGGCAAATGTAAATGAGCGTTTGCCAGGGATAAACCAAGGTGTGTCGATGTTTCCAGGAGTTTGATAATCGGCCGGTTCGATATCGGTTCATAGCCGCGCCTCCTGCGGTCATATCATGGCCGTGGTTGATAGAAAAAATTAACCCATTTTCTGCCTATGACGAATGAAGGTCAGGTTTGGTTCCCTCCCAGGATTGCGGTAACCGGAGGTAAGTATACTTTGCCATAATTTCAGGCAACAATAAGATTCATTGGGATTACAAACTGACTGCTGCCAAGTCGAAAGCTTCCTGCATCGCTTTAATTGGATCGCCTTTTGGAACGAACTCATGGACGACATACCCTGTATAGCCTGTCTCCGCAATCGCACGGAAGACTGCCGGATAATAGATTTCCTGCGCCTGGTCCAGATCATTTCGTCCCGGATTGCCTGCAGTATGGATGTGACTCATCCAGGGCGCCGCCAGGCGGATGTTACGGATCAGGTCGCCCTCCATAATTTGCATGTGGTAAATGTCGTAAAGCAGCCTGACCCGTGGAGAACCGACCTGCTGCACCACCTTCAACCCCCAGGCGGTATGATCGGCCTGGTAATCCGGATGGTCAACTTTACTGTTTAATAGCTCCAGAACCAGGGTGACGCCGGACGCCTCAGCGGCTGGAGCCAGACGCGCCAGACCTTCAGCAGTGGCCTCCAAACCCTCAGCGTCAGTAAGCTCCTCCCGGTTACCACTGAAGCAAATTAAATTAGGGATGCCCCATTGTTCAGCCAGGACAAGGTTGCTGCGGATTTCCTGTGCGATGCGCGCGTGTTGATCTCGGCGATTAAACCCAACAGTCAACGAGGCATGCCCGTTGATGGCGGAGAGGCTCAATCCGTGGGATTTTATCAACGACCAAAATTCCGTAGGCGCCAGATCTATCGCTGTGTAACCGATATCAGCCGCAGCATGCACGAAGGTTTCAGGACTCAGCTTACCGGGGACATAACACCACCAGGCGACCGCTTGAGTAATTTTATTCATAATTTATTCGGTTTTTTCGTGTACCAGAGGATTCCAAACAACAAAGCCAGGTTAAGCAATGTAAAAATGGTGACCGCCAACATGGTGACGAACGCACCCACCCGCTCAAAATACTGTCCAATCAGCCATGGCAATAACATCCCACCCAGGCCGGAACCGACGAACAGCCAACTGGTCACAAAGCCCGTCATGGTCATCGTGCTTTCGGCCAGCCGGATGACGGTAGGGAAGATGGAGGCCATCCCTAATCCGACTGCAACCGTACCAATCCATAAAGCCACAAAAGAGCCAGGTAGGATTTGGATCAACGCCAGACCTGCCAGGGTGACCAGCAGGTCCACGAATAAGATGCTGCGTGCCGAGAAGCGCGTCGCTAAAGGGATCGAGAACAGGCGACCGACGGTAAAGGCGCCCCAAAATCCAGAAGTCAAAAAAGCTGCCATGGTCTCCGGCGCAAGGTTCAACTTGACCGCATAAGTGAAGATCCAGCCGCCATAAGCGACTTCGGCGCCGACATAGCAGAAGTCGAATAGCGCCAAAAGAATAATCAACAGGGGAATAGCCGGGCGCACCAACGCTGGTTCAGCTTTCTCCATGTGGGTTGGGCTGGGTTGGCGCGCCAGCATAACCACTGCGGGTAACATAATCACACCCAGGATCCAAAACGGCCAGGTGATATTCTTACTAATCGCCAGAGCCTGTCCGATAATTAATGGCGACAGCACTGCTCCGACCCCGAAGAAGAAATGCAGCCCATTCATAAATGGTCCCATCTCATCCCGGTGCACCCAGACCAGTAAGGTGTTAATCCCAACATCCAGCATACCCAAAGCCAGGCCCTGTACGAACAGAACAACGCCTAATAGCGAGAGCAGCGGGACGAGGGGGATGGTAAACATGGCCGCAATCATCGTAAAAAGAACGACGATCAATACCGGGTGACCCGACCAGCGATCATAGACAAAGCCGCCCAACAGCGATCCGAGCATATAGCCGAACGAGCTGAATACGAACAACGAGCTGATCTGCTGAATGGTTGAATGAACATTATCTGCCAGACCGGGTAGGGTTGGTCCTAAATACGCCGCTGCCAATCCCAGGGAAATAAACGCGCTGTAATAGGCAATGGTTTTGTTCAGGCGCGCCCGACGACCGGGCGCCCATTCAGGAGGAGTTGTAGGTGTGGAGATCGGATGGGTAGCCATAGCAAGGCATTATAACCGAGGTTCATTCCTATTCGATGATCCAGTGAGTGTCAGGTTATGCGACCGGAAGGAATTTTACCCGTAAACGCCAGGCCTGGCTCAAGTGTTGAAATTTTTACGAAAGCGCTGAAGCTACGCACCTCAGCTTCGCTCATTCCCGAACCGCAATCCCTCACGGCTGTCCCCAGGCGAGCCGGTCATCCTTCTTGGCCCAACACCTGGGGAACCGGACAGGTTATTATCTGCGTCTCCGGCAAACCAGCCAGCGCTTTGTCATGCAACGACCAGCCTGTTCACTATCCAAATCGACAACGAAGCGGAGGGCGTTATCATCTACGTGATAAACCGCCTCGATGAAACAGATGTCCAATTTATACCGGTAGAATTCTTGCCACTGATTGTTCATAACCTTCATCAACCATTAATTCTGGGGATTTACTGGCGGTCATCGCCAGCTGGTCACAACGCTCGTTATTGGGATTCCCGACATGACCTTTAACCCAAACAAACTCAACCTGGTGGTTAACACACCCAGCCAGGAGGCGCTTCCACAAGTCTGGATTTTTAACTTTACGCCAGTTTTTCTTTTCCCAACGGTGCACCCAAGCCAGGTTGATGGCTTTGACCAGGTATTCAGAATCGCTAAATAATTGGACTTTACAGGGTTCTTTCAGGGCTTCCAGGCCGGCAATGGCGGCAAATAGCTCCATGCGGCTGTTGGTAGTCAAACGAAATCCCCCAGATAGCTCTTTACGGCGCCTGCCGTAAATCAACACCACGCCGTACCCGCCCGGGCCAGGATTTGGATCACAAGCCCCATCGGTATAAATAATGACTTCTTTTGGTTTATCCATTCTTAATGATCCTCAAACGAGCGGGAACTCCTACCCCATTGCCCGCGCCAGCTCTCCACCCCAAAGTCTGGCTCGTTCTACCTCCCCCTCCCGTAGGGGACCGTATTTTCCAGTCACGATAAAGCGGCTGGCTTTGGCTACCGAACGGTATCCTGCGTTCTCCAACCCACGTACGATCGCCTTTGTAGCACCACCTGGCGACCACCAGATGCGCGTCTCGAACGCAGCCGAGCATCCGTTTCCCTTAGGGAGCGCAGCCAGCCAGGCGCGCAATGAGGGATGCGACAAATCCGGAGCAACTGGATCTTTGTCCGAATTCGCGCCAATGCTCTTGAGCATGTCCTCAGTAGGAAGGCTGAAGCCAAGCACAGGCGCGCCCGCCACAATCAGGTTGACACCTGCGATTACTTCGAGGGTTGCCTCTGCAGTCGATAAAGCCTTTGTCTCGGAACCGAGACCTTCCGCGATCGCCCGTGCGATGGCAGCCGTATTTCCCCAGTGCGATTCATAAACGACAATAGCCTGCATATCTCTTTTCTCTCTCTCTATTGAATCGATGTTTACCTTCTCACTCCCTTGATCAAGGACCAGTGGTTGTGGGCAATCCTCCATTGATCAGCATAACGCACATAGACTTCGCTGCAATTCCAGGGTATCCGGTGCGAAATAGAGCCATCCGGCTTTACCCAGGTAGATAAGAAACGATAGGTCAGCACCGCCATATCACCCAATACTTGTACGCGTGGATCAATGAAATCCATGGCATCGTAAAAAATTTTCCCCTCGCGTTCGGCATACTCGGCGCTCAAGGCCTCGCGACCATTAATGCGTTGCGGCGTACCCGTGTCGAAGTAAGTCACCTCCGGAGCGCTGATTTCGATGAAGCCCCATGGATCTCCTGTGCGCCAGCGTTCCATGGCTCCTTTTTCATATATAAGGATTGTATCATTCATAAATCTCTCTCCGGGCTATGTCGGACATCATTCATATCTCCAACGAATCTAGGCAAATCCACATGCCCGAGTATCTGCCGGATGGCGTGCGCTTCGCCCGTGTGAAACCAATAGTGGTAGATATTCCTGAGCAACATTGTCCCCACATCTTCTGTTAGGCGCCTGTCGTAATAGATCAGATGGTCGGTAAGCATCGCGGGGGCAATCGTGTCCAAATATCTATCCGCCGAATGGTTATACTGCGCCAGGTATTCCACATTTCATCCCAGGGAGGCGTGCTGGCTGGTTCACCAAAACCCACGCGTTTATATAGGCCTGGCTCAGGACTGATTCCCCGGCCTAATTCAAGCCACAGGTAGTGCTCCTGGGCTGCCAGGTGACCGACGATCCAACTAAGGCAATTCAATGGGGGTAAACGACGTACGGCATCTTCTGCTGGAACCCCTTTCATGCAGCGAACCATTTCACTGCGCGTAAAGCGCAACTGGGTGACTAATGGGTGAGGCATATCAAACTCGCTTTCTAATTTGGAAAATTATAACATTCTTACAAAACGATCTCGTAAACAAAACGGCAAGGTCGCTCCCCATTACTTTCCAGTGCAGACGATATCACCGATCTCAGCGATGACCGCTTAATTCACCTGTAACTCGCGTAATACATTTTATATCTTTGGATTGCAGTTATAAGTCTGTAGACTTGCTAAACTTTACAATTGTTCCTTGTGCCACGGCGCATAAATTTTCATTGCCATCTCTAACTATATATACATCACAGCGACAGACAGCCTGGGTTTTACTCGAGCTCATGACGGTTGCTCTGGCAATCAAAACAGTTCCCAACGCTGGTCTTAGATAATTGATCTTATACTCTGATGTCACCACGGAAGGACCAAGAACACTTCCACCAGCAAACGTCAGAGCGTTATCAGCCGCGTAACTGATCACGCCTCCGTGCACAAAGCCGTGCTGCTGTTTCAGTTGCGGTGAAACCGGTATAGTCAGTTCAACCCACCCATGCGAAAAACGGGTCAGCTCTGCGCCAACCAGCCCACTAAATGGTTGTGACGCCAGAACTTGCTTTCCTAACTGCAATAAGTCATCCATGGCTGCCTCAAAGTCAAGGAAAAGGTTATAATTAACAACGGGATTCTCAGCGATTATGTAATATTCTATATCCGTAACTGGATAATTATAATGCTCTGTACACCTTTGTTATCCGTTCGTTTGTGCTATCGTCAGTCAGGAAACAACAATCAGTCGTCAGCCATCAGGTATCCTCTTTCAGCCCAAGAATTCAATCCCTGGCAGCTTTTTGATATAATAACCACGCCATTTCAAAATCACCTACTATCATAAATCACAATCTTTCCCCTAAACACCTATGCACCGCATCCTTTCCATCCTGATCATCCTCTCCATCCTGTTTCCCCTCTCCCCTCCGGTTCCCACCCGAGCGGAAGAGACACCCCCACCCCAGACAGTTACCATCCCCGGTACCCTCCAGTCCAAACTCGGTTGCTCAGGCGACTGGCAACCTGAATGCGCCAAGTCCTTCCTGTCCTATGACGCCGAGGACGATGTCTGGCAAGGAATTTTCCAACTCCCAGCCGGAAGCTACGAGTATAAGGCTGCTTTGAATAAAAGCTGGACAGAAAATTATGGCCTGCACGCCAAACGCGACGGGGCGAATATCCCTCTGGCGCTCCAATCCGAGGCTCCTGTCAAGTTCTACTACGACCATAAATCCCACTGGGTAACCGATAATATCAACTCCTTGATCGCTGTAGTCACTGGTGATTTCCAGCAAAAGCTGGGCTGTAACAACAATGATGATCCCACCTGCCTGCGTTCCTGGTTGCAAGACCCGGAGGGCAGCGGTACCTATTCGTTTGCCACCTCGCGCATCCCTGAAGGAACCTATCACGCTCACATTGCTATGAATGAATCTCCTGATCAAATCTACGGAGCCGATGGCGTCCAAAATGGGCAGCCGATCAGCTTCACAGTCCCTGTCCGTTCGTTTGTCTATTTCGCCTTCGACGCTACCACCAGCTCCTTGTCGGTAAGCACCGAAGGCGCACCGCGGGGTAACCTGGGTAAAGCCAAAGCCCATTGGGTAACCCGGGATACGATCCTGTGGGGCGTCGCGGCGAACGAAAAGAACCGCTATAGCCTGCTTTACGATCCGCAGGGCGCCATCCAGCTCAGTCTCGGTCGGTTAAAAGGTGGGCAAGAGCTGTCCCTTACTTATGTTCAAGAAGCGATTCCGGTTGAGATCACCACGCGCTTCCCACAACTGGCAGGTATGACCATGCTCAGACTGCGTCCAGAGGATTTATCCAAAGTGCCTGAAATCCTCAAAGGTCAGATCGCCGTGGTCGCCTACACCCCTGAAGGCAAGCTGTTGGATGCCACCGGTGTGCAAATTCCTGGCGTATTGGACGACCTGTTCTATTACTCCGGCAAGCTGGGTGTTTCTTATGAGAACAAATTGCCAGTCCTACGCGTATGGGCGCCCACCGCGCGCTCGCTCAACCTGCTCCTGTACGCGGACAGCCGTCCGAATACCCTGCCCGAGAAACTGCCCTTGATAGGCGATCCAGCTACTGGCGTATGGACGATCACCGGAAAGGCGGATTGGACGGGTAAGTATTATCTGTACCAGGTAGACGTGTTCGTTGCCAGTCAGAAAGGCCTTGTGACCAGCCAGGTGACTGATCCTTATTCGATCAGCCTGTCAACCAACTCCAAACGTAGCCAGATTGTTGATTTAAACGACCCCAAACTGGCACCTGAAGGCTGGAACGAGCTACAAAAGCCACCCCTGGCGGCGCCGGAAGATATCGTCGTCTACGAGTTGCACATCCGCGACTTCAGCGCTTACGATACGACCCTCCCGGCGAATGAGCGCGGCACCTTCAAAGCCTTCACCCACCTGAATTCACCGGGCATGCAGCACCTGAAAGCGCTGGCCGAGGCTGGATTATCCCATATCCATCTCTTACCGGCTTTCGACATCGCCAGCGTCGATGAAGATAAGACCACATGGAAATCACCCGATCCAAAAGAGCTGGCTAAACTCCCACCCGATGCGCAAAAACAACAGGAACTGGTAGGACAAACTCGCGGACAGGACGGCTATAACTGGGGCTATGACCCCTACCATTACAATGCCCCCGAGGGCAGCTACGCCACCAATCCAGATGGAGCCACGCGTATCCTGGAGTTTCGTGAGATGGTCCAAGCGTTGAACACGGTGGGATTGCGCGTGGTAATGGATGTGGTCTACAATCATACTAACGCCTCGGGTCTTAATAATAAATCGGTCCTGGATAAAATCGCGCCGGGCTATTACCATCGCTTGAACAACGAGGGCACAGTTGAGACCAGCACCTGCTGCCAGAACACCGCCAGTGAGCATCGCATGATGGAAAAACTGATGCTCGACTCGCTGGTTCTATGGTCTACCGCTTATAAAGTAGATGGTTTTCGCTTCGACCTGATGGGTCACCACATGCTCTCCAACATGAAAGAAGCCCGGTCCACCTTGAATGCCCTGAACCTGGAAATGGATGGGGTGGATGGAAAATCGATCTATCTTTACGGCGAAGGTTGGAATTTCGGCGAAGTGGCCAATAACGCACGGGGGGTCAACGCCACGCAGCTCAACATCGGTGGCTCGGGCATTGGTGTATTTAACGATCGGTTGCGCGATGGGGCGCGTGGCGGCGGTCCCTTCAGCGGATTACAGGAGCAAGGCTTCGTCACCGGCTTGCTCGACTCTCCGAATGGCATAGACCAGGGTTCCAGAGACGCCCTTCGCCTGAAGTTGTTCAGGTATAGTGATTGGATCAAGATTGGTCTGGCGGGCAATCTGAAAGATTTCCGCCTGATTGACTTCTTTGGTCGCAATGTTGCCGGAGGTGAGATTGATTACAACGGCCAACCAGCCGGCTACACGCAAGATCCGCAGGAAAATATCCTGTATGTCTCAGCGCATGATAATGAGACGCTTTTCGACGCCATCCAGCTTAAAGCCCCAATTACTACCACACTGGCTGAGCGTGGTCGGATGCAGACCCTCGGACTAAGCCTGGTGCTGCTCGGTCAGGGTGTGCCGTTCATTCACGCCGGTGATGACATCCTGCGCTCCAAGTCACTCGACCGCAATTCCTATGACTCCGGCGATTGGTTCAACCGCCTGGATTTCACCTTAGAGACGAATACATTCGGTAGCGGGTTACCACCAACCTGGGACAACAATGCCCGCTGGCCGCTCGAAACACCCTTACTGGCTGACCCGGCGCTAAAGCCGCAAAAAGCCGACATGCTGGCCAACCTGGAGCGGGTCAAGGAGTTGCTGGCTATCCGAAAAAGCTCACCGCTCTTCCGCCTGCGCACCGCAGAACAAGTGGAACAACGCCTGACTTTCGCCAACGCTGGCTCGCAGCAAATCCCCGGTGTGATCGTGATGAACCTGAGCGACCTGCCCGACCAGCGGCTAGACGCCAACTTCGCGTTGATCACCGTGGTGTTCAATGCCAACCAGGAAATGGTAACGGTCCAGCAACCCGTACTGAAAGGTGTGCAGATGGCATTGCACCCCGTGCAGGCGCAGTCAAACGACCCGGTCGTGCGTCAGGCGCAGTTCGATCCAACGACGGGCAGCTTCACTGTCCCCGGGCGCACTGCGGCTGTATTCGTCGCTCAATCTGCGCCGGCGCTGGTCGCCACCCCGACTTCCACGCCCACCACACGACCTACGTTCACGCCTACACTTTCCCCCACCGCGGCGATTACGGCGACACCAACCCTACCGTTGGCTAAAATGTCTGAGCCAACTGCTCTCAAACCTGCTGCTTCCCCAATCTCAACCAATACACCAATGGTCGTGAATGGTATCCAACCTGCAACAATCGCGGATGTGCCCCTGCTGGCGTTGCTGGGGGCAGGGGCAGGTGTGCTGTTGCTACTACTCGTTTTAGGAGGGTTGTTCCGCCGGAAGTAACAGTCAGTTCCTTAGATGTAACTGTCACGATATCAACCTGTGGAATGGATTTCCATCCTGGCGAGTCGCATGCGACCCACCAGGATGGATGCGTTTATCGGTTCTTCTGCTCCGAGTCAAGTTCTTGCAGGTTCTGTAAATCCAGGTTCAGCCTGCGACTACGCAGCGCCAGGCTGAGTAAATAAAACGCCATTACTGAAAAAATGACCGCATAACCAGCGATCATGTAGTTCGTCGTCTCAGCCGGCGCATCGGCGAGTAAAGCAGCTAAAATATTCATAAAAGGGCCTCCGGTAATACCCAACGGTTCTGGTTATGCATTTAAGTGCAGCTTGAGTTGTTCGACCCATTCCGCCAGGCGACCGAGGCGGATGCGATGCCATAGCAGGTCAACAAAGAGCACTGAGAAGGTGAGCAGGCTGAAGAAAAAGGCCACTTTCATTGGCGTAATCATGTTGAAACCGCCTTCCGAGCCAGAACTGCTTCCGCCAATCACGACCGGGTGGATTGTGCGCAAGAGACGGATCGATATGAATGTAATCGGCACACTGAGAAAGCCAAGGATAGCATACACCGCGCCAAAGCGTGCCCGCCGGTCAGGATCTTCGATTCCCTGACGTAGCATCCAGTAAGCGGCGTAGACCAGTTCGACAATGGCGGCAGTGGTCAGACGGGGATCCCAGGTCCACCAGGTGTTCCAAATCGGACGCGCCCAGATCGAACCACTGACGATGGCAATAAAGAAGAATACCAGGCTGATCTCAATTGCGGACAAGCCGACGACATCCCATTTTCGGTCGCTGCTGCGTAAAAAGGCGACGCCAGCGATGCCAGCTACCATGAAGCCCAGCATACCCACCCAGGCGGTGGAGACATGAAAGTAGAATACCCGCTGCACCTGCCCCATTTGGCGTTCCATAGGAGCATAAAAGAAGACCAGTGTGACTGCCACAACGAAGAATACTGCTGTGACTGTGTCTAATATGGTTAGGAATTTTGGTTTTGATTCCATCCGTATCTCTCTTTTCTATTCCTCAACGATATAATCGAACACCATAAAAGCTACTGCAATAAAAATCACATCATAAACGATCAACAAATTCAGCCAGGGGGTAATTTCAGCCAACTCAATCCCTTGTAGAAAACCCCCACTGGCCTTAACCGCCGCAACCAGTACCGGGATCGCTACCGGAAAGAGCAAGATCGGCAGCAGTACATCCCGAGTACGCGTCTGGACCGCCATGCTGGAAAGCAATGTACCAACCGCAACATAACCAATCGAGCCCAACAAAATTACGATCAACAAGCCGGGTTGAAACAGGTTCGTATTATACAACACGCTATAAACCGGTAGAACGATCGCTTCCACAATGAACATAAAGATCAAGTTGCCGATTGATTTGCCGAAATAAATCGCACTGCGATCCACTGGCGCCAGCAACAGCCCATCCAGGCAACCCCGGTCCTTTTCCATGGCCATCGAACGATTTAAACCGAGGGTGCCGGCGAATGCAAACGTCACCCACAGCACACCAGCCGTTACCGTGGTGCGTGCCTGGGCATCCAGTTCCAGAGCGAAGTTGAAGATCAAGATGACCAGCAAGGCAAAGACGAGCATGGCGGAGAGCAACTCGCGGCTGCGTAGCTCTGCAGCCAGATCTTTCCATACGATTGCGCCAATTGACCGGATGTATAATGAAGAAGAGGAGGTGTGCATGGAGTAGTTTACGATCAGCGATTAGCTTTCAATAATCCGTTACTGGCCGACTGCTTTCCGGTAAAATGCCAGCAGGGCATCGGATTCGATCTGGTCACGACGTACTGAAGCAACAATCTGGCCGCGCGAGAGCACATCGAAGCGCGCCGCCAGGTCGGCAGCGCGGGCCAGGTCATGGGAAGTCATGATGACCGTGCGACCGCGAGCAGCTACCTCGCGCAAGGATTGGTCAAGCATGACGCAGGCATCCTGGTCCAGACCCGTATGGGGCTCATCCAGCAGTAACACCTCGGGATCATGCAAAACAGCTCGACCGATCGCCAGGCGCTGTTGCATACCGCGCGAAAAGGTGCGCACTAAATCCCGCCGGCGTGCCAGCAAACCGACCATCTCCAACACCTCAGCCGTGCGAAGTTCCAGACCAGGTACATTGTAAAGCTTGCCGTAGAAGCGCAAGTTTTCCTCAGCAGTCAAATCGCCATAAAGCAATGGGAGGTGGGAAACCACCCCCAAACGGCGACGCACTGCGGCCGCCTGCTGAGGGAGGAGATAACCCGCCAAACGCACCTCGCCAAAGGCTGGACGTGAAAGCGTTGCCAGGATGCGCAGGAAGGTTGTCTTTCCCGCCCCGTTAGGACCGAGCAACGCAACAAATTCGCCGGACTCCACATGGAAATCCAGCCCACGCAAGACCGTCTTCAGGCCGAAACGCTTGGTCAGCTTATGGACTTCGATCATTTGAGGAAATGGTAATAATTAATTGGTTTACCTGTGGATCAGGATCCGCCCGATGACAATTCCTTCAGGCGCTGCTTAAGCTCTCCGCGGCGCTTAAGGTAGGCCTCCGGTGAGAGCTTACCAGCCTGGTATAGATCATCCAGAGCCAGGATAGCATCCATGACTGCTTCAGCGTTGTCGGTAACTGGCACAGGCAGCAAGCCATTGCTGTTCAAGGATGCCTGAGCAGCTACCTGGCGGCTGCGACGGTAAAGGAGCAATCCCAGTATTATCAGGACAAAACCAAGGGCGCCGATGCCGATTGCCAGGTTGGTCGAAGCGCCAGTCGATATCGACAGACCTTGCCAGAAAGGAGCCCCGCTAATCGTCAGGCGTAATTCCTGGCCGGCCTGCAAAGCTGTCCCATTATAAGTTTGATAATCCTGCTCACCCATCTTCCGTACCCCACCATCCTGTAAATTCGCACCCGAGATACGGATGCTGTTGATCGGGGTCAACACAATGACGGCGTTGGCTGGGAGTAGGAGTGGTTGAATCAACTCGGCCTTATTCTTAAAAGGCAAGTCGAAAGCATATACCACCTGATATTGCCCCTGACCCGGCTGCACTGGTATTGTGTCGGCAAATCCATCACTGGTTTGGAGATAGCGGTCGCCCAGGCTGCCATCCTGGAATTGCAGGTTCGTAGCGTCAGCAGGTAGTGTAAAAGCGACGATGGGTTCACCAGTATTGGACGCAGTCACCGTCTTGGTGGTTGGGTTGGAAATAATATAAAGCTCCACGATACGGATGGTTTGTTCATCAAGCTGTTCAAAGAACAAATGCAGCCGGTCTATGACCAGCACAGAAGTATCCGTAGTGGTTTCATAGATCTGAATGGGCAGATCCAGTGAAATAACACCAGCTTCAACAGGTAGAGCTTCGGAGGCGTAGGTAGCTCCCTGGTATTCTAAGGTTGCCAGGAAGATCCGCCCAGCACTCATCGCCACCTGGGGAAAGGTAAAGCTACCGTCCGCACTCAGGGTGGCTGTCTGTGTGATGACGATCTGTACATGAGTCGCACCCTGATCAAAGCCATTCAGGGTGACTGTTGTGTTCAGAGGTAGCATACCACCCGAGGTGTTAGTCACTTTACCGGTTACTTTCCCAATCTGTACCGTGGTTGTAGTCGTCTGGGTTGCAGTGATTGGTGAACTTGAGGCAATTGCCTGGGTGTTGGTCAAGGTTTGAGTCGTGGTGATCGGAGCAGTTACCACCACGGCTGGCTGCGGTGTACTGGCATCTGAAGCACCTGGATTGGGCAGGCTGGCGGTAGAAACCTGAGCCTGATCTGCAACCACCGGTTGATAATTGGAGGGAGGCGGTACGTCGGCGGATAAGGAAAAATTGCATCCAGCCAGAGTGACAGAGAGCAATAAGAAGATGAAAAAACGACAAAGTTTCATAAGATCAAGCATCAAACACTCAATTCAATTTAATTTCACACCACATTTGGGGCAAAAGCGATCTGACTCGTGCAGAGTCCCACCGCACTGAGGGCAAAAACCACCCGCTTTGGTCTGGCGCGCCCGGCGCCGGTTGGCCAATCGAACCTCGAGTGGATCATCAGGCGAGGCATCAGGAACAACACCGCGGCCATTGCCAGGCTGGTAGGAGGAGGACTGATCCACAGCGCTATCGATGGATCGAGCGGTGACTGCTGCTTCCAGGTGAGCTTCGACATCATCCCCACGGAGTTCACTGGTTGATGCTGGAGCACCTGTCATAACTCCGACGGTGTCCCCAGATGAGATCGTCTCATCCGCCAGCCCCTGCATCTGGTCGAGGGTGCGCAGGATGTGGGCACCGCGCTGCACCAGAGCACTGCGCTGAAGCGGATAATCTTCGGCGGGGATTTTTCCCAACCCATAATCGAAATCTAACTCCTGCAAAGCGTTCAATATTTGATCCCGCTCAGCCAATAATCCAGAAAGGGTATGATCCTGCGTATCATTGAGCGACCGGTTTGCCACCTGCAGTGGTTCCAGAAATGGTCGGGCGACGAAGAGGATGACAGCGATGAAAAGGGCAATAATCAGGAAAATTGAACCGAGATCCATGTTCACCTGGCCAGTACCGTGTTAATGGCGTTAATAATTTCTGGCAATGACTCAAAAGGGCTCAGCTTTACGTAAGCCAGCACGCCAGCGCGATCAATAATATAAGTTTCTGGCACGCCTGTGATGCGGTAGGTTTGGGAAATGCGCGTCCCCAGGTCAGGAC
Source organism: uncultured Anaerolineaceae bacterium (assembly GCA_964354345.1). GTDB lineage: Bacteria > Chloroflexota > Anaerolineae > Anaerolineales > UBA4823 > CAYGZL01. The sequence goes on along the minus strand of CAYGZL010000109.1, from coordinate 39,838 downwards.
CGTTGGGGTAGGAAACATTGAAGCGCGCCAGATAATTTTTTGCATTACTTTCAGTATCCGTCCAATCCACACCCAGGAAGACCACCTCTCCGCCCGGTTGGTAATATTGCCAGGCGGTTTCAAGGTCTGCTGCTTCGGCTTCGCAAGGTTTACACCAGGACGCCCAGAAATTTACCACCACTACCTTACCGCGTAACGCTGCCAACTCATAAGTCTGACCTCCAAAAGATTTCAATGTAAAATTTGGCACTGCCTTGCCGATAACAACCGGGCTGTATCGGGTGTTGATGAGCTGTAAACCCACAATTGACAGGACGACCAGTAAACCCGCCCAGACCACCACCTTCCCCCAACGAATACGCGGGATGGATCGATCGGAGGCAGCCAGCGGAAGGCCGGATTCCAGATTGGTTGATTCAGTATTCATAAGGCTTCAGGATCTTTTTAACAATTCTTCTTCTAATTGGGCAGCATAAGGATCGCGCCCGGCAGGTGTCTGGCCAGAGCTGTCCACCATGCTGACAGTTGGAGATATCAGACCTTGAGGAATGGTTTCTGAGCTCGCCATACGCCAGGAGCGGAAGGCACGATACAGGAGATACACGCCGGCCAGGATAACTGCGGGAGGCAAAATATAGAGAAACAAATTTAGACCCCGTGCGGGAGGTGCAGCCAGCACGCGGTCGCCATATTGATCGGCAAAGTATTGCTTAATCTGCTCAGCTGACCAGCCTGCTGACAGCTTCTCACGGATGAGCTCACGCCACTCAGCGCAAGCCTGGGTCGGGCAGACATCCAACGGTGTATTTTCACATACCGGGCAGTAAAGCTGCTTGGCGATCGAATTGACATCATTATCAGTCGGCTGGCTGGCTTGCGCCATTACCGTGCGAACGCCCAAAGCCAGGAAAATCAATATCGGAATAACCCGAGTCCATTTTTTCATCCCGTACCCCCGATAAAGCATAATTGGTAAACCACTCACGCCTTTACCCCTACGTAGTCCTTCGGTTGCACGTGTTGGCGCGCTTCTTCTGGATCGGGTTCAGGCCAGGCTGCGATCGAGGTGCCAAGGATGAAAACCAGACCGCCTAACCAGAGCCAGTTCACCAGGGGATTATGGTACACCTTGAAGGTAGCCCCCTGGGTCGAAACAGGCTGCCAGTCTGCCAGGATCACGTATAAGTCATCTTCCATCGTGCTCCGAACGCCGGCAATCGTCATCCTTTCCCCAGTTTGAGGATATGTCTCCACGCGGGGGTAGTACTCGCCCAGGGAACGACCGTTGCGGCTGACTTCGATTACTGATCTGGCAATCTCGCGATTATCCTGGGTCGGGAAGATAGCCAGTGATTTGAACATGACCGTGTATCCGGATATCGAGAGCGATTGGTTAACCGCCAGTGTGCCTTGAGTTTCCGTCTGGAAGATTTCTATACCGATGATGCCCAGAGCCATCATGATCACTCCCAAATGAATAGTGTAGCCGCCATACCGGCGGCGGTTACGCCCAGTCAGGCGCCATAAGGCAACCGGCAGACTCTCTCCGGAACGTTGGTGGCGGGCCAACGCGCCGCGCCAGAATTCGTACAGGGTGACAGAAGCAACAAACGCAACCAGCCAGAAACCCAATAAGGCCGCCCAATGGCGTACACCCAAAGCTAACGGCACGATCAAACCGACTAATGAGAAAAGGGCAGGCTTCCAGACAGCTCTACCCAGAGTCTTAAACGTTGAGGAACGCCAGGCTGCCAATGGGGCAATGCCCATCAAGAAAAGCAAACCAGCAAATAAAGGTCCAGTCGCTCGCTCGTAGTATGGCTGTCCGACTGGCATTTTTTGGCCGGTAAACAGATCGGAAACGATCGGCGAAATTACGCCCCAGAAGCACACCACCAGGATGCCGACAAACAGGAAATTATTGAGCACGAATAGCGCTTCACGCGAAAGCAGGGAGGACATCTGAACTTTAGCCTTCAAACTATCCCAACGCCAAAGCAACAATCCCAGTGAAGAAGAAAAAGTCAGCGCAATAAAGACAAAGAATAGAGGTCCAATGGCGCTTTGAGCAAAGGCATGCACAGAAGACAGCACACCCGAACGGGTCAGGAAGGTACCGAAGATCACCAGAGCATAGGTCAAGATAATCAAGACCATATTCCATTGTTTGAGCATACCGCGTTTCTCCTGGATCATCACCGAGTGGAGAAAAGCGGTGCCAGTCAGCCAAGGCATAAAAGCGGAAATTTCAACTGGATCCCACGCCCAGTAACCACCCCAACCCAAGACGTCATACGCCCAACGACCGCCAAGGATCAGACCCAGTGAGAGGAATAACCAGGCGATCAAGGTCCAACGTCGGGTGATGCGGATCCACCGGTCATCGGTGCGACCAGTAATCAGAGCAGCAATGGCATAGGCGAACGGGATCACGAATGAGACGAAACCCAGGTAGAGCATGGGGGGGTGAATAATCATCATTGGGTGACGCAGCAACGGATTCAGACCGCGACCATCACCCGGATTGAACAGGGTGGCGCCGGCTGGCTGGATGAACGAGGAAATGACATCTCCCGAGGGCAGCGCCCAAAAACGAGCAAACGGATTCTCGAAGAACAGGATCAAAATCAAGAAGAAGCACAGAGTGACCAGGCAGACGACAATCACCCAGGGCAGGAATTCACGATCACGTTGCCACTTACGCAACGTGACTGCCGTGGCGAACGCTGCCATTAACCAGGACCATAAAACCAGCGAGCCTGCCTGCCCACCCCATAATGCTGTGATCCGCAAGTAAGTTGGCATATCGTTGCTGGTTACCGATGCAGCGAACTCTACTTCGTAGTGACCGGTGACCAGCAGGATGATCAGGCTGATCACGGCCAGGCTAACCAGGGGGAAAGTGAGTAGCATCGCCCGGCGGGCACTTTCCACCCAGGACGGCCTTCCACTTTTAACCCCATAAACTGCAGCTCCGATCCCAAATAAACCAATAAAGAAAGTAACCAGGAGGGCACCAAAACCAAAGTTAGCCAGCATGAGTCATCTCCACCGTGTCAGAGAATTGTAGGAACATTAATTACTTACCGATCTGCTCGGGCAGTGCGTCTTCATAACGGGTCGGGCATTTCAAGAGCAGCTCAGAAGCTAGGAAAACGCCATTCTGGTCGAGTCTGCCGGTCATGATTGCCTGGGCTTCGTCTTTAAGCAAGTCAGGTTTTGGGCCGTTATAGACAACCTGAATGCGAGCCCGATTTGGATCTGCGACTGCCTGGTGTAATACCTCTGCCAGTCCACCTTGGGCGTCAATTTCCTTGTTATCGGCAGGGATATCCGCAACAGAGAAGCTTAAGTTCAAAGTCTGGGGATCATATTGGATCGTGCTGCCAATAACTGCGCCTGAAATCCGCAGGTCGCGCCCCAGGATGCTATCTCCCCTGGTCTGCAACTCCTGGATGGTTAGAAAATACTGGGCGCTGGCTCTGGTGGAGGAAATGATCAGATAAAGAATAGCTGCGACGATTAAAAAACCACCAATGAAAAATTTGATTTGACCACCCGATTTGGCTTGATCTGTGCGGGGTGGTTCCACGGATGTCTCCTCAGTGTTCATAACGAGTGATCCTTGCTACCTATCTCAATATATTTACCTGGCAAAGCGCGCCCGGCTCGATCGAAGAATATAATTGCGAACATGACAAACCAGGCTGTTGAGATGATAAAACAACAACCCCTTGGCAGGTCAAATTCTGTCATATGAAGGTTAAGCTAACCTGAGACATTGGGCAATATACCATGAGAAAGGCGACGAAATTCGTCTAATCTGAGATTCATAAACACAGTATAATATCCGGGAATCCACGAACGAAGGAGACACCTTTATGCGGAAAAATCTCATCGCTATAATACTGCTACTTGGTTTGAGTCTGGTAATAGCTGCCTGCGCCGGTCCAGCCGGTTCTACAGGTCCCGTCGGACCAGCCGGTCCTGCCGGGCCAGAAGGTCCGCAAGGCCCAGCCGGTGAGGTTGGCTCGGCTGGTCCAACCGGCCCAGCTGGCCCAGCCGGTCCGTCTGCGGCTGAATTTGTTGGCGCCCAAACCTGCCAGGGCTGTCACAAAGAGATCTACGACAGCTATCTAAAAACCGGGCACGCCTGGGCACTTAACCCGGTAAAAGATGGTCAGGCGCCGGAGCTTCCGTTCACCCAACTCAGCGATCCACCCCAGGGCTATACTTGGAACGATATTTCCTATGTAATTGGCGGATATGAGTGGAAAGCGCGTTTCCTGGATCAGAGCGGCTATATCGTTACTGACGAATCCGGCAAGAGTGGTAATCAAAGCTATCTAAATCAATTCAACTTCGAAAATAAGTTGCTAGGGATCAAGGAAGCGTATGTCTCTTATCATGCGGGGGAAGAGAAATTAAAATTCGATTGCGCAGCCTGCCATACGACTGGTTACAGTCCGCGCGGCAGCGTGGAAAAAATGGAGGGAATAGTGGGTGGATGGGCACAACCAGGCGTCCAGTGTGAGGCGTGTCACGGTCCCGGCAGCCTGCATGCCAAGAATCCACCCTCCTCAAAGGGGGGGGTCTTAATGGCGATCAATCCTGACGCCGCGCAGTGCAAGCGCTGCCATATAAGTGCCAACGCTGACCAACTGGCGTTCACCGCGGAGGGCTTCATTGACCAGCACGAAGCGGCGCTCGATTTGCCAGCGGGAAAGCATGCCGTGATTGATTGTGTTGTCTGCCACGACCCGCACACCGGGGTCGCTCAATTGCGCCAATCCAAAGTGGCAACCATCCAGACCACCTGCGAAACCTGCCACTTCGCGCAGGTGAACAACCAGAACAATGAAAAACATAAAGCTCTGAGCCTGGCATGCATCGAATGCCATATGCCGCGCTCAATCCAGAATGCCTGGTCAGACAAAGATAAATTGACCGGTGACATGCGCACCCACCGCATGGCGATTGACGCCAGCCAAATTAAGCAACTCAGCGCGGACGGCAAGACTTTGCAGGCTCAGATCAGCCTGGATATGGCCTGCCGTCACTGCCACAATGGCTCGCTAGCGAAAACTGACGAGGAATTGTTACAGGCGGCTGCGGGTTACCACACCCCCAAACCAGTTGTTTCCAAGTAGTCCATTCGCCAGCAGTTCATCCTTGATGAGATTTAGTTACGAAACCGCCTGGGGGGTGGTTTCGTAACTGTATTGGATATGCGAACTGATCGTGTCTTTTATGCCTCTTTAGTCACCCTGGCCGCGCCGATTGTCTTCCAGAATCTGATCACCTCATCGTTGAACGCGATTGATGTGATGATGATCGGACAACTGGGGGAAATATCTGTGGCTGCGGTTGGCCTGGCGGACCAGGTCTCATTCTTGTTTATCCTATTGCTGTTCGGCATCACCAGTGGCGCAGCAGTATACACCGCTCAACTATGGGGCAAGGGCGACCTGGTGAACATCCGGCGGGTTTTAGGTGTGGGCTTGAGCTTCAGCCTGACGGGTGGAGTATTCTTTGCACTGGCTGCCAGTCTGTTCCCGACTCAAATCATGGGTATTTACACTGCCGACCCCGATGTGATAGCCCTGGGGAGCAATTACTTGCGCATCGTCTGGTTCAGTTACCCACTGATGGCGATTACCTTCATGTTCAGCTCCGTACTGCGCAGCACACGCCAGGTGCGCTATCCAGTTATCGCCAGTGTCGTCGGCCTCAGTCTGAAAACACTTTTAAACCTCGGCTTGATCTTTGGCAACTTCGGCTTACCCCGCCTGGGTGTGAGTGGTGCAGCGTTGGCTACCTGCATTGCCCGAGTAATCGAATTAACTATCCTGCTCACCTTGACTTATACGCGGCATCTACCGGCTGCTGCCAAACCCTCTGAGATGGTCGGTTTCCCCCGCAGCGCCTGGAAAGCCTACCTGACCACCACTGTACCAGTCGCTATTAATGAAATGCTCTGGGCGTTGGGAATAACCACTTACAATGCCATCTATGCTCACATAGGCACTCAAGCCATCGCGGCAGTCAACATTGCCAGCACGATTGAACGGCTGGCTTTCACGGTTTTTATGGGAGTCTCCGATGCATGTGGGATCCTGATCGGCAACTCGATTGGTCATGGCGAGGAGGAGAAGGCCTCTCGTTATAGCCGACGGACGCTAGCGATTGCCACCGTGTTGGGATTATTGATCGGCCTGGTGATCCTGACTGTTGCTCAGCCGATGCTCGGTTTATATAATATTTCCCCGGAAGCGCGCGCGGATGCTCAAAACATTCTACGTGTAATGGGCTGCGCGTTGTGGGTGCGTGTATCGAACATGGTTCTCATCGTCGGGATCATGCGGAGTGGGGGTGATACACGCTTCGGCTTTGCCTTAGATGCCGGGACAATGTGGGTGGTGGGCGTACCCAGCGCCTTGATTGGCGCGTTCGTCTTCCACTTGCCGGTCTATTATGTGTTCATGTTGGTGATGAGTGAGGAGTTCGTTAAGTACCTGATTGGCTTATGGCGTTTGCGCTCAGGTAAGTGGATCCACAATGTCGCCAGAACCGTAGCGAGTTAAAGATGAATATACCCGGTGTGTTACAATTAAACCCGTTAAACGAACCTGGTAAGGTGAGATTGTTTTATAATATGCCCTTGTCTGGAACTTAAATATTGATGCCCAACTTTTTAAACCTGGAGAAATCGAATGGCTCGAACCAAAATGCATCGTAAACGCTTAATCTGGCTGGCTTTTTTTGTTGTCTTCGGTATTACCCTGGTGGTCAGCATGCTGATCTACCAGGTGCAATCCGCAGTCGCTGCGCCGGCAATCCAGTCCAACCAGCCTGCTAATCCGTCCTATGCTGGTCCAGATTCGTGTAAGCAATGCCATGCCACCTTAGTGGAACGTTGGACAGAAACCCGGCATGCCAAAGCCTTTTCATCTCCTGTTTTCCAACAGGATTGGAGTCAGAAGGGTTCCCAGATCTCCTGTCTGGAGTGCCACACGACAGGTTATGACTCTCAAAGCGGTAAGTACGCTCAGGAAGGGATCACCTGCGAGGCCTGCCATGGACCTTTCCAAAGTGGCCATCCGGATCAACCGATGTCGATAAAAGCGGATGCGAACTTGTGCGCCAAGTGTCACAAGTCTACCACCGATGAATGGCGCTCCAGCGTGCACGGTCAAAAAGGCATCCAATGCCAGGATTGCCACAATCCTCACTCGCAGCAACCCAAAGCAGCCACGATCACCGAACTGTGCACCAACTGCCATAAAGATATGGGCATTACCTTCACGCATGGCACCCATGCAGACAAAGGACTGCAATGCAGTAATTGCCATATGTATACGGCACCGCGCACCGACGACCCCATCATGGGTCTGGTACCCACCGGACATACTTTTTCCGTGGGCTCCGAAGCCTGCATTGGCTGCCATAAAGATACAGTGCATACCCGTAATGAAATCGTTAAATTAACCGGTCAGGTAGCAGCCAGCCAAAATCCGGTTACCACGGATGAGCTACAGCAAAAAATCTCTGCGCAGGAACAATCCATACAGACGTTACAGGCAAACAGTAGCATACGCCTGTATACCGGGCTGGCGCAGGGGGCAATTGTTGGCCTGGTAACGGGCGGAGTGGCGGCCTGGGTCGTCAGCCGGCGCATCCGCGTCGTTGAGGAGGAAGAATAGATGGCAAAAAAGCAAAAGGTCAAAGTCGAGCTTACCCGGCGCGATGTCTTGACCGTGGGTGCGGCGGCGGTCGGCTCGGCGATCGTGGCCCAGTTTGTTACCACCGGACCTCTCTCACCATTCGCTGGCTTGAAGCAGGTGCAAATTGAAAACCAAACGGTACCGCCCGGAGGAGAAGGTGGCAGCCCGAGTACAGTACGTTGGGGAATGGTGATTAACCTGGACATCTGTATCGGCTGCGACTATTGTAAGCGCGCCTGCTGTGCCACCAATGATGTGCAACCCGAACGACCCTGGAATATCGTCGTCGCAGATAAAACCTCCACCGGTCATGCTTTCTTCTTTAGCCGTCCATGCCTGCATTGCCAGGTCGCTCCTTGCGTGGAAGTCTGCCCAGTTCGGGCGACCTACCACCGGGAAGACGGACTGGTGGTGATGGATTATCAACGCTGCATCGGCTGCCGCTATTGTGAAGTCGCCTGTCCTTATGATGTGCGCGTCTTCAATTGGGAAGCGCGCAAAGATACGAATGCTTTCATCCCCACCTGGGGCATCGCTGAGATTGCACGGCGACCGCGGGGCGTGGTCGAGAAATGCACATTTTGTATGCACCGGATTGATCAGGGGCGTAAAAACGGCTTCGTGCCAGGGGTTAATCGTGAAGCGACCCCCGCGTGTGTTAATATCTGCCCGGTCGGTGCACGTACTTTCGGCAATTTGAACGATCCAGACAGTGCTGTCGCCCAATTGATCACCAATAATCCAACCATCCGGTTACGCGAAGAACTGGGTACCGAGCCGACTGTGTATTACATCCCACCCAAAGAGGGCATCTAAAATGACTGCTATCACACTGGAACGGAAGCCTTCTTCACTTTTCACCCCCGGATTCCTGGCCTGGATTGCTTTGATTGGCATATTACTGACTATTGGGGTGATCTCCGCCATCGAGGTCTTCGTGAATGGTCTGGTGATTACCAATATGAGCGACAATGTGCCGTGGGGACTGTGGATTACTATTGACTTGTCCGCAATCGCCCTGGGTGCAGGAGCGTTCACTCTATCAGCTATCGTCTACTTATTCGGATTAAAACGCTTCCAGCCGGTTGTCCGCCTGGCAGTATTCGTTGGCTTCATTGGCTATACCGCCGCCCTGTTAACCCTGGTGATGGATATTGGCCGTCCCGACCGATTCTGGCATCCCTGGGCCTATTGGAATATCCACTCCGTGTTGTGGGAAATTACCTGGTGTATCACAATTTACCTGACGATCCTGGTCGTTGAATTTGCTCCCGTTATCGCTGAGCTGAAGATCTTCAGTCGCTGGCCGTGGATCCGTCAAGTCGCCCACCTGATTCATCGACTGGCACCGTTATTTGCAGTTTTAGGCCTGGGCATCTCGTTACTCCACCAGTCCTCACTTGGCGCGACCTATGGGATCGTCAAGAGCCGCCCGATCTGGTTCAAGCCAACTATGCCCATCATGTTCATCCTCTCGGCGGTGGCGGCAGGACCGGCGATAACCATGGCAGTCGCCCATGTGATCGAGTGGATCACAGGCAAGCGCACCATCCCACACGATGTACTGCGCGCCATCGCCCGTTTCAGTGGCCTGGGATTGTTGGTGTATGTGTATATCAAGTTCTGGGACCTGGCTGCGGTGACCTACTACGGGCGGATGCCTACGGTGAACTCATCGCTGTACCTGCTTAACCAACAAACTCCCTATAATTTTGGATTCTGGGTCGGAGAGATCCTGATCGGTATTTTAATTCCGGTTATCCTGTTTCTGGTGCCACGTTTTAACAAACAACCAGCTTTGTTAGTGCTGGGTGGATTCTCAGCGATGCTTGGGATTGTCATCAACCGCTGGGATATTACCGTGGGCGGGCTATTCGTACCATTGTCCTATTCGCCAGGGGTCGCTTATCAGCTTCCACCTGGACAGTATTTCCCGGCGTTGGTCGAATGGGGCGTCGTCGTCGGTATTATCGGCTATGCCTTAATGATGCTTACCCTGGGAGTTAAATTCCTGCCATTATTCACGAAAAACGAGCATGCAAATGAATGAATTGCCGCCAGAGAAGAAAGTTAAGATGGAAGCGCTTCTGGCGCTAACGGTCAACGCCCGCATGGCGACTGCCTCGCTGAGGACGCTGCAACCCCATGTGGTGCCAGTCTGGTATCTTTGGGACGGGGAGAGTATCTGGATCAGCTCCTTCCGCAGCACCCGTAAGGTAAAAGAACTCATGCGGAATTGTAAAATTTCCATCTGTGTAGATACCACTGACAAGGATCCTGTTGCCGGTGGGGTTGTGCTCGAAGGAGAAGCCGAGTTAATCGCTGAACCTCGCCCCTATATGGAAGAGATGACTGCCAGGGTCTACACCCGGTACCTGGGAGACGAGGGTGTACTGGCTAAAGATCCCCAAAGCTGGATTCACGATCCGGAAGCGCTGCTGATTAAACTCACGCCCCAACAGGTTTACGTGTGGTAGATCGCGGGCCAATCAGCCAAGAATCATCAACCTCCACTCCGCCAAGATATTCCTTCCGTTCAATCATCACCAGCGATGAGCCCTTCCTGTGGGAGATGCTTTACCTGGCGATTTACACACCCCCAGGAAAGCCGCGTCCCCCACGGCAGATTATCCAAGACCCTGACCTCGCCGAATACGTACAGGCATGGGGCCGACCAGGCGACGAAGGCCTGATCGCGTTTGAAACTACCTCCGGTCAACCTGCCGGCGCAGCCTGGTTGCGCTTGTGGACTGGCGAACACAAGGGCTACGGTTATTTGAATGATCAGACACCGGAAGTATCCATTGCCTTGTTGCCCGAGCATCGCCAACAGGGATTGGGAACGCGCTTACTGACGACTTTGTTAGCGCAAGCCAGCGGGCGTTATCCAGCGCTTTCGCTCTCGGTAATCATCGAAAGCCCGGCTGTACGGTTATATCACCGGCTGGGTTTTACGGTGGTCGACGAGGTGCTAGAAATGTACGTGATGGTTAAGGTTCTCAGTTAAGGGAATAACCAGGGCGGCGCGGGGGATTGGAAGCTCTGCACCGCTAATTGAAGCTGTCTTTGCTGGTCTGTCCCTTGCCGGGCAAATAGAATGAAGCGGTTATCATCGTATATTACCGCCCAATCCGGATGCGTACGCAGCAGATTGGCGGCAGGTGAAGGAACCGCCAACATGGCCAGATCCGCGGAATGATTGGTTAATAACGCATCCCACTGCTGGTAACCCAGCAGGAAATTGAGATTCTCAAGGTAAATTTCTGGCGTGTATACGGTTTCGCGCCGGCCATCAATATTTACTTTGAGGCGTGGTCCGAGGTGGTATATGGCATACTCCCCCCAGGCATAATCAGTGATCAACCGTCCACTCACCTGGCTTTGTTTTAGCAACGCTACGATTGGCGCCGGGAAAACATCGGGCACGACGATCCGGCGGAAGTTTGGCGCTGCCAGGATCAGTAATCCGATCCCCGCCAGGAGTGAAACTACACCCATAGCCCATTTAATAACAACCGGAGGCTTCCACCGGGGTAACCGGCGGATCAGGGACTGCCCGATATCCACTACATGTTCTCCAACCAGGAGCACCCAGCCAGCTGCATAAAGCGACAGGTGTCGCACCGCATCCAACGGCGCTAAAGCCAGAACAGCAGTTAAAGCAATCGCTACCGGTGCGCGCGACCGCCGGCTGTAAACCACCCCCAGACAACCGATGACCAGTGAAACCAGGTAGATGAGTCCCAAAGGTTGGCGAATCATGATGGGATTCCATTCAACGAATTCGGGACGTGGCAGTAGCGCGGTCTTCAGTAATAAAACGGGCAAATCCCAGCCATAGGGATTGATCAATAAAGCAAGCAAGCTGAGTAACCAGGGAGGCAAGGCTTGTTTCCAGGAGATTTGCCGTTGAAAAAGTTGTAGAACGACCCAAAGACTGTAGATGGCGTATCCTGCTAACACCCCACCGTGTAAATTCACCCAGACGATAAAGAGCAACGGAGTGAACCATAAGAGGCGATATTTTCCTTCCGCGCGAATAAGAATAATCAACAGGAGCGTAAAGCAGAGGAATGTAAAAAGCTGAGGGCGGATAGTCAAAGTATCTTGCAGTGACAAGGCAAATCCGAACAATATTACAGGTAGCAGACTGCGAAATCCATTGCCCTGGCGACGCAGTTGCCAGTAAAATAGCATAGCAATTACCAGGCAAACAGCCACTTTGAGCAAGATTAAACCGGTCACGCCATCCACCTGCCAGGCTGCAGCCAGGAAAACTTCCGTTAACCATTCGTGGTTAATCCAGCTCTGTCCATCGGTCAGGTAGGAATATGAGTCGGTGCGCACGACGCCCCAATTTTCAAGGGTATCCTGCCCAAAGCGTAGATGTCCCCATAAATCCACATCCAGGTTGGTGAATGAAGCCATCCAGACAATGATGGCCGCGGTAAGGAAAAACCAGTTGTACCGGGAAATTGTCTTAATTATTCGATTCAAAGGAAATGTTTGAGTCATATAGCGGTGTAAAATTGATGCATAAAATGGTTAAAAATTTAATGGATTATATCAAGTTGACTATCATTGGTGGGGTATAATATTAACCATCCTTTCATTTAGGCCAGCGGATACATCCGCAAGGAGAAATCTCAAGTATGGAACGAGCTGCCGCAAACCCGATATTTATACCTTTACTTTTTGTGCTGCGCTGCCTGGTCCCATTGCTCATCATGCTGGCCATCTCAGCGTTGCTCAAAAAACTCGGTCTGATCGCTGAACCCCCATCACCACCCCCGGATTATGATAACAATGGAGATCACAACGGAGGCATTAAGCATGATAAAGCCTGACCGATTGCATCGCATCCTGTATACTTGCAGTCTCTTATTCCTGCTCAGTCTGGTGGTAGCGCTAAGAAACGCGCAACCTGTCCAGGCTGCGCCACCGGCTCAGGAAACCGAAGAATACTGCCTGAGTTGTCACAATAATCCTGGTTTACAAATGACGCTGCCAGGTGGAGAGATACTGTCACTCTATGTATCACCCGCGGTAATTGCGAAATCTGTCCATAGCCCGTTAGGAATCGAATGCCGGGCTTGCCACACCGACCTGACTACTTATCCCCACCCGAACTTACCGATCGATATCCAAACTCGTCGCGATCTCACACGCAGCTTCTATCTATCCTGTAAAAAATGCCACACGCAAAACTATGCAAAGACATTGGATAGCATGCATGCGAAGGTTGCGAATGCTGGCAACCTGGAAGCCCCGGTCTGCACCGATTGCCATGGCGCGCACGATGTAACCATCCCAGATGAGCCGCGGACACGAGTGTCAACCACCTGCAGTAAATGTCATCAGGATATCTTTGAGCAATACAAATCAAGTGTCCACGGCGCGGCGCTCATTGGGGAAAATAATCCCGATGTACCAGTTTGCACAGATTGTCACGGCGTGCATAATATTCAGGATCCTCGGACGTCCCTGTTTCGCATCAACAGCCCCGACTTGTGCGCATCCTGCCACGCCAACGAGAAACTAATGAATAAATATAGTTTGAGCGCGGATGTCTACAGCCTGTATCACCTCTCCTGGCATGGTGTAACAGTCTCGGTTTACAAAGCCAATTGGCCGACAATTTCGCATAACAGCGCGGTCTGTACTGATTGCCATGGCGTCCACAAAATCCGAAAAACGACCGATCCAATTTCTTCAGTTAATCCGACCAACCTGTTAGTCACCTGCCAAAAGTGCCACCCTGGAGCGGGACCGAATTGGACTGGCGCATGGACCGGGCATTACCAGGTCAGCGTGGAGCGGACGCCTTTCGCATATTACACCAATGCCTTCTATTCGAGCTTTGTCCCGGTCGTTTTATGGTCTTCTATCCTGTATGTCATCTTACAAATTATTCGCGCCTCTGTTGACCGGGTGAGGAGAAGCCTGTCATGAGCACACCGACCCAAGATCAACCCATTCCCACCTCTATTCAAACCGTACGCGCTTTTCCCCGGTTTACGTTAACTCAACGGTGGGAGCATACCATTCTGCTCCTGAGCATCTTTGTCCTTTTACTGACTGGACTACCGCAGAAATATCGTTCATTTAGCGGCAGCCTATGGTTACTATCGACTCCTGAGCGGGTCGAAATAATCCGCACCATCCACCATATCGCAGCGATCGTCCTGACACTTGAGGTGTTCTATCATTTGAGCGTAATTATCTACCAGCTTGCCCGGCGGAAATTGAGCGGAGAAATGCTCTTCACCGTACAAGACATACGCGATGCTGGTCAGATGTTGCTGTACCTGTTCTTTCTTTCGAACAATAAACCTAAATTTGGTAAGTTCAACTTCGAACAGAAGATTACTTACTGGTTTTTGTTCTTTAGCATCGGCATCATGGTCATCACTGGCTTTTTAATCTGGTTTCCGCTGCTCTTCACTCGAGTACTGCCGGGCGGCGTTATCCCTGCTGCTATCCAGGCGCATAGCACCGAAGCGATTGTGGCGGCTATATTTATTGTGATTTGGCATTTCTATCACGTCCATATTGAGCGGTTAAACCTGAGCATCTTCACCGGTCGGCTGAACGAAGCGGACGAGCGTAAATATCACATTAAAGAATACGAACGCCTGACCGGAGAAAAGGTAGACACGCCAAAACCTGACCCAACCCAAACAGGAGAGAAGTCCTGATGCCACATCGCGCCTCTTCTAACAATCTCGCAGTGGATCGCAGCAGCCTGTTATCTCCTCGCCTGTGGTTATCAGTGGGCGTTGGCTTTATCATCCTGGCCGCCTGGTTAGCGCAGGTTGCAGTGTCAAAAGCCATCGCCGCACCGCTGCAGCAGACTACCGACCCCAATCTCTCGATCAGCAATGAAGTCTGCCTGGGATGTCACGGACAGCCAGGCCAGTCGCTCAAGCTCGAAAATGGCGATACGCTCGATCTATATGTTGCGCCAGATGATTACAATCACTCCATTCACGGATCTCTAAAATATGCGTGTGTGCAATGCCATCGCGAAGTTGGAAACTATCCCCATCCAAAGTGGTCAGCTGCTGACCGGCGTGACGTGTCTTTGAAGCTTTATAATGCCTGTAAGTATTGCCATGCCATGCAATATGATCTTAATATTAACAGTGTGCATGCTGCTGCGCTGGCAAAGGGAAAACGGGAGGCAGCCACCTGCGTGGATTGCCATACTGCTCATAGCGTCCGCCCATTAATAGATCCCAAGACTCAGTTGAATTTACCCGGAACACGCGCGTGGATCCCGCAAACTTGCGCCCAATGTCATAATGCAATCTACCAGGAATACAAGGACAGCGTTCACGGTTCAGCCTTAATCGGGGATGGCAATCCCGATGTACCTACCTGCATTGACTGCCACGGTGTACATAATATCGGCGATCCGACAACGGCGAGTTACCGCTTGAAATCACCAGAAATATGCGCCAGGTGCCATACTGATGAAAAGGTCATGGCCAAGTATGGCATCTCTACCCAGGTCCTGAGCACCTATGTCGCAGATTTCCACGGCACAACCGTGGCTCTCTTCGAAAAAGAGCAACCAGACGCACAAACAAATAAACCGGTTTGTTTCGACTGCCATGGCATCCATAATATTGCCCGTGTGAATGACCCTCAGAAGGGTTTGGAAGTCAAACAGAATCTACTGGCACGCTGCCAACGCTGCCATCCGGACGCGCAAGCCAACTTTCCAACCGCCTGGTTGTCACACTACATCCCCTCGCCGGATAAATATCCGTTGGTATACTATGTCAACTTGTTTTATAAATTCTTTATCCCAGGTGTACTGGGTGGAATGGCTCTGCTTGTAGTGATGGATCTGAGCAGTAAAACGATACGCCGATTTGCTCTGCGAGAAACTAAATCAGTTAAACAAACCCCCGTCGCGGCGGGTGAAGGCATCGAGGCGGTTATTGAAACAAATCTCACTGAGCCACCAAAAACTCCGTCTGAAGCGCTGCAAGAACCCCCTCCGGTAGCAGTCGAACCACCCTCGACCAACCAGATCCCATTACCTGTAGACGAGGAAACAATGAGTGATCGTGAAAATCCACCGGATAACTCAACGAACGAGACGCTTGAATCTTCTGGGGAGGCATCCCATGAGTGATCAGACAAGTCTCCCCGATGTAAAACAATCGGAAGCCATCCCGGCGTCACCTCCGATAAAAGTATACCGCCGTTTTAATCTCTCACAGAGGCTAGAACATGGGGTGATGCTGACTTCGTTTTCAATCCTGGCTCTGACAGGATTACCACAAAAATATCTCGATTCACCCATCAGTCTGGCGTTTATCCAATTACTGGGAGGGATCGAGGCGATCCGCACCATTCACCATGTAGCCGCCGTGGTTTTATTGGCAATCAGCATTTACCACATCGTGGCTTTGCTCTACCGGGTGATCGTATTGCGCACACCCTGGTCAATGATGCCGGGGATTGAAGATTTTATTCACTTATTACAGGATATCGGTTATTACCTGGGTTTACGCCAGCACAAGGCATATTATGGCCGCTATAACTATGCGGAAAAAGCAGAATACCTGGCAGTTGTGTGGGGCACTCTGGTCATGGCTATAACCGGCTTTATGATGTTGAATCCAATTGCCACAACCAGCTATCTACCTGGCCAGGCTATTCCTGCAGCAAAGGCTGCCCATGGCGGAGAGGCGGTCCTGGCTGTTTTAGCCATCATCCTATGGCATTTCTATCATGTCCACTTGAAGACATTTAATAAGAGTATGTTTACTGGAAAGCTGACCCGGGAGGAGATGGTTCACGAACATCCGGCTGAGTTGGCACAGATCGAGACAGGCAAAGCCTGGCAAGCACCAGCTGAAACCGTCATTCGCAAACGACAGAACATATTTGTGCCAACCGCAATCGTGCTGACTGGTGTGTTAGGATTCGGTCTTTTCCGTTTCATCACTCTCGAACAAACTGCGATTACAACCTCACCCCCCATCGAAACCGTGCAGGTCTATTTACCAGTCACCCCCACTCCCCACCCAACACCGACGCCCGCGCCCACGCGAGCCCCGGGAAGTGGGGTAGCCCTGGCCAGTTGGGATGGCAGCGTCTCGATGCTTTTTCGCAACCGTTGTAGCACCTGTCATGGAAAAACGTCCGTCAGCGGTTTGAGCCTGGAAACCTACCAGAGCGCTTTGAAAGGCGGTGATCGTGGCGTAGCAATCGTACCAGGGGATCCAGATAACAGTATCCTGGTTTCGGTTCAATCCACAGGAAACCACCCTGGTCAACTATCTATCGATGAATTAAACCAGGTGATCGTCTGGATAAATGCTGGAGCACCTGAAAAATAATCTGTCTCAATCAATCTCTCCACTGCGGAGAGATTGATTATTACGCCGGCACTTATGGCAGATTTCTTCCTTCGCAATATCGTCGAAGTATTTTTCTTCTACGGTTTATCCTTTTTTTGTATGGGCGTGGTGATCCTGCTGGAGATCAGCCACTCATCAGAATTGGATTTCGGGCGCGCTTTACGACCATTGGGTCTGTTTGGTATGATCCACGGCAGTCACGAGTGGTTTGAAATGTTCCTGCTGCTGCATCCCGAAATCACCCAGGGCAGCGCGGCAAACTGGATCGTCCCGCTCAGATTAGGTCTGCTGGCCAGCTCGTTTATGATGTTACTGGCATTTGGGGCGCGGTTGATCACCGGTCCAACCCGATCACGCACCCGCTGGATGATGCTAACGATGGTTATTGGTATTTGGATAATAGGGCTAGTGTGGGTTGGATTCTCGCAGCCAGCTGGAACAATCCGGGCAGTTGCCGCGGATGTCTACACCCGCTATTCCTTAGCCATACCGGGCGCCATCCTGACCGCATGGGGATTGCTTTTGGAAAGGCAGCGCTTTAATAAACAAGGATTGGCACGATTTAGCCTGGATATCACCCTGGCCGCCGTAACTTTTTCTTTATATGGGGTGATCGGGCAATTATTCGCGTCACCCAGTGTATTATTTCCTTCAATATATTTGAATTCCGATGCCTTTGTGCGTTGGTTTGGTTTTCCCATCCAGGTATTTCGGGCAATTATGGCAGCGCTTTCGGCTGTATTTATCATCCGCTCCTTACGTGCCTTCGCGGTTGAAAACCAACAACAGTTGGAAACGATGCGCGAGGCTCAAATGTCCGAACGGCGACGGCTGGAAGAAACGCGCGCCGTGTTACTCCGCCGTACCGTCAATGCGCAGGAAGCAGAGCGCCAACGGATCGCTCATGAGCTGCATGATGAAACCGGTCAGACTCTGACCGCCCTGGAGCTTGGTCTGCATGGTTTGGCGCAAACGATCCAAACCAATCCTGACAAAGCAGTTCAACAGGCTCAGAAACTCGAGGGGTTAGCGGTAGCCGGTATCGATGAACTGCAACGCCTTGTATCTGGTTTGCATCCCCCTCAACTGGACGATCTGGGCTTGCTGGCTGCATTAAGATGGTACGCACAAGAAACCAGTATCCGTTTTGACCTGCCCGTAACTGTAAGCAGCCGGGGGCAGCCGCCAGGGTCAACCGATGGGAAAGATTTACCGCCCGAAGTGCGTATAGTTGTCTTTCGCATCGCCCAAGAAGCAATCACGAATGTGATACGACACGCCAAAGCAAGTAAAATTAATGTCTTGTTGAACTACTCAAAAGACAGCCTAAGCATGGCAGTGGAAGATGATGGTCAGGGATTCGATTCTGAGCGTTTATTACAAAAGCGTAATGATCAACATTCTTGGGGTTTGTTGGGCATGATTGAACGTGCCACCCTGGCAGGTGGGGAATGCCAGATCTATTCTCAACCTGGTCGAGGTACAATCGTCAATGTGATCATGCCCTTGATCGAGAAAGAGGAATGACTGTGATCCGATTGGTATTAGTAGATGATCACGAAGTGGTACGCACCGGATTGCGGATGCTGTTAGAAACTCAACCAGACCTGGAAATTGTCGGGGAGGCCAACAGCGGTGAACAAGCCTTGGCTCTGGTCGCTGAGTTGCTACCGGATGTAATCGTTATGGACATCACGTTGCCGGATTTTTCTGGCATCGAAGCGACCCGCCGGATAAAGGCAGCTCATCCACAAATTGCTGTAGTGGCGCTGACCATCCACGACGACGAACAGTATTTCTTTGAGATGCTGCAAGCTGGAGCTTCAGGGTATATCCCAAAACGGGCAGCCTCCGGGGAGTTAATTTCTGCGATCCACGCAGCGAATGCTGGAGAGATCTATCTATATCCTTCATTGGCCAAGCTGCTGGTGCGGGATTATCTGGGTCGCGCGGAAGAACAAACAGAACCAACTGTATTAGATGGGTTAACCCCCCGCGAACAGGAAGTCTTAGAAATGCTGGCCGAAGGGCGCTCAAATGATGAAATTGCCGAAGCGCTGACCATCAGCCGGCACACTGTCGCCCGACACCGCGAAAATTTAATGCGAAAATTAGGACTGCATAATCGGAGTGAACTGGTGAAATATGCTATTCGAAAGGGGTTGATCAATCCATAATCCCCTCTGCCCTGCAATAACCCTAGTGCAACCTGCCTAACGGTTGTTGGAAACACCCTATCAATAAATCCCCTTTCTACCCAATTGACACCTGCATCACAGTCAGATATCCTGTATACAGAATAATTAGTAAGGAGGATGTCATGCGAAAAGTACAATTTACTGCAGTTTTTTGGACAATGCTTCTGGCCATCCCGTTTACAGTTCTGGCCATTTCAGGTCTGGCTTATGTGACTGAGCACCTCAGCGGAATCACAGCCTGGGTGGTAAATTTAAGTCAGACGACCACGGTAGGCAGTCGGGGTTGGATCATGGAGTTATCTGAGCGTCTGCCAGAAGTGGCTGGTATCATTATTGGCCAGGCGGTTATTTTAACCATTCTACTCTTCGCCCGTCCCGAAAAGAAACCCCAAAGCCAGGAAAAATCACTTTAATATTTATTCATTTTCCGCAGACTATCCCAAGCATATCTGTTTGGGATAGTTTTATTGGGGGTAAATTATCCAATATTCTCTTACCAATTTCTAATTTTCGAGTATAATCAGCAATCAATTTACCAGGTAACTAACCATACCGGATGGTTAAATATTAATTCAGGTTCTAGAGGTAAAGGATATGGTAAAGCTTAGCGGTAAACTTCGCTCTTTCTTCTTTCCACCCAATCAATCTCCTGTGTGGATTAAACTGCTGCCCTATGCCCTGCTGGGTGGATTAACTTTAGGCGTCCTGATCGCTGCCACGTATGTTTGGGATTACACCAATTCCCCAACCTTCTGTGGTCAGACCTGCCATACGATGCCGCCACAGTATACAGCATACCTGGTTTCACCTCACGCCCGGGTAGATTGTGTGGATTGCCATATCGGTAAGGGATTTATCGCCACCCGTATAACACGAAAAGCAGGCGATATCCGTCATGTAACGGCAACCCTGTTTAAGAATTATGAGTTCCCGATCCGCGCGGCGGCACTACGCCCGGCACGCGAGACTTGTGAGAAATGCCATAATCCTGACAAGTTTTCTGATGACAAGCTGAAAGCAATTCCCCGCTTCGCTGATGATCAGGCCAATAGTCTGAATACGATCTACCTGGTGATGCGAACCGGCGGAGGCAGTCAGCGACAGGGATTGGGGAAGGGAATTCACTGGCATATTGAAAACAAACTGTACTACCTGCCAGTAGACAGCGAAGAGCAAACCATCCCCTATGTTAAGGTCGTAGAGAATGATGGCAGCATTCACGAATACATTGACATCTCTGCTAATCTTGATCCAACAACAATCGATCCAATAAAATTAAAAGAGATGGACTGCATCACCTGCCACAATCGCATCACCCACCAGGTTCTTACACCGGAAGATACTGTAGATGGACTGATCTCACGCGGCTTGATCTCTAGCCAAATTCCTGAAATCCACAAGAAAGCGATCGAAGTTTACAGCCAACGTCTCGAAACCACTCAGGCTGGGTTAAATTTAATAGACAGCCTGGGCAGTTATTATTCTACCTACTATCCAGATTTCTTCGCAAAGAACCAGGTTCTTGTTGTAGAGGCGATCCAATCTTTGAAAACCGCCTATGCCAATAGTGTTTATCCTGAACAAAAATCAGATTGGACTTCACACCCGAATAATATCGGTCATAAAGACACAGCCGGTTGCTTCCGCTGCCACGATGGGAAGCACTTCGATGCTCAGCAAGAAGCAATTCGCCTGGAATGCAATCTGTGCCACGCTGTGCCAGTGGTTGCCGGTCCTTATAGCTTTATAGCCCAAATTGAAGTCAGCCGCGGCCCCGAGCCAAACACGCACAAGAATTCAAACTGGATTGCCATGCACAACCAGGCGTTTAATCCGACCTGTTCAAACTGCCACACCACGAAGAATCCGGGTGGGATTGATAATTCTTCCTTCTGTTCGAACAGTGTCTGCCATGGGACCGTCTGGAAGTATGCTGGTTTCGACGCGCCGGCTTTGCGGGAAACGATTAAGGCCCAATTGCCTCCCCAACCAACACCGGTTCCTCTTCAGACCAGCGGTCCTCTGACTTACACGGACGCGATCGGTGCATTGTTGCAAGCGCGCTGCGGTTCCTGCCACGGTATGGATGGCATGGCTGGTCTTAACCTGACGACTTACCAGACGGCCATGTCTGGCAGCGATAACGGCCCGGTAATCCAGGCAGGCGATCCCCAGACAAGTAAGCTGATCCAGAAACAATCAGGCAGCGAACCACATTTTGGACAGTTATCACCTGCTGAATTGGAGCTGGTAATAAGCTGGATCAAAGCTGGTGCGCCAGAAAAATGATGGGCTTTAGCTAACAAATCAGTTTCTGATGATATTTTCATTGATCATGTGACAGAAATCACAAAAACATTAATATAAAACCACTCATCCCTTGCTTATAATAGGGTATAATACCTAGTGTGATTTACCCATATTGGTGAAATTATTATCAGGAGATAAGGAGGTCATGCGTAATTAAGATCGCCATCAATTATATAACTAATTTTGTTTATTGAGTTTGACTAAATTTTGATCAAGGAGAACGGACTGTATGAAGAAATATATAATTTTAGGAGGGCTGCTCCTGATAGCTCTGGCAGTGATGTTCGGCCTGCGTGCAGGTGTGATCACTGCTAAAGCTGCTGACACCGGTCCGACGACAGCCACCGTTCCTTTCTGGGACGACTGGTTCAAATCTGGCCATAACAAGGCAGATGCAGAAGCCTTCAAGCACTGGGACGCGGCTGATCCAAAGGAAGTTCCAGTCGGCTGCGCCACCTGTCACAGCACGCCCGGTTACCAGGATTTCCTGGGTGTGGATGGCTCTGCAGCCGGCAAGGTTGACAAGGCTGCCCCGATCGGCACTACCATCCAGTGCGTGGCCTGCCATAATGCCGCTACCGCCGTCCTGACCAGCGTAACCTTCCCCTCCGGTGCGGTTGTGAATGGTCTCGGCGCTGAATCACGCTGCATGATCTGCCACCAGGGTCGTTCTTCGATGGTGCAGGTTGATAAAGCCATTACCGATAACGGCGGTAAAGAGGATGCTGATAAAGTGCTCGAGAAGCTGAGCTTTGTCAACATCCACTACCGGGCGGCGGCTGCCACGCTCTACGGTGGCGAGACGATGGCTGGTTATCAGTACACCGGTAAGTCGTACGACGCTAAAAACGACCATGTCGCGGGATACAGCACCTGCGTAGGCTGCCACAGCTCGCATACATTGGCGGTTAAGGTGGATAAGTGCGCTGCCTGCCACCAAGGCGTCAAGACTGTGGAGGATCTGAAGAAGATCCGCATGGCTGACTCTGAAGTGGACTATAACGGCAACGGCGATACCAAGGAAGGTCTATCAGCTGAGATTACCGGTTTGCAGGATATGCTGCTCAAAGCAATCGTGACCTATGGCAAGGAAGTCACCAAGGCAGGGATCGTTTACGATGGAGCGACCTACCCATACTTCATCACTGACGCCAACAATGATGGCAAGCCAGATGTGGATGATAAGGGCGCTGCAGTCAGTTACAAAGCCTGGACTGGTCGCCTCGAGCGCGCCGCTTACAACTACCAGTTCTCACTCAAGGATACGGGCCAGTATGCCCATGGCGGTAAGTACGTCATCCAACTGCTGTACGATTCAATCGAGGATCTGAATACCAAACTAACCACCAAGGTGGATCTGAGCAAGGCGACTCGCGATTCCGCGGGGCACTTCCTTGGCTCTGCTGAGGCATTCCGTCACTGGGATGGCAATCCGGATAATGGCACCGTTCCCTCAGGCTGCGCCAAGTGCCATAGCGCCACCGGGTTACCCTTCTTGCTCAAGAATGGCGTTATGATTGCTCAACCAGCCAGCAACGGTCTCAACTGCGCTACCTGCCATAATGACCTGACCAAGTTCACACGCTATGAGGTCAAGGACGCGACGTTCCCAAGTGGCGCCAAACTTGCCTTTACCGACAAGGAAGGCAAGCCCGTTTCAGATGCCAACCTGTGCATCAACTGTCACCAGGGACGTGAGTCAACTGTCAGCCTGGATAAGGCGATCACCACCTCGAAACTGACCGATGACCAAAACTCGGTTGTACAAGTGGATGCCACAACCAAGGAAAAGAAGACAGTCTACCCACTCAGCCGCTTCACCAACCCACACTACTTTGCGGCTGGCGCCACCTTGTTCGGCACCCAGGCGAAGGGCGCGTACGAATACAAGAACCAGAAATACAACGGTCAGAACACACATGTTGACGTGGCAAATAACTGCGTTGGCTGCCACGATGTACACAGTCTGACTGTTCAGGTCGAAAAATGCGCCCAGTGCCATGCGGCTAAAACCCCACAAGATCTGCTGAAGATCCAAATGGTCGCCAAGGATAAGAAATCCGTCGATTTTGCGGGCGATAAGAAGCCTGAAGCTGGCATCGGTGAACAAATCCAGTCCATGGAAGCCAAGCTGTTGATCGCCATGCAGGATTACGCCAAGACCAAGCTAAAAAGTGGGATCGTCTATAATGGCGCTACCTACCCGTATTTCCTCCTGGACGCCAACAATGACGGCAAGGCAGATACGGATGATAAGGGCGCCGTTATTGGCTTCGCCGCCTGGTCGCCGCGCCTGCTGCGAGCAGCCTATAACTACCAGTGGGTCCAGAAAGATCCCGGTGCTTTTGCCCACAACGGCAAATACATCCTGCAGGTTCTGTACGACACACTGAAGGATGTGGGCGGCATGAAAGCCGTAACCGGCATGACCCGACCACTCGTAACAGCTCCGGTTAAGTAAGCTCCCGTTTGTTAAAGGATGCACCTCATTGCGAGGTGCATCCTTTTTTTAACAAAAGCCAGTTTTACCTGACAACATATTTCCCTGTAACCTGATACTCGTCATGAAACGGTGGCATTGGCTAAATTACCTTTCGATTAACCTGTTCTGGCTGGGTTTGAACTTTCGCAATACAGCGATCGGAAATGTTTTTACTCCCTTCCTGGTGGACGCCTTCGTCCGCCCAGAAATAAAAAATACCGCCTTAGGTGTGGTACGCACGGCAGGGCTTATCATCGCCATGCTGGTCCAACCTGCTTTCGGTTTGCTCAGCGACCGTTCGACATCACGTTTCGGCCGGCGCCGCCCGTTTATCTTCATTGGTGTACTCTTTGATCTGCTCTTGCTGGCCGCGATCGGAGTATCCTGGAACTATTCAATCTTCCTGATCGTCATTCTGCTCCAACAATTTTCCGCCAATGTATCGCATGGTCCCTTGCAAGGTTTAATTCCTGACCTGGTGCCTGAAGAAGAACACGGCAAGGCCTCGGCAGTGAAATCCATCTTCGAGCTGCTCCCTCTGATCCTGGTAGCAGTGACAGTCGCCCGCCTGGTAGGCGAGGGACAGGTGGGATGGGGATTGGTTGTCACCGGCGCAGGATTATTGGTTACGATGCTGTTAACCATGGTATTGGTGAAAGAAAAACCCCTGCTGGAGATGCCCACGACCCCCATGCGTCCTGCCATGCTGCGCGTCCTGGGTATGCTGGTCGGCATCCTGATAGGCGGTGTAACAGGTGTGCTGGTTGGCGGATTGGTGGGGCTGGTTATTTTCTTTGCCGCGGGTGGAAGGCTGGCGATGTTAAGCTGGCCGTTGCTGCCCAACCCACCCCTGGCCTGGGGCATCGGGATCGGCGGCATCCTGGCTATGGCAGTGGCGGTAGTGAGTGGAGTCTGGGCTGGGGCGCTGGCCACCCTGGGACAAGATGCCAGGCGTCAATCATCCTTCACCTGGTGGATCGTCAATCGCCTGATGTTCCTGGCAGCCATTACATCTTTGCAGGCGTTCGCGCCATTTTTCCTGATGTACGCCTTTACTGTCAAGATTGAAGTAGCCACGATAATGAACAGCAACCTGATCATGGTGGTGGGCATAGCCACACTTCTCACCGCTATCCCGGCTGGCTGGCTTTCCGACCGGCTGGGACGCAATCTCCTGATTGGCATCAGTGGTATTTTGGCCGCCGCTGGCACCGGTTTGTTGTTGGCGACGATCTGGCTACCCAACCTGGCATTGATCTACGCTGTCGGGATCATCCTGGGGCTGGCTGCTGGTGTGTTCGTCACAGTTAATTGGGCCTTGGGCACCAGCCTGGCTCCGGGTGAGGAAGCCGGGCGATACCTGGGCATCTCGAACCTGGCCGGCGCTGGAGCTGGTATGATCGGCACAGGCCTGGGTGGACCAATCGCCGACTACCTCAACAGTGTTACGCCGGGGTTAGGCTATTTTGCTATTTTTAGCGGTTTTGTAGTGTTATTCCTGCTCAGCACGGTCAGCCTGGTGGGTGTCAGGAAATCGAAAGCTAGCCAATTCTGAGTTGGGCGCCGCAGGTCCGACAAAAACGATCGCCAGTATTGGCGCGATTCCCGCACTCATGGCAATATACCGTTGGTTGGTCAGGAGAATTCATTTCAGGTGCAGCTGGAACTGATCTATCGCTGGCTGGTTTATGCCGGGATCGGGCAACGGGCGATTGGAATGATTGGATGCCCGATCGCCAATACCATAAACCACCGCCGATGATCAATATCACGCCTAACGCGCCCAGCAACCAGGGTAGCACGGTGGTTATCCAGCTCCGACCTGAATTTAATTCACTCGCCGGTGTAATGGGTTCGACTTGCTTCCCGGTTGTAGTCAGTATATCCGTATCCTTCTGATATTCCACGGCGATCGTCAGTGCCTGGTCAGCAGCAACTGATCCCAAACTGGTCTGATAATACATCAGACCGTCCCCACCCAGGCTGGATGTATCCACGACGGGGGTTATTTTTACCGAGGTTGCACCAGTCGGTTGTTGGACTTGAAATATAAACTCCTTGACCGCATAATCCCCCAACCAGCGATATTCAAACTGGCGTTGTTTCCCCTGGCGAGTGAGTGCCGGGTCATAATACTCTACCTGAATTTCTTTAGTCGGAGCTGTGAACGCCAGGGTCGCCCAATCACCGTTTACCTGGCGAGTAAAGTCCAGGGTTAACAAATTACCATCCGTTTGCTGGGTCGCCACGGCATTTGGATCCCCGGCGCGGGCCGGGATCTGAAGTTTAATTTCGACCGGCAAGGCTTGAGTGGGGGATAAAACGATGCGATAAATCACCAGCATCACCGGACTGTCATATTCGGGCCAAAAATCGACTTCCATAGATTCGAATGTCACGGAGCTATTGTTCTGCAGAGCATCCTGTGCATGAACAGGTTGAACAAAAGGCAATAAAATCAAAGTCAATAATGCCATCCAGACTAAAAATTTTCCCAAATTATTTCTCATAATTCCTCCATCAATCCCTTTGTGGAATTGATCCATGATTACATTTCTCCGATGGCAGACCGTACCTGACGTGCCAGGCTTCCGAACGCGGCAGTGTAGCGAATGTTTTCATCGCGTGGTCGGGGCAGCTCCACCGGCAAATCCAGCCGTAATTGCCCTGGGCGGTGGCTGAGCACAAGCACCCGATCGGCCAGGAAAAGGGCTTCCGTAATCGAATGGGTCACCATAATCACGGTTTTTTGGCGCGCCTGCCAGATATTTAATAATTCGAAACCCATGCGCTCACGCGTCATGGCATCCAGAGAGCCAAATGGCTCATCCATTAATAGCATTTCCGGGTCATACACCAGAGCCCGAGCGATCGCCACGCGCTGCGCCATACCGCCTGATAGATCACGCGGCAAGGTTTTTTCGAATCCTTGCAGCCCGACTAATTCTACCATTTCTTGTGCCAGGACCAACGCCTGCCGCTTAGAGTGAACCTGGACGCGTTGACCGACTTCTAAGGGAAGCAGGATATTATCCAACACTGTCCTCCAGGGCATCAGGTTTGCTTTTTGGAAAATAAACCCGATACTTGGATTAGGACCATTCAAGGGCTGGCCGCGGTAGATCACTTCACCCTGACTGGGGGGAAGTAAACCGGCCAGGATGCGCAATAAGGTGCTCTTCCCGCTGCCCGAAGGCCCTAAAACGCAAACAAATTGGCGTGAGGAAACTGAAAAAGAGAGGCGGTCCAAAGCGTGCAAACTCCCATTATTGATTGGGAAAACTGCACTCAACTCATGCACAACTAAAACCGGCGAAGAATTATCCATGATCGGGTTCTGTATCGTCGCCATAAATGATTAATATTTATTATGGGACAAATTCATTCGTGTAGGCCTTTTCTAAAACGAGAGGGGTCTTGAGCAAACCCATATCCAGCAGGACTTTCTGCATATTCTGCCAGGCCTCCAGTTGGGAGAACCCTAAATGGGTTGCTTTCCAGAACGAGATGGACGAGTCCAAGATTTGACGCTGCAGGTTTTGATCGAGTTTATCCAGGCCTTCGACATATTTCTTACAAATTTCGTAAGCATCATCCGGATTGGCGAGGGTGAACTGCAATCCACGTATGGCGGCCTGGACCATTCGCCGGACCAGGTCAGGTTGCTCAGCGATTGTCTTTTCGTTCGTGATTAAACCATTAGAAGCAAGCTGCACGTAATCAGAGACCTTGATCACATCAACCTCGAAGCCGCGGGCGCGCAGTTGGAACGGCTCGTTGTTGGCATACACCACGATCGCCTGCTCCTGTCCGGCGGCTAAGGCCTCCACCTGGTTGAACCCGATCGAATCCAGCGTGACGTCCTGCTCCTTCAAACCAGCCACATTCAACAACGCGCGCAGACCGATGTAGCTGGCGCCAAAAGGTCCCGGTAAGCCAATTTTCTTACCTTTCAAATCAGCCGGCTGACGAATATTAGCCTCCTTCACCGCGGCGACAGCCACCGGGTAATTTTGCCACCAGGCAAAGATGTAGACGACCGGGATATTCTGAGCGCGCGCCAGTAAAACCTGCTCACCTGAGACAAGCGCGAACGGTACCTCGTCAGCGCCTACCAGAGCGACGCCGTCCGTCTCGAGCTTATAATCAAATTCGAGGTCTATGCCTGCTTCAATAAAATACCCTTTATCTAGCGCAACATAGAAAGGTGCATACTGCACATTCGGTATGTACCCCATTGGTAAGCGGATTTTCTTCAGCGCCGCCGGGGAGGAGGATGGATTACCAGCAGTATTCCCCCCACCCTGGCAGGCAACCAGGAAGAGTACTAGGAAGATGAGGATGGCACGACGGTACATGTTTATCTCCTGAGGTTTAGAATTGGTTTCAACGAGAGATATCTTCTTTAACCACGACGGGTTGGTCAGGTCGTTGGCGCCAGGCAAGCAGGCGCGCCTCAAACAACACCACCAGACCATACAAGCTGAGCGCCAAAGCTACCAGGGTCAACACAGCCACAAAAACGAGCGGTGTATCGTACTGGCCGCGCGCCAGGTTGACCAGGAAGCCGAGACCGCGATCAGAACCAACGAACTCGCCGACGACCGCCCCGATCACAGAGAGTGTGGCGCCGATGCGCAAACCGCCCAGAAAAACCGGCAAGGCAGCCGGGATTTCCAACCAGCGGAAAGTTTGCAGACGGGTGGCCTGTAATGAACGCATCAGGTCGCGTAAATCTTCAGGCACTGATCGCAGACCGACCATCGTGTTGACCAGCACCGGGAAAAACACAATTAAAGCACAAACCAGGATCTTTGAAAATAAACCCGATCCAAACCAGATCACCAGCAATGGAGCAATGGCAACCACAGGCACCGATTGGCTGGCGACAATATACGGTGAGAGGATCCGCTCGATGGTGCGGTTGCGCGCCAGTAGATACCCCAGGGTAATCGAAGTCGTCAGTCCTAAGGCCAATCCCGCCAGCACTTCACTTAAGGTAATCCAGGTATGCCATAAGAGTGAGCCATCCACTATCCCCTGGATAAAGCGTTGGGCAACAATGCCAGGTCGCGGCAGCATAAAGGACGGGATCGGAAGCCAGCGCGCGGCGCCCTCCCAAAACACAAGCGCGAGAAAAATAGAAACTGGCGCTAAATACAGGGCACTCGGCGATAATTTTATACGGGAGTGAACTCGTTCCTGAATAATCGCTTTCATCGGAATCCGATTAACAAAAAAACCCGAGAGAATCTCGGGGCTAGATGCAACACCAACAGCCAGCTAAATCCTGCCTGTAGATGCAGCAACCTTCTTTCATCCGGACTAGACCGTCGGCTCCGGAGTTACACCGGATCATGCAGCCGTTTCAACCTGCTGCTCGTGGGCTTTACCACCGATCGGGAATCAAGGCGCCTGCGCCGGCTGCCTTTCACCCTGCCCCGAAGGTTAGTTAGCTTTAATTATAACATGAGATAAGCCTGGATTTAATCGGAGATTAAGCTGGAGCAGTATAATCGAAGCGAAAACAAATGACCGAACATAAAACCAATCCATCCCCTGATAGGGCATCCCGAACCGTGCGTTGGTTAAAGCCAGGCATCCTCCTGTTATTATTACTTTACCTGATCGTCGTCGTGCGCACAGCCTGGATGTCTGACGATGCTTATATCACCCTACGGACAGTGGATAACTTTGTTCATGGCTATGGGCTGAGGTGGAATATCGCCGATCGCGTCCAATCCTACACGCACCCGGCCTGGATGTTCTTATTCAGTGCAGTATATGCGATCACCCATGAAGGGTATTTCACCCCGCTCTTTTTATCCATTGCTATCTCTGGTCTTGCAGTCGGCTTATTTGTTTGGAAAATCACCCGCGCCGTGTGGATGGCCTTATTCGGACTGCTGGCCTTGATCAGTTCACGAGCCTTCATTGACTACTCGACTTCCGGATTAGAAAATCCTTTATCCCACCTGTTGATCGTGGCTTTTGCCTGGGTCTATTTGGATCCGGTAAATAACACACAGGATAACGGGAAATGGCCCTTAGCGCACATCGGGCAACTGAGCTGGTTGGCTGGATTTGCCGGGTTAACGCGCCTGGATTTATTAGTACTCTTCTTGCCGGCATTGGTTTATGCAGCCTGGCAAGGCAGGAGCTTGAAAGCCTGGCTGGTCGCTGGAGTGGGATTAATGCCGGTCATGGCGTGGATGACATTCTCTACCTTCTACTATGGGTTTCCCTTGCCAAACACGGCCTATGCCAAGCTGATCAATCAGGTGCCAGTGGATGAACTGGTCGCCCAGGGAATCGCCTATCTGCTCCAATCTTTGCTCCGCGATCCCTTGACCCTGACCCTGGTGGTGGTCAGCCTGATCGTCATTGTCCGGCAGACCACACAAACCCGGCAATTCAATCACACCTGGATTGGTTTGGGCATCCTGCTTTACCTGATTTATGTGATTCGCATCGGCGGCGACTTTATGAGTGGGCGAATGTTCACCCCGATCTTCATCGCCGCACTGACGATCCTGGCGCAACTCCCGCTACCGGTTAAACGAACCTTACCCTGGATGCCACCCCACCCGCCATCCCCTTTCAATTCCGGCTGGGGATATGCCTATCTGGGATTGGTGCTAGTAAATGTCCTTCTTCCACATGCCAACCTGTGGAGCGGAAGCAATTACCGGGTCAACGAACCGGCGTACCGGTCAGTAAATGACGATGATGGCATCGCCGATGAACGCGGATTCTATTACCGCGGTACGGGACTGCTGCGGGCTACTTGGGGTGGGGAAAATCCCAGCTTCGAATGGGCGGTTCAGGGTCGTGCATTACGCGAGCGACCTGCGCAGGTGCTTCCAGTGCAGGCGGTGGGGATGATCGGCTTTTTCGGCGGACCAAGAGTCCACATTATTGATCTTTACGCACTGGGTGATCCCTTGTTGGCTCGCTTACCACCAAATTATGTATCTCGTTGGCGAATCGGGCATTTCGAACGGTCCCTGCCCTGTGGTTACCAGGAAACACTGGCAAGCGGGCAGAATCGAATACAAAATACCCACCTGGCAGTTTATTATGAAAAGATTCGCCTGGTCACGCGCGGCCCGCTTTTCGAGCGTCAAAGGTTGCTTGAAATATGGAATCTAAATACAAGGAAATACTTGATTGAGCAGAACTGGTCTGATTCTTGCTCGTCAGATGTAAAATAGAAAGGCAACCAAACAATGGATCCTTTAAGCATTACCAGACTTCCCGGAATCACTCATCTGGAAGGCGAGAACCTGCCTCTAAAACTGACCTCGCACGTCGAGTCAAGTCGCTACCGGATCCTGGGCTATTACCAGGTGGACAACCTGGCGCGCTGGCGCGCCTGGAAAAGCCTGAAAGACCGTTCGATCACGCTGGATCGCTGGCTGTTCTACGCCTGCCCCCTGACTATGATTGAAGCAGTAATTAACGCCGGTCAACCCCTGCCGTATGGGGAATTTTACCCCCATGTTTTCAGCGCCGAGGCCGTGTATCTGTATGCCAAAGCGGATGCGGCAGCCCGGGTGGCAATGAAGTTCGGCGAGGAGACTGAGGGTTTTCTAATGAGTTGCCGAACGCTGCCAGGGAATATTCAGCGCAACCAAACCCCTCATCCTGCTGCAACTCAACCCCCCAAGGGATACGACTCAATCCTGGTTACCCGGGGTGTTGATTTGGGCAGCGGCGAACTGGAGAGTGATCTATATGCCCTCTTTGACGGTGGACGAGCTCTGCTGCGCTATATTACCCATATCACCCGTTCTTAATCCATCCCACTTTTTCCTGGCAGGATGGGTGCGGACTACATTCGATAACACGAAATGACCACCTTCCAAAGTGGAATGCTATTGTTTATAGTGATCGTCCTGGCGATCATTGGCTTACCTCGCCTGGCCTGGGCGATACGCAAACCGTTCTTTATATTAAACTATGCGCAATGGTGGCTGGACTCTCCGCTTCGCCATCTGCTGCGCAATACCCACTCGGTCTGGCCGCGGCGCCTTTTTTTCCTGCTCTCACCGCTGTGGCTGGTCTACAACCTGGCGTTCTACCTGATCCTGATCCCCTTACGGCTGGTCAATGCCTTCTATTTTGATGTCGTGCTCTTTTGGTCCATTTCATTGCGAGATGGACTGGCTGACCTGGTTGCTCCGCGCTACCCCACTGCTCCAAAATCACGTTATATCTTAAAATGGGTCAGCCGGTTCCCGGTCAGGTTGGCCAGGTTGATTTATAAATATTCCCTGGTGATGTTACAGGGGGTCGCTATGCTGGCCTTCGACCTGGTCTGGCCAACCTTAACCTTGTTTCATGGGACAGGTAAGGAAGTGGCCGAGAAGATCGCCCAGACCGGAGAGTGGTTGATCGGCTCTGGAGATTATGCTGGGACAGGGATTTACTTCGGGTTAACGCAAGAGATCGCTGAACATTATGCCCACGCGCGCGCTCAACCCTTGATTGTGATCGCCCGGGTGAGCCTGGCGCCCTGCCGTTCCATTGCTACCCTGCGGAAGGAGATCCGTGACCAGATCGGGAAAGATGGGGATGCGATCAGCCAGGAAATTCAATTCCCGTGGGTGTCGCTCGAGCACTGGCGTAAAGATTGTTCCTGGTACGAGTTCTGCCTGGTGCAGACTGAGAAACACAACCGGGTCTTTCCCTGGCGGGTGCGACCGATCTGCGTGGTGAGTAGCAAAGGACCGGAGCGAGTCACAGGTGGATTAGCTAACTGGCCGCGCGACCGGCGTGGCTTTACCATTCTAGGTTTCAGCCTGCTCCCCTTACTCATTATTACTCTCGCCAGTTGTTGGCCGCCTGCTGTAAGGTTCGTCCAGGTCGACCAAATATGGCAGCGTAATCTACCTGTTGTGGCTAACCTTACCCGGGAGTCTTCGCCGAATGACAGTATGACTCTGCAACCAACACCATTAGCGGCAGGTTACAGCCTGCCAGGCAGTACGCCACCCGCCTGCCCCGCCGCGCCAGCGATCCGCCTGGTGATTGGTCATCATGCCTGCGTTACCGATTTAGACGGCAACATCTTGCGTCTGCGCGCCAATCCCAGCGCCCAGACCGGCAAAATCCTGGCCCGCTTGAAACCAAAAACAATCCTGGATGTGTTGGAAGGTCCGCAGTGTGCAGAATCTTTCAGTTGGTGGAAAGTGAGCTCAATTGACGGCGCAACCGGGTGGGCTGCAGAAGGTGATTTGGACTCGTATTACTTGAAACCTTGTCCGTGATTTACTGCCACACCGCTTCACTGACTTCGCGAGCAATCTGCACCCAACGCACCACACGATGCGGATCATTTTGGATGGTGTTGTTATCTTTCATGATTATTTCCAGGCAGCAGCCACGCGCGGCGCGCAAATCCTGCTCTAACTGGCTGCGCACCAGATCCTCATCGAAAGCAGGCATTGCCAGGTTGGTTGGGATCGGTTTCAGGGAGTAGATGTAATTACTGCTTAAGAGCTCTGCCATCTTCGCCCGGTTCGACCAGGGCGAGATCGATACGCGGCGCAGATTGGGGATTTGTTTGATATAAGGCCAGCGTTTATCAATTGGCTCGCAGCAACCATAACAATTTAAACCAAAGCGTTCTAATAGAGAGAGCTGGTAGGGAAAGATAAATTCGCCAAACATGCGCGGCGAGACGCCGACTGTCTCCTGGCTTTCGGCGAACCCCCACATGTCTTTGGTGCGCACATGACCAGTGAAATCAGGGGCAGGCAGCTCATCCGTCCAGCCAAAACCACCCGATCCGACGTAAGTCCCTTCAGTATTGAGATATAAAAGACCGGACTGTTCCAGGGCATCGAGCATCTGGGCGGTGCCATCCCGCAGGAGTGTCATAAGGCGATGAAGAAAGTCGGGATGATCCACCATGTCGTACATGATACGTTCCAGACCGCGCAGGTTGGCCAGCGGCCAGGTCATGCCCAGTGTCCACCACCAGATAGTTTTGATACGCACACTGAGCAAATCGCCAATAATCTCGTTCGCCAGATCAGCCAGGCGCCGGGTCGCCGCGAAATCGATAGCGATTAGCGGTGGATGGAGCATCGCCAGGTCGGCTTCGCTGTTGATTGGCGACTCCCAACGATACGCAGAGCGATCTTCACCCCCAATCCGCGTTTCGTGGGCCCCCCAATCTGGCTCCAGGTGGTAATGAGCGATGTCGAAATAAGGTTGGATGACACGATCGTCTTGCATCTGCCGTGCCCAGAAAATTTCCCGACGCAGGTGGAACTCCCAGCCACGGGCGATTTCACCCTGGCAGACCAGACTCTCGGGAGGAATAATCTCATGCCAGCTATTTTCCGGATCACAGAAGATTAACGGGCGAGTAGGCTTCAGGCTGTTATGCTCCAACCATAAATTGCGTTTTTCATCTTCAATCGGCCGGGCAGCCAGCTCAGCCACCTGGCCAGCTAAGAAACGCAAGGTTTGCCGTTCCGAGGGTAGTATATGAAGAACCGCATCGGACAAGAGTTTTTGTTCGCGAATCAATGAACCAGTTTCCATTAATTTATTCATGCTTTTTCAGTCATTTAGGGCAAGGGTCATTTCTTGGACAAGTATTCGATAATCGCATTGACAATCGCCTCTGCGAAATCCTGAGGTCGCTCCGTTAATAGCTTTGCATCTGACGGGTTGCTCAGGAAAGCAGTCTCGATGAGTGCGGTTGGTGGATTCATATCATGAATATATAACTGATTCCAACCAGTGGTATCTTTCCTACTGCATTTAGTCGCATAATTTTCTGGAAAAACACCGATATTCCTTATGGATAATTTTTGTGAGATCGCATTGGTTAATCGTTTTGCAAGATCAAGGCTATCTGCATCGGTCAACTTGCCTACGGTGTAACATGCTTCTGTACCACTCGCCATACCCGCGCTATTTGAGTGAATAGAAACCGTCACCACCGGATTCTCAGAATTTATTACTTGTGCCGCGTAGGTTATTTTATGAGGATCATCGCCTGTACGGGTCATTACCGTTTGATATCCTTTTCCTTCAAGCAAGGTTTTGACTCGGTTAGCGATGTCGAGGTTGACATCTTTTTCCTGTAACCCATTGGCGACTGCTCCCGGATCTCCACCCCAACCATGACCAGGATCAATCCCAATTTTCTTACCGATGCTACCCGGGATGGCAGTTATTTGATTGACTGCCGTTTGAGCCAACTGGGCAAATTGTGTCTGCAACTGGGGAGCTTCAGTCTGAACGACAGCCACAGATGTTTTGCCCACATCTACGACCTGTGTGGCAAATTGATCTGGCAGGATTGAGCAAGCCAAAACAGCCAGTAACAAAACGAATGTTACAATCCCTAAACCGACATCTTCTTTCTTCATAGGTGTGTCTCCTGAATAGGTCAATAGAAGGTTTCCAAAGCCTTTAGCAGTCGTTCAGCTTCAGCCTGTCTGGGCGAGGTCTTTAGCATGACATAAACCCCCTCCGGGCCAATAGTATCGAGCAGGGGAATGACATCCTCTAGAGCCACGTCAACAGCCTGGAGAGACTTACCACCCGCTTTGATCCGCCTGTAGATGTCAAACCACACCGGCGAACCGCCTCCCGGTCTTCCGGCTTGCGGCGTCCATTCAATCGCGGTCAGCTCGGGGATCTCCAGAAGAAGGTCGAGGTGTTGGAGGGCGGTCGTTCCATCCAGGTGGTACATCGAATAATCCAACCAGCGGCACTGCTTAGCGATATAAGGCTGTACGAACTCACTGAACATGCGTGGCGAGATCATGGCAGAGAAGTCGCACTGCAGCTTGGCGGTTTTTCCTGGACCCCAGATTTTGAACGGTCCGAATACATTTCCGCCTTCGGCATCCCGGACGCGGGCATAGATGAGATCGAAGGCAGTGAAAAAGGCCTGATTGATCTCAGCCAGTCGTGCATGCACCCAGCCTGGGCGTTCGACGAGATCGTAGAGTAAGTTCATCTCGCCGCGCAAGGCCGCCAGTGTATCGAGGCCTTCGATCAGGTCGGGCACACCGACCGGGATACGCCCCTGGAAGTGTCGCAACCCGGCGTCAATCATTTCCATGTGACGCTGCCACCACAGGTTGTTGTCTGGTACAAAGCGTAACGCTCCAAAGGTGAGTGGATCCTGGATCACCGGTTTATACCAGACAGTTTCCGGGTGCAACACAGCCCCCGCGCCCAGGAACAAGCCCAGACTGCCCGGTCCAATCTGGGTTTCGAAATAAGGGAAGCCCTCAGCCAAGTAGAGATGGGTGGCCAACTCATAATCTGCCCAGGCCAGGCGATAGGGCGGGTCAATCCAACACGTTTCCAGGTCATCCGTTTTCAGCGGGGGTGGCGGCTCGTTGGGTGCAGGCGTACGCCGCGCCTGGAGATTAATGACCATCCCATCCCCGCGCCACCAGCGTAGAAATTTCGCCTGGGTCTGAGTCCAATCGGGTTTGTAATTTTCATCCATTCGATCTGACCGTCTGATACAACGCCAACAGGTTTTCCAACGACACACCCGCCTGGACATTGTGAATGGTGTTGAAGACAAAACCACCATTTTTCCCGAAGATATGCAGCCGTTCTTTGGCCATGGCGCGCACCTCCTGAGGTGTTCCGAAGGGCAAGGTGTGCTGGGTATCGATCCCACCGCCCCAGAAGACAATCTGCTCACCAAACCGATCCTTGAGCGTTTGGGGATCCATACCTGCAGCCGAGGTCTGCACTGGATTGAGAATATCGAAACCAGCCGCGATGAAATCAGGAATCAGCGCGATGACCGAACCGCACGAGTGGATTAAACTCTTCCAGGTGGTGTGGGTGTGGATCCAATCATTGACTGCTTTATGGAATGGCATAAACAGGCTGCGGTATGCCTTGGGTGAGATGAACGGTCCGTTCTGCGTGCCGAAATCGGTGCCGGTGACAAAGACGACCGCCACTCGCTCACCGACGACCTGGTGGATCTTCCCCAGGTTGTGTAAGCCAATCTCACACTGACGCTCGAATACCTGATAGATATAATCCCGGCGGGTGACTGTGCTCATGTACCATTCGGAGATGTCTCGAATGCCACGCGGATATTTTAACTGAGTGGCAGGCACCAGAGCAATGTCACCGAAGGCAGTACCGCCGAAGTTAGCCAGGATGGCTTTGTCGGTTTGTTCATACAAGCGAGCTGCCTCAGAAGCGAAATGAGCCAGGTCAGCCTCTGAGATCGGACCGAATTCCATCAGGTTATCTTCGGGATCAAGGCGTGAGTCGTCAATCGGTGGTTGGCGCACGATGGCATCGAAATAAAAACCACCGGCCGGCAGACGACCACTGGGTGGAACGGACTTGTCGCCTTCAGGGTACATCAGGATATCCCCATTGGGCTCCGGGTCGGTATTGAAGGCTTCGGGCACCAGGACTGGCGTGCTATCGAAGAAAGTCCACGGCTTCCAGTTTTCATTGCGAAAACCGAACATATTACGCGGACCGCCTAATCCGACTACATCCACCCCCAGGACGTCCATCAAGTCGGGCGCGATCTCACCCAGCAGCTGGTACGGCTCGACGATCTTGACAGGTGTACCCGGTGGATCGAGTTTTATAGCCTGGCGCAGTTTATAAACCGAGCTGACATGCATGCCCGTCACCGCGCTGGCGCCCAGATCGAGGGGGATGCGATCGGGAGCCTGATGGTTAAGTGTGGTTAGAACACGTTGGCGAGAGTTCATTGGTTTATTCCTTTTTTATAGTGTCTTAAGGATCATCCACCCTGAAAAGGATTATAACCGGTATACGATAAATTGATGACTATGACTAACCCATCCAGCTATATCGAATTGCTAGACAAAATCACGACTATCATGTAAAATACCACACCGTGAATACGATCGGTCGAAGGTTGACCGTCTGTTTTTTTGTTGATAATTTGGAGGATCGCTTTGGCAAATATAAAGTCCCAGATAAAACGCAACCGCCAGAACGAGCGGCGCCGCGTTCGAAACCGTACCTATGTCAGCCGCACCCGTACATTCGTCAAGAAAGCCCGTCTGGCGATAGAAGAGGGTGGCGTGGAAGCCGCAGCCGCGGCGACAAAAGAGGCGGTCGCTGCCCTGGATAAAGCTGCGGAGAAGGGTATTCTGCACAAGAATAACGCGGCCCGGCGTAAAAGCCGCTTGATGAAGCACCTGGCTCAGCTCGAGAAGAAAAGCGCGTAGCAATTCAACGGATTAAAACTAGACCAACCCTGGTCTACCGCCAGCGGGAGCCTGATACGCTCCCGCTTTTTTGCTTATAAAACATTATGTTTGAAATTGAACAAAATACCATCCAGTTAACCATCCAGGAATTTTGTGCATCCCAGGGATTACCCGACCCAGGCGCGATTGATTGGAAACCCATCCCCTTCGCGGGTGAATGGGGCATATCCATGTCCTTCTTCCAGATGGCCGCCGCGGAAGCCAGGAGCGGGGTTATCCAACACGTACCAGTACCACAACGCGCCCAACAAATCGCTGAGCAGGTCAAGGGTTACCTGGGCATGCGAGGTGGTTTCAGTCGGGTCGAGGCGGTGAAGGGCTACCTGAACCTGTACTTCACCCCGGGGGAATATACCCGGCGGGTGGTTGATCAGGTGCTGCAGGAAGGCAAGGCCTTCGGACGTGGGGCGCCAAAGAATGAGCGGGTCATGGTGGAGTATGCTCAACCGAATACCCACCACTCTTTCCATATTGGCCACGCCCGCAACGCCCTTCTCGGTGAAGCGGTGGCGCGGCTGGTGGAATTCGCTGGTTTCGACACCGTACGGGCCTCATACCCAGGCGACATTGGTCTGGGCGTAATCACCGTAATGTGGGCTTATCAGAAGTTTTACCAGGGACAGGAACCGTCCGGTGTGCACGAGCGTGGTCAATGGCTGCTTAAAATCTACGCCGAAGCCACCCGCTTACTCGAAGCGCAGGAGAACGAGACTCCTGAACAGAAGCATCAACGGGAAACCTACGAGGCTGAGCGGCGCGAGATCTACCGGCGCTGGGACGTAAATGACCCTGAAGTGCGTCAACTATGGTTGACTACCCGCCAATGGAGCCTGGATGAGCTGCATGAGATCCTCAAGCTGCTCGATATCCACATGGATGTCTGGTTTTTCGAGAGTGAGGTAGATCAACCCGCCAAAGAGATTGTCAACGAGCTGATTTCACGTGGTATTGCTGACGACGAACGACCGGACGGTGGGGCAGTGATCGTCAAGATTGACGAAAAGCTCGGTCTGAAGAAGGAAAAATATCGCACCAACGTGATTCTACGCCGCGATGGCACTACACTCTACCTGACGAAGGACCTGGCGCTGGCCAAGATTAAATTCGAGCAGTTCCATGTCGACCGCTCAGTGTATGTGATTGATGTGCGCCAGAGCCTGCATCTGCAACAGGCCTTCAAAATTCTGGAGTTGTGGGGCTTTCCACAGGCAGCGAAATGCTTCCACCTGGGTTATGGCTTTGTCAGCCTGCCAGAAGGAGCCATGTCGGCACGGCGCGGACGGGTGGTGCTGTTTATGGATGTAGCCAACGAGGCAGCCCGGCGTGTGCTGGAGGTGATCGCCGAGAAGAATCCGGATTTACCCCAGGAACTGCGCAACTCAGTGGCGCAACAGGTTGGCCTGGGAGCGCTGACCTACGCCATGTTATCCGTAGATAACAACAAGGATATCGTTTTCGATTGGGATTCAGCGCT
>CAYGZL010000108.1:0-2692 GCA_964354345.1 uncultured Anaerolineaceae bacterium | reverse complement strand
AGGACGGGCTGCCCCTGCTGCATGCGACGACAGACTTCACGGTTGGCGGTGTCCATGTCAATCCCGGCGCGTGTGGTGTGCAGGTATGGTACACCCTCGGACGGCGGCTGCCAGTTCACATGGATCACCGGCACGCCCTGTTCCTGCACGGAATGGGCCATGCTGGCCAGGCCGATATTGATCACGTGGATGGGTTTTCCGAAAAGCTGGTTTATTTTTGACATCTTTCTCACTCGAGGGATGTTTTTATCAACTGTACCAGTCGATACCCTTATTTAAAGCCCGGTTTACCAATCGCTCATCCGTAGTCCACAGTTCGGCGCTGGATAGTTCAGCCAGGGCGAGATAATGAGCATCATAAACCGCCTCTAAACCTAACCGGCCAGCAAATTCGAAAGCCACCAGGTGAAGCTTAGCATCTTGAATAACCACGCCCGCATCAATGCAAATTGGACTGACCATCACGTTCCTCGCGGATTTGTCTGAGTACTTCGTTTGTTTCAGTAAATGCCTGCCAGCCAGATCTCTTTGGATTAATTGGTCAGATTGTTCCACACAGGTCCGTCAATTCGTCAGATGGGTGCTTTGGACCAATAAATCGTAAGAAAGTCGAGAAGCGGCAGTATTACTCTCGCAAACGAAAGCGCCCGCTTGTTGCAGTGCCTGCACCTGCCGGCTACGACACTGCGGATCCGCTTCGGTGCCGGTGACTGAGGCGACCACTGCCAGCTCACGCCCGGACGAATGGGCAATCTGGCGTGCCTGGCGGATAGCCGGACCAAGCTCGCTGGCCGGGTCCGGATGGGCGCCGTAACCCAGCACAACGTCCAGCATGATCACTGCTGTCTGCGGGTCCTGGGCTTCCTGAAGCAGGCGGCGGATGCGCAGGGTGTTGTCAATCATCGGGTGCAGGCGACCGACGGGGAACTCCTCTTCGCCCAGGTCAATTGCGG
The DNA here is from genome assembly GCA_964354345.1 of uncultured Anaerolineaceae bacterium. GTDB lineage: Bacteria > Chloroflexota > Anaerolineae > Anaerolineales > UBA4823 > CAYGZL01. The sequence goes on along the minus strand of CAYGZL010000108.1, from coordinate 1,739 downwards.
TGTGTCCCTGGCTGCGATTGGCATCGGGGAGCCTTTGTGCTGGATCCAGTGGGGCGTTTGACCAGACTGGCTCCGGCAGCCGGTCGCGCCAGATCCCCTGGGCTTCATAGCACAGCGTCCCGCCTGAAAAAAGCGCGCGCAGATCGTGTTGGGTGCTGGCGAGTGGCAATTCGCGGGTAACCGTAGGAGATTCAGCGAAAGAAATGGGTAGATCCCGCCTGCCCAGAGCGAGTTGCGCAGCTAATATGGCGGTCTCTTCCAGGGTGTGGGTGAACCGAACGGTAGCGGCGGCACCCGCTGGTCGCGTTGAAGCGAGAGACTGCAGCCCCAAAAAGCACACCACGGCGGGTTTCGCAGATTGAGCTACCTGATCGAGCACTTTGCTGGCGATCACGGGCGAGGCGGGCTTACTGATCAGCACGATCACCTGCGTGGCTGGATCTTCCTGCAGAGCCTGCAAGCCAGCCAACATCATCCGCCCACCAACTTCCTCCTTCAGATCACGCCCGCCAGTGCCGATGCCCTGGGTTATCCCGACGCCCAGGCGCGCCAGCAAACTGCTGACTTCCTGCAGACCGGTGCCAGCCGCGGAGACGATCCCCACCGGTCCGGAAGGGAGTACGTTAGCGAAACCGAGCGCCACACCGTTCAGGATGGCCGTGCCCGCGCCGGGACCCATCAGCAGCAAACCATGCTCAACGGCATAGCTCTTGAGGGCGATTTCATCCGCCACAGAGACATTGTCGCTGAAGAGCAGCACGTGGACTCCCTGGCGTAGGGCTTCCCAGGCTTCGGCCGCGGCATAACGCCCGGCGACCGAGATCACCGCCAGGTTGGCTTGCGGAGCAGATTTGAACGCGCTGGAGAAGGTTTTGGGTGCAAATCCACCTGCATGCAGAGTCTCAGCGGTTTTTTGTCTCTGGTAGAGCAGGTTATCCGCCGCGGCCAGGGCGCCGTCCAGCGCCGCCTCGCTGGCATCCTGCGTAGCTTTGACTACAATCACCAGGTCGTTGGGAGTGGCCGCCTGGATTTCCACGCTAACCATCCCAGCGTCGCTTAAGATGCCTTTGTTCGCCTCAGTGGCCATCACCACCGCCGCGTCACTCACGCCAGGCAGCCGGGCCAGTTCCTGCGCCACCAGCATCAGACTGACTGAGTCGTGATATTCACTCTTCTTTACAATCGTTTTAATCTGACTCATGGATCAATCCAGCGTCTACCATCGCCAGGTACACTTTCTCCGCTGAGTAAGGCGGGGCGCCGACACGCACACCGATCGCGTCGTAGATCGCATTGGCGATCGCCGGGACAGTCGGCACCATGGCGTGCTCGCCGATGCCACGCGCTCCCCAAGGTCCATCGTCTTGGGCGACTTCGACGATGATGGTCAGGATATCTGAGGGCACATCGCTGGTTGTGGCGATGCGGTAGTCCACGAAGCTGGGATTCAACAATACGCCGTCCTTGAGCTGTAACCCCTCGAACAGAGCCGTGCTCAGCCCTTGTACGAAGCCGCCTTCCATTTGCGCTTTGACCATGTCGGGATTGATCGCCTTGCCCACGTCGAAAGCCGCCACTCCACGCAGCACCTCCACCTTACCAGTGTCCAGGTCCACTTCTACCTCCACCGCCTGGGCGCCGACCGTGTAATGCACCACCCCGCGCGGTCCTTGTCCAGTCTCGGCGTCCAGACCGGTGACATAGGTGGGCATGAAGGTCCCGCGCCCGAGCACCGGTCC
>CAYGZL010000107.1:0-11937 GCA_964354345.1 uncultured Anaerolineaceae bacterium | reverse complement strand
GCCGGTGATTTTTATCTTCAACCTTATTCAATCAAATTAGCTGAAGAAGACTATTATTTTTCTCCTTCATTTAAAAACGGAGGTTTAGTCAAATTTTCTAAACCGTCTGAACTAATAGAAGCACTTGCGGGTCAAATAAACACAGATGAAGCCGGCGGTTTTTTTAATAACAATGGTAAAAGAATTTCTGTTAATGATGGTACTTATCCGTTTCAATGTGGCATACCTCAACCGTTAAGAGTATCTATTACTTTTCCATCTCCTAAACTTGAGCATAACTCCATATTTCTATGGGAAACGCCGACTCCATAAACCCACAACGATAACTAATGAAAAAATGAAGAAATAATCAAATAAATAAATAAATAATTTAAAGAGAGTATTTAAAGGATAAAATCAATGATGTTTTCTTTTGAAATTCTTTCTACCGGTATATTGTAACGATTAGTAAACGCTTTACTGTTAACTGCTTTAGTTTTTGACCATTTAATCTCATAAGCCTTAAAAGTTTTACTGCCTTTGATGACTAAATCGATTTCCGAACCGCTCATTGTCCGCCAGAAATATAGATTATTTAACTGTCCTTCAAGAAGATTCTTTTTGGCAAATTCGGCGATCACCCAATTTTCCCAAAGTAAACCAATGTCAGCCCTTGATGTCGAGAAATTAAATTCCTTAATGAGGGCATTTCTTACTCCGGTATCCCAGAAAAATATCTTGGTGCTTTTAACAATTTCTTTTCTCAAATTACTGCTAAAGGCCGGCAAGCGGAAAATGACAAATGATCGTTCCAAAAGATCAATATATTTTTCGACTGTTACTCGGCTAATTCCCAAATTGGCAGCAAGTTCCGATAGTGAGACTTCCGAGCCCACTTGGTAAGATAGAAGCATCAATAGTTTTTTAACCGTTTCCGGCGATTTAATTAAAGTCGATTGGAAAACATCCTTTAAAAGATAGTCGGATACTAAATTTAATAGGTATTGTTCTTTTTGTGCTGTACGCCGGATTGACCACCCCGATTGCAGCCATAACCGGCGCTTTTGCGAGTATCCCGGCAATCCACTCTGCGGTTAATCGGACGCACCCCGAACAGTATGTTCGGGGTGCGTCATGCGTGGGCGAAACTTGATAATTTAGTAGTTGGTGAAGAGCAGCCGGTTGGGTGAACCAGTGCCGGGGCTCTTGACCACGCCGGAGGTGGCGTTGGCCACCAGGGCATCGCGTACCGCGGCCGGGCTGGCGCTGGGGTTCAACTGCAGGTACAGGGCAGTCACGCCGGCTGAATGGGGCGCAGCCATCGAGGTGCCGCTGATCGTATTCGTCGCGGTGTTGCTTGTGTTCCAGTCGGATGTGATGCTGACGCCAGGCGCAAAGAGATCCAGGCAGCTTCCATAGTTGGAAAAGGACGCCCGCTTGTCAGTGCTGTCGGTAGCTCCGACGGTGATGGCTACCGCCACACGGGCCGGAGAGTAGTTACAGGCGTTGCGGTTGCTGTTGCCAGCCGCGATGCTGTAGGTGACGCCGTGGGCAATGGAATTCTTGACTGAGGTATCCAACGAAGAGGAGGCGCTGCCGCCCAGGCTCATATTCGCCACGGCAGGATGCGTATGGTTGGCGGTGACCCAGTCGATGCCGGCGATCACGCCGGAGGTGGTTCCAGAACCGCTGCAGTTAAGCACGCGCACAGCCACCAGCGTGACCTGCTTGGCGACGCCGTAAGTCGCGCCGCCAACCGTGCCAGCGACATGCGTGCCATGCCCGTTGCAGTCGTTGCCATTCTGTCCGTCGCCTACGGTATCCTTGCCGATGGACGCCCGGCCGCCGAAATCGGTATGGCTGACGCGGATGCCCGTATCAATGATATAGGCCCTGACGCCGGCGCCAGTCGCAGTGTAAGTAAAGGATTTACTCAGGGGCAGGGCGCGTTGGTCGATCCGGTCCAGTCCCCAGGTTGGGTTGGACTGGGTTGTGTCGATCGTTACCGCTTGATCCGCTTCGACAAACGCGACATCCGCATGGCGGCGCAGCACATCGAGCGCCGCTGCTGGCAGGGTGGCCGCAAAGCCGTTCAAAGCTGTGGTAAAGCGGAAATGGACGGCAGCACCCTCCAGTTCGCTCACGCGTGCCAGGGCGGCGTTAACCACCTCAGCCGGTACGCCCTCATTAAACACCACGATATAGCGATCTCGGATGGCTGACGCCGAATCAACCGCCAGCAGGGGCGCGAGCTTTCCGCCACTGGCAGCCAGGCCTGGTTCGATGGCTGAAAAAACTATCACCAGGACAATTAAGATAGACCACCATTTCTTAGACACGGAGACCTCCTTTGGAAAGTGAATGCGAAAGTTGAGAATAAAACTGTATAATTTTATGTCCAGACGCACAGAATGTCAAGCAACGATATCCTATCAAGTCTGTTATGATCAGCTTTTGCCAGTTCCAACCGGTCATATCAATGGGCAATGGTTCAGGTACGTAGTTTTTTTCTTATGAGTGACCCTTGATCCTCAGTGCCAGTCGCCGCACCGATATTCCCGCCTTCTACGCCCCCTGGTTCGCCAACCGGGTGCGCGCCGGCTATTGCACCGTGCCGAACCCCTTCAACCGCCAGCAGGTCTCCTATGTCTCGCTCCAACCCGGCGATGTAGACGCCATTGTTTTCTGGACGCGCAACCCGCTGCCCTTGCTTCCTTATCTACAGGAATTCGACCAGCTCGGTCTGCGCTACTACTTTCAGTTCACCGTTCTCAACTATCCCAAAGCGCTCGAGGCCCGCGCTCCCTCGCTCCAGTCCACGCTGCCGGCCTTCAAAAAGCTCTCCGAGCTTATCGGTGCCGAGAAAGTCATCTGGCGCTATGACCCCATCCTGTTAAGTACTGTCACCGGTGTGCAGTTCCACAAAGCTTCCTTTGCCCAGATTGCCGCCCAACTGCACGGCTTTACCCGGCGCGTCGTCATCAGCCTGCTCGATCCCTATCCCGCCGCATCTCGCCGCCTGGTTGCGCTTGAGGAATCCGGCATCCGTGTCTCGTATTACCAGGGACAGCCGGACGCTGAGGTCGATGATATGCTGAATGCCATCGTCCAGTCCGCTGCTGACCAGGACATGGAAATTTACAGTTGCGCCGAGCCGTTTGACCTCCGTCGCTATGGCATCCAACCTGGCAAGTGTATTGACGATGTTTACCTCTCAAAAGCCTTCGGGATAAATGTCTCCCATACCAAAGGCCCTGGTCAGCGCCCGGCCTGCGGCTGCGTGCTCAGCAAAGACATAGGCATGTATGACACTTGCCTGTTTGAATGTGCCTGCTGTTACGCCACCCACAGCTTTGCCCGCGCCCGCCGCAACCACGCCCTGCACGACCCCGCTTCCCCCTCCCTGCTCGGGCATTACGAAAATCGATCTGATTAGCTCTTTTTCACAACCTCGCTTTAACATATAATACTGCTATTCCCTTCCACCTCACCCTCCCAGGAGCCTCCCATGATCCCCGACCCTGTCCATTCCCTCGCCCTCCACAATGTCCTCGCTTACGGCGCCACCGGTAAGAAAGCCGATAACGCCCAACCTGCCATCCAACGCGCCATCGATGCCTGCGCCGCGGCCGGCGGTGGGATGGTCTACTTCCCGCCCGGCGATTACACCTCCGGCACGCTCCACCTGCGCAGCCAGGTGCGCATTTACCTGGAAGCCGGCGCCACCCTCTATTCCAGTAAGGAACCCGCTGCCTTCGACAAGCGCGCCCTGTTTTACGGCGAAGATGTTCACCACATCGCCCTCGAAGGCAATGGTGTGGTCAACGGTCAGGCCGAGTACGAGTGGCGCCTGAGCGATATGCGCGACTGGTACATCTACCCCAATCAGGTGCAGGCCGAAGCTGCCGGCGTCCCGCTCATGCGCTCCTTCCCCACCGCCAATTCCGTCGGTCACCTGGTCGTGCTCATCCGCTGCACCGACATCCGCATCACCGGCCTGTCGTTTATCGACTCGCCCTCCTGGACCATGCATCCCTGGGGCTGCGAGCGGTTGGTGATCGATGGAATCTACATCCGCACCAGCCTGAAGTACGGCGTGTGGGCGGATGGTATTGATCCCGACGGCTGCAAGGACGTGCGCATCGCCAACTGCACCATCGAGACCGGTGATGACGCCATCGTCTTCTATTCCTCCAGCATCTACGGTCCGCCGCGCCCCTGCGAGAACATCACCGTCACCAACTGCCGCCTGTCCTCCGCCTCCAGCGCCATAAAATTCTGCGACGGCAACCTGGTCGCCATCCGCAATGTCACCATCGACAACTGCGTCATCACCGATTCGAACCGCGGCATCGCCTTCATGGTCTTCGACGGCGGCATCGTCGAAGATGTGATTATCTCCAACCTGACCGTCAACTGCGTGCGCTTCGACTGGTACTGGTGGGGCGACGGCTACCCGCTGCACTTCAACCTGATCCGCCGCAGCGAGATCACGCCTGACATGGACAAAGCCGCGGAGCCGCCCATCGGTAAGATCCGCAACGTGATCCTCAGCAATATCATCGCCCATGGCTACGGCACGAGCCTGATCCATGCCAACCCCGATTCGCCGCTCGAGAACATTACCCTGGAGAATATCCGTCTGACCATCGCCCATGACCCCCAGGCCCACCCCCGCAAAAGCGTCAACGCCATCACCCTGGAGAACGCCCGCAACTTCCGCTTCAAGGATGTCGAGATCGTCTGGGAGCAGCCGTCTTCCGTCGAGTGGCGCAGCGCCCTGTCCGTCGAAAACGTAGATAACCTGCTGCTGGACAACGTCTCGACCTGCCAGGCGCCCAACGGCAGCGACGCCCCGGCCATAGCGCTTAAGCATGTGTCGAATGCCATCGTCCGTGACTGCCAGGCCCAGCCGGGCGCGGGCGCTTTCGTGCAAGAGGATGATTAAATAAGGAGCGCATTACATGGAATACCTCCGCCGTTACAAAAACTTCTGGTCCCCCGACTGGATGGCCCTGGTCTGGCTCGTGTTGGCCATCCCCGCCCTATACTTCTTCCAGACCACCATCCACGAAGGCACGCATGCCGTCGGCGCGTTCTTAGTCACGGGCAGCTTCCCCAAGCTGGCGCCCTTCCCGCACCTTTCCGCCAGCGGCGACCCTCGCAACGGCGTGACACTCGGCGACAACGCCACCGCGGTGTCTGACACGCTGCGCACGGACTGCGACAGTCCCGCCAAACATCTCATCTCCCGCCTGGCCGGCTTTATCGCCCTGCCGCAGTTTGTTGACCTGGCGCTGATCGTGATCCTCTCGCTGGTCTTCCTGTTCACCTCCGCCCCCGGTGCGCTGGCCCGTTTCCCGCTGCGCTTGTGGTTCCTGGCCGCCATTGCGGATTTCGTGTACAACACCGCCCGTGGTCTTTACGGGGGTTGCAATGCCGTCGCGGATTGGTCCCGCTTCATGCTCTGGTACGATATCAATCCGGCACTGTTCGCCCTGATGACCTGGATCTTCTGGCTGTTGATCCTCAGCCACTTCGCCTGGGTCTACTGGTCGCCCTGGGGGCAGTCCGAGACCGCTACCAGCTTCTGGGACTATCGCTGGATCGCCTTCGCCTGCGGCGTGCTGTCCTTCCTGGCAGTGGTGCTTTCCCTGGCGGTTGGCGACCCGGACATTGATAAGAGCTCGGCGCTGTACATCCTTCCGTTGGTGATCCAGTTCCTCAGCCTGGGCTGGTACTGGACCTATTTCGGGCTGACCTACCGCTACGGTCGCGCCTGAGCGCCCGCTCCGGCGCGACTGCGTGCCGTGATCTGCTTTGCTGCCAGCCGTATGATCCGCAACGGGTGAGGCTGGGTCAGCTTTCTTCTGCTAAGCCCGCCGCCTGCAAAGCCTGCTGCGGTGTTTTCAGGTCGTGAATCACGGCCTTGAACGCCAGCACTGCCGCCGTGACCTGTTGGAAACCCCAGACATTGCGCCCGATCGTTGCCCCGCGCGTCCCGCTCTGCGCCACTTCGCTCATCATCTCCAAGGCCGCCCGCAGTGTCTGAGTGCGCGGCCCACCCGCTGCCACCACCGGAAGCGGGCAGTCGGCCACGATCTGCGCCTGGGCCTGCCTATCGCCGCAATAGGGGGTTTTGACGATATCCACCCCCGCCTCCACCGCGCAGCGTACCGCCCAGGCGATATCCTCCGCTGCGAAGGATACCTGCGGCGTTGGCTCGAACTTGCGCGGGTAAATATGACAGATCACCGGTAGCTCGAAACGCCTCGCCTCCCGCACGCACTCCGCCACCACCCGCAGGTGCGCCGCCTCCGTGCTGCCGCGCACGAAAGCCGCCACAGCGAAGGCGTCTGCTCCCAGTCGCACCGCCTCCTCCGGCGTGGCGATCTGTTCGCAGGCGCTGTCATCCACGCGGGCGATCGTGCTTTGCAGGATCAGCGGGACTTGCCCGGCATAAGGCGCCCAGGCTGCCAGCGCCAACCCCTTGTGCATTGTCACTGCATCCGGTCGCCCGGCGACGATGGCTTGCAGCGTCGGCTGGATCGTCCGCAGCCCTGCCGGCAGCCCCTGCTCGTAGCCGATGAAATGGTCGAAGGCGATCGAGCACAGCCGTCCGGAGGGGTGGGAAAACAGCCGGTTGGTGCGAATCCGTTTGCCAATGTTCATACTTCTACCTTCTGTTCCAGTCGTTGCGTGCGCACTCTTATCGTCGTTGAGACCGCTCTCTTACTGTCATTGCGTGCGCTCTTATTCAGTCGTTGCAAGCGAACTTTGCGAATCAATCTCCGCACGCTTCGCCCATTATATCTCCCTTATCGATTTTCCCTGCACCCGAGGGTATGCCGTGTTATCATACACACATCCCAACGCCTCTCACCCCAGCCCTGGATCCGCTCCGATGAATTCCCGCCAACGCGTTTTACGCACCTTCCATTTCGAGCCGGTTGACCGCCCGGCTTACGATTTGATGGAGGGCTGCGTCTGGCCGGAACTGCTGGCCTATTTCCGCGAGCGCTACCAGCTTCAGCAGCCGGACGATGTCATCGAGTTCCTGGATCCCGATTTTCGCTGGACTTTCCTCGAAAACAGCTCGCCCGACTCCGCCAGCGCACCGCCTCTGGAAGCCGCGTCCTCTCTGGATACCGAGTTAGCCTCGGAAGCCCGGTCTATCCCGACCGGGCCTCACCCGCAATCGAAATCAGTCGCCGGCGGTCCTCTGGCGGACGCCTCCACCCTGGCCGACCTCGAGCGCTACCCCTGGCCCGACCCAGGCGTCCTGGTCCCGCCGGATTACCTGTCGCTCCGCGCCCGTTACCCCGACAAAGCGCTGGTCTTCTGCCCGGGTTGGATGCCGCTTTTCTGGACCGCCTGCGAGGCCTTCGGTATGCAGACCGCCATGATTAGGATGATCAACGAGCCGCTCCTCTTCGACGCCTTTATCCGCCGCTATCACGCGTTCTGCATGGACCTCCTGACCCGCGGCGCCCGCGCCGCGCGGGGCTATTGCGACCTGGCCCTGCTGGGCGATGATTTTGCCAGCCAGCAGTCGCTGCTGATCAGCCCCGACCTGTGGCGCAAGCATATCAAACCCTACCTGGCGCAACAGGTGCACGTGCTGCGCGAAAATGGCCTGCTGGTGCTCTTCCATTCCTGCGGCGCGGTGCGCTCGATCCTGCCTGATCTGATCGAGATCGGCGTCAACGGCCTGCTCGTCTTCCAGACCACCGCCCGCGGCATGGACGCTCCCTCGATCGCCCGTGAGTTCGGCGGCCGGCTGGTCTTCTACGGTGGCATCGATGTCCAGCGCCTGCTGTCTTTCGGCACGCCGGCCGAGGTCGCCGCCGTGGTGCGCGCCAACCTCGCCGCTTTTGCTGATTGCGGCGGTTATGTCGTCGCCAATTCCCACCATACCATCGCTTCGATCCAGGGCGCCAATCTCCACGCCATGTGTCAGGCTGCCCGCCTCGGAACGCTTATTTCACCAGAAAAGGTGCCGCCATGTACCCAACCCTGACCTCCCCTGCCTTTTCCTTCCGCTATGCAGACGCCGCTTCCGCCGAGCTCCTCCCCCGCTGGTCGTCGCAATCGCGCACCGCAGCGCTGCCGGATGGCAGCCGGGTGCATGTCTCCTGGACGGATCCCGTCACTGGCCTGGTCGTCGCCCTCCACTTGCGTCATTTTAGCGATTCGCCGGCCGTTGACTGGCTGTTGGAGTTCGCCAACCAGGGGTCGACCGATACGCCCATCCTGGAAGATATCCTGCCGTTGGACCTGTCCATTCCCGCCTCAGCCAACGAGCGGCTGCGCCTGCACCACGCCAACGGTAGTAGCTGCCGCATGGATGATTTTCTACCCCATCTCACCGAGTTGCCGCCCGCCAGCCAGGTGACCCTGGCGCCGGTTGGCGGCCGTTCCTCCAGCGGCGCCTTGCCCTTTTTCAACTTGCAGCGCGCCGCAGGCGGCCTGCTGATCGCCATTGGTTGGTCTGGTCAGTGGGCGCTGCAGCTTACCCGCGATGCCAGCCAGCTGCGTGTTTCCGCTGGCATGCAGCGTACCCACCTGCGCCTGCATCCGGGCGAGGTGATCCGCACCCCACGCATGCTGTTGCTTCCCTGGGAGGGCGACCAGGCTGAGATCGGCCAGAATGCCCTGCGCCAGTTGTTGCTTGCCCATTACCTGCCGCGCCAGGATGGGCAGCTCTGGATGCCCCCTGTGGCTCAATGCCTGCAGTTTTATTTCTATCTGACCGGTCAGGCGAGTGAGGTGTTTGAAATGACTGCTTTACCCAAGGCGGCTGACCTGGGTTGCGACGCCTATTGGATCGACGCCTGCTGGTTTGGTGGAGAAAAGCAGTGGTGGGAGGAAGTTGGCTCGTGGGAGGTCAACCGCCAGCGCTTCCCGCACGGCCTGCGTCCGATCAGCGACGCTGCTCACAAGGCCGGGATGAAGTTCGTGCTGTGGTTCGAGCCGGAGCGCGCCCGTCCCGATTCACGCCTGCCCGTCGATCACCCCGAATTCTTCCTTCATTCACCGCACGACCCGTCCAACTTGCTCCTGGATTTGGGCAACCCGGTCGCGTTGGCCTACCTGACCGACCTGCTCTCCAACCGCATTGCCGAGTACGGCGTGGATATCTACCGCCAGGATTTCAACTTCGATCCCTTGCCCTACTGGCAAACCGCCGATGCCCCCGACCGGCTGGGCATGGCTGAAATCGGTCACATCACCGGTCTGTACGCCTTGTGGGATGAATTGCGCCGCCGCCATCCCGGTCTGTGGATCGATAACTGTGCCTCCGGAGGGCGGCGCATTGACCTTGAGACGCTCAGCCGCTCTTTGCCCCTGTGGCCAAGCGACTTCACGGATACCATCGGCCTGCCCTATGGATTGGATTTGCATGTCGGCGATCAGTGTATCAACGCCGGCCTGGCGTGCTGGACGCCGTTGTTCGGCGGTGGTGTGTGGAACTTCACGCCCTATGCCTTTCGCAGCCAGATTCTCGGCGGCTTCACCTTCGGCTGTCACATTGACCACGCCTATTTTATTCAGGACGACGCTTCACTCATCCTTTCTCCGAATGAGATCATGGCCCGGGGAGAAACCTTGCTGGGCGATGACTTCCCCCTGGCGCAGGCTCGCCAGGCGATCGCCGAATTGCACAGTTTGCGTCCTTACCTGCTGGGCAATTTTTACCCGCTCCTGCCCCTGACCGTTTCCAACCATGACTGGTGCGCCTGGCAGCTTCATCGTCCCGATCTGCGCTCCGGCGTCGCGTTGGTCTTCCGGCGCCATTGCAGCCCCTTTCCACAGATGCAGCTTAACCTGCGCGAGATCGATCCATTGGCTGAGTACATGGTCAGCCTCAGCCCGAATTATGCGCCCGTTACGGTGGCGTACATGTCCGGCCAGACCCTGCTCGCCTTGACAGTCTCGATTGCAGAGCAACCCGGCAGCCTGCTGATCCGCTACCGGCAGCTTCCTGGTTAAGCCAGGTGGGCAGTGATGATCGCTATGCTATAATCCGTAGATAAATATATGAAACCGCGTGACTGTGTCCTGGAATCTCTACAACACCGCCAACCCGTTGTAATCCCCTACACCCTGGGTTTTGAAGGCGATGTCGCCGAGCGGTTGGATGTTTATTATGGCAGTCCGGCCTGGCGTGAGCGCTTTGTGAAGTATATCGCCACCACCGCGGCGGTCGACACCGACATCCGCATCCCACTCGACGCCGCCCACGAGCGCGATGCCTACGGCGGCGTGTGGCGCGTCGATCAGCGTCCCTGGCACCTGGAAAAACCACCCCTGGCGCAACCCTCCTTTGATGGCTACACTTTCCCTGCTCCTGAGACCTTCTACCGTCCGGAATGGAAAGAGCAGGCCTGGCAGTTCTGCGCTGAGAACCGTGATTCTTTTATCATCGCCAACCTGGGTTGGGGCTTGTTCGAGCGCAGTTGGAACCTGCGCGGCTTTGAGAATCTACTGCTGGATGTGATCGAAAACCCAGATTTCTTTGAAGAAGCCCTCGACCGGCTGACAGATCTGTACCTGGCCTTTGTGGAGTACACTGCCGATCTGCCCATCGACGGCATCTTCTTCGGCGACGACTGGGGTGACCAGCGCGGTGTGATCATCGGTCCGCGGCGCTGGCGCCAGTTCCTTAAGCCGCGCTGGGCGTCAATCTACGCCGCGGTGCATGCCCACGGCAAGTACGTTCTCCATCATTCCTGCGGTTCCGTGGCCGAGATCATCCCTGACATGATCGAGATCGGCATGGATGTCTTGGAAAGCGTCCAGCCCGAAGCCGCCGGAATGAATCCCTATGAGCTCAAGCGCAAGTGGGGCAACAAGATCACCTTCTGGGGTTGCCTGGGCAGCCAGAGCACGATACCCTTCGGCACACCAGTCGAAATCCGCCAGGAAGTGCGCCGCTTACGAACTGAGGTGGGGCGCGAGGGCGGTTACATCCTGGCGCCCGCCAAATCCCTGCAGCCCGAGACGCCTACCGAGAATGCCGCGGCGGTCTTTGAGGCGTTTATCGAGGCTGATCAACGCCTCAATGAATGACCGAGAACGTTTCATCGCCTGTGTCTTAGGCGAGCCGGTCGACCGTCCACCCTACTGGCTGTACTGGTCTCCGTGGGCTACCACCTGGCAGCGCTGGGAGTGGGAGGGCAAGCCGGCTGAGATCACCGATTTTCGTTCTTTTATGGATCCCGATAAAGTCCCGCGCCCTGTGCCTGTCAACACGGGTCCCTGTCCGAAAATCCCTTATACAATCCTATCCGAGGACGCCGATTACCGCATTTTCATTGATAGCTGGGGCATCAAACGGCGCGACACCATACACGGCGAATCAATGTCCGACTTCCTCGAATTTCCGGTCAAGAATCACCGCGATTGGGAAGAGTTCAAGGAAAGATATCTGGACCCCGACGACCCGCGCCGGCTGGATGGCGATTGGCTTGCTTTGGGTCGACAATGGATGGCGGAGGGCTGGCCAATCCAGCTTGGTGATTTTCCCGATGGAGGCGTGTTCGGCGCCTTCCGCTGGCTGATGGGCGATCTGGATGGCTTAATTGCCTTCCACACCCAGCCCGACCTGGTGCATGAGATCATGGATCACCTGACCGATATCTACCTGACGGTTTGGGAGAAAGTGGTTCCCTACATTCGCGCTGACAGCATTCATCTCTGGGAAGACATGTGCTACCGCAGCGGTCCTTTGATCTCGCCGCACATGTGGCAGGAATTCCTTGGACCGAATTATCGTCGCATCAAAGCCTTTGCCGAACGGCACAACATCCCGATTCTCTCCGTGGACACCGATGGCAACCCCGATCGGATCGCCCCGCTGATGGTGCTAGCAGGCGTCAACCTGCTTTTCCCTTTGGAGGTCGCCGCCGGGGTGGATGTCAACCGCTGGCGGGAGAAATATCCCACCCTGGCCTT
>CAYGZL010000106.1:0-103175 GCA_964354345.1 uncultured Anaerolineaceae bacterium | reverse complement strand
ATCAGGTAGGGGAATTCGTCCAATACTACCACCAGGCGTTCTGATTGCGCCGCCTGAGCCAGTGCCTGGAACAAATTTTCCCAGGAAGCATACACCGCATTCATTTGGTTGGGACCAAATAAGGCGCTATTGACCGCACTGGAAAGGGCTGTGCGAAGGGATATTTCTGAGCTAAAACCGGAATGACATTTATCCTCTCTTGCACAAGATACTTGACTATAACCAGACAGGGGATTTATCATTAGGGTATCAGCCAATAATTCTTCTTTTTATTTTTCGGATTAAGGCATAGGATAAACCATATGGACGCTTTACTGTTCGCTCGATTGCAATTCGCAATCACCACCGTCTACCATTTCTTCTTCGTCCCACTGACCCTGGGTCTCTCAGTTCTGGTAGCCATCATGGAGACCTTATACGTCCGCACTGGCGACGAAACCTACAAACAGATGACCAGGTTCTGGGGCAAGCTGTTTGTGATCAACTTCGCCATGGGCGTGGTTACCGGGATTGTCCAGGAGTTTCAATTTGGGATGAACTGGTCCGAGTATTCTCGCTATGTCGGCGATATCTTCGGCGCTCCGCTGGCGATTGAGGCGCTGCTGGCATTTTTCCTCGAATCAACCTTCCTGGGCGTTTGGATTTTCGGCTGGGAGAAACTATCCAGGGGAGTTCACAACCTGGCGATCTGGCTGGTAGCCATCGGTTCAAATATCTCCGCCCTGTGGATATTGATCGCTAACTCTTTCATGCAACAACCAGTTGGGTACAAAATTGAGAACGGGCGTGCAGTCATGACCGATTTCATCGCGCTGGTGACCAATCCTAACGTGTGGGTGCAATTTCCCCATACGATCGCCGCCGGCTTTACTACGGCCGCGTTCTTCGTGATGGGCATCAGCGCTTACCATCTGATCAAGAAAAACAACGTTTCACTATTCCGGCGGTCTTTCCAGATTGCAGCCATTACCGGTGTAATCGCCGTCGCCTTAATTATCCTCAACGGTCACAGCCAGGCGCAGCACATGATCGCCAGCCAACCCATGAAAATGGCCGCTGCGGAAGCACTCTGGAAATCTGAAGATCCGGCTTCGTTCTCACTACTGACTATCGTCGACCTGGAACAACGCCGGGATGTATTCTCAATCCGCCTGCCACGCCTGTTAAGTTTACTGGCTTACAACCGCCTGGAGGGGAAGGTGGAGGGTATCTACAACCTGCAAGATCAATATGTCCAAAAATACGGGCAAGGGAATTATATCCCACCGATCACCATCACCTATTGGTCATTCCGCGCCATGGTCGGCGCCGGTTTTGCCATGCTGGGTCTGGCGCTTTACGCCCTGTACCTGGTCATCCGAGACCGGCTGGCAAACCCACCCCGTTTTCTGCGTTTATTCCTGTGGGCGATGGCTCTGCCCTTACTGGCGACTACCACCGGTTGGCTGATGACCGAGCTTGGCCGCTCGCCCTGGGTGGTGTTTGGTTTGCTCAAGATCGAAGATGCCGTCTCGCCTTCCGTCTCTGTTGTAGAAGTATTCATCAGCCTGGTATTATTCACCCTGGTGTATGGTTTACTCATGGCAGCCGACCTTTACTTGCTGCGGAAGTTTGCCCGTCAGGCGCCAACTGAAATCATCCAGGCGGCTGTCCAGGCAAGCGACTCGGCCCCCTCGCTGGCAGACGTGCAGGATTAAGGCTGAAGGAGGACTGATATGTTTCTCAATATCTTGTGGTTTGTCCTGATTGCTGTGCTTTATACAGGCTTTTTCTTATTGGAAGGCTTCGATTACGGCGTGGGTATTTTGCTGCCCTTCCTGAGCAAAGATCGTGATGCTCAAGCCGTTGATCGCAAACGCCGGATCATGCTTAATACGATCGGTCCGCACTGGGATGGCAACGAAGTCTGGTTGTTAACGGCGGGTGGGGCAACCTTCGCCGCTTTCCCAGGCTGGTATGCCACGCTGTTCAGCGGTTTCTACCTGGCGCTCTTCCTGCTGCTTCTGGCTTTGATCGTGCGCGGGGTTGCTTTTGAATTTCGCAGCAAGGACGATCATCCGCGCTGGCGCAGTATTTGCGACTGGGCGATCTTCACCGGCAGCCTGTTGCCGGCTTTGCTGATGGGCGTCGCCTTCGCCAACCTGATCCATGGGGTGCCGATCGACGCGGACATGAACTATGCCGGTACTTTCTTCAACCTGCTCAACCCTTACGCTTTGTTGGGTGGCCTGGTTTCTGTGCTCGGTTTTACGCTCTACGGCGCGCTATATCTTAGTTTAAAAACGACCGGACAACTGGCCGAACGAGCCAAAATCCTTGCGCAACGCGTATGGCTGCCGGTGGTAGTCATCTTGATCGGCGCTTTAATCGCCACATACTTTGCCACCGATATCCTGGATCGGCCAGGCGTCATCCCAGGGATCGTCCCATTCACCAGCCTGCTCGCCCTCCTTGCAACGGGTTACTTCATCCGCAAGCGTATGAATGGGTGGGCATTCTTGCTGAATGCAATGACGATTGTTTTAACTGTCGCGACCGTTTTCATGATTCTGTTCCCACGCGTGATGGTTTCGAGCCTGGGTCGAGCCAACGATCTGACCATTTACAACACTGCCTCCAGTCCGTATACGCTGACGGTTATGGCGATCGTGGCGGCCATCTTCATCCCGCTTGTGTTACTCTATCAGGTTTGGAGCTATCGGCTCTTCCGTAAAAAATTAACTGCGGACGACCCGCTCGAATATTGAGCCGATGAATATTGACTCCCGCCTGCTCCGCCGGGCGTGGGAGAGCCGTCTGGGATTGGTTCTGACGCTCGGGCTTGCTCTGGCAGCAGGCGTCTTGACCGTGCTCCAGGCCGGCAACCTCAGCCGGGTGATCAGCCAGGTCTTCCTGGCTGGCGCCTCCTTGACCGAGGTCGCCGGCCGGCTGTATTTAATCCTGGGAATCATCCTCTTGCGCGCTGCTGCGATTTGGGGCAGCGAGGCCAGCGCGGCGACGATCGCCTGCCAGGTGAAGACCGTTTTGCGCGAGCAGGTTTTCCGCCACATCCTGAAACTTGGCCCCCTTTATGCGCGTGGAGAAAAAACCGGCGAACTGGTCAATACACTGACCGAAGGCATCGACGCCCTCGAGGCGTACCTGAGCCAGTATCTACCCCAACTGGCATTGGCCGCTTTGGTTCCCTTTACTTTCTTGCTGTTTATCTTCCCATTGGATCCCCTCTCAGGTCTGGTTTTATTGGTTACTGCGCCGTTGATCCCCCTGTTTATGGTTCTGATTGGTAACCTGGCCCAGGCGTTAACCCGCAAACAGTGGCAAACCTTAAGCCGCCTGAGCGCTTATTTTCTAGATGTGCTACAGGGGTTGTCGACGCTGAAATCCCTGGGACGCAGCCGCGCTCAGATTGGTGTGATCGCCAAGGCCAGCCAGCGCTATCGCCAGGTTACGATGGAAGTGCTGCGGGTGACCTTCCTTTCGGCGCTGGCGCTGGAGATGATCGCCACCCTGAGTACGGCTATGATCGCGGTCGAGGTCGGTCTGCGTTTGCTTTATGGACATCTGGAGTTTGAACAGGCTTTCTTTGTCTTGCTCCTGGCGCCCGAATTTTACCTGCCCTTGCGCACCCTGGGGGCGCGCTTCCATGCCGGGATGTCTGGTATTACGGCCGCGACCCGTCTCTTCCAGGTAATCGAGACCCCCCTCACTACGCGTCAAGATCCCAATCCAGCCGAGATAAACCAGTCGGAACAATCAACCAGGGTGGGCATCGAATTTTCAGGAGTGCATTATCGCTATCCCGAAGGCGCGGCGGCCCTGAATGGCGTCAGTTTCCAGGTTCCCACCGGTCAGGTAGTAGCCGTTGTCGGTCGCAGTGGATCGGGCAAGACCACCCTAGCCAACCTGGTGTTGGGATTTGCCTCGCCTGACCAGGGGGAGATCCTCGTCAATGGCGTACCCGTTACGCGGATTCCACCAGAGACACTCCACTTCCAGATCGCTTATGTACCTCAAAACCCCTTCCTTTTCTATGGAACGGTAGCAGATAATATCCGACTGGCACGCCCTGAAGCCAGCCAGCAGGCGGTTGAGCAGGCAGCTCAACTGGCTGTGGCGGATGCTTTCATCCAGCAACTCCCCCAGGGTTATGACACCCTGATCGGTGAGCGCGGGGCGCGGCTCAGCGCCGGTCAGGCTCAACGCCTGGCCCTGGCTCGCGCATTCCTGCAAGACGCCCCTCTGCTGATCCTGGACGAACCGACCGCCCACCTCGACCCGGCCAGCGAGGCCCAGGTGCAGGAGGCTCTAAACCGGCTGCTCGTAGGACGCACCGCGCTGATCATTGCGCACCGGTTAACCACGATCGCCACTGCCGACCAAATCCTGGTGCTCGACAAAGGTCTGGTGGTACAACGCGGCGATCACCGCTCGCTGCTCAGCGAGGATGGCCTCTATCGAGAGCTCGTATTCGCCTACCAGGCCTCCTTGCAGGAGAGCACTGCCATATCACAGCCTGTGGGTTCACAGCCTGTGGTTACACAGCCAGGCATTACAATTGACAATTCGATCGCGCCACCTCAAGACACAGCGCTTTCACCCATCCCACCGGGACCGACGGCACCTGCGCTGCCACGCGCTCGCAAAAACCTGGAGTTGTTTTTGGCGCTGGTCAGCCTGGCTGCCCCCTATAAATCCTTAATCGCTCTGGCAGTCTTGGCCAGCCTGGCGACAGTCGCCAGTGGCGTTGGATTAATGTCTACCTCGGCGTATATCCTGGCGGCTGCTGCGCTACATCCTTCAATCGCTGATTTACAGGTAGCAATTGTTGGCGTACGCTTCTTCGGCATCGCCCGTGGTCTGTTCCGCTATTGCGAACGTTACCTTTCTCACCAGGTCACGTTTCACCTGCTGGAGCGCCTGCGCGTGACATTTTACCAGGCGCTCGAACCGCTGGCGCCGGCTCGTCTATCAGCCTACCACAGCGGTGACCTTCTGGCGCGCATCTTAAACGATATTGGTTCATTAGAATTCTTCTATGTGCGCGTCCTGGCTCCCCCAATCACTGCCGTGCTGGCCGCGGGACTGGCGTGTGGTTACCTGACCTGGTATGACGGACGCTTGGGGCTTTTCTTGCTTGCCACGCTACTCAGCGCCGGTGTGGGGATCCCAATTCTGGCCCATTGGTTGAGCCGTAACCTGGGCGAGCGAACCATCACCTTACAGGCAGAGCTGCGCACCAGCCTGGTGGATGGACTGCAGGGAATGCCCGATTTGTTGGCTTGCAACCAGGCGGGACGGCAGCTTGAGCGCGTCGCCAGGCAGTCCGCTGAGCTGATTCACTTACAAAGCCGGCTGGCGCGGATCAGCGCGGTGCAGAGCTCCCTGCTGAATCTGCTGGCCTCACTGGCGGCGTGGGGGACATTGATCCTGGCAATTCCACTCGTATCCAGTGGCCACATCCCGGGCACTCACCTGGCGGTTTTGATGTTGGCTGCGTTGACCAGCTTCGAGGCCGTCCTCCCCTTGCCGCTGGCGGCCCAATTTTTAGAAACCAACCTGGCAGCCGCACGCCGCCTGTTTGAAATAACCGACTCCTCACCGGCTGTCGTTGACCGGCCGGATCCTCTCCCGCTACCCGAGAGGTATACCCTGCAGGTCAATCAGTTGTCTTTTCATTATCCAGATGTCACAGACAACGCCACAGATGCCTCACGCAGGGCTCTAAATGGGCGGCGGTATGCGCTGCAAGAGATAACTTTTTCCCTCTGCGCAGGGGATAAATTGGCGATTGTCGGCGCAAGTGGTGCGGGGAAGACAACTCTGGTGAACTTGCTGCTGCGCTTTTGGGATTTCCAGGCGGGAGAAATCCGGCTGGGTGGCCAGGATATCCGCAATCTTGCGCAGGAAGCGTTGCGCGGACGGATCAGTGTCGTCGGCCAGAACGCTTTTATCTTCTCAGCAACGGTGCGCGAAAATTTACTCATTGCGCGTCCCCAGGCCATGCAGGCTGATCTGATAGCGGCCGCCAGGCAAGCCCAAATCCATGACGTAATCGAGACCCTGCCGCAGGGTTACGATACCTGGATCGGAGACCAGGGTCTGCGGCTCAGTGGTGGCGAGCGCCAGCGGCTGGCGATTGCGCGCGCTTTTCTTCGAGACACTCCCCTGTTGATCCTGGATGAAGCCACGGCTAACCTGGATGCACTCACCGAACAATCGGTCTGGCAGGCGTTGGAAACCCTGGCAGCGGGACGCACTACCCTGGTGATCACGCATCGCCTGATCGGCATGGAAAAAATGAATGAAATCCTCGTCTTAGATCATGGGCGGATAGTCGAACAGGGGCGTCATACTCAACTCTTATACCAGCAGGGCAGCTACTATAAAATGTGGACATTACAGCATGAAGTCTTGGATTAATACGGTTCTTAGCAGATCAGTATTAAAAAAAACGAAACACGGACACACCCGAATTCATAAGTTAGGTAAAATTAGAGAGTCGAAATCCTTAATCCTGGATGTCGGTTTATTATGAAAGGACAGGCATGGCCCCTAAACGGAAACCCAATATCCTCCTGATCGGCATCGACTCGCTGCGCGCCGACCATATGAGCTGCTATGGATATTCACGTCTGACCACGCCGCACATCGATCGTTTTGCCACCGAGGGGACATTGTTCGAGCACACCTATAGCGCCTATATTCCCACCACCAGCGGTTACGCCTCCATGCTGACCGGTATGGATGTAATCTCTACCCAGATGGTGGCACTGCGGCATATCGGTCCCTTGCGCCCTGAGGTAAAAACCCTGGCTGAGGTGTTGCGTGAAAACAACTATAACACCACCTGTGTGGGCTTCAGTGGTAACCCGGCCTCGCGCGGCTTCGATAAGTACATTGATTTTGCCGGTTGGGGGAGCTGGAACGAAGGTCGCAGCCCGAAAGCAGAAAACCTGAACGAGGTCGCCATCCCTGAGCTGGCGCGGCTGGCACGCAAACGCAAACCCTTCTTCCTGTTCTTGCGCCACATGGATCCGCATGCACCTTACCTGCCACCCGCGCCATTTGAGCGCATGTTTTACCATGGCAATGAGTGTGATCCAAACAATCCTTCAATGGATCCGGTCATGACCTTCAGACCTTTCCGCGATTTTTTCGCCAGTTGGATGCCGCCTGGCATTTCAGACAAGGAGTATGTCATCGCTCAGTACGATGGCGCGGTGGCTTATATGGATGCCGCCATCCAGACCATCTTTACTTCACTGGAGACGCTCGGTATCCTGGATGAGACAATTGTCGTGATCAACGCTGACCACGGCGAAACACTCTATGACCACGAGTGCTGGTTTGACCACCATGGCATGTACGACAATGTACTCCATGTGCCCCTGATCATCCGCTATCCGGCTGGGGTGCCCGCGGGTAAGCGGGTGGCTGGCTACAACCGCCATCAGGACCTGGTGCCCACCTTGATGGAGTTAACTGGCCTCGAGAGTGGGATCAAATTCGATGGTAATAGTCTGCTGCCCTTGGCGTACGGCCAGATCGCTTCTCTGGACAGTGAATTCTATATTACCGAGTGCACCTGGATGCGCAAGCATGGTTGGCGCACTCCGTTGTGGAAGCTGATGTTGGCGCTCGAGCCAGATTTCCACTTCAAACCGCCGGTTGAGCTTTACAACCTGGTCGAAGACCCGGCCGAGAATAACAACCTGGCTGAGCAGCTCCCCGAAGTAGTTGCTGTGCTCACCCAGCGTATGGAGGCCTGGCTAACTCGTCGCGAGCAGGAAACGGGATTGCCGAACCCGATTTTCAACCAGGGCGACTGGCACGGGCATGCCGGGATTGGATCGTTCAAGACCTCCCTGCAGGCCTATGATATCCTGCATATCGGCGATCCTGCCCAGGCTGCCCGGTTGCAGTCCGAATCGAGAAAATGAGCGATTATTTTACTTACCAGGACCTGATAAGGAGTTAAAAATGACATTAAAAGTAGCAATTGTTGGAGTGGGAAATATCGGCAATGTCCATGCCAACATTTACCAACAGCGCCCGGATGTAAAAATCGTTGCTGTCTGCGATATTATTGAGGAGCGCGCCGATCGCGCAGCAGAAAAATATCGCTGCCAGGGATTTTATTCAGTCAAAGAAATGTTGGCCAGCGGGATCCAGATCGATGCAGCGAGCATGTGCACGGCAGGCTTAGAGAATGGCGGCGACCATTACACCCCCACCATGGAGATGCTGGCAGCCGGTATTCCGGTACTGGGCGAGAAACCGATCTCGAACGATATCCACAAAGCGCGTGAGATGGTCGCCCTGGCGAAACAGAAGAACCTGCGCTATGGCGTCAACCTGAACCACCGCTTCACCCCAGCGGCGTTGCGCGCCAGGGAATGGGTGACTTCTGGTCGTTTGGGCGAGCTTAACATCATCAACATGACGATGTGGATCAACAACCCCAACGAGACCTCCCCCTGGTTTCACATGCGCGCCTTGCATCCCCACTCGATTGATGTTATGCGCTATTTCGGCGGTGATGTCGAAAAGGTCCAGGCATTCTTCAAGCGCGGTCCACGAACCGATGGTCCGAACGGACAGCGGGTGTGCTGGTCGAATGTCCAGGTCAACATGCTTTTCAAGAACGGCATTATTGGACACCTGACTGGCAGCTATGATGCAGGTGGGAGCTATGGACTGGAAACACTGGAGGTGGTCGGCTCGCAAGCCCGGTTTGTCTTACGTGAGGCCTGTGAACACCTCGAGTTCTACCCGCGCTTCTCCCGCCAGGTGGAAACCTGCTCTTATATTGGCGGGATGATGGGCTTCAGTGAAACCTTCACCAGCCGGATTGCACGCTGGATAGAACAAAACGCAGCCCAGGTAGCTCCAGAAGAGATCGATGCTCCCGGTTCCGACGCGCTGAAAGCGCAATATGTCATCGAAGCCGCCATCCAATCCTGGGAAACCGGTCAGATTGTGACTGTCCCGGAAGTGGATTGATACCCGCTGCGGAGGTTGTTTTATGTCGTTGATCACCATAATCGGCCGGGGACACTCGGGCACCCGGGCGATCTCACACACCCTCTCCGCCAGCGGCGTTTACATGGGTCAGCCGCAGAATGAATCCGGCGACTTACTTCCACCAGAGGATATGTATGCGGCCTGCCAGGTATTTGCCCGGCATGTGCGCTGGTTGGGAGGACTGGCATGGGATTGGAGCCAGCTCCACACGATGGAGATCGATCCTGAGTTTACCAGCCTGATCCAGCGTTATCTGGCCGACGTTTTATCCAATCCGGTGGTGCATAAGGGCTGGAAAATTCCCGAGACTACCCTGGTTTTCCCCTGGATCCTGCGGCTGTTTCCGGAGGCAAAGTACATCTTCTGGATCCGCGACCCACGAGACTGTATCTTGAATGGTCACCTGACCGATGATTTGTCCGAATGGGGAGTGCCCTATCCGCCCACGGATAATTTACGCCTGAAACGTGCGATTTCCTGGAAATATCAAATCGATTTAGTTAAAGCCACACCTCGCCCGGCGCACTGGATTGAAGTGCGCTTCGAAGATTTTGTCCTGCGCCAGGATGAAACCCTGCGCTGCCTGGAAGACTTCCTGGAGATCCCGCTGGCCAAGATCCCGGTAAAACCCGAAGCTGTTGGGCGGTGGAAGTCGGATGCTGGTCCGTATGATTACGATTTCTTTACCTCGACCATGCAGGACTATGGGTATTCGGAACCAGAAATCCTTGAGGCTATCCAAAAAGAATGTATTTGATAGTTCATACACCATATTTGGAGGGTCGACACATAGGTCGACCCCTACAGGTTGGGGCAGTCAGCGGAATTGTGCGCCAGGGCAATGTGCGCCACGGTCGACACATTGATCGACCCCTACAGGCAGAGGGTCGACACATAGGTCGACCCCTACAGGTTGGGGCAGTCAGCGGAATTGTGTGCCAGGGCAATGTGCGCCACGGTCGATACATAGGTCGACCCCTACAGGCAGAGGGTCGACACATAGGTCGACCCCTACAAGTTGGGGCAGTCAGCGGAATTGTGCGCCAGGGCATTGAACGCCACGGTCGATACATAGGTCGACCCCTACAGGTTGGGGCAGTCAGCGGAAATGTGCGCCAGGGCAATGTGTGCCATGGCATTGAACGCCACGGTCGACACATAGGTCGATCCCTACAGGTAGAGGCAGTCAGCGGAAATGTGCGCCAGGGCAATGTGCGCCAGGGCATTGAACGCCACGGTCGACACATAGGTCGACCCCTACAGGTAGGGGCAGACCTATGTGTCTGCCCCCTTTTTGGACAGCCCCAAAAACTACCGTGATTAAGGAGCATCTATGTTGAGAGTCTGCGTCATTGGCATGGGTCCGATCGGCAATCGCCATGCGGATATCTATCAGGCAGATCCCCTGGCCGAGCTGGTGGGAGTCTGTGACATCTTGAGAGACCGGGTAGAAGCGGCTGCCACGCGCCTGGATGTGCCGGGATTTTATATGGCCCAGCAAATGCTGGACGCATTGAAACCCGACCTGGTCAGCGTGACGACGGGTGGATACGAATATGGCAGCGACCATTATGAGCCGACCCTGCAGGCCCTGGAAGCTGAAGCGCATGTGCTGTGTGAGAAACCCATCTGCAACGAAATTCGCCGCGCCGAGGAGATGGTCTCCAAAGCCAGGGAACTGAACCGCTGTTTCGGGATCAATCTCAACCACCGCTTCACGCCAGCAGCGCGTCTGGCGAAAAAATGGCAGAATGAAGACCGCTTAGGGCAACTGCTCTTCATTAACATGAGTATCTGGATAAAAAATCCTGCTGAAAGCTCGCCCTATTTCCATATAAAAGCTTTACACCCCCATTCTGTTGATATCATGCGCCACTTCTGTGGGGATATCGAGGCCGTCCAGTGTTTTGCCACGAAAGGTCCCGGTCGCACGATCTGGACGACCGCCCATTTCAACATGCGCTTCAAGAACGGTGTGGTCGGGGGTCTGACCGGTTCGTATGATATCGAACGTGGTCACCCAATGGAACGTTGTGAAGTGGCCGGCATGAAAGGGCGCTTCGTGTTGGATGACATGTTCCGCGAAGTCACCCTGTACCCGGCTGGCAACCTGGAAAAGATTGTTTATACCAATCCAATCTTCGGTGGAATGAGCGACTTCGAAGATACCTTCCGTAACCGGCTGCATCGTTTCCTGGAGCAGGTCAATGAAGGCGTCAAACCTGAAGCAATCGATGGCTCTGGCGCGGATGGTCTGGCAGCGCAAAAGGTGCTGGCTGCGGCAATTGAATCTCTGGAGACTGACAGTGTGGTTCATATCTTTTAATTAAACCGGTCAGGCACACCGGTTATAGTAAAGGAGTTTACTAAATGAAGCTTGGAGCGAATACAGTTCTCTTCGGCGGTTATGATCTGGAGACCGCTTTCAAACACCTGGCGCTGGCTGGTTACGACGGCGTTGAGTTGTCGGCCCTCGATGGGATGAGCGAGCACCTGGTACTGTCACGCTGGCGTGAGCTGGCGCCTGAGATTAAACGCCTTGCGCAAGTTTATCAACTCGAGTTGCTGGCTATTCAACAACCCACCCAGAACCCAGAGCGCATGGAGCTGGCTTTTCAGGCCGCGAATGAGTTAGAAATACCGGTCATCCATGTCGATCCGAGCGGGAAATCCGGTGATGAAACCGATTTCCAGCAAACGATCAATTCAATGGGTCATCTGTCGCAACGCGCCGAGTACTATGGCGTTACCTTATGTCTCAAGGCTCACGTTGGAACCTGCATTCATAATACACCAACCACCTTGCGGATCATGGAGGCAATCCCCTCTCCTGCATTTGGTATTAATGTGGATCCCTCACATATTTACCGGGCTGGTGAAAATCCAGTTGAAGCAATCGCCGCTGTGCTGCCGCGGGTCAAGCATGTTCACATCCGCGATTGCCGAGGCCGCCAGCAAGGTCGCGGAAAGCCTGAGTACCAGGCCAATGGGCGGGGTGATATCGATTTGATTGGTTTTGTGCGGGTGCTCTATCATGGCAACTACACAGGTGCATTGTCTCTAGAGATCATTGGCGCCAAAGAGTATAGCCTGATGCAGTGCGCCATGATCGCTGCTGAAGCTCGCGGCCACATGCAAGCTTGCCTGCAAGCCTGCGGCGCACGCTGATCAAACCATGGATCATCCAGCAGTCCTGCTTGACTCCATTCTTTATCAACCCGACCTGCCGGCGCTGATGGATCGTTTACGTATTCGCGCCGGTAGTTCCTCCTCAGCCAGTCTGGCAGAGATGATCACGCATGCCCAGGATATTGCACGACCGAAAGCGCTCTACCGCCTGGCTTACATTGACGGCAAAAACGATCACGGCGTCAGTCTGGATGGTATCGCTTTCACCAGCCGGGTGCTGCGCGTCAACCTGGGCAACTTGCAGCGCGCTTTTCCTTATGTGGCCACCTGTGGCAGCGAGCTTGCCGCGTGGGCAGAATCTATAGAAGATATGCTGCACCATTTCTGGGCTGACGTGATCATGGAAGCTGCTTTGTACACTGCCATGCAGGCCCTGGAGGCGGATCTGCTTGCGCGCTACCAACCCGGTCAGGTTTCCACCATGAATCCGGGATCGTTAGTAGACTGGCCTTTGACCGAACAAAAACCGCTCTTTACTTTGTTGGGATCTGTCCAACAAACCATTGGAGTAGCTCTGACAGAAAGTATGTTAATGGTGCCGTTTAAGTCTGTTTCCGGTATTTACTTTGCCACGGAAGAGACCTTTGCGAGCTGCCAGCTCTGTCCCCGCCCGCTCTGCCCCAACCGCCGGGCGCTATATGATCCAGCCTTGTTTGATAAGCGCTATAAGAATTAAGAGAGTCGCCTGCTAAAGCGACTCTCTACCAATTTGGGGTGGATTCAGATTATAGTGACAGGAGTCGAAGGTAGTTCTGGACGCGCACCTGCTCCCAGGGTTCGGAGATTTCTGAGGTCAGCTTGGCTGTCAAGGTTTGTATCAAATCCTGGACGCCTTGACTGGCCTGAACTTCAAGTTGTTCAATCAGACTGGTCATCCAGACTGGTTCTGCTCCAAGCAGGATCACTGCATCCGTTTTGTAGTGAGAAAGGGGGATTATTTTGGCAGTCTTTGGATCGGTAAAGCAGTAAACGCCATCTTCGCGTGGTTGAATCAAACCCAAGGTTCGCCCAACGGCAAAGACAGTAGCAGGTTCTATCTTTACCACATTTTGATCATAGGGAATTAAATCCGGTGTGATGGCCATCTCATCAGAAATGTGGTAAGCCTTACCTTCATCGCGCACACCTTCCAGGTAATGACCCCGGAAAGTATCCATGCGGCGTAATCCAAACAAAGGCATGCCGCGCCGGAGAATGGTTATGGCGACAGCCCGCGAATCGTCCAATATCTCAAATAATATACTGGGCCTTAAGGCTGTTAGTTTGTCACCGATTTCATTCTCTCCTTCTACAAACGGCATGCCGGCGAAGGTCTGGTCAGCTAAGGCGGGATTCGCGCCGGTACGGAAGGCATCGTAGCTGCATAAGGGGGCAGCTTTATTGAGCAAGTCATTGGCAAAACGATCCCGTTGGATACCCGGTAGAGCCAGTATTTGTTTGTTTAACAAATCCACTGCACGCAGAGTTTTCATGTCCTTGAATACCTGGCGGGTATATTCCAAAATCCTACCCTCCAGTTCACCCGGATCCCGTTCTAACCATAAATCCAAGGACCCGGCGCTATCTATTAAGGACGCCAGCCGGGCATTCACACCGCCTTCTCCCAGGGTCTCATCATAGAGCTGGTCAATTAATTCCGGGGTTAAAACTGAATTTTGCAACGCAAAACCAACCTGCCCGCACATTGGATCTTTGCCCAAACGGCTGCGGAAAGTGCGCGCCAGGGATTGGATATTATTTAACATCCCATCCAGGCGTTTCAACTGACCATCAGCAACCGTTTTGATGTCAAGGTAGAGTGTGGTGGCGGTCTGAGCCAGGGTCAGCCGCATTTCAGCGAGATAATAGTCGTTCAAACAGGTAATATATTGTGCACGCACCTGGTTGACATCATTAATCGCGTCATAAATGCTGTATGCGATGGCCAGGAATGAAAGCAACCAGACAGCCACAGCGACAATGACACCACCCATTCCTCCCTGAGCCACCTCAAAACCTCTATACACCCACAGACTGATCAACAATAGAGGCGCGATGATACCGGCAACCAGTGTAACCGCCAGCACACCGGGTGACGGAATGCCAGAAACCGCGTTTTGGAGTTCGGGACCTAAACGGTTCAATTTATTAATATTTTGCGTTACCGCGCCCTGCGCGGCCGCCTGGCGGCGTTTGGCAGCCTGGCTGAAGCGATCGGCTTCTTCTTTCAGGCGTTGCACTGTCTGACGAATTAAGGATAGACCGCCTAGCGGATTGTCTTTCAACCCCACCCGTACTTCTTCTCTTATCGATATATCAATTTCCCTCAGCACTCGGCGAGCGTTTTCTTCCGCCTGGCGTCGTATGCCAGGGATAATATCGGACCTCAGCAACTCCCAGACATGACGGACTTGCCCGACGATCCGGTCATAAGATACTCTCTGTAAGGCATTAATCTGGTTGTGAGTGGACGGTATTTGAGTTTTTTCCTTGCTTTGTCGTAATTGGCCATCCAGCAGATTCTCAGGACGGAGTTGATAGGTGTTCAAGAAATCGTTCACCCGGGCGTTGGCGCGTTGAAATCCTTCCCCCTGCAGCAGGCATTCCATGGATAATTCATTACCCAGGCGGTTGGCGCTCCATTCCACCAGATCTTCCGTAGGCATCACATAGGTAGCTAATCCCAGGCTGGCGTAGAATGCCGATTGCCCCTGGACGCGCATCTCTGGCGGTTGTTCACTGATCCATCCACCGATTCGTTGACCGAGGTTGGTCAATAGTGTCCGGAAGAGCCATTCTGCGCCGAGGACATAACCTTCTTCCTGGTTGCGTAACCGCAACGCTTTCTCATTCTGGGTATCGACCAGGTAACAACCCCGGTTAAACGGGGGGGTATTGAAATCGTAGCGCAATCCGGCATTATCCAGGTGATAATGACTCTGATCCCATTGAGCGCTCAATTCCTTCAATGAAGCATATGCGCAGGCTTCAGCAGAGGGGCTGGAAGGTGCAAGCGGTGGCATATAGAGCAAAGCCGTGCTGCGCAATTCCATCCCATATTTCCTGGATATCAAATACTGAATCAGATAGGTGATATCAATCAGAATTCCACTGCCAACGGGGTCGCCTAATGAGCCAACCACCACCAATGCCGCTTCGTTTTGATCGGTCGCGATATCGAAACCAGCTTTAGCCATCTCGTCTCGGGCGTCCATCGTGCCAAGCTGGGAAAAATGATATTCTAGAAAACTATACACCATGGCCAGGTTTAACTGGAAGGCGAGGCGGGAGGCGGCGCGCGTTTGATACCATTCGGGACCGGATTCGAGGACTCGTTCTGGAAACCAGGGGTATTTTTCCTTGATGGCTTGCGGGTTACGTAGAATATCCTCCAAGGGTAAATCGAGATATTCCGTCGGACCCAGCGTAGTTTGCTCTGAGGAGGCAGCCGAGCCCCCCGTCACCACGCCGCCGGGTTGAGACACATCCAGCGCTAATAGTTTGAAGGCCGGTAATTCCTGGTTATAGGTCTGGAGCATGCGCTTTTTAAAATGCTCCAGGGTTTTCTTACCGGACTGCCCTAAGCCCAAAATCAAAGTTTGTCGGGTTTCAATCATAGGTTGACCCCAGGATAGATTTTCTCTTGAATGAAAGTACCCCTCTTTTGCCACTCCGGTTTTATGAGAATAGCAAAAGAGGGGTTAGCTAAGCTTTACCCACGCAGAACGGTTTCGATATAGACCTTTATCGCGTCGCGCATCTGCTGTACCAATTCATAATTTGTTGCACCCCGACTGATGGTGCTATCGCGCAGCATGGTTGTCCGGTCGATATTCTGGCGAGGCAGGCCTCCCTTGAGCTCGTAGATATACGGCTCATTCTGCCAACGATCCAGGGTTTGGATGGCTACCAGGTTGCCTTCTTTACTGATTTGATCTTCGACCTGGCGTGTAATCTGAGCAATCTGCTCAGGATCGTTGCGGAAACTGCGTAACGAGGCTTCCATGCCCTGACCAAGGCGGATCGATTGCCGTCCAATGTCCTCCGGCAAGATCTGATAATAGGTGCTTGACTTAAAGATATAGCCATACGCCATTCCCAACGCAAACGCCAGCTTGGCCTTCTCGCCTCCAGGTCGCACCTGAGGAATCACATATAACGGCTTGACTTCATTGTGTAGCACATAATCATGGCTTGTCTTGAAATCATTGTATTGCGTCAAAGCAAACAAGGGGATACCGTGTTTTGTCTGCATCACGGTGATCTGATGGGGATCAAAAGTCGAGGTCAGAATTTGATTGACTTCTGTGTAATCTTTATATATTGACCGCTCCCGGTCCGGTACACCGATGACGATGATCTGGCTGACCCCGCGGAAATCGGAACCCAATACACCAGCGGTCCGGAAATTCCAGAATGGAACGGATCGGTCAATCAAATCCAGTTTTCGACGGGGTGGATCCTTCTCTTCACGCTTCTCAAGGATGATATTCTCAATATTAATCTCGCGCAGGTCGTCGAAGACGGAGCGGGTATAGGATAGAATCCGGTCAGATAGGGCATCCTGGTCAAGATCTAACCAGGCATACAGCGGTCCTTTTTTATCCAACAAGCTGGCAGCCGGCGCCTGACCTAAACTCTTATAATGCTCTGTGTAATACCGTTGAATGTCCGCTTCGGTGCTGATATCCGTCGCCAGGACAAAATCAACGCGTGACTTACCACCGCCATAGCGCTCTACGAAGGCAGTGTATTGAGCCTTAATCGAGATGAGGCGCTCCACCGTGCGCTGCAAGGCAGCCCGGCGACCTTGCATATTACCACTTATGGAAGCCAATATTGCGATGGCGGTCTCACATTTTTTAACCTCAAAACGAGCAACCAGTGTGTTTTGAGCCGTATTGATATGCGTGTTACGCGCTTCCTTAATTCGCCCACCCCGTCCGAGCGGATTTCCAGAACGTACAGCTGTATTCAATCCGGTTAAAGTCTGGGTTTCCATTCCTTTCGAACGCTTTTGCCGATCATTGGCTGCATCCCGGTTGGTGTCTAAAGAACCGCGCATGCCAGCTAATGCGATATCCAGTTTTTCAAGGAAAGCAATCGCCATTTTCAATCCGCCAACCGGATCGTTCACCAACCGCTCAATTTCAGCGGTTAAAGCTGCTGACAGCTTTTCACCCAAAGATTTCCGGTTGGTTTCCAGGGTGGCGCTGAACTGGTTCTCCACCTGAGACTCTGCCCGCGTGAGTAGTTGCTGAGTATTTGGCAACATCTCAGCATCTTTGAAGCGATCCAACTGGCGCGGATCGAGGGCGACTTTGAGGACAACGCCTTTTTCATCCCGCGTTACTGCTTCTAACAAAGCCGTCTGGTCTTTCAATTGGTTCGCCTGTAAGAAACTGTTGACAGCCGCATCGACGCGTTCGGGTTTGTCTACCTCACGTAGGACAGCTGTCTCAAGTAGTTCACGACCCAGACGGTTGGCGCACAAATCGATAATTTTTACCACTGGAAATACCAGCGATGCGGTGCCCAGGCTGCTGTAAGCGGTTGGTTTATAGCGATTCTCATCGCTATACATGATCTTCCCAGTTAAAGTATCAACGTTGTCAAACAAGCTATCGTTCGTGCGACCAACCTGTGAACCGATTTGAAGGTAAATGGCTTCGGCAATCATCGGAGCGATTTCTTCCAAACCAGCGAGACCCTGGGAGTTTTCGTTTATTCCATCAATCAGGTAACAAATATTGAATGGACGCAAGCTGCTGAAAGTGACTGGCGGCACGCGCGGATTACCATACTCCTGTGACCATTCAACTTTTTCAGTCTGCATGTAGTAATCCAGCTCGTTCAAACATGCGTACGCGTTAGACTGGATTCCAATCTTGTCCACGGTTGGGAAAACCGATGGGAGAGCCAGAACGCCATTAATTAAACACAATTCTGGCGCCAGACCTAAATCCTGAACCACACGTCTGATCAAGTAAGCGATATCCAGCAAGGCGCCTGAACCTGTTCCTCCGCACACTGAGCTGATGATGAACACATTCATCCCGCGCCGATCCCCACCCATATCGGCGCCCAGTTTGAGGTCATTCAAGCGGTGAACTGCTCCTTCCATCTTCGACTTCACCATTTCGATGTGCCAGAAGAGCGCCAGACGTCCCAGTGGACGAACCTGGCGGGCGCCCATCTGAATGGCAGCCACAGGGATTTTCTCTTTATCCTCAGCAATCCAATTCTGGATCGCCGGGTATTTATCCAGGTTTCTGACAATATTGGCTGTCTGGATGCCTGAAATACTGATTAATTCGGTACCGGCAACCAGACGTACAACCTTCCCCTCCATTTGAGCCTGTTCAGCCGTTGGATCCGTATCAAAACAAAGGAACTCGACCGCAGGCGGTACCCCGCCGTAGTTCCTCACAAAACGAGCCTTGATCTGCACCAGAACTTTCTGACCCGTGCCACCGATGCCGATCAGCAGCGTCCGGCGCATGTTGACTTTTTGTTGTAAATCCTGGGCGTTTAATGTAGCCATGAATGACCTCCAACTCCTTTAGTTAGAAATAATAATTTCTGAAATACAAAACCTGTTTACATTGGGTTATAGCTATCATCGGACGACATCTGTTCAGGCGGCGTCGCCAACGGATTTGAGAAAGTAAATGTTTGTCCACCGATCTCGATTTTATCACCATCGTTCAAAGTCGTCATGAGGGTTTCTTGTCCATTCACCCGAAAAGTAGCTCCCTGCGCCTTTGGGTGCGAGCGCAGCTCATAAACCGGTGCATTTCGACTGCCTACGGCCTGCAAGACCGCATGCTGCGCCGAGACGTTCTCGCCCTCCACGTAGACCATACTGCGCGGGTCCGATCCAAAGACAACCGGCCGCTTACCGGACAGGAGGATCGCCTCACCACTGGCTCGCTCGAGGGTACCGCTCAAAGCTGGTTTTGAGGTAAACCACCATCCAACTCCACCCAGAGCAGCCAGGAGAGCCAGACCACCGGCGATCCCGGCGATGGTGCCGGCCGAAAGAGGTTCTGCTGGTTGGGTTGGGGTGGGTGCTGGTGGAGGCGAGGTTGGCCCTGCGGGTTTTACCGTTGGTGCAGGCTGTTTTGTCGGTTCAGGTGGCTTCTCCGTAGGTCGGGGTGGCTGAGTCGGCTCAGGCGCTTTGGTGGGTGGAAGAGCAGATCCGATATTTACCTGCACATCATTCGTGTCATTAAACACGGCTCCCTGCAGATCCGTTACAGCCAGACGAACCTGCAATATTTGCGCGCCCTCAATGTCAGGGACTAACTGACCAGTGACCTGACCATCCGATGCTATCTGTAGCTCTTGACTCTTAGCAATAGCCCCGTCTTTAAATAGATCCGCCATTACCTGGTATTTGTAGGACGCCGGATCCATTCCCACCTCGACGGTTTGGAACATCAGGTGACCCTGGATCTGGAGGGGTTGACCGGCTGCGGCTGAAAATCCATCCGTTGGAGTTATCAACTTCAACCAGGGTGATCCGATTATTTTAATACTCTTCGATGGATATTCAACCAGTTTTGAATTAAAAGTCCCATTGAAGAGCAGCTCATAATCGCCTTGTTGGGATGTATCATTGTAAAGCGCCTGATAAGAACTTTCTTGTTGGATCAAAGGCACTTGTTGAATGGATCCATCGGGCAACTTCACTGACAGTTCTGCCGATTCGAAAATAATCGTCTTGTTTTCGCGGTCTTGACCCATCAAAACAAGCAACATTGGTTTGCCCTGAGGATGGCTGGAAAGCTCGGGTTTTAACCACTGAAAATTGACAAATGTCTCCTTGAATGGTACTGTAATGATCGTAACCTGCCCTCCCCCTTTCAAGATTACCTTCCATTGACCTGCATCAGGGTTCAGCAAGCCATAACTCTCGACTTGTTCAGTGTTCTTATAAGAAACGTCTGTATCGGTTGGTTTAATTTCTTGTCCACTCGGACGGTAAACCTTCGCCTCAATAAATTTATTGTCTTTCACCACGGTAAAGATAATTTGTTTCAATTTCTCCTGTAGAACGATGATGACTTCACTGGGACTGGTGGTTTCGATTGTGGTGGGTTCTTCGATTACCTGGGGTTTCCCACCAGTTCCAGTGACTCGTTTAAATTCTTGCAAACCCAATAGACGCCGATAAATGTCCTCGTAAACCTCTTGCAATCCAGCACGTGTCTTAGCGGGTTGATAGTACTGGGCATTCGTTGTTATTCCGATTTCCTCCAAAAAATCGGTATAAAATCCCCCACCACCGGCCTCCTCCGTAAAGGCTATGGTAAAGACTGGGTATTGTGCATTACTTTGGATAATTTGTCGGGAACTGTCATTACAACGATCGACTTCATCATCTGTCATCCCAGCATGCAACTCGCAATGACCATCGGATAAAAACACAACTGCCTTTTTAACATTCGGATCGTTACGTCCATTAGCATTCAATTCGTCATACGCAGATTGTAAAGCAGCCGGTATGTTGGTTAATTGTAGATTTTGATGATTTTGATCCAACCAGGCATTTAAATCTGTAAGCGAAGTGGTATCTTGAACCGGCGTTAAGGGATAAACTCCACCCACATTCCCGCCAAAGAGCACCAATCCCACCCGGTGCTGGATGGCCAATTGATCCACACCCAACAATTGGGTGATCATTTGTACCATAATGATGCGCCAACCGGGATTTCCCGTACCAGGATCTGGCTTGTCACTGGCAGACCACATCGAGTTGGATTCGTCTACAACAAGAATGATATCTGCACTGGGCACCACATCCGATTGGGCGCGAGCGAGTGGGGCAGATAAATTTAGCAGCAGCAAGAACACCACTCCCACCTGGAACACCTTCACCAACCATACTTTTGTTCTATACGTTTTGGCGTTCATTTCCTTCTCTCTACTCCTAATTAATCCGACCTATAAGCAATTGGGGTCAAAAGATATCACAAATTCGGAAGCGCCTATCAGTATTTTTGCATCTGGTGTAAGGAGGGCTTCCTTTTGGATTTTTTCTCCATTCACGCTGATCCCATTCGTGCTGTTGAGGTCACGCACCATTACAGCCTTATCATTCTGGTAAAAATAACTATGCGCATCCGATATCTTCTTATCTTGATCGCCGATGACGGTCACATGCACTTCCATCCGGGAAATCACCACCAACCCGCTGCTGGCTGGAATCACCTTGAACCCGCCCGGTCCTCCGCTGAGTTTTAACCCACCTGGATTAGTTACCACCCTGAGGTGTCCTAACTGGATTGTCTGGTCATCCTCCAGCTCTGTCCAACCTCGGCCGACAGATTGGTTTTGATAATAGGTGCCATTGCTGCTGTTCAGGTCCTTTACTCGAAAGGGTATTTCCGTCATGTCAAACAACGCGTGTGGGACTGATAGAGCTGCTTCGTCCTCCAGCGCCCAGGATAAGCTGCCGCGACTGATAATACAAGGCAATGTCAGCCTCATAATTTTCCCATTGTGGGGACCACTGGTACCCGTTAAGGTTAGTATGACCGGTTCGGGCGTTACAGCCACCGTCACGACGCGTGGCGGTACATGCGGTGCAGTTACCGGACCTGGCTGCTCGGGACCTTGGGGTGAGGCGCCCGGCTTAGGTCTGGATTCCGGAACCTGCAAAGTCTCCTCGGTGGAGACAGTGCGATTGCGCATGGAACTGAGGATACCCAATGCAACCATCAACGCCACAGCCAGCCCGGCGACCACGGCTAATACGATTCCCAAAGATGAGTGGGAGGTTGTTGTAGAACCAGGAGTAGCTATCGTGCCGCCAGTATTTCCCGGTTCAGCGGTAGCGAGTGACTCACTCGTCAGGGGAGCCGGTGTTGTAGCTTCAGGCGGGAGGGTAGAGACTGGCCTCCCGATCAGCTCCTCCGCCAGGGCGATATCAGAGGGTTGGAAAGGCGTATTGAGTGTGGTGGCAATTTGATCGAGATCATCACCCGTTTTCACCATCCAAATCGCGAGCTGCGCCCCATACTCCGCCTCAGCCTGTTTTGCCTGTATTCTGGCAATCAAATCCAGTAATGATTTATCCTCCATCCCGCCAATCTGGTAATCCACCGGATTCATCAGCGAGGGTAAGCCTTTTCCAGGCGTATAATCTAACGCCATGGCATAAAGCTGGCGCGTGGCTTGCCCTCTGGGATCTAAAGTCACCTGGTCTGGTTTAATAATTACTAAAGGAGCGAATGAGGAACCGGCTGGGATAAGCTGCAGACCGGCTGGTATTTCGAGGGTTATGGATGCGTCGGTCTGGTTATTCAAAGTCAGTGCGATAATGGGCTGTTTAAAACCCATCACGATCGGTTTGCCAACTGCCTGAACCGCATTAAGGCTCAGGGCGTCGCGCAGGTCAACCGCGGTCGCCTGGGTATAACCGCTGACCGGGGAGGTTAACCAGATCAATCCAAATCCACCAAGGATCAACCAGATCAACCTGCCGAAAGTACGAGAATAATGGAATCGGAACATGATTAATCGATGTCAACTTTGAAACGGAACTGCGCCTTGCCAAAGCTGATTAAATCGCCGTTCTTAACTTCTGTATCTCGAATCCGGACATTCATGTCGTTGACGAATGTACCATTCGTATCATTGTCGGCATGTAAAAAGAATAATCCATTGGCAAACTCAATCCAGGCATGTTCATGAGACACCGACGGATCAGTCAGTTGGATTTCATACCCTTGTTGTTCCCTTCCGATATGGGTGATCAATCGAGTAGAGACCAGGTGGTCTTTACCGCTGATGGCGTCGATCAGGTGTGCCCGGATCGGAACCACAGGAATTCCATCGCCGAAATCGCAACGCGGGCACAATCCACGCGCCAAATCCATGGGTTCGTTGCAGGTCGGGCAGAGCACCTTAACACCGGCTGCAGAAGGCACCGCAACCTTTGCAAACGCCCTCATGGCGTCATCGGTACTGAACAAGTATCCCACTACAATCAACCCGATTGCAAAAAGGACACCCAGAATTAACAGCAAGTTCCGCGCAAGCTCGGGAATCTTACTCAAGGTCGATCCAGGCTGATTCATCGCAACAAAGAAGGTGACCATCAGAGCCAGCAGGCAAATCCCCATCACCATGTGGAACGCCACAGCCACTGTGCGCGCCCAGTTTTGAGATGTGATCATGCCACTGCCCATAACAAGGCAAAAAGCGCTGAATAACAAGCCAGAGATGTGTTGCAAAGTTGGGGAATAGGCTCTCAATAATGGACCCAAGATTGCCGCCACCTCCGGAAGATCATTCTTCATAAAGTTATCCATAACACTCATGGACAATATATAGCCCAAGGATACGCCTAGAATCAATACGCCCAGGAAGATCCAAAAGCCGCCTAGAATACGATAGAGTATGCGATAACCGCTCACATTTCCTCCCGCTCCGCTTGGATTGTTTCGAGGTAGGTTTCAATCGAAAAGATCAAATTGACCGCAGACAATGAGACAACAGTACCATTCAGCCGGTCCCAAACAAGCTGCTTAACGATCACGCGCAGCCCGATCCCATGTTCAGACATTAAATCAATGATCTCATTCGGCCTTAACATTATAACCACTTTTGAATATTTCTGCCAAATTTGTTGGAGTAGTAGTTTGTTAATCCCTGGATAGGTCAGGACACAAAATTCACGCGCCTCATTCACTGCTCCAAATATTTGAACCAGAGCAGGTTGAACCAGCGCACCGTCCAAGACGAAATTTAAATTAACGCCAAGGATGACCCGCTGTCCACCTGGCAAACGGACTTCCTGTTTCCATGGTTCCTCGTCTGGTACTGGGGCTCCATGCTGATACTCCACCTCCCAGCGGACCAATGCCTGCCCACTCAAGGGTTGTTGGGTTGAAGCAGATTGGCGACCAAACAGCCGGCGATACCAGGCGCGCAATGAATCAAGTTTAAATTTATATTCCTTTTCACGAGAGGGTTGAGCAGCAGGAGGGACAACAGCGTTGGCTGGGGTGACTGTCCTCCCTGATTGCGCTTGAGGTGTGGAAGCAGCAGGACGTTCAACGATAACAACTTTCTCGGTGATTGGACCAGTATCTCGATCAGGTTTTAGAATTGGAGCAGTTCGCGGAGCCTGGGAAGGGAGCCTGGCTGTTTCTACTGCTGGTCGAGTAGACGGCCCAGACTCTTCGGATAAACTGGATGGCTCCTGCCGAACTGATACCACAATTACGGTAATATTATCCGATCCGCCTCCCTGGTTGGCGAGTTTGACTAACTCCCCACATGCAGTTTGGGACTTTTCACTCTTTTGTAATACTTGCCTCAGCCGATCGTTCGAGACATTCTCATACAGACCATCGGTACATAATAAAATCCGGTCGCCATCGGATAGTTGTCCCACTCTGCGGACATCCGGTTCGACCTGGGGTTTGAGACCCATAGAACGTGTAACAATATTCCGCCGCGGATGGGTGTCCATATCTTCTTCTTTCAGGTTTCCTAAGATCACCTGCTCAGCAACCCAGGAATGATCCCGTGTAAGCTGATGAATTTCACCCTCGTGATATAGATACGCCCGGCTATCTCCAACATGGGCTACAAATAACTCATCGCCGCGAATGACCGCACAGACCACCGTCGTGGACATTCGTTCCAAACCATCCCGTAAAGCCGATTGGTAAATATCTTTATTGACACTGGTGATTACCTGGCGTAAGGATTGGACAATGTCTTCATTTAAGTCCAGATAATATTTCTGAACAATCGAAGTTGCTGCAATCCGGCTGGCCAGCTCCCCTGCCTGGTAACCGCCAACGCCATCCGCCACCACATAGATGGTCCCTCTCGTACGGATACTGCGCGGATCAGGCGGATTCTCCTGAAAAGCATAGGCATCCTCTTGATGGTCGCGTACCAATCCAACATCAGCCTGGTGACCAACATCTAAGATCGTTTTCATTGATTCCACCTCATTCGACAGCCCACGAGTCCACATGGGTCAGGGATTGTCCGGGCTTGATTCCAATCTGTATATTTATCGATTGCTAAGTATCGATATAACGCATATTTTACTGCACTCGAAACCCAACCATATACCATAGACTGCTCTAATTTCCAGGTAATTCTAACCCTGCCAGGAAGGCTTCTTCACGCGTCACGAGATTTCTTATGTTTTGAATCCAGCGTCCAGGGAAAACATCTTCACATTCTGTGGGATACCTGTCATGAATCCGGATCATTTCCCGGTATGCCTTCAACGCATTTCGCCTGTGGGAAAGCAATTCCGTCCTCTGGTTTAAAATATCGCTGGCCAGGCGGTCATTCTCATCCCGCAGCCGTTGGATTTCATCTTGGGTCTGCCGGTTCGGTTCCGTCCAGCTACTCTGGGTAGTCTTAATTTCTAATTGACGCTCCATTTGTTGAATGATTGAATCCTTCTGACCCAGCATCCTCTGCAGATGATCTATCTTGTCACGTAGTTCACTCAGTTCCACCTGGCTCCCCCTAAGGGTATCAATCTGATCTCGTAGTTCCCGGATATGCTTTCCCAACTCATTCTTGTCATTAACCAACTGAAGGATGCGAGCATTGGAGCCCGTGTCACCCCCCATTGGCCTGGTTTCGCTGGCCTGTTGTTCAGCAAGCTGTTGTGCCAGATTGCGGTTTTCTTGCTGTAACTGGTCTATCTTCTTCTGTTGGCTATCGATCAATACGCGCGTGTTGGTCAATGCGACTTCAACGCCGAGTTTATCATTCTTTATACTGGCGAGCTGGCGTTCGATTTCTGCCTTCTCCTGACGAAGCGCTTCTAGCTGCGCTTGCATATTCTGCACCTGCTCCTGCCAGGCAGTCTGGTTCTTCTCCAACTCTTGTTTACCCGCCTTTGTAGCTGCCAACTCCTGTTCAACCCAGGTTTTTTGCGCTTCCATGTAGGTGTTGGCATTTTTTATGTTCTCGAATTGGGCTTTTAATGCATCAAACTCACGTTGCTGTGCCTCCAATGATTTCCGCAGGTAACCAACCTGGTCTTCCAACTGTACTTTCTCCCCCATCAAATCAGCTAATGAGCCTCTTTCTGCTTGCATCGTTGATCTTTGGAGTTGACCTTCGCGAATGATCTGCTCTAAAGTCTGGTTGCGCTGAACTTGGTCTGCCAGATCAGCTTTCGTTTTCGTAAACTCTTGCTCAAGGTTGGCATACGCGCTCTGTGCAGAAAATAAGCGATCCTGTAATTCTTTGATCGCTTTCTGCGTTTCATCCATCTTTTGGGTTTGTTCACTCAATAGATTGCGTATGTGCGTATTCACTTCTTCCAGGCGCGCTTTTTCGACCAGCAATAGCGCTGATTTCTCCGGCTCTGCATCCTGACGAGACGGTACGGCAGCACGTTGTTTCATTTCATCGACAGTGGTTGCCAGAGTATTGATTTGCTGTTGCAGATCAGCTTTCTCAGCTTGCCAGGCCGTCAGTTTCTGTTCCAGGTCAGCTTTCTCTTTCTGTAAAAATATCACCTGATCTGTTAACTGCTTTATCTCAAGGGCGCGGTTGGTGCCGTCCATGCTTTCATATTCACCCACAAGCGGGAATACCATTCCTTCAGGTAATTGTTCTGCCGGTTTGGAAGGTAAATTCAGATCGAGCTGGACGCCATATTTTGCCGCGAAGGCTGACAATGACCAGGTCATGACTCCCGCCATGGCGAGATCCGGGTCGGATTTCAGGATTTCAACGTAGGCCTTGACTTGCGCCGTGGCATGCTCTCGGATGAAATCTTCCCCCTCGACAACCACCAGGCTCACATTATCCTGACTACCTGCCTTGAGCGCGGCCTGTCCAAGGATTTCAGCAACAGAAAAATACGGCTGTTGCAGTAAAAGCTTACTCGTCGTCTCTACCGGCACCCATTCCCAAAAACCAACGCAACCCATCAGTAAAACACTTTTCGGACTGAATTCAAATGAAACCACCTCAGGCGTTACCTGATCCGAGGCGCCGAGTGTCTGGAACAGCCCAGTCCCACGACGATGCTCATTGGTTACCTTTTTCATAGGTGAAATTCCGTCTGAGGAAACAAACAAGGCACAGTTGCCAACCTGGGCGCAGTAACCCCGCTCTCCGTGGATTAGTACAACCAGGAGGGTGGTCTCCATTACTGAGCCACGTTGGCGAGCAGCCTGCCAGACATCTACATTGGTTTGACGAACGACCGCCTGCAGGTAGTTTTCTATTAATTTGCCTTCAGCCATCGTCGCTCCACCCAGAATATAGGCGCGAGGATCCTCTTTACCGAGGATTTGGCATACTGTCTGAACGGCTAACTGGCTGGCGAATTTTCCACCGGCATGTTCACCTGACCCATCCGCCACGATATACCATCCGGGGCTGACCGCGCCGGGAGATGGATAAAGCGAATGATCATTTTGTTCGCGCACTCCTGGGTGGGTAAATGAACTGGATTGCATATCGCCTCCGGATGGTAATTTTACATCCGATCTTCACTAAATACGAATTATCACTCTTTACCTGCTCCCAGTCCGATCTCCCAGATATATACATATCTATCAAAACATGCACCGGCTAACCATAAGGGAGCTCGATCATTATTATCAATAAAGGTAACACCACTCACCTCACCCTGCGCATCCGCCAATTCGATTACCAACTGATCCGATTGAAGATCCCAGATGGCCACCCCCCAGTGAGCCATTCCGGCTGCCAGTAAGCCTCCATCGGGGGAAAAAGCCAGGCTGCTTACCTCTTCTTTACAATCCAACTCCTGCAACCGTACCCAGTCGTTAATATCAAATATTTGGATCGTGGAACCTGAATTCACTGCCAGCAGGTTGGATTGTGGATACAGACACAGGGCATTAATCCAACCTCGACCGATATTGATCGCTTTTTCCAGAATTCCATCTTTGACCTGCCATAACCGAAGCTTTTCATCTTCTGCAGCCGTAATAAGCTGGTTACCCCGCGGCAGGAAAACCACATCGTACCCCCAATCCCGGTTTGTTTTTTCCAAGGCGCCAGTCTTCGTGTTCCACACCCGCACTTCTCCTTCTAAAGTGGCGCTGACCAACCAGATCGTGCCCGAGGCGAAGTAAACACTACTCACTGGCTGCTTATGCCCCTTGAAAGTATGCTTGACCTTACCCGTTTTAATATCCAACAACAGCACTCTTCCATCATACAATCCCGCGGCCAGGGAGCGACCGTCGGGCGCAAAGGCCAGGCACCATACAGGTTCGTAATTATGGACTTCAATATCAAAGGTGGTTGCACCCACTAAATGGTGGAGGGTAATGATGCCATTTTCCGAGCCATACGCAAGCCATTGAGTTAATGGTGAACAAGCCAGACAATTGAGCGCACCCGGACCACGCAGGCGATTGATCAACTCGGCTTTCCAGTTTTTCTCCGTCTTTTGACCAGCTTGATCGGTTTTCGCAACCGTATGGGGAAATCGAGCATTACCGGAGGGCTGCATCTCGGGATATGCCAGGTACAAATGCTGGAAATCAACGCTTCCTGAAGGTGTTTGTACTGTCTCTTGTGCCGGAGCGACTTGCGCCAGGTCCGGTTGATTGTCTGGCTGATTAAATAAAGCGGAACGCAGCTCATGTACCGCAGCAAAGCGATCTTCTGCTTTTAAAGACAGAGCTTTTAAGATTGCCGTTTCCACATGAATTGGGATGTCTGGATTCAAGGTTCGCGGTGCGGGCAGAATTGCACCCACTGCCCGTTCCAAGGCGTCTTCAGGCATATGTCCGGTGAGTAACATATACAAAGTAGCGCCAATCATGTAGATATCACTGCACTCAGTCACCTGCCCATGCCGGGTATACATTTCCAACGGGCTGAAGCCGCTGGATCGGCCGCGTAGAACAGTGCCGATTCCAGCTTCTGTCAAGCGGGCGATACCAAAGTCAACCAGGTAAACGATGCCGGTCTCCGTTACCATAATATTCGCGGGTTTTATATCTCGGTGGGTCACTCCTTGCTGGTGGCAATACTCCAGCGCATCTAAAACCTGGGTGATCCAATTCAATACTTGATCAAGGGGCAAGGGTTGGTCATTATTGCGCGCCAGGCGAGTATCCAGATCCTCCCCTTGAATATAATCCATGACCAGGTAACGATCATCGGCGATTTCAAAATAATCCCGCACGCGAGGCAAATGAGGATGGTGGAAATCGTACAACAATTGCGCCTCCCGCTTGAATTGTTTAGCGGCCTTTTGGCGGGTCAGGGTAATCCGATCAGCTGATTTCGCGCGTAAGCGGGTTGCTTCTGTCTCCGAGCTATAGTGTGTCTCTTCCTCATCGGGCAGGTTACCGAGACGAAACTCCTTAATTGCCACAGATTGCGATTGGCGAGGCAAAGTATCTTCAGCGTGATAAACCGCGCCCATCCCACCCTGACCGATCAAGCTTATGACACGGTACCGTCCGTGAATGATGGCGCCAGGTTCCAGGATCATACTTTGATAGTCTCCCGATCTTCTCAATCAGT
The DNA here is from genome assembly GCA_964354345.1 of uncultured Anaerolineaceae bacterium. Lineage (GTDB taxonomy): Bacteria > Chloroflexota > Anaerolineae > Anaerolineales > UBA4823 > CAYGZL01. The sequence goes on along the minus strand of CAYGZL010000106.1, from coordinate 73,460 downwards.
GTATATTCACCGGTTGCCCCTGGATTGCCACTCCCGGTTCTGTGTTGTATGGTGATCTAAAGGACAAGGAACCACTTACCTTGTATGCGAACCATTTGATGCGTATAGGCCCAGATGAACTTCTTCTGATCCAGTGCTGATCCTGGCGCTACCAGGATCAAATCTCCGACTACGCGTACCTGAGCCTTGTCACCCTCGATGCTGACCACATCAAAGGATAAATTCTGGAAGTCCAGTTTCACCTCTTGATCTGAGCCGATGATGAAACCGAGTACATTACGCACAGTTTCCATCATCGTCATGCGCGGATCCAGGCCCTGACTACGCGGATCTAAATAACTGGCAGCCTCAGCGTTATCGCCTTTCGCCAGCGCAGTATAGAAGGTGCTCAGCACAACATCCGGTTCTTGACCAGGTACTAAGGTTGGCGTGCTCGTAATTAATGGTGCTATTGAAATATTGGTAGCCGCTACGGTGGGATTGGTTTGTGCTTGAGAGGTATTTCTCCTGGTCACAATTAAAACTATAAAAGCAATAATCACTACCAGAACTGCCGTTCCGCCAATGATTACCCACATCCAGGGAAAGGGTGTGTCCGGAGCGGTATAATCCTCCACCAGGGGGTCGGGCGTCATCGGATTCTGATCATCATCTAAAGTCATGTATACCTCTTATGTATTTAACCATATTTAATTCGGAGTGTATGGGTTTCAATTCTGATCACATCACCATCTTTGAGAAGGGTTCGCTGGTTCTTTTCGATTAATTTACCATTCACCTGAGTGCCATTCTTGCTTTCCCGATCTTCGATAAAGCATTCCTTGCCGTTAAAATGGATGACGGCATGTTTTCGGGATACATACGGGTCATGGATGGGGATATTCAGGGTAATACTGGCGGATGGGCGACCGATTAAATTTTCACCAACCAGAAGAGCATATTGCATCATCCCACCGGAGACATCCAGCTCAATCGTGACTTTTACCCGGCTTGACGGCGCGCTCGCACCTTCGATCCTTTCAATAGTTTCTTCCCCTGCAGGTTCAAGATCCTTTCCTGCTACTCCTTCCGGGGGCGTTACCAGCCGGGGCGTCTTTTGCGGTTGAATGACATCCTGACCAACCACCCAGGCCTCGGTCCGAGAACGTGCTGGTTTACCTTTCGGCTGTTTTTCAGATTTATCGGGCGTCACCGGAAGAGATTGTTCTTGATCTTGCCCAACAACCCAGGCTTCCGTCCGGGAACGGACATATTTTCCACCTGGGTGTTTGCCAGACTCAGCCGGTGAAATTAAGGGGGCTGGTTTTTGATCCGCCGCTGCTTGATTCTGATCGGCTCCGATGATTTCGGTTTTTGGTCTTGGGGATTTCGATCCAGGTTGTTCTTTAAACCCGGTTGGAGTGACCGATCGGGAGGGTTTCTGCTCGGGAGGCGTCGGTACTCCTTTACTAACCTGATCTTGACCAGCTACAAAGATCTCTGTCTTCGATCTTTTACTTTTCCCGCCGGGTCGAGGTGTTTCAACGGGTGGTTTGGCAGGGGTTGCTGGCTGCGATGCGGGTGATCCATCAAAAACCTGGGTTTTTGAACGGCCTTTGGCTGGACTGCTGCCAGCGGGTGGGGCAGGTTTTTCATCGCCAACAGGACCAGTCGGTGAGGGTCCAGTGGATTTCTTTCCTGGAGGGCTCCCAGCCGGTGTCGGTTCATCACCGAGCATGACCGTATTTGAACGCACACCTCTCTTTGAGGGGTCCGTACCTGTTCCGCCCCGCGCCGGTCCAGGCGCTGGGGTAACAGACGCTGGAATACTTTGTTCTTGCTCTGTTTCCTTTTCCGGTGTATCGGGAGGCAAATTTAACCGGTATCTTTTGCGAGTTATCGGATTACTTAAAACAGCATAGGCCTCCTCGACCTCGCGCAATTTTGCTGGTTGATCTTTGTATTCCTGCCGTTTTCGGCGGCAAGCCTCATGCACTTCCTGGTCACCCGCCGTGACTGGAATTCCTAGGACTTGAAAGTGATTAGGCATATCAACATCTCTCTCAATCTGGCGTATGTATATTCCCTCAATCAATACCCTTGGCTAACTGTTCTTTTAAACTCGAGGCACGGAAACGCCACACCCGACCTACAATCGCTGGAATTTTACCACTGTATTGCATATAAGTGACAAATGTAATCCGTTTCGGTAACCCAGCCGAAAGCTCTCCCGGCTGGAAATGCCTCCGATCGTACCAGTGCAGGTTATAATTTATGCTATTCATAATTATTCCTCTCTTTACCTAACAGGAGTTTCTCCCATGTCCTCAAGCCCCTCTTCTACTAAAGTTCAAGGAGCTTATTCCTTAGCCAAAGAGCGCTATGCTGCATATGGCGTGGACACCGACCAGGCGCTTAAGAGATTGGCTCAAGTTTCGATCAGTCTACACTGCTGGCAGGGCGACGATGTGGGTGGTTTTGAAAAATCCAGCAGCGAGTTGGGCGGCGGCCTGGCTGCGACTGGCAACTACCCGGGCAAAGCCCGCACCGCCGATGAGTTGCGTCATGATCTGGACAGGGTTTATTCTCTTCTCCCTGGCAACCACCGCCTCAACCTGCATGCCAGCTACGCCGAGACAGGCGGGCAGAAGGTCGAACGCAATGAGCTCACCCCGGTGCACTTCCAGGCATGGATGGATTGGGCCAGGGCGAACCAACATGGCATTGATTTCAACCCAACCCTCTTCTCACATCCATTGGCAGCGAGCGGATTGACCCTGGCCAGCTACAATGCGCATGTTCGTCGCTTCTGGATCGAACACTGCATTGCGTGCCGCAGGATCGGTGCAGCCTTTGGCGCAGCCCTGGGTACTCCCACTGTTACCAATATCTGGATCCCCGATGGCTTGAAAGACACCCCCGTCGACCGCCTGACGCCGCGCCTGATACTAAAGGACGCACTGGATGAAATCCTGACCGAGAAGCTTGACCCGCATTTCAACCTGGATGCAGTCGAGGGTAAGCTCTTCGGTCTGGGCTCTGAGAGCTATGTCGTTGGCTCACATGAGTTTTACCTGGCTTACGCGGTATCGAAGGGTATCCTGCTTACGCTGGACAGCGGACATTTCCACCCCACAGAAACCATCGCCGATAAGTTGTCCGCGGTCCTGGTTTATCTGAAAGAAATCTTGCTGCATGTCAGCCGTGGTGTGCGTTGGGATAGCGATCATGTGGTAATCCTCACCGATGACCTGCAAGCGATCATGAATGAGCTGGCGCGGGGCAACTTGCTGAAGCGCGTTCATATCGGCCTGGATTACTTCGATGCCAGCATCAACCGCATCGCGGCCTGGGTGATCGGTGCACGCAGCTCACAACGAGCGTTGCTCAATGCCCTGCTCGAACCCCATGAGATGCTGCGCCGGTTTGAAGCCGCCGGAGACTACACCCAACGTCTGTTTTACCTGGAAGAGCTAAAAGGATTGCCGTCTGGCGCGGTCTGGGATTTCTTCTGTTTACAGCAGAATGTTCCGCTGGGAAGTGCAGTAGTAGATGAAATCCAGGATTACGAGAAGACTGAGTTATCAAAACGTATCTGATCCGAGATCCAATCATGGACAGAAGTAATAAAAATATCACCACCCTAGCAGTTGACCTGGGCGCTGAGTCCGGACGCGTGATGGCAGTTCACTTCGATGGGAAGGCCCTGCGCACCGAAGAGTTGCACCGCTTTCCAAATGGACCGGTCACCATCCGTGGCACCTTTTACTGGGACTTCCTTCGTCTGTGGTCGGAAATCCAGGTCGGCATCGAGAAAGGCATCGCCCTCCAGCCTGCCAGCCTGGGCGTCGATACCTGGGGGGTTGATTTTGCATTACTCGATCATCAAGGCAACCTGATCGGTAATCCGGTGCATTACCGGGATGAACGCACGGACAAGATGATGGAGCTGGCTTTCAGCCGTGTCACTCCATCCGAAATATTCGCCATCACCGGTATCCAGTTCATCCGGCTAAACACTCTGTACCAGATGCTCAGCCTGGTGGAAGCTGGCTCGCCCCAGCTCCAGATCGCCCACACATTTCTGACTGTACCCGATTTGATTAATTACTGGCTGACCGGCGCCAAAGTATGCGAATATACTGAAGCAACTACCACGCAGATGCTCGATGCGCGTACGGGCGGCTGGGCAACCGGGCTGCAAGAACGCCTGGGCCTCCCCACCAGCATTTTCCCTGAGATCGTTCCTCCTGGCACACGCCTGGGCGAGTACCGCGGCATCCCTGTGATCGCCCCCGCTACCCACGACACTGGCAGCGCAGTAGCTGGAGTTCCCGCCTTGGAAGCTAATTTTGGTTATATCAGCAGTGGTACCTGGAGCCTGGTCGGCCTGGAAGTTCCCAAACCCATCCTGAGCGAGGCAGCCCGGAAAGCCAATGTGACCAATGAAGGCGGCGTCTATGGCACGGTGCGCTTGCTGAAAAACGTGATGGGATTGTGGATCGTCCAACAATGCCGCGCCTATTGGGCCGCCCAGGGCGAGGCGTACAGCTATAGTGAGCTAGTAACGATGGCTGCACAAGAGAAATCGACGGGTGGATGGATCGAACCAGACAACCCGCTGTTCTTCAGCCCAGGCGACCACCCCAACCGGGTTCAGTCCTGGAACCTGGAACATAACCAGCCCATCCCACAAAGCAAGGGTGCAATCCTGCGCTGTGTCCTGGAAAGCCTGGCATTCACCTACCGAAAGGTGTTGGATGCCGAGAAGCAACTCGCGGGACGAAGCATTGAGACGATCCATATCGTAGGCGGCGGCAGCCAAAATGCGCTGCTCAACCAGTTGACCGCCGATGCTACCGGTCGTCCCGTGTTGGCCGGTCCGGTTGAAGCTACCGTTCTCGGCAATGCACTCGTGCAACTGATCACCCTGGGTGAAATCCGAGACCTGTCAGAAGGACGTCAGATTATCGCCAGCGGCTGCTCTATTCAGCAGTATGGACCCCACCCAGGTTCCCAATGGGAAGAACGATACCAACAATTCTTAAATAAATAGACATCGCCAGCATATTATCAAACCTGCTTTGATGGGCTTGTTCAGCTCCTGGATTTCGGCCGAGATCGAGTTCAACTGGCCGCTGCCTGATCTTTCCATCTTATAATTATTTTCGTTAGGGCGTAGCCGACTCACAGTGCGGGTCTGCATCACCCTGATTATGACAGCGGTTCTCCATTCGAGGCAAACACCGGCTCTACTTTCCGTTGAGCGGTATAGAGGCGATAATACAGCCCTTCCTGCTGCATGAGCTTTTCATGATTGCCAATCTCACGAATGCGACCGTCTTCTAAGACAACAATTTGATCGGCATTGCGCACCGTGGACAGCCTGTGGGCGATGATAATCGTCGTGCGTCCCTGCATGAGCCGTTCCAACGCTTCCTGGATTAACAGCTCGGTTTCCGTATCCACCGAGGAGGTCGCTTCGTCCAGGATCAAAATAGGGGCGTCCTTGAGCAATGCACGTGCAATCGATAGGCGCTGCTTCTGACCACCCGACAGTTTAACACCGCGTTCTCCGATCTGGGTATCGTAACCGTTGGAAAGCTGCATAATGAATTCGTGGGCGTTGGCGGCTTTGGAGGCGGCGATCATCTCCGTTTCGGTTGCATTCGGACGTCCAAATAAGATATTTTCCCGCACTGAACCATAGAACAGGAAAACATCCTGTAAAACGATGCTGATCTGCTGGCGTAAACTATCCAGGGTGTAGTCGCGAAGATCATGACCATCCAGGGTAATCACTCCTGAGCCAACATCATAGAAACGGGGGATCAGGCTGACCAGGGTAGATTTCCCCACCCCGGTTGGTCCAACCAGGGCAATCACCTGGTGAGCCGGTATTGACAGGTTGATATTCTCCAGCACAGGGGTTCCGGGAGAATAATCAAAACTCACATTCTGGAACTGTAAAGCGCCCTGAACACGGCCGGGTACCGTAATCGCGCCAGGGAGGTTGTGCGGTTCTTGCTTTTCGCTGAGTAAATCTGCCACCCGGTCTGCGCCTGCCAGTGATCCCTGCACCGCCTCCCAGGCGCTGCTCAGACTACGCACAGGTTGGTAGAACATCTCAAGATAAAGGAAAAAGGCAACCAGGTCTGAGACAGGTAAGACTCCCGACCAGGCTAGCCGTCCTCCAAAATAAATGACGATCAGGTTACCGAGCGAGGAGGTAAAATCCACGAACGGCTGGAAGGTGGCCATCAAGCGCAAGGCGCTGAGCAGCGAGTTGCGGTAATTATCAATCCCTTTGCTGACCCGCCCCGCTTCCAACTCCTCGCGGGTGAAAGCTTTGATCTCACGGATGCCTGACAGGTTGTCGTTGAGCAAAGCATTTAAATCACCCAATTCCTTCTGGCGACGCCGAAATGCTGGTCGTACAAAACGCGCATAAATCCGCAGCGATATAATTACCAATGGGATGGGAATCGTGCTCAGCAGAGTCAGTTGCCAGTTCAAACTGAGCAGAACTGCCGTTACACCGGTTAAGGTGATCAGGTTCACGATAACATCTGGAATAGCGTGGGAGATAAACTGTTCAAACAAGTCGGTATCATTGATCACATTTGACATCAGCTGACCGATTTGCTTATCTTCATAGTAATGCAGCGAGAGCCGCTGCAGGTGATCATAGATATACTTACGCACATCGGCCACTACCCCCCAACCTGCCAGGTGCGCCATGTAGGAGCGGACAAACTGTAAGCCGGCGCGAGCGATGTAAACAATCAACACGATTACTGCCAGGCGGGTGATCAGTACCAGTGTTTCTGGAGCTGGAGTCGGCACAGTAACCGCTGCGATTAATATTTTAACAATCCACGGGATCATTAACTGTAAGCCAACCAGGACCAGCATACTGATCGCGGTAATCCCTAACACCAGGCGGTAGTTTTTAGCGTATTTAAGGATAAGTTGAAACGGTTTCAAAGATTACCTTCCTAAGATTAATTAGCGCGAGACACGACCGGAAGCGTCTCCGCCCATCAGGCTTTCAACTTCAGCCACACTGACCAGGTTGAAGTCACCGATGATGGTGTGTTTCAGGCACGAGGCTGCTACGGCGAAGTTTAGCGCTTTTTGGTAGTCGCAGTTCTCCGCAGAAGGCAAGCCAACAGCATGTCCTGAAGATTCGTCACGGTAGGTGCGTAAACCATAAATCAATCCACCAACAAACGCATCCCCCCCGCCGACCCGGTCAACGATATGGGTAATGTCATAAAGCGGAGCAGCATAGAACACACCAGACTGATGCCACAACACACCCGACCAGGTATTATGGCTGGCGGAAACCGAACCCCGCAAGGTAATCGCGATCGTTTTCAGTTGCGGAAAGCGCTGCGCCAGAGCTTCGCACACATGGCGATATTGGCTCGCATCTACTTTACCTGCCAGCACATCTACCGCGGGGGCTTTGATGCCGAAGACTTTATCGGCGTCTTCTTCGTTTCCAACAGCCACGTCGCAATAACTAACCAGTTCCGGCATCACCTCGCCAGCTTTTTTCCCCCATTTCCAAAGGTTCTTCCGGTAGTTCAAGTCGCAAGAGATGGTTAGCCCCAACTCTTTGGCAACCTGGAGAGCTTCCAGGCATACTTCGGCTGCCCCTTGCGAAACTGCCGGGGTAATCCCCGTCCAGTGGAACCAATCGATGTCCGTGAAGACTGCCTTCCAATCGATCATCCCGCGCTGGATGGTCGCGAGGGCTGAGTTCGCCCGGTCATAAACCACCTTGCTGGCGCGCTGCACAGCGCCATTCTCCATGAAATATATCCCCAGGCGATCGCCGCCGCGCACGATCTTCCCCACGCCAACACCGTATTGGCGCAGGTACTGCAGGCAGGCCTCGCCCAGGTCATTCCTGGGCAGCCGGGTGACATAATCCACTGGCATATCGAAATTCGCCAGCGAGACTGCCACATTCGCCTCGCCACCGCCATACACTACCTCGAATGAACGCGCCTGAGTGAAGCGCAAGAAACCAGGCGGAACCAGACGCATCATTATTTCACCAAAGGTAACAACTTTCTTCATTTCAAAAACTCCTTCTTCACCCCGGTTTGAATCGTTTTTCCTAACCAATCAAACGCGGCACGCTGCATTTCCAGGTCGAATTTATGTGGACCAGGATAGAACTGCCCGGTATATGCATCTGGATTTCCAACCTTGCGGTAATGGGTTTGCACGCGTTCATGGGCTGCGCGCATCCCTTCTAACGGGAACAAATCATCTTCCATGTCGTACTGCACCAGTAACGGCAATGGCGCCCGAGATGCCGCCACATCCGGCCAATCGCCATAACACGCCCAGCCGTGTGGGAATAACATCCAGGTATGGCTCTGCACGTTATGATCCAGCAAACCTGGATAGGTGCACATCAGGCCAACAATCACTGCTGCTTGAATCCCGTCGTGGGTCGCCAGCAGCATGGCCGCGCGGTTTCCACCGCCTGATAATCCCATGCAGGCGATCCGATCTGCAAGTATATCCGGTCGGGTAAGCAGGTAATTCAAAGCGATCCGATCTTCGTAACAGACCACCCCTGCCATGGTTGTACCAAGCAGATTTGCGTATTTCTCTACCAAATGCTCATGATGCATGGCTGCCTGGTGGTATTCAGCGATCTCATAAGGCGTGACGCCATCGGATTGCCAGGCCTGCATCTCGATTTTAACCAGGTCCTGGATGCCCTGAGGCATATCCGAGATAGGGAAACGACGGCTACCCCACAGGAAGGTATCGTGGACAACCACGACAAAACCTTCTTGCGCCAGGGCATTGCAATAAGCACGACCGCCGTAATTGTTACGGCGATATTCGACCAATACCGGCAGTGGGTCTACGGGTCCATCAGCAATTTTCTCCTTGCCATAAAACTTAAACCCGCCGTGATCGTGCAACGCCAGGATCCCCGGTAGAGCACCTGCCACTCCAACCGGTTTCAGCACGTAAGCATGGGTGCGCGGTCCGAAACCCACCCACCAGGACACTTCCTCGCCAGCTACGCCATCCTTCTCCCAATACTGTTCTCGGGTAACATTGCGCGGGACTTCAGGCCCATGGTAAAAACCAAGGGTTTCCTTGAAGCGCTGGCGGGTTTCAACTCCCGGCTCAGCCCACGGATAAAGCGGTTGCTGTCGCAGCGCCGCTTCCACCCAATCGCTATAAATCCCCAGGTGTTGATAATATTTCATCGGTTAAATCTCAATCGCACCCGTCTGACGGGGTCGGACAGGATCACCCAGCGCTGTCCGGATTGTTTCGATATCGCGCTGCATCGTGTGGCGAAAAGCGATGATATCCGCCAGATGGATGATCAGGTTTGCGCCTATCCCCGCCCAGCGAATTTCTTGTTCGATCGCTCCGGCAAACGTGGCGTGGATCCCTGCCCCAATTCCACGGGAACGTGCCTTTTGAATGATAGTGTCCACCGCCTGGATAAAGCGGGGATGGGTATACTGTCCTGGAATGCCCAGGCTGGCGGATAAATCATGCGGTCCAACCAGCACTGCATCCAATCCGGGTACTTCCAGGATATTATCCAGCGCCTGCAGCGCCGGTACACTTTCGATGTTGACAATCAAGACATTATCTGTGTTGTAGCTTGATATATATTCAGCCAACATCGGTTCAGGGGAATCTATCTCTCCCAGGATTTTCTGCACCCGGTTGCCTTTCAAAGGTCGATACCTGGTCGCGCCGACCAGGGCGCGTACCTGCTCCGGAGTTTCGATATAGGGAGCGATGATCCCCTGAGCGCCGGCGTCGAGGGCCATACACGCCCAGTCGGGATCATGATTGGGAATACGCACCACCGGCGCCAACCCCAATCTTGAATAACTCTGGCACATCCAGGCCAACTCAAAGCGATCCAAAGGGACATGCTCTGTATCAATGAAAACAAAATCCAGATCCAGGGCGTTCACTGCCCCCGGCCAACGTGGGGAGGGCGAGACGATCAGCGTCCCATACACCCTATCCCCGGCATGTAGCGCTTCGCGGAGTGACTTCCCCAGCATTTTGTTACCTTTTCAATCTCCGGTACACTTCGAAACAAGCCCGGCTATTGTGATATGGACACTTCCAAAAATCCACCAACGCGCGGCGGATCGGCTCTCTCTGGCGAGTAACTCCCCAGAGCCACTCGCCATGCTGGCGATCAACCAGGTACTCCTGAATGAACCGCCAGGCATTTTGCGATGCTTGCCAGTATTTCTCTTTGAGGGTGTCGACGCCGACCAATTCACAGGCATTCAGAAAACCGACCACAGCTTCGGCTTGCGGCCACCAGTCTTTCTGATCATTATTAAATAAAAGTTCTGTTCCTTGGGGGACAGCTTCGTATAAAATCGCCCCATCGTCATCCAAACCTTGTGAATAAACCGCCTCGACCATCAGTAACGCGGTCTTTTTTACCCGCGTCAGGAGCACTGGATCGCCAACAACCTCTGCTGCTTCGACCAGCAACCAGCTGCCCTCGATATCGTGACCGAAGGAGATTATTTCGGAACGGGGATTCCAGAGCTCATCGAAGAACAAGATGAAGTGATGGGAGTGTGAGTCAATGATATGATCCAGAAATACCTCTAACAACTCATTCAAACGCAGCCTCAAACGGGAATCATCCCACACCCTTGCCAGGGCAGTATACGCCTCGAGCAGATGCAGGTGGGTATTCATGGATTTGGCTTCGTTGGCTTCACCTTCCGCCAGCCGGAAATCCTGCGCCAGCTCCCAGGCGCGGGAAAACGTCTCCATATACCCACCATGTAAATCGTCGTGAGCGTGAACCTCAAGTGTTTCAAAGAGCCGGATCGCCAGATCTAAGGCTTCTTTGGCGTGAGTCGCCCGGTAATACTCCGCCAGGCCATATATGGCAAAAGATTGAGCATACACATGCTTCTTGTCATCCAATGGCTGACCCTGGGCAGTAACCAACCAGTAGATGCCACCATATTCAGGATCCCACAGGTGTTCGATCAGAAAGCGGTAGGCATGCAGAGCTATTTGCAGATGTTCCGGCTTGCCGAAGGTTAAATATGCCGCGGCGAAGGTCCACACGATCCGGCTACCCAGAACGCCTCCTTTGGCTGCCAGCGGTTGAGGTATCCCTTCCGCTGATACCTCGCCGTAAAAACCGCCATTCTCATGATCAACGGCGCGTATCCAAAAGGGCAGGATATTTTCAAGGACCTCACGCTGGACATCCTGCCGGAAGTCCGAGCCACCTGCGGGGTAATTCCAGGTTACCTTCATTCTTCCCTCTGGGGGTGTCGTGTTGAGTACGGTGCTGTTTCCGGCGCCGGATACAGCGAGAGCATTGGGATGTCGAGGTTCACATCCGGTCCAAAGAACTTGAAGATTTCCAGGTCTTCTGTACCAGTATTTTCGACAAGAAGCGGGGTAGTTGCCCGGGCGTAAATGACGAACAGCTCGTCAAAACAGTGCTCCAGGTTGAAGTTGCCCGCCTCAACCGCATGCCCGTCATACCTCCCGCACCCTTTCCAGACTAATATGTTGTACGCACCCTTGTCCAGGCTGGTGAATTGCTGTCCCGGCTTAACAACCAGCTTCTTACCGCTGAAACGGGTGGAATTGTAATAGATCCAATATTCCTCTCCCCCCGATTGGGCTGATTCAGGGATAGGCAAAGGCGCCAGGTGGCGGTTCTCATAGAAATAGGGATCTCCGCTAATCTGCCAGTTAATCATCTTCAAGATCAGGCGCTCGCCATATTTCACCCAATCCTCTGCGAGGATATCTTTATAAAGCAGCTCCCGGCGGATCAGGCGCTTGCCCACATAAGCTTGCATGAAAGCCGCGACATCTGAATCCTCTTGCAACTCGATCGTCAGGGCGCTTCCTGGCGCATGGGGCACGCCAGAAGGAAGATGGAAACCCTCACCAGGCAAGAGCAAGTAAGCGCGAGCGTGTTGTAAAATGCGGTCATCCTTCCATTCAATCAGGTGAGGCAGGAGGACAGCATACTTCTGCTGCTCGACTATGTAAGGGTGGACGCCGAAGAAAGTCTCCGGGTGTGCGCCCATATCCACCCCAGCTGGGAAGTAATAGGCCTCTTCTTTCGGGTTGCGTCCTACACGGGCTGCATCTTCCTTCATCAAATGGAAGTGATAGGGTAGACGGTCACCGAAATCAAATATCTTAGCCAGGTAACCCAGGCGATTATGCGTGCGTGCATAAGTCTCACCCATGATCGCCGGCCCAGCAGACTGGACAGCATCCTTGAGTGTAAATAACTTCTGCCCATCCACGACTACATAACTTAAGCCTTCATCTGTCGGCCCACCCGGATTATCTGCCGTGTTGGTCGCTCCTAGCCAGCGTTCACAAATCTCACCCCGCGAACCCTGATCATAATCGGCTTCCGGCAATCCCAGACGCCAGCCAGTCGACATGAAGGTGCGCGCAATCCAGGCCGGAGCCAGCCGGAAGATGCCATTCCCGCGCTCAATCGTTTGCTCGATTAGCTGGCGCGTAGGATGTTCTTTACCACTGAAGTCGGTTTGCATGGCGTAACCTCTCATTTGGTCGAGACCCGAGCCTTATTGACTGCCTGGACGAAATCCTGGGCGCGATGGCTGATCTCATCAAACTTACCTTCCTTAGCCAGGCTCGGTGGGCACAACTCGCTGCCCGCGCCCACCGCAACAACTCCGGCTGCGAACCACTCGCCAACATTCTGAGCACTGACGCCACCAGTCGGCATAAACGGGATATACGGGAAGGGACCCCGCAATGCCTTGACATACCCCGGACCAGCCAGTGAACCCGGAAAAATTTTCACTACATCAGAACCCATCCGATACACCTGGAGAACCTCGGTGGGTGAGAAGGCGCCGGCCATTACGACCAGACCAGAATCCACCATGGCCTGCACCAAAGTTGGTTCTGCGACGGGGCTGACCAGGTAGGTCGCTCCTGCATCTTTAGCTGATTGTGCCTGCCTCGGTTCGGTCAGCGTGCCCATCCCCAGAACAATCCGGCCGCCAAAGTTTTTCGCCAAAGCAGTCACCACACCTTCGGCATTCGGTGTGCTATAGGTGATCTCGATGCCGGTAACACCGCCTGCGATCAAGGCTTCCACCATTGCCATAGTTAGTTCCACCGATGGTCCCCGAATGACAGCCACCAGGCCCAGCTCCTTGATTTTTTGTAAAACTTCTTGCTTATTCATTCCCAATCCTCCTGTAAGATCGGTTATGTTATCAATTGATACTATTCACCAGATGGACTTTTCCATCAATTCCCAATTATAAGATGCAATCGTCTGATTTGCCGGACAGGCTCTGAAATAAGGAAAACGCGTCACCTTCTCTGCAATGGACGCCGACGCCATGGCGCGCCAGGTCAATCCATGGCTGGTAGTGGGCTTCAAGGCGGGGGGATTCCAGATAGAACGGGTTTTCTGTACCAATGAGTTGGCATAACTTTTATGACCGTGACTCATGCTAGAAGCGTCAACTCAACAACGGGAACGACCACTTCAGGCCGTATAACTGGCAAGGTGAGGAATAACGCCTCGCCGGTAGGCTTAAGCTGTCCGGCTTCCCATTCAGGCACCTGCATGGCTACCTCGCTACCATCATGCAGGAAACGAGCGAACTCTACTTTTCCCGCTAATCCCTCCAGGCGTAGAAATCGAAATGGCCAGGCGTAAATGTGCAGATAGAGTTTATTTCCTTTTTGAGTCATGCGGCAATCCTGCGGGGCAGGGTAATCGCTTTGTGTACAGCCATAAATGGATGCACTATGCAAAGCCATCCAATCCCGATAAACACTTAATGCCTTTACCGCCCGGGGATCAAAGGTGCCTAAGGAAGTTGGTCCAACATTCATCAGTAGATTGCCACCTAATGAAATGGAGTTGATGAGCAGCTGGATGAGCTGTTCGGGACTTTTCCAGGTCGTCTCATCGCGATGATACCCCCACGAACCGCTAAACGTATGGCAGGCTTCCCAGACCACCGGTTCGCCATTGACTTTAACCCATTCCAAAGGTTGAACCTGCTCTGGGGTATAGATATCAGCCAATTCGGCGGGTAAATCGAGGCGATTGTTCAAGATAATCCTGGGGCTAAGATCACGGATGATCTCAAATAATCGCTCGCTTTCCCATTCATGTCTGCCTTTTCCGGGAAAACCTTTATAAGAAGTGTTGGGATAAGAGAAATCACACCACAGGATATCCGGACTGAAACGCGTCAGCAGTTCTGTGATCTGGTTACGCATATATTCAGCGTAGACCTTCACATCCCGGCTCTCATTCAACGTGGCTGCTGCGGGATTATCCCGCAGGGGATGGAACATGTCAATCGGGAAGGCGGGATGATGCCAATCCAGAAGTGAATAATAGAAACCTACTCGTAATCCTTCGGCACGAAAAGCCTCCACGAACGGCGCTAACAGATCTTTCCCATAGGGGGTATTGGTGACCTTGTAATCTGTGAAGGCTGAGTCCCACAGGCAAAATCCTTCGTGGTGTTTCGACGTAATCACCACATATTTCATCCCAGCTTCGCGTGCGGTTCGCGCCCATAAGCATGGATCATAGAAGGTGGGATTGAAATGCTTAAAATATTTTTCATAATACACATCCGGATGGATGCGCTCTTGCGATTGCACCCATTCGTGACGGGAGGGGAGGGAATACAATCCCCAATGGATGAACATCCCAAAACGATCGTGAACAAACCATGTAGTATCGCCAATCGTTGACTTCGGCTGTAACATATTAACTCCTTGGATTGGGTAAGAAATTGCCATTCAAGAGCATAACCGGAACGAGCATCACGGTTGGTCTTCCATCCAGAGTAATTTCGATCACTACCCGGTTAAGCGGCGTGACAACATCGGGTATTTCAACCTGGAAGACAGCCTCAACGAAAAGCTGTGCACCCAGGTGAGGGGGTAGTGAGAAGAGAAATCCATCTCGAGCCGGAGCGATCACCCAACTATCCGGCGCGTACCAATGCAGGTTTAAATTCGCTTGTATTTGCATATCTTTTACCTACCCTTAATCGATAACTGCACTGGTTAATTGGCTGATTGTTAGGTAAAATCAGGTTCTATGCTTGATCAACAAACTATATTTCTATTGATGACTGCCTTTGTAGGCTTATTAATTGGCCTGGCAAAAGGCGGTCTGGGTGGTTTGATCGGTACACTGGCTACACCGTTGATGGCACTGGTGATGCCACCGGACCAGGTTGTCGGTTTACTCTTGCCTCTGTTGATGTTCGCTGATTTATTCGCGGTTGCCTCCTACTGGCGGCGTTGGAAAAGCCGGCTGGTTTTGCTGCTGCTCCCGGGGGCGTTGGTGGGCGTTACGGTTGGCACCTTCTTTATCACCCACACCCCGACGCGCGAGCTACGCATTAGTTTGGCGATTATCATCCTGATCTTTACACTCTATAAAGTCTTCGAAAAGCAAATCCTTAAAGGATTGACTTACACCGGACACGATTGGCATGGTCTGTTGGCGGGAACAGTGGGTGGTTTTTCTTCAACCCTGGCCCATGCTGGAGGACCACCGGTGGGCATCTACCTGCTCCTACAAAAAGTTGATCCGATCACCTTCAATGCCACTTCTGCTGTATTCTTTGCGATCCTGAATTGGATCAAGGTGCCCTATTATTTCTACGCCGACTTATTCGATTTTCCTCGTTTGCTGCAGGTGCTCTTCCTGATGCCGATCATCCCACTTGGCGTCGGCATAGGGCGATGGGTTGCCGGACGCATCAACCGGTCAGTGTTCGAACGTGTCATCGTGGTTTTATTATTTATCTCCGCCGTCCTGCTGTTATTCGAATAAATCCTGCATAGAATCAACTGGCAACCTGTAATACGATCAGATCATAGACAGTCAGATCTGTAAAAAAGTTAAGCAAACGGGGGTTGGTGTCGGGATTACCTGGCCGGAAGGCGTAAGCTTCCCAGTTTGTGGATCAATGGTGAAGAGCACGATCGTGTTACTATCCTGGTTCGCAACCAACAGGAAACGTCCCGTGGGGTCGATCGCGAAACTCCTGGGGGTTTTCCCCTGAGTTGGCGTATGATCGACCAAACTTAAGCGTCCACTCGCAGGGTCCACCGCAAAAATCACAATTGTGTCATTAAAGCGGTTAGATCCATATATGAACCTACCATCGGACGTAATAGCCACTTCTGCACACGCATTTTTCCCACTATATCCTGAAGGAAGAGTGCCGATTGTCTGGATTTCTTTAAGCACACCGTTGAGCGAGTCGTAAGAAAAAACCGTCATTGAGGCGTTAAGTTCATTAATTACAAATACATATCTTCCACTCGGGTGAAACGCCAGATGGCGCGGACCAGCGCCTGGTTTCACTCCAACGAAAGGAGGGTCGTTGGGTGTCAGTGTACCCTGCTCTAAATCCAACCGGTAGACGACAACCTGATCGATTCCTAAATCCAACACCAGGACAAAATGATTGCGAGGATCGGTATAAGCGGCATGTGCGTGTGGTCCGCCACGTTGGAAGGGATCAGAGCCAGAGCTGTGGTGCTGGACGATCGCACAAGCTTCACCCAGGCTGCCATCCCCCAAAAGAGGATACATCGCCACATTCCCGCTGCTATAATTAGCTACAAAAATATAATTACTCGTCACATCCAGGCTGACATGACAGGGCGCCACGCCATGAGAAAGCTGCTGGTTTAATAGCGTCAAACGACCGCTTCCTGAATCAACTTTATATGCACTCACTCCACCACCCGGTTGACCCTGGAACTGACTCATTTCATGCACTGCATAAAGGTAACGACCACTCGGGTGTATGACCAGGAAAGAAGGATTCGGGATGTCTTGATTCTCGAGCAGGAAACTAAGCTCACCAGTCTCCAAATTCATCTGAAAAACACCGATACCTTTCGCCTGCCCATCCACGAACCCCAGGTTTTCGGTATATGTGCCTACGAACAGCAGTGCTTTTTTATTCTTAATTCCTTGATTCATAGTTACGCTCCTTGTTGGTTTGGGATTAGTATTCGTTAAAAATGAACAAGCTGCCATTGTTAAGCTGGCTGTGTAAAGACTGGCAGCCTGTAAAAAGCTACGTCGCGACAACTGCATTATATTCATCCACGATCTGACCCACAAGGCGGATGCGTTCCAGATCACCATGTGAGGATATTTCGTCCGAGATGCCTAACACTAACCGGGGTGCGAACAGCTCGATGAGCTGGTGTGTACATTCCACTAATGTCGCAACCGGAAAGGTATCATCGAAAAAGACGGCTGGTATTCCATCTAACAGGTAAATTTTATCGCCCAATCCAGCTTTAATCTCTTCCAGGGTTACATCTCCTTGGGGCTTCGGCGTGATTGCCTCGATGCCGTCCAGTCCAGTCTCCTGGGCATATTTTAATATTGGTTTCGTGTCGCCATCCCAATGGGAGTGGATAAATTTACCTGCCTGGTGAAGCTTCTCACACCTGCGTTGGCAGGCAGGCAGGTGATATTTTAAGAACAGCCTGGGTGAAAGGGTGCCAGCATGTATGTTTTCACCAAAGTTGATGATATCGATAGGCGACAAATTAATTATATCCATCAACCTTGCGTGGCTTTCCTCCAGCGCTCGAAAATATACCTCTACCATATCAAGCCAGTCATACAACGCCAGAATCCCATTGGTCACACCCATTTTTTCGATGTATAAACTTTGTACATTCATGCGCGGCATATACATCGTCGGCGCGCCAAGGTCGCCAAGCGTCGTGATTAACTCCTCGTAGCGCGCCTGGTCCCATGCCCATTCGGTGTTCTCTTCCCGCCAGGCCGCGACTTTCAGCTCCGCTTCTGTTTCAACTTCCCACTTGAGGGTAAGATAGTGCCAGCTATGCGGGCTTTTTCGATGCACGGCCACCTGATCGCCGACCGGCGTGTGGATGGTAGTCTGGGTATCGGTTTCGTTTATTTTCTTCTGGATCACTTGAACTGCGGGATGCTCGATCCGCTGGAAGCATTCATTGAACTCATATAGACGCGCTGAACAACCCAGCGAACGATACAGATCATATTGGGTCATGCCGGTATAGGGCGCGGGCAAACCGCCGTCTTCAAATATCTTATCGGTGTACCAGCAGAGAATGCGCGGCTGCCAGATAATTCGCCCACCTGCCTGATTAAAAACTACTTTCCGGTGAAATTTTGAGAAATCGAGTGTCTTCATAAAGATATTTAAAATTCTAGCGCAGACGATATCGAGCTCTGACGCACCTCGTCGGCGGTCACCTCACGTCTTAATTGGGAAGAAAGGTAGATGCCTTCAGATATCAACATCGTATTCAAAGCCAGCTCAGCAGTTGGCAGGAGGTCTACCCGACCTTGCAAAGCGGCAATCCAATGCTGCTGTGGCCCTTCCTCAGAATCTGGATTATCACGCAGTACACTGCGTCGCCAGGCGAAACTATCCAGATTGACTGTGGCGTTAAGCTCAAGATCGTTTACATTGCTATAGAATCCAAAGGGTTGCAGTCGAACCCCACCTTCCGAGCCAGCCACCGAAGAACCTTCGGTCAGGTCCAGGTGAATCGCCCATGACTCGAAGATATCCAGGGTAATATTCCTCGCCAGACGGACGAAACCCAGGCCTAGCTCTTCCACGTTATAACCACTGCGCACCTGCCTGCTGGTATCCATCGCAGTTTCCTGATAGGTCTGTCCGGTAATGGTCAAGACCTTGGGATTGCCTAACAAATAAAGAATCGTGGCGATATGATAGACACCCATATCATACAGGGCTCCCCCCGCGGAGTTCTCTTTCTGGACGAAAGTCGCCGTGCCGTACCCATCCACAAAAGGACGTCCGCGCCGGCGAAAACCCACCGAACGGGCGTGATAGAGCCGGCCTAATTTACCCGCGCTAATCAAGTAGTGCGCGGCACGGATTTCTTTAGAAAACAAGGTGCTTAATTGAATGCTTAACTTACGAGCGGTGCGTTGAGCAGTCTGATACATCACCTCGGCATCTATAAATGAACCCGCCATCGGCTTTTCGCAATAAACATGCTTCCCGGCTTCCAGGGCAGCTACCGTCACCGGGCAATGCAGGTTGTTATGCAAAGCCACATCAACGGCTTGAATATCGTCCCGCTTAAGTAACTCACGGAAATCGGTGTATACCGACGGGATATGGTAGGTGTCCGCGACACGCTGTGCCTCGACCTTGTTAATATCCGCGACTGCCACAATCTGAGCACCAGAGATCTTCTGATAGGTATTGATATGATGTTTTCCGATTTGCCCTACACCGATGATCCCAATTCGGATGGGTGAAACAGTGGTGGTTTCTGCCATGCATTATTTCCCTTTTATAGAACAAGCAATAATCCACACCGATCAGCAATCCAGGATTCCCGGCGCTAAATTCATTGGCAATTGTGCCGGTTGGGGACAAGCGCTCTCCAGAAGGATGTGCCTCCCTGCCAGTGATGCCTCATGGATGGCGTGCATAATATCCAGGACGTGGTAGGTCAACGCCCCACTGGCTCTGGCAGGTCGACCAGTA
Organism: uncultured Anaerolineaceae bacterium; assembly: GCA_964354345.1. GTDB lineage: Bacteria > Chloroflexota > Anaerolineae > Anaerolineales > UBA4823 > CAYGZL01. Next base: position 53,874 of record CAYGZL010000106.1, on the reverse strand, counting down.
CGCAAGGCATACGCCATATCCGCCACACCCAGGCTGCGGCTATTCTTCGTATAACCGTGGGTTAATGGCACCTCGTTCCATTCTGGCACACCTGCCCGCCGGATCCGTACAGGTCCGCCAAATCCGTTGGGATCGGGAACACTTAGCGAGCCAGTCGTTCCATAAATCTCGATGCGCGGCACCTCCGCCGACCAGACATCAAAGCTGGTGACGAGGGTGGCGATTGCGCCATTGGTGAAATCGAGCATACCTGCGACATGGGTTGGCACTTCGACCTGGATCTTCGTACCATATTTTGGTAGGCTGGTGATGACGCGTTCCGGAAATGAGATGCGCACCGAACCGGTCACTCGCTGCACAGCTCCCATTAGTGAGATCAGGGCAGTCAGGTAGTAAGGTCCCATATCGAACATTGGCCCACCGCCTACCTTGTAATAGAACTCCGGAGCGGGATGCCAGCTTTCGTGACCGTGGCACAGCATGAAGGCTGTCGCCGCAACCGGTTGACCGATCCAACCATCGTCAATCAGTTTCCGGCAGGTTTGCAAACCTCCACCCAGAAAAGTATCGGGAGCGCCTCCTACCAATAATCCCCTGGCCTGAGCAGTCGCCAGCATCCTCCGGGCTTCCTGGCGAGTAATCGCCAATGGTTTTTCATTATATATGGATTTACCAGCTTCCAACGCTGCCTGACCTACTTCGGCATGTGCATTCGGGACTGTCAGGTTTAGAATGATCTCGATTGTTGGATCCGCCAGCATCTCCTGGACTGTGAAAACGTTAGGAATATGATATTTCTCTGCCTGGGAGCGCGCCCGTTCTGGGATCAGGTCCGCCAACGCGGCGATATTTAGAATTTCGAAGGTTTGGCCGACTTCCAGGTAAATTCCGCTGATATTCCCACAACCAATTACACCGACGTTAACTTGTTGCATCCCGCAACCCTCCTACTTACTGGCCCAGAGCATCCCACGCTGGATGATAGTTCGCGCTTCGGGTACAGTGAAATCATGGGCGACATGCCCAAGCGAAGCGTAAAAGACGCGTCCTGCACCATAGCGCCGCTTCCAAACTACTGGCATCACCACCCCCTCAATCCACGGCGCATATTCACCGCCGAAAGTCGTGGTCGCCAAAATCTCGTTGGCAGGATCTACATGCATATAATACTGTTCGGAATGCATGTGAAAATCCCCCAATCCGGTTGTAATTGGATCGGTATGATTAATAATGTGGACATCATAATCGATCACTCCCCCAGGATGCGCCACCCATTGACCACCGACCATGAACTGGTATTCGGTATTGTTCCGGAACGAGTCCGCCATACCGCCATGCCAGCCAGCGATCCCGACCCTGTTTTTACCAGCCGCCAACAAGCCCTGCTCTTGTTCCCGGGTGATAGTTCCCATGGTCCAGACCGGTACGATCAGGTCTAGAGACTGCATGCGGTGCGGATCAAGATATACATCCAGCGTGTCTTCTATTGTAACTTCGTAATCCTGCTCTTTTAAAAAAGGAGCAAAGATGTCAACGCAAGGCCGGGGCTCATGCCCATCCCAGCCACCCCAAACTATTAGTGCTTTTTTCTTCATATTTCCTCATCCTTAATTCGACGTTGTCACTACTCTCTGTAAAACCGGCTCAGTTTTGCGGTCTGCGTATCGCTGTGATTTGCCCATCGCTCAATTCAAAAATAATATGGGCATATTCCTCGACTACTGGATCGTGGGAAGCCATCACAATGGTGATTCCCTCCAGGCTGATGATATAGCGGAAGAGAGCATATATTTGCCGTCCTGTACCACTGTCCAGTTCACCGGTTGGTTCATCCGCCAGAATTAAATCGGGATGGGTTGATAAGGCGCGTGCGATCGCAACGCGTTGTTGCTGACCTCCCGAAAGCTCCCACGGACGATGATTGGCCCACGGACCCAGACCAACAATTTCCAGGCTGCGCAGCGCACGTTGCCGGCGACCACGCCATACCCCGTTGATGCGCAGGATCAATTCCACATTTTCAAGGGCAGAGAATGTTGGGATGATAGCAAAGGATTGGAAGACAAAGCCAATCCGCTTCCGACGCAGTAAGGTCAATTCCTGGCTGGACATCTTGGACAACGAGAGACCAAAAACGGATACCTCCCCACTGGTGGGTTTATCCAAACCACCGATCATATTTAACAAGGTGGTTTTTCCCGATCCCGACCGACCCTTCAAGGCAGCAAGAAGACCCGATGGCACTTCGATCGAAAGATTGTTTAGCGCAGTCACCCTGGTTTGACCGACGCTATACACACGGGTTATATTGGTCGCCTGAATAATTATTTTCCCCGCCATCCCTGTTTCTCGTGGAACTACTGTTTCGCCTGGAACTACTGTTTCTCCAGGAACTACTGTTTCGCCCGGAACTACTGTTTCGTCTGGCATACCCATCACCTCTTTACATTTTTAAACTGAATTACGCCGCCTTAAACGTGCCAGCAAACTTCGCCGTGGTTGAGGTGGCTCTTCAGTAAATAGCAGCGCAATCTGTTCCTCAAGCGTTAGCTTAGGTTGCGCTGCTTCACCCGTGTGACCTTCTGCTGGTCGCACCAAAATACTCCCCTCACCCAATTCCAGTTGGGCGCGCTTCCCGATCCCAAGTTGTTCCAGCCATTCACGTGGGAGCTGTAAACGCCCGGCTGAGTCTAGCACAACATATTCATTATAGACTTCAGTTGGCGGAGCGCTGATCGATAATGGCTGGTCACTAACTGATGATGCCTGGTTACTCACCTGGCGGATTGTCTCCGTGCTGATCTTGCCATCGCGAATAGCCACGACCCGATCCACCAACTCGGCGATCCGAGGATCATGGGTAACGATGATCGTCGTCAAACCCATCTGCTCGCTCATCTTGCGAAAGGTATTAATGATCACGTGGGCTGTCGTCGAGTCGACCTCACCGGTCGGCTCATCTCCCAGGAGCAAGACTGGTTTATTCGCCAGGGCAACGGCAATTGCCACACGTTGTTGTTCTCCACCCGAAAGCTGGGAAAGCTTATGGCGACGGCGTTCGTACAAACCAACCGAGTGAAGCAGTTCTAAGCTCCACTCGCGCTTCTGCCGGTGAGTGCGGCCTCCAGCCATCGTCATCGGCAATTCGATATTCTCCTGCGCGGTTAAATACGTGATCAGGTTGCGAGAAGTCTGCTGCCAGACGAAACCAACTTTATTGCGCTGATATGAATTTAATTCTACTTCGGACAGGTTCAGCAGATCTTGCCCATCCACAATTACTCGCCCAGCAGATGGCCGGTCTAGACCGCCAAGAATATTCATCAAGGTTGTCTTACCTGATCCTGAGGTGCCGACAATGCCTAGCATTTCACCCCGCCGTACCATCAGATCCAGGCCCTGCAAAGCCACTACCTCCAGGTCAGCAACTTTGTAGATACGTACCAGGTTCTCGCATGTTATCAAATTATCTTTCCCATTTGACATAACCACCTCTAACCTTCAAACTGTCAATGGATAACCTGCAACTGTTTACAATGTTTCGCCCATCTTCACGGCCTGGAACACTTTTAAGCGTACCAGGTAGAGGATAGTGAAGGTAACGGTCAGAACTAACACCAGACTAAATCCAAGACAAAGCCAGCCTGTCTCAGCCCAGCCAATCAATACCTGAAAGGGGGGGATAGGCACACCCAGAGAGGCACCGATCTGAAGCAGCGGTACAAACAGGTAGCTGCACACCAACCCGATCCCTGCGCCAATTAAAACAGCCAGACCCATTAATAAAAGCTGTTCAAAGACCAGATAGCCAACCAACTGCTGTACCGAAAGGCCAATCGCTTGCAAGATGCCAAGTTGGATAAATCGACGGCGTAATGAGGCATAAGAATAGAGCAGGAAACCAATCCCAGGCATCAGTCCCGTTGTCAGGAACCCAACATTTAATATACCAAATAATCCCACCCTTTCAGGTTGATCCTGACCCTTCTTTATCTCCTCAATGGCATTACCAAAAATCTTAACTGCAGCATTTTCTGAGTTTATTAAACCCCGCAATTGTTTCAACACCTGGTTGAGATCTGCATTCTCCTTAAGCCTGAGCCAGAAACTAAATCCTTCAGCTGCTTCCGGGTTATCGAAGATGGACTCCAGATTGACGATGAGGGTAGACCAGCTTGAAACTGTCGTTCCAGAAGGATATACGGTAGGGAAGTAACGATAAGTCCCGACAATGATCAGCTCGCGGTCGAATTTCTGATCGGCTACATTGATGGTCACATTGAGCTGGTCACCAGCTCCCAGACCGGATTTTTTAGTAAGCTCCTCTGGCACCAGCACTCCCATTGGTTGCCCACCCAAAGCGTTCATTAACGACCCTAAGGATTGGGAAGCGAAATCCGCTCGATAGAATCCAGCGCTGGGAAAGTCGAGCCGGTCAATGCCCATGACAACACAGTTTAACTCACCCACACCGTAACTGTAGACACCGCCATAAATCCCAACCCGCGTGGCAGCCTGGACAGTTGGCAGCTTGAGATGTTCTTCCACGCTGATAAAGCCCTGAGCAATGCTGCTGACGTCAGTTACCGTTGTCCCTCCGCTTGGAATGCCAAACGTGTTCCCCCCACCACTACTGATGATCAACTCCTGGACAGCCAGATCTGATCCGGCCTGGTAGTAAGCTGAGTCATACAACCAGCGATCCAGGGTTTTCGCTGTCGAAGCCGAAAAAATCGATAGACTTAAAGAGATCATAATCAGTAGCAGGGTGCTGGTGTGATCTTCAGGTCGCCGGGCTACCTGCTGTAAAGAGAGGTATGCCCACACACCTGGCAGACGTTCAACAATCGCCGCCAACAGGCGCAAGAAGAGCGGCACCAGTCGCAACATCAGCATGCAAATCGCAATTGACATGATCGCTGGCGCGATAAATAAGAGCGGATCCCGATACTGCTCGCCAGTTTCCCACAGGCTGGCAATAAATTGGGCTGGTTTTGCCCACCCACGCAGTACGACGTAGGCATAAATTCCCGGGAGAAGCAACAGGAAGTCCAGGTAAAAACGTTGCCAAAATGGTTGGAGGCTGGCGCGGGACTGCTCCTGTTTTAACCGGATGATGGTTATGCGCGAGATATTCACAGCCGGCATAAAACGCGACAGCACGATGAGCACAACGGCCGTACCCAGCAATAGATAATTCACCCCTTCGAGTGAAAATGGAAAGGTCGAGCGAGATGTAAAAGACAGAAATGAGACGGTTTTCACCATCAAATTCGCTGCCAACCAACCAACCCCAAGGGACGGGAAAAAAGCCAGGGTGACCAATACCAGACTTTCGATCAAATTGAGCGATAGGACCTGGAACCGGCTGGTGCCTCGACCACGCATGGTGGCAATTTCATTCTCATATTGTTGGACCGCAATCCGTGCAGTCAAGGTGATAAAAAGCAAGGCCAACACAATCATCGGCGAGCCAACCGCATATAAAAGTGTAGTCATAGTATCGGCGCGCTTTTGATAGACTTGTAAGGCTTCCATCGGCGAATAATCTATTTTTATTCCAGGGATTACTTTTTGGAGATCACGATCCAGCCTTACCATCCCGCGCAGGTATTGAGGTGCGCGGCCTATGTTCACGCTTTTTTCAGGGACGATCACATACCAAAAAGTGAAAAATACTGGTTGATTTACCTCCTTGGCAATCCGGTTTCGGTAGGTGAGTTCAGGCACCCAAAGAGTATTGGAGTACTCGATATCTGGATTATTAAACCAGAGCGGATCAAAATTATTCTTGGCTCGCCAAAAACCGACGATCTGCACCTGCACCGTGGGGGTCTGGAAAAGGTCACCGATCTTCAAGAGCATCTCATCCGCCATCGTGTCTGGGACTGCGACTTGTATAGGACCAGAGTTGCCAAGATCTGGTTCAGGCCATTTCCCCTCGACCAGATCAGAACTTTGCGGCAAGATATCCAAAAACAAGAATCGCCAGCGCGCTACGGGAGTATTCGGGAAATCATAGCCACGGTTGTTCAAGTCGGCTACATTTTGTATCCCCGATTGGGTGCCCATCACTATCTGTTCTACCGGCAATCCCATTTGCTTTGCCATCTGATCGCGTAAGAAATCACTGACTGTTTTGGCATTGTCAATTGTGAAAACAGAAGGGGTTTGGTTATCTTGATAAAACAGATGGAGGCTAAACAAGCGACGATGGGTGCTGGCAACCTTTTCATCCAGTTGGAGGCGGAGTACTTTTCCCGCAACCGAATGTGAAAATACTGGGACGCAGACTGCAATCGCCATGATTGCGATAATCCCCAACAAAGCGCTGAGGCTTAAACCCAGGTTATGCCACAACCGTTTGAAAACCACCACAATGGACGAGAAGAAATTAGCCATAGCCTAAGGCCCTAGTACCTGATCGCCTTCTTTCAAATCTGCTTCGATCTCCCAACGTTCCGGTGATTCCAGACCAACCTTAAAAATTTCAACCCGCCGCTTACGGTCGCCTTCCTGTACGATAACGAAATTTAATCCCCGGTAATTCCGAATAGCCGCGGGAGGCAAGAGCAGCACATTCTCTTTGCGCCCTAACACGATGGTTAAATTAACGCTTTGGCCCACCTCAAGTTGATCTTGGGGGATATCTTGTGGAGCCGTGAAGTATAAATACTCACCTGCTGCCGTCCCTGTCTGACCCTCCTTCGGTGTGATTGGTAGGAAGTTGGGTAGATATTGCACCAGGTGTGTTTCAGTATCTTCCACCGAGAAGGTCAGATTAACTTCCATGTCTTTCCTCAATTTTTCTCGTAAAGAATATTCATACTGTGTACGGATTACCAGGGTGGTAGGATCTCCGACAACGAAGAGAACATTAAACGCCTCAGCATTATTCCCGGGGCGAATCATGCTTCTCAAGATTATGCAATCATAGGGCGCGAAGATCTGCCGTTCACTCACCAGGGACTCAAGCCGCTGTACAGCCAGCAGAGTACGTTCGACCGCTTGTTCCTCGTAAGGGTTAGCTGATTCACTCGTTTGCTGGAGATCTATGCGCGCCAGCGTCAGGTTTTGTTCAGTGATATCTAATTCATACTTCGCTCGCGCCTGAGCATCCGCGCCAACGGCCCGTTCGATGTCCATGCGCGCCAGAGCTACACGATCCTCCCAAATCTTGACCTGGGTCTCGGCGCGCTGAATACCATAGCGTGCTTGAGTTTGACTGGCGATTAACTTCGCCTGCGCAACTTCCAGATCAATGCGCGCTTGTTCCACCTGGTTTACCAGGTCATCCACCTGCATCTCAGCAATCAACTCGCCTTTTTTGACCGTGTCGCCAAGTTTGAATATAATACGAGTGACATAGCCAGAAGCACGGAAATAAAGTTCATTCTGCTTAGAAGGGACGACTTCACCCCCGGCATATTTCTCAGATACGATCGAACCGCGTTCCACTGAAAAGAGCGCTTTCTCGTAACTGATAATTGGAGGCAAGGGCGTCGGTGTGGCAATACCTCCCCCAGATACTCCACAAGCGGAAATCAATAGAGCAAAGATCACCATTTGTACCGATATTAGTTTCCTCTTTTGGTACATTCATCCTCCGACTTTTTTTATAATTTCCGTTTACCAGGTGATTTTCGATCCCCAACCTCTGATGATCTTACCACAACAACTCAAATCGGATCAACAAAACTTTCAATAGCTTACAGATCACAACATAAAACGCCTTTATAATCTACACCTGAATACCAACCTCTTAATCAAATTAATCGGGGAAAGAATAGGCTATAATACCTGCGTGTTGTCCCTAAGCCTTTCCCTGACTACCAATTCGCTGAAACCAATCTGAGCCATTGAACTCAGAAATTGATATCCCATCAATCCAGGAGTAGTAAAGTTTTATGAGTAGTAATTATCTTGTCTATCCGCTTAACAATGGCTACATCCATAACTGGCTAGTTGCTGGCCCACAATCCACACCCATATTGAGCCCGGATCGTACAAAGGATGATGAAATTACCTATAAACTCCAGATCGCTCATCAATTCTACCGAGAGGGAGTTGCCTTATCTGAACCGCCTGTCGATCAAGGCATATCAGAGATCAATGGTGAGAAATTAACCTGGAATTACATCCGCTGCCACGAGGATCATTTTGTCGATGTTTCAAATTCCTACCCAAATTGGCAGCACCTGCAAACCTGGGCATATACGGTGATCAAATCCAGTTATGCAATACCGGTCACGATGGTGCTAACAACCCGTGGTCCGGCAGATATTTGGCTAAACGGGAATCACATTCATCACCAGGAAAAATTTTCTCCAGATTTGTTTAGCATTCGCATCCCGGCCTCGCTGAAACAAGAAAATAATTTGCTGGTGCGTTTTAACCAGGTCGCGGTCCGCGAATGTGAAAATGTAATGGCTTTTCAAATTGTTGATTTACCTGCTAATGAAACCGATATAGAAATATCGATTTGTGTACCCACGAACGCGCGCTACCCTTTGCGCCATCAAGCGCTTGAGCTGATGTTCGAGAATGCATATCTGGAAGAAGTAGTCAACCATCGGGGAGCTCACTTCAACCTGCGTTGGGCGGAGGATTTACAAAGGGAAGTTACCTATGATTATAAAATCATGGATTCGCGCAATCTCGTGTATGTAGATGGAACCTGGAGGACCGACGCAACCAAACCGGTAGATGTGGGGCATAATTTCAGACTCTTGGAAAGACCCTACTTTGTTACATTGATGGCACCGCTAAAGGAATTTTTTGAGCATAATTTACGGTACACACGCAAATTACCGATTCATGTTCTGGATAATGCTTATTCCATTGCTCCCTATAAAGACATAACACAACGCCGGCTGGAGGCTTTGGAAGATGCGACCAAATTCGAAACTGACCTCTTCGCAGAGATAGCAAAGATGGAATTGAACAGGTGGTCTGAGTTGAAACCTGACCGAATTCTAGTAGCGGTGGAACAGGTTAACCAGCGCATCAACGACAGTGACATCCTGCTGGTTGGATTGCTGGGGATCATGCATCGCTACCAGAACAATCCTTCATTTCCAGACAACTTGAATCAACCCATCGAAGACTGCATCCTTAAGTTCGAGTATAAGCTGCCGGTGTTCTCTACCAGCGATACCCTGGATTTTAGTGGGGAGAGTCACACCATCCTGATCCATACCTGCGAAATCCTGGCTGGACAGCTTTATCTTGACCGGATTTTCTCGAATTCCCAACAGACCGGTTTATGGCACTTTAATCGAGGTGGGCAACTTGCCCTGGATTGGATGCGTCAACGCGCCAGCAACGGATTCACGGATTGGGATTCAAATTATTATTATGAACAAGTCATTTTGGCTCTATCCTATCTCGCCAGCCTGGCTGAATCGGAATTATTGCTCCTCAAAGCTGCCATCTGCGATATGGCCTCAGTGCTGTTAGATAAAATGATTTTTACGCTGGCCGTCAATTCCTTTAAGGGAGCTTTCGGTGCCAGTCATGGACGCACGCACGCCTCAATGATCAAGAGCGCCCAACTCGAGGCAACCTCAGGGATCTGCCGATTATTATGGGGGATGGGGGTTTTTAACCACCACATTCTGGGAACCGTCGGCCTGGCCTGTTCCAATTATGAGTTCCCGGCCTTCTTTACGGAAATTGCCACCAAATTGCCGGAAGAAATGTGGTGTAATGAACGGAATAGGATCATCACACATGGTAGTGGGGTTACCGTACCAGGTGAAAGCGAGATAAATAGGGTTACTTATAAGACCCCCGATTACATGCTCAGTTCCGCTCAGGATTACCATCCCGGAAGCCGGGGTAGCCATGAGCACATCTGGCAGGCGACTATGGGATCAGACGCAGTTGTGTTCACCAACCATCCCGCCTGTATGAGTGAGAGTGAGGCGCACTACCCGGGATTCTGGCGGGGAAATGCGGTACTGCCCAGGGTGGCTCAGTGGAAAGAAATGCTGATCGCAGTGTACAACTTCCCCGAACAAGACTGGATGGGTTTTACCCATGCTTACTTTCCCATTTATGCTTTCGACGAACATGCCTTCTCGGAAGGATGGGCTTTTGCTCGGAAAGACAATGGCTACCTGGCGTTAACCTCTGCCAGGGGCTTTGAGCTAAACAGACGCGGTCCGGATGGTTATCGCGAACTCCGCTCGTATGGGCATAAAAATGTGTGGGTTTGCCAGATGGGCCGAAGAGCGATTGACGGGGATTTCAAGGATTTCCAGGACAGGGTAACAAGGATGCCCTTGAACTTCCAGGACCTGGCAGTTCAAATGGTGGGTCTACACAGCGAGACCCTGGCGTTCGGCTGGGAAGGACCCTTGATGGTTAATGAAATCGAACAACCAATAACCGGGTTTAAACACATCGATAATCCATATTGCTCGGCTGAACTGCCCGCCAATCAGATGGACATCCGTTATGGTGAGTATCTACTGCGTTTGAATTTTATTTAGACAGGTAGTAATTCCGATAACTGCTCTGATTCGATGCGCGGGTTCTGCTCGAACAGATAGCAGGCCGTCGCGTGATACTCATCCAGGCGAAAGAGCGGCGGCGCGTCCTTGCATGGCCAGAACGCAAATGGACAGCGCGAGTAGAATTTACAACCCGCGCTGCCCTCGGATAATTCTGATTCCTTGGCTTTGATTTCGGTTCCACCCCAGCGCCGGTTGATATTTGGCCACGGGATCGAATCTACCAGAAGTCGCGTGTAGGGATGTTTCGGTTCCTTGATCACGGAATCGACATTCCCGGCTTCCATTACCGCCCCGCGATAAAGCACAATAATCGACCTGGCAATGTGGTAGGCGGTGGTTAAGTCATGCGTGATGTAGATAATCGAGACACCGAAATTCTTCTGCAGACCAACCAGGGTCTCCAGGATGCTTGCGCGCAGTGAAGCGTCTACCATCGATACCGGCTCATCCGCCACCAGCAACTTTGGCCTGAGCACCAGGGCACGCGCCACATTAATCCGTTGGCGTTGCCCTCCCGAAATCTGATGCGGATAGCGTCCCAGCACATCTTCCGGGCGTAAACCAACTGCCGTTAGCGCTTCGTCCATTCTATCGCGTGCTTCCGTTTTCGATTTCGCTAATTTAAAAAGGTTAATCGGCACAGTTAACAAGTGATCTACCGTGTAAAATGGATTGAAAACCGCAAATGGATCCTGGAACACAGCCTGAACCTCGCGCCGGAAGGTTATCCTCTCACTGCCTCTTAATTGACTGATATCCTGACCTTTATATAATATCTGACCTGAACTGGGCGTGATAAAGCCAAGTAGTAACATCGCCAGCGTCGTTTTACCGCTGCCGCTTTCGCCAGCCACTGTAACAATGGTGGGCTGTTGATCATCCAACTTTAAAGAAGCATTCTCCAGTGCGGTTGTCGAGGTTTTCGAAAGTAGACCGCGGGTATAAATCTTGGTTACGTTTCTAAGTTCCAATAATACTGCCATAATTATGCCTTTTCAGAAAAGAGATGGCATGCTACTGAGCGCCCATCGGCTAACGTTATAAGCTCCGGGATTTTCGACTCGCATACCTCCATCACTTGCATACAGCGGGGATGGAATGGACATCCACTCGGCAGCCGCAAGATCGAGGGTGCAATCCCTGGAATGCCTTTAAAGATACCCTTATTTTCCAGGTCGGGTAAACTGTTGATCAAAGCTTTGGCATAGGGATGTTTTGGATCGGTGAACATATCTCGTACTGTACTCACTTCCATCAGACGCCCGGCATATAAGACAGCCACTTTATCGACAAATTGTGCCATCAAACCCATGTCATGCCCGATCAGAATCACCGCTGCACCGATTTCTTTCTGCACGCGATCAATCGTCTCCATCACCTGGCGCTGGGTCACGACATCCAGAGCGCTGGTTGGTTCGTCACAGATGATGACTTTTGGCTTAAGTAAAATGCTAATGGCGATACAAACACGCTGTTTCATGCCGCCACTCAATTCATGAGCGTACATTCGGAAGACACCCCGCTTGAGATCTACTGATTCGAGCGCTATCATACACCGTTCTTGCAGCGCTTTTTTCGATTCCTTTATCCCATGTGCCTTCAATGCATCGATCATTTGGGCGCCAATACGCATAACCGGATTTAACGAGTTCATGGCGCCCTGTGGGATGTAAGCAATCTTACTCAAACGGGCTTTAAGCATCGCCTCATCGGAAAGCGTACGAATATCGGTGCCGTCGATAATCACCTGCCCGCCTTCGACACGACCTGGCGGTTTGATCATGCGCATCATTGCCAACGCCATGGTGCTTTTACCTGAGCCGGACTCGCCCACCAAACCAAGCTTTTCAACTGCGTTTAACGATATGGTGGCTCCAGCCAGCGCCGTGGCGCGGCCGGCATCGGTGTAATAAGAGACCTGCAAATTCGTTATCTGAAGAACTGGATCCATGCTTGATTCTCCACCCTCTCCATACCATAAAGAGGGGTCGGGGGTGAGATCTTATTCTGTCCGGCGGACACGCGGGTTGGCTAACTCGTCGAGGCCCATGTTGATGAGAGCGAGTGAGCCGAGGATGATAATCATCGCCACGGCTGGCATGATAGGCCACCACCACCAGCCGTTGAAGAAGGCACCCTGGGTTTGCGCTGACCAGATGGTGTTGCCAAGCAACGGTTCACGCAGGGGACCCAGGCCGATCACTGCCAGGTAAAACGAGGCAAATACAGCAGCGAACACCGACCCTACAAATGATGCCGCGATAAAAGGTAGCAGGTTGGGCATGATCTCGATAAAGATAATCCCCAGATCGCCCATGCCGGATAGTTTAGCCACAGAGACAAACTGCCGTTCCTTCATTGAGAGTACCTGCGAGCGGATCACAAGGGTCGGTCCCATCCACGATAGGAGCACGACAATAAAAGCCATGGTATATACCGTGACAATGCGTTTATCGAGCGAGCCGGCAAGGATGACCTGGATCAAGAAGGGGGGGATGGGTGTCAGAATCTGGCAAACACCTTTGATGAGGCTATCAATGGGTCCACCAAAGTAAGCCGAGGTGAAACCCAGCACCACGCCGATCAGCGTGCCTATGCCTCCGGCCAGGACGCCGATGAGCGCCGTCTGCCACAGGCCGACTACCATGGCGGCATACAAATCCCGCCCGAAAAAGTCGGTGCCAAGCGGGAATTGCGCGCTGGGGGGTTCTTTCGCTGGGACGGTCAGGGGATAGGCCCTGGCCTTATCAATCGTTAACATGCCATACACGGTGAAGGCGGTTAGTAGAAGCACTAAGAACAGGCCGATTGCCAGGCTCTTATTCCGGCGTAGATAACGGAACAATAGTGTAAGCCTACCAGGCTGAATGACTTCAGGTTGGGAAATGGCGAGGGTGGTCATCGACCTCTTTACTCCTGGCGAATGCGAGGGTCCAGCAACGGATAGAATAATTCTACCAAAACCATCAGCGAAGCCACGGCGATGGTGATGAATAATACAACGCCGTAAATAACCAAGAAATCGTTCGCTCGGATGGCCTGGTTTAACACAGTACCGAGACCAGGCAGACCAAACATGCTCTCAACGACAATGGCTGATGTGACCACGGTGCCCAGTGCCAGCGCCAAACCGGTCACCTGTGGGAGCAGGGCATTGCGCAGGTAGTAGTCCTTGAATATCGCATAGCCGCCCAGGCCTTTATGTTCGGCGAAGAGGACGTAATCCTCTCCCTGGATGGTTACCCCCATGCCGCGCATGGACAGCACCCAGCCTCCCACGGTACCCAGAATGAGCGCCAGCGCGGGCAGGATCTGGTGTTTAATCACATCCCAGATGAATTCCGCTGATGACCAGTCAGGGATCACGCCGGTGGAGTAAGCACTACCCAGTGGTAAGAATTTTAATCGAAAGGCGACGAAGAACAAGAGCAACACTGCCATGATCACCGGAGGCACTCCCATCAGCAGCACGAACGGCGTGGCAATCATGCGCAGCCATTTTGGCGAGCGGGGCCAGGCAGCTACCGCGCCGAGCAGGTTGCCGATGACAAAAGACAGGACTGTCGTGACCAGCAGCAACGCGATCGTCCAGGGCAGAGAATCCATAACTAATTGCATCACCGTCCTGGGATACTTGTTAAACGATACGCCCAGATCGAGCCTGGCTATGCCCGAGATGTAGTCAAAGTATTGCTGATACAACGGCTTGTCCAACCCGAACTTGGCGTTATAAGAAGCGATTATGACTTCCATGTCGGTCGGATTGAAGCCGCCGGACATGGCCAGTTGGTTGAAGCGTTCGCGGACGGGATTTTTAGACGAAATCCTCGGGACGAAGAAGGTGATCGTGGAAGCAGCCCAGATCACCAGGACGAGGAATAAAAGGCGTGAGACGATTTTTTTAACACTCATGATCGCTCATCCTCCTTCTTGGAAACAGGTAACATATTGTAGATATCCTCAGGACTGGAGATCTGAGTAATCGTTGCGTGGCACGCCAACGTACCACGCAACGATTCATAGATAAATTTATGCCTGAGCCGCTTTCATGGTGGTGAGAACGAGCATACCGGTGTGGTGCCAGAAGGCGCCGTTACAACCGATGCTCGGATTGGCCTCAGTTGGATAGTTTGTCCAGTAGGTCAGGTTGTAGGGGATACGGTGCAGCCACTGGATAACCGGGATATCAAGTGTATCCCGCCAGTAAATCTCCATACATCCTATAGCCAGTTTTGTGAATTCCGGATCGTCCGAAGCCAGCGGTGCCATCGCATCGTTGAGCGCGGTGAATTCCGGGATATTGGTGCGCGACAAGTGGTTACTGCCAGACGTGGTGTTGATTGGCGCGCTGAATTTGCCGTTGTACAGCTCGAAGGCGGCATACGGATCGACCAGGCTGGCGCCATGACCGTACATGTACAGACCAGGCTTGCCGTCAATCATATTCTGGTAGGCGTCGGTGCCGAAGTTAATGCTGGCGTCGAAACCCGCCGTTTTCAACATCTCCACCAGGATGGGGATGATGTCGGAGTGAATGCCCTCAAAGCCGTTGATGGTGCAATTAACGGTCGCACCGTCTTTCTCCCACAGCCCGTCGGCGTTCTTGGTGAAGCCTACGCCGGTCATGAGCTCCGCACTCTTGGCGAGATCGAACTTGCGCGGTTCATACTTCGCGATCAACGCCTGCACGTCCGGGAGTTCGGTGAACTTTACCAGGTTGGGGTAGAGCGGGAACGGGTAGATGGACGATACCTTTGCACCCTCGTAGAGCATCGTGTCAATCTTATCCCGGTCAATTGCCAGGCTCATGGCCTTACGCACGTTTGGATCACTGTAAGGCGCAATCAGGGAGTTGCTCCACAAGGAGTTCGGCCACCAGTCCAGATACCCATACGGAGATTTATCGCCGGTATGGGTGGTCACCTTGGGATTCTGCTTGAGGATGTTGCCGATAACCGCGCTGCGCATGTCGAGCGTCATGTCATACTCGTTGTTCACCACGCGCTGGGCGACTACGTCCATGTTCTGGCCGACCTGACCGCCGAGGTTGGTCATGACGACGCGCTTGGCGTCCGGAACCTGGGCGATGCCTGCTTTGATCGCCCACCAATCTTCGCGCAGGTCAAAGATCTTCTGATTCTGATCCCAGACGACTAAGGTATAGGGACCTGAGTGGGGCATATCCAAACCGCCCGCATGGGCATTGACATCCGGCACCTTGCTCAACACGTGCTCGGGAACGATCACGCCCCCCATACCGGTATCGAACTTGCATGTCAGCACCTCGAACGCGAAACGCGGGGAGGGCTGCTTGAAGGTTACCACCACGGTCTGTGCATCCGTCGCCTTGAACTCCTGCACGAACGCCAAGAACTGGGCGTGGTAGTTCGCTTTCTCATTGGTCATCTGCTGGTTGAAGGTAAACGCTACATCCTTCGAGGTCAACGGCGTTCCATCACTCCACATGGCTTCCTTGCGGAGCTTAATGGTCAACTCCGTGAAGTCTGGCTTGGTATAAGTCATGCTCTCGGCAATCCAGGGGGTTGTCTTACTGGCGTAGATCATATAGTACGCCAAGCCTTCACTCAGTAATGAGTTGCCTTCCTGGTGGGTGTACCCCGGGGCGGCTAAGGCGTTGGTCACGCCAATAGGGGAGCTAATACTCCAAGCCAGGTTAATCGTGCGATTGCGAGGGACTTCTTTCAGTTTCGGTGGCGCCGTGGTAGCAGTGGCCTGGGGAGGCGCGGTAACCTTGGGAACCTCGGTGGCCGGGGCGGTAGTCCCACAAGCGGCTAATAAAGCGCCGGCCGCAGTTACAGCTGAAATTCGCAAAAACTCTCTACGGGAAATTTTATCGGACATTTCTCTATCTCCTAATCTAGTTTGTGATTCTCATTGGGATATAGTGAGTGGGTAGTGGATGAATAGGGTTGTGAGTGAAAATTTTTTAGGATCCTCCCCTCCTGACCTGAAGGCCAATTTTTGGATTTCAAAATATTAGTCGGACAACCCATGGGTAGAGTCATCCAACACCATTACAAAGCTGATTTTCGATTGGGTGTAAAAACAAGTGTTTTTCCGGGCTTTTCATGTTAACAAAGTCTTATCCGTCTCGAACAAGAGTGCTCGGATTACCGAAAACTATCCATCCAAACATTGACTATTATATATCATATATCATTAGTTTTACAAGGAGAATAAAGTAATTATATTTCGGTCAGATACAACCTTGAGCAGGTAGGCTTCATCCCAAGAGCCAACACATGCTTGACATGGATACCGCTTATCTGGCTTTGTCTGGTAAGTCGTTCTTTCCTCTATTCTTCAAACTCGGTTTACTTTACCTGCCTGAGTCGTTACGATATAATTAATCGTTGGCATGGTTATTTGGTAGACTGATATCAAAGGAGAATAAAAATGCAAACAGTCGAAATAAACCTCAATGGTAAGCGTGCCCTGGTGACAGGAGGCAACACCGGGATCGGCGCAGCCATCGTTACTCGCCTGGCAGCTGCCGGGGCACGCGTCGTGGTTAATTATATCGTTCATCCCGAAGCCGCCAATATTCTGATCGAAAGCCTAAATCAACAATATGGTGAGGGAAGTGCTTTCGCCATTGAAGCAGATATCAGCAAGGAAGAAGATGTATCTCGCTTGTTCCAACAGGCCAGTGAAGTGTTGGGCGGCCTGGATATCCTGGTCAACAATGCCGGGACTGAGTCAATGTATGGCGCCATAGAAATGCCTATGAGTGAATGGGACCGCGTCCATGGAGTCAATTTACGCGGCTCATTTATGTGTGCGCGGACTTTTGCCGCCATGGCGCGCGCACAAGGAACCGGCGGAGTGGTAATCAATAATTCGTCGATGCACGATATTGTGCCCCGCATGGGCGCAGCTCATTACAATTCCTCCAAGGCCGGTCTCACCATGCTAACCAAAGAACTTGCGTTGGAGTGGGGCGAGCTTGGCATCCGCGTCGTTGGTGTTTCTCCGGGAGCCATCGACTCGCACCGCGAGGGATACCATACCGATGAGTCCTGGAAGAATTATTTCACGGATTGGGTTCCCCTCAAGCGGGTTGGCGAGGTGGATGAGGTTGCCAATACGGTCGTTTTCCTGGCTTCGGATCTGGCATCTTACATCACCGGCACCACGATTTACATTGATGGCGCTTACGGCATTAACCTCGTCCGTTATGATCCGCGGAAATGGGAAATGTTCTCCACCCGGAAAGAGTAGAATAACCGGTTAATGAACCTCAAATACGAACAGCCTCCAGCGGCTAAGTTTCCCCGGGGAGAAACTCCGGTAATCTACATCCATCCTGCCAAGCAAGGCGTCGATTTCAGTATGGAGCCGAATATGGGGCGCCCTTACGCGCTTTTGCCGGTGGGAGTAGCGGGATTGGTGAATGTCTTACGCGAGAATGGCATCCCTGTGCGTGGAGTGAACTATGCTCAGGAAAGACAACTGGATAAAAACTTCAGCCTGCGGAACTGGTTGAGTTCGCGCCAGGGAGTGCGTGTTGTCCTGATCGATTTACATTGGTATGAGCACAGCTACGGAGCGGTTAAAATTGCCCAGTTGTGTAAACAGGTCATACCCTGGGCCTGGATCGTGCTGGGTGGTCTGACGGCTTCCGGATTTTCCAGAGAAATCCTGGAGCGCTTCCCGGAGATCGATTTCATCGTCCGAGGAGACGGGGAGAAACCATTACTTGAGCTGGTGCAACGTCTGTTAAAAGCAGGCAGCCGTTCTAGTGCCCTGCTGGCGTTGGGTGATATTCCGAACCTCTCCTACCGGAGTGAAGCTGGTATTGTAGAGAATCCCTTGAGCTATACCGCAACAACGCAGGAGTTAGATGCGCTAAATTTCGTTGATATTGATTTCATGGATCACTATCTGGAATATTATGTCAGCGAATACGTGGTTCTGGATGCCGATCAAGCGCTCGACGCCTTACATACCAATCCCTTCAAAGGACGCTGGCTGACCTCCGCTCGAGGTTGCCGGTATCATTGTTCTTATTGTGGCGGTAACAAGGACGCCCATGAAAGACTCGCTGGTCGTACCGGACTAGTAACGCGCTCCCCACATAAACTGGTGGCTGACCTCAAGAAGCTTGCTCACTCGGGCGTTATCCAGGCCTCCATGTCTTACGACCTGGCTGAATTAGACGCAGATTATTGGAGGGAGTTTTTCTTACAGTTGAGAAACAGCGGCGTAAAGATCAGTATTTATAATGAGTTTTTCCAACTCCCTGAGCCCGCGTTTATTGATGAATTTACGCGGAGTGTGGACATGTCTCATTCCTGTGTCGTCCTGAGTCCACTTTCAGGCAATGAAAAAGTACGGCGATTGAATGGTAAACAATTTTCAAATGACGCACTTTTTGATACATTAGAATACCTTAGCCGAAATAATCTTTACCTGCTGGTCTATTTTTCACTGAACCTGCCGGGAGAGAACAACGAAACCTTTCAGGAAACATTGAACCTGGCACGTGAAATTTACGAGTTCTATCCCTCATCCTCTCTACGAATCCTTAATTCAGTTCACACCATCGATCCCTTCTCACCAATGAACCAGTCTCCAGATAAATTCGGGATCGTGTCCAGCATGACCAGTTTTATGGATTTCTATAACTACTGCCGGGCTACGCAACTCGCTAATCCAGGAGCGCGCAGTGAGTTGAACCGCGGTTTTCGACTAAAAGACCTGGATACCCGCTCTTTGGGGCGTATGGCAGATGCCTGGGATGAGTTGCGAGTAGGAAAAGAAGCGAACTGGTGGCCTATCCCACCAAGCTGGTAGTCAAATCTGGATATACCTTCCTTTGGCGAGATTCTCCACCCATACAATAAAACGAATGATCACAATATAGAAAGGGTGAAAAGCGTATGAGAATACGAGCCTTTTTACAAAATACCTTCCTAAAACTACGATACGACTTACTAAATGCCTTTACAGGATTGGTCGCTGGTCTATTCGCAACCGTAGGTTTTAATTATATCTGGCAAGAAGTTATCCCTATAGAAGCAGAAGAAGCCATGAGAAGTGGACCTTTTCATTTAAGAGTCTTGGTAGTAATCCTACTCGCGGTAGCCTTGCCGGCCATCGCGGGTGGAATCATTGGCGGTAGGATACCCAGAGAAGGAGGCATTAAAAACCAGCTTATTTTGGCGGCTGTCTTTGGCCTACTGTTCGTTTTACCCTTCGCCTGTTTCATTTTTTGGTATATCCAATGGTAATTTAATAGTAGAAAAACCAAACCATCACAGAGGTAAATATGCCACTCACATTTGATTTTGGTCTCGATGAATTACAAACCTACCAGGGCCTCAATCCCCGCCCAGCAGATTTCGATTCTTTTTGGGATCGCAGTCTATTAGAGATGGGTCAGCTTGATTCACAGGTAACATTAACGCCTGCCGAATTCCAGGCGCTGAACGCTGAGTGTTTCCATCTTTATTTCAACGGAGTCGGCGGGGCGCGTCTGCATGCCAAGCTACTCCGACCGAAAAACGCCCCCGCACCGCATCCCGCAGTTCTGATGTTTCATGGCTACACTGGAGATTCAGGCGACTGGTCTGACAAGCTTGGCTACGTAGCGCAGGGTTTTACGGTTGCAGCGCTGGATTGCCGCGGTCAGGGTGGATTGTCCGAGGATCCTGGACCTGTCCATGGCAATACCCAGCATGGTCATATCATCCGCGGCCTGGAAGACGCCTTGGAGGGTCAGCCCGAAAAACTGCTCTTCCGGCAAATTTACCTGGATACTGCACAATTAGCTAAAATTGTCATGGAAATGCCCGAGGTTGATCCAGGACGGGTCGGCGTGACCGGTGGCAGCCAGGGCGGTGCCCTGACCGTTGCCTGTGTGGCGCTTGAACCCCGCGTAAAACGTGCCGCTCCAGTCTTCCCCTTCCTGAGCGACTACAAGCGCGTCTGGGATATGGATCAGGCCAAAGACGCTTATGCGGAATTAACGGAATACTTCCGTCATTTCGATCCACGCCACGAGCAGGAGCAAAGCATCTTTGAAACGCTGGGGTATATCGATATCCAATTTCTGGCGTCGCGCATCCGGGCGGAGGTGTTGTGGGCGATTGGCCTGATGGATACAATCTGTCCACCCTCCAGCCAGTTCGCGGTATATAATAAAATTACCGCCCCGAAGAAAATGGTCATCTATCCGGACTTTGGTCATGAAAATCTACCGGGACAGGATGATATCATCTTCAGGTTTATGCTCGGGTTGTAATTATTTTCATGGTAGTAGACTAGGAGAACATAATGAACCATCATGATCGTAAGAACCAGAAAAACTCACTACCCCAATCTGATAATTTCTTGTCCCGGCGTGAATTCTTGCGCCTGACTGGTCTGGTAACCGCCAGCGCCCTGCTCAGTAGCTGTAAATCCGAACCAAGTCCAGAGGTAGGCAAATTCGTAACGCCTGAGCAACCCAGCGGTCCGAAACAAGCCACGGTAGCGATCGGACAGGTGAAAGATTACAATCTTGAGTTGGTCCGCCAGGAAGTGACCAGTCTCATCGATAGTCTCGGCGGCTTAAACGATGTGGTCAAATCCGGTGATAGCGTCGCCATCAAAGTGAATATGACCGGAGGAGTCACCTCAGGCTCACTGCCAGGGGCTAAACCTATTGAAAGCTTCATTACCCACCCCCTGGTTGTGCAAGCTCTCATCGAGCAAGTCCGCCTGGCCGGCGCCAAAGAGATCTACATCGTCGAAGCAGCTTATGAATGGGCCTCGTACACCGAATATGGCTACGAAGAGATTGCCCAGTCAACTGGCGCCAGGTTGATTGATTTGAATGACATCAAACCCTTTGACAAATTCGACGAGATAAACGTACCCGAGAAGAGTTTCATCTACCAGTCGTTTACATTCAATAAAATCCTCCAGAATGTGAATGTCTTCATGTCGGTATCGAAGATGAAGAACCATTACAATGCTGGCGTCACCCATACCATGAAGAACCTTTATGGCCTGGTTCCTTACCGGTTCTACACACTGCAGTCGACTGATAAATATCGCTCGGGTTTCCATGGCCCAGCCAACCAAACCCGCAGCCGATTACCACGCGTGATTATTGATTTAAACCGCACTCGTCCGATCCATTTCTCACTGGTAGATGGTATTAAATCATGCCAAAGCGGGGAGGGACCCTGGATTAATGGTGTCTCTCCAATCCAGCCTGGGGTACTGATCGCGGGAAAGAATCCAGTGGCGACTGATGCAGTTGCCACAGCGGTCATGGGGTA
Source organism: uncultured Anaerolineaceae bacterium (assembly GCA_964354345.1). GTDB lineage: Bacteria > Chloroflexota > Anaerolineae > Anaerolineales > UBA4823 > CAYGZL01. The sequence goes on along the minus strand of CAYGZL010000106.1, from coordinate 32,063 downwards.
TGATCCGACTGGTGATTATCCTGAATCTCCCTATATTCGTTGCGATAATCATTTAAACCTGGCCGCAGAAGCCGGGTTGGGCACCAATAAGCTGGAGGAAATCACAGTGGTCGGCGTCCCAATCGAAAAAGTGCGTATCAAGTTCACCCCCGCGAGCTAAAATATGCCTCCAATTACGATCCGGGATGTAAAAACCCACCTTGTCCAGACCTCCAGCGCAGGGATGCGCTTCATCATCGTGAAAGTGCTTACCTCCGAACCCAACCTGTACGGGTTGGGCTGCGCGACCTTCACCCAGCGCTACCAGGCGGTATACACAGCCCTGGAAAAACACCTGAAGCCATTTGTCATCGGTAGGGATGTCTCCCGCATCCAGGAATTGTGGAACATGGCCATGGTGCAGAGCTACTGGCGCAACGGTCCGGTGCTCAATAACGCCATTTCGGGCATTGACCAGGCGCTGTGGGACATTAAAGGCAAACTGGCCGGCATGCCGGTCTACCAGTTATTGGGTGGGAAAAGCCGTGAAGCTGCTGCAGTATATACACATGCCGACGGGCGCGATCCTCAGGAAGTGGTCGAGAACGTGCGGAAGTACCAGGAGCAGGGCTATCGCTACATCCGGATTCAAATGGGCGGCTATGGCGGTAAAGCAACCCGTCTGGCCAAACCGGAGGGTGCGCCGGAGGGGGCATACTTCGATCCGCGCGATTACATGCGCCGGATGACCCATATGATCGAGTATGTACGCACTAACGTTGGTGAGGAGGTCGAGTTGCTGCACGACGTTCACGAGCGCCTCTCACCGATTGATACCGTGCAGTTCGCAAAGGATTTAGAGCGTTTCAAATTATTCTTTCTGGAAGACTCGCTGGCGCCTGATGATATCGAGTGGTACCGTCTCATCCGGCAGCAGTGCGCCACACCGTTGGCGATGGGCGAGCTATTTAACAATCCCCATGAGTGGCGTCTGTTGATCCAAGAACGCCTGATTGACTTCATCCGCATGCACATCAGCCAGATGGGCGGCATCACGCCCGCCCGTGACGCAGCGATCTTCGCAAATATCTACGGTATCCGTACCGCCTGGCATGGCCCGGGGGATACCTCTCCAGTCGGACATGCCGCTAACTTACACCTTGATTTATGGGCGCCAAACTTCGGCATCCAGGAATGGTGTCGCTTCAACGATCTGGTCTATGAAATGTTCCCCGGGCTGCCGGTTGTGCGGAATGGCTATATGTATCCCAATGACTTGCCTGGTCTGGGCATTGATTTCGATGAAAAACTGGCTGCCAAATACCCTTGTGTTGACGAAGTGGACTGGTGGACACAAACCCGCCTGCCAGATGGCAGTCCCACTCGTCCTTGAATCAGGCAAACAACCTGGCTTTCCGTGATATATTTCTTTGATAGATTTGGCGCTTGGGATTGATTGTAGTACGACCTCCTGTAAGGTAATTGCCTTTAACCAGACAGGTCATCTCCTGGCGATCGGTCGCAGTCCTATTGCCATCCTAACCTCGCCTGATAATGGGCATGAACAGGATGCGGAAAGCTGGTGGCAGGCTTTGGTTGATGCGACACGCCAGGTCACAGCCCAAATTGATGTGCACCGCCTGGTTGGTGTGAGTCTGGCTTGCCAGCGTGAGACTTTCGTGCTGACGGATGGAGATGGTCGACCGCTCGGTAACGCCCTGCTATGGATGGATGAGCGCGGGCGGGATCAGTTGGGATGGATTGAAAAACAAATCGGTGGAGAAGCCTTCCACAGGACAACTGGGAAACCTCTCTCTGGCAACCTGACCGCGCCCAAGCTGGCCTGGCTGGCGGAAAACTACCCTGATAGGATGCATAACGCTGCTCGGATTCTGGATGTTCACGGCTTCCTGATCCATCGCCTGATTGGTTCACCCTGCACCAGTTGGGGGTGTGCTGACCCGACTGGTCTTTTCGATATGCAGCAGCAGCGATGGTCGCCAGAAATCGTGGTTGCCTGTGGCGCGCGGATGGATCAACTCCCACCAGCCATCGCCCCCGGCGCCTGGGTGGGTGAAGTGACCGCCTCAGCCGCTGAGCTATGCGGGCTACCAGAGGGATTGCCAGTATACGCCGGATTGGGCGACGGGCAGGCAGGGGGCTTGAGTATCAACCTGAGCCACACCGAAAGCGCTTATCTCAACCTGGGCACAGCAGTCATTGGGGGATTCTACTCCCCAACCTATGTCATCAGCCGGGCTTTTCGAACGATGTTCGGGGGTTACCCCACAGGCTATTTTCTTGAGACAGTGATCCTGGGTGGCGCATACACTTTGGATTGGTTCATCAAGCAGTTTTGTGGACCGGCGGATCAAGGCGAAACAGAAATTCAATCTCAATCTGTCAATCAAACCCAAACCAGCCAACCAATCCCCTTCCGGTTGGAACAGATGGCCCAGGAGCTACCACCCGGAGCAGAAGGACTTCTTTTAGTTCCCTACTGGAACAGCGCCATGAATCCGTATTGGGATCCTGCCGCGCGTGGTATTATCATCGGTTGGCAAGGTAGGCATGGAAAAGCCCATATGTATCGAGCAATCCTCGAAGGGATTGCCTTCGAATTGCGGCTCCATCTGGAAGGCGTGGCACAGGCGCTGGGTCAACAAATCGCTCAGTTCATCGCCATGGGAGGCGGAACTCACAGCTCTATGTGGCTCCAGGTCATCGCGGATGTCACCGGCATACCCATTCGCGTCTGTGATACACCAGAAGCAGCCGCGTTAGGGGCTGGCATCCTGGCTGCCAGTGGGTCAGGCATGTTCCCGGATGTGTTCCAGGCGGCTGAGGCGATGACACCCCGACTCAGTTCTACGTATCTACCGGAGCCTGCCCGCCACAAGCATTACGTGCATTTATATGAGACTGTTTATCGCCACCTTTATCCGGCTTTACGGGAATATTTAGGTAATTAGTATGCCCCTCGTTTCAATCAAAGCGGAGTTGTTACGCGCCCAGGCGCACCACTACGCGGTACCTCTTTTCGATACCTTCGATCAACATAGCACGGAAGGCATGATCCACGCTTTTGAGTCTAAACATGCACCCGGGATCCTGGCAATCTATGCAGGCATCTTCGACAAAGCTTACACACCTGCCCTGGTAGCTTACCTGCGTGTGCGAGCGGAGGGTTCCACTGCGCCGGTTTCGATAATGCTCGACCATGGTTCCAGTCTGGATCAATGTTTGCTGGCTCTGAAATATGGCTGTACCGACCTCATGTTTGATGGCTCCCATCTGCCCCTGGCTGAGAATATCGCTCAAACACGCGCCATCGTCCAGGCAGGACATACCGCTGGCGCAGCAGTTGAAGCTGAGCTTGGGCATGTCGGGCTGGGTAGCGACTACCAGGCTATCACCGGGCAGCGCAAAGGATTTACAGATCCCGCCATCGTCGAACGCTTCGTCCAGGAAACCGGTGTAGATTTCTTGGCCATCGCGATTGGCAATGCGCACGGTCTGTATCAAGGTCAGCCCCAACTGGATTTCGATTTACTCGAGGATATCGCCGGGCGTGTCGCTATTCCCCTGGTGCTGCATGGCGGTACCGGTCTGCCGGAAGACCAGGTACGGGGAGCCATTGCGCGTGGAATTACCAAGATCAACATCGCTACCGATCTCTATATCACCGCCGCCCGTAAAATGATCTCCTCCGCGCAAAAACCGCAGACGGGCTATTTTGACCTGACCACTGTGGCTGTCGAAGCCTTTACAAACCGTTGCAACGCTTATCTAGATTTATTCGGCGCGACTGACCAGGGGATGATATAAACATAAGCGTGGTTCAATAAACCACCCTAACATTAGAATAAAATTGATAAAGTAACCTTCAACCTTCAAATCCAACGAGAGGCAATCCCGACATGGATAAAACCGGTACTATCAGTCACATCACCATCGATCCCGAAAGGGTCCTGGGCGAGATACAACCTGAAATTTACGGTGGTTTCCTGGAGCACATGGGGCGCGCGATTTACCAGGGCATCTTCGAACCAGGTTCACCGTTAGCAGATGAATTCGGCTTTCGTCGAGACGTGCAGTCTGCGCTGCGTGAGCTAGGCCCGACAATCATCCGCTATCCTGGAGGCAACTTTTTAAGCGGATACCACTGGCTGGATGGCGTCGGACTGCGCCAGCAGCGACCCCGCCGGCGCGAGCTGGCCTGGCGGTCGATCGAGACGAACCAATTTGGCACCAATGAATTCATCGAATATTGCCATCAACTCAAAACCCAACCGATGCTGGGCGTAAACCTGGGCACTGGTACGATTGAAGAGGCTGGCGCACTTGTGGAATATTGCAACGCCCCGGTTGGATCTTATTACAGCGACTTGCGCGCCTATCACGGCTACGCGCAACCTCACAATGTCCGTACCTGGTGCCTGGGCAATGAGATGGACGGCCCCTGGCAAATTGGTCATCTGGACGCAGTCGCCTATGCTCAAAAAGCAAAGGAAGCGGCGAAATTGATGAAATGGCATGATCCGTCGTTACAACTCGTCCTGTGCGGCTCTTCCGGTACCGGCATGCCCACCTACCCGGAATGGGACCGCACCAGCCTGGAAATTTGCTGGGAGCAGGTGGAATACCTTTCGTTGCATTATTACGCGAACAACCACGCCATGGATACTCCCAGCTATTTGGCCCTGGCGAGCCAGTTCGAAAATCACCTGGATACCCTGGCTGGCACCCTGCGCTATGTGCGCGCCAGGCTCCGTTCGAAACATGAAGTGTACCTATCGTGGGACGAGTGGAATGTCTGGTATAAGGATCAAGTGGTGGATGGGCAATGGACTGAAGCGCCACACCTCATCGAAGAGGTATATAACCTGGAAGACGCGTTAGTAGTAGCCCAGTGGATGAATGTTTTCTTGCGGCGGTGTAATGTGTTACGCATCGCCTGCCTGGCTCAGCTTGTTAATGTGATTGCTCCAATCCTGACCCGACCCGATGGACTGGTTAAGCAGACGATTTATTACCCCTTCCAGCTCTTCCGGCGCTTTGCTCACGGTCAATCGCTGGATATATTATGCAAATCGCCCCTCTATAACACCAACCAGTTCGGAGCAGTACCTCTGCTGGACGCCTCCGCCAGTTACGATCCTGAGACCCGGCAGACTGCCTTATTCATCGTCAACCGTAGTCTGGTGGAACCTACGCCGTTGGAGGTTAGCTGGCCGGCCAGCCAATCCGACGCGGTAGTGCAGATTTACCAGTTATCCGGTAAAGATCCGAAAGCTGCCAATACTTTTGAGCAACCCAATCACCTGGTCCCGGTTAATTTGGGTACACAGGTTCTCCAAGATGGTCTATTTAAGCTCAGTCTACCACCGTTATCCTTTACGGTAATCTGTAGTGCTGGTCACAAGAATTGATACTCAAGGAAGACTAAATAAACTGGAGATTCTATGCACGTTGTTTTGATTGGAGGCTCAGGTCACATTGGCACCTACCTGGTACCCCGCTTGATTGAGGCTGGCATGGAGCTTACCGTAATTACCCGGGGTCTACAACAGCCCTATTCATCTCACGGCGCCTGGGCTAAGGTTAACTATGTTGTGTTGGATCGAAGCGTCGAGGAGAGAGCGGGAACCTTCGGGGTGAAAATCCGCGCCTTATCACCTGAAATTGTCATCGATATGATTTGTTACACCCAACCAGGCGCTCAACAATTGGTAGAAGCCTTACGCGACCAGGTACAGATCTTTTTACACTGCAGTACGGTGTGGGTGCATGGTTTTACAACTCAGGTTCCGGTTAACGAAGAGGCGCCCCGCCGCCCGATTGGGTCATACGGGATCGAGAAAGCTGCTATCGAAGCCTATTTACATGATGAATACCGGAAAAATGGCTTTCCTGAAGCTTGTATCCTACCCGGGCATATCGTCGGCCCCGGTTGGGCACCGCTCAACCCGCAGGCTAATTTTAATCCCAGCGTTTTCAGCAGCCTGGCGCAAGGCGAAAAAGTTTATCTGCCAAATTCTGGCACAGAATTACTTCACCATGTCCACGCGGATGACGTTGCGCAACTCTTTATGCAGGCGATTATCCAGCGGAGCGCCGCCCTGGGAGAAAGCTTCCACGCGGTTTCTCCCGCGGCCTTGACTCTGCGCGGCTATGCCGAAGCTGTAGCAAATTGGTTTGGAAAACCAGCCAACCTGGGTTTCCTACACTTCGACACCTGGCGGGAGACAGTATCCCCTCCCGATGCTGAAGCCACCCTCGCCCACCTGGAACACAGTCCCAACTGTTTCAGCATCGAAAAATCCCAACGCCGGTTAAATTATCAACCGCGATATTCATCCTTACAGGCAATTTATGAGTCAGTACATTGGTTAATCGAACATGACATCATCCATATCTAAACCCCCAATACCCACAGTTAAACGGATTTTTAACGTTAATGGTCGCCCCTTTTTCCCACTCGGTGGTCAGACCTGTAATTCCAGTGGCTATAATGACCTGGAATCAGCCACTGCTTTCCAGGCAGTCAAAGCATTGGACGGTAATACACTGGAAATCCCGGTTTATTGGGAACAAATCGAACCCCAGGAAGGAGACTTTGATTTCACACCAGTAGCTGCCTTGCTGACTAATGCCCGCCAGCACGATTTGCACCTGATCCTGTTGTGGTTCGGCACCTGGAAAAATGGCGATATGGACTATGTCCCTGGTTGGATCAAAACCAACCCGCAGCGCTTCCACCGCGCCTTGACACCCAGTGGCAAATCCACCTGGGTGTTGTCATCACATTGCTCAGCAAATTTGGCAGCCGATTGTAAAGCATTCACCGCCCTGTGCGAGTACTTGAAAGAAAATGACCAGGCTGAACAAACCGTCATCGCCATCCAAGTCGAAAATGAACCGGGTATCCTGGGCAGCGACCGCGATTATGGACCGGATGGGCAGGCAGATTTTCTAAGCCAGGTACCAGATAACCTGGTTGCCCAGATTATGTCTGCCGGTCAGGGATCCATCTTCGAGATCTGGCAGAAAGCCGGCGCTCAGGAAACTGGCTCCTGGCCTGATTTATTCGGCTGGGCAGCCGGCGAGTTAATGACCGCCTGGAGTATTGCATCGTACATTGACACGGTCGCCGCAGCAGGAAAAGCAGTCTACCCACTCCCGATGTATATCAACGTCTGGTTGGGCGAGGGTGGTTGGGCAATCCCGGGTGAAAGTTACCCCTCTGGTGGCGCAGTCAGCAAAACCCTCGATATTTATAAATGGTTCACCCCGCATATTGATCTAATTGCACCGGACATTTATATCGGGGATACGCAAGGCTATGAAAGCACCCTGGTTGCCTACACCCGCCCCGATAACCCCCTGTTTATCCCCGAATCGAGTCCGAGTGGTTCCAATGCCTGGTTAATGTTTCGCGCCCTGACTGATTATAACGCAATAGGATATGCCTTCTTCGCCGTTGAACATATCCTGGATGCGGACGGCTCAATCCGTATCGAGTATCGCCAGGTGGTTGATAGTATGCGTTGCGTCGCGGCGGTGATCCCACTTCTGCTCCAATTTCAGGGCAGTGGTCAGATACATGCCATCGTCCAGGAGGAGAACCAGGGTACGCAGCGCCTGCTGTTAGATGGTTGGCTAGGCCTGGTGACATTCGCGGTCTCTCAAGATGACGGTATGCCCCGTGATTGGCGGCATTTGCCTGGGCGTGGGATGCGCCCAACCGGTGAACGTGGGCGTGGTCTGGTTTTCCAGGTCAATCAAAATGAGTTCTACCTGGTCGGCGGTCATTACCGGCTATTCCTGCGCCTCCTGCTGCCCCCCGAACAGGCGCTCGATGCCACGGTGGCGCGCGAGCAGCTCCTGCCCCGCCAGGCGCCTTATGTGCGCGTGGACGAAGGGTACTTCACCAGTACAGGCGTATACTCGGTCACACGCCAGCGCAATGGCGACGAGGTTGATGGGGGTGTGTGGGTTGAACCCGATTGCGGTGTGGTAAGGGTGATCCTAGCCCGTCAATAGACTTGATTAGTGGAGAGATAATCGCATGACCTTAATCAATCTCCTTCCCTGGCTAGAGCGTGCCCTCCACGAGAGTTACGCAATCGGTGCATTCAACGCCAACACCTTGGAACAATTCCAGGCGATCACCGCCGCGGCTGAGGCGGAAAAAGCCCCGGTGATCATTCAAGTCAGCTACCGGGCGTTGAAATACCTGGGTGGGGGGGATGAACAGCTCGGATTACGATATGCCGTGAGTATTGCACGCGCCGCCGCTCAAGACACTTTCGCTCCCATCGCGCTTCATCTGGATCACGCACCCGAGCCAGTGGTGCGCCTGGCGATCGCAGCAGGTTTCACCTCAGTGATGTTCGACAGCGGTGATATACCCCTGGCTGAAAACATTCGTCAGACACGTCTGCTCAGTACGCTGGCTCATGAGCAGAATATCTGTCTGGAAGGCGAGTTGGGTGAAGTTCCCCGCGCTGACAGCCGAGGGAGAACTGTACTGCCACCGGATGGATTGTCTGCAGGTCTTCTGACCGACCCGGATCAGGCAGCCGAATTTTTCTCCGCCTCCGGCATTGACACGTTGGCGGTAGCTGTGGGCTCAGTGCATGCCCTGCACCACAAGACCACCCAACTCGATCTGGAGCGTCTGCGTGCCATTCGACAACGCGTATCTATCCCCCTGGTTTTACATGGCTCATCGGGCGTAACAGACGCCAGCATCTCCGCTGGCATCCGGCTTGGTTTGTGCAAAGTCAATATCGCCACGCAACTAAACCAGGTATTCACGAGCGCCATACGTAACTATCTATCTACTGAACCTACCGAGGTCGATCCGCGCAAGTACTTAGCACTGGCGCGTGAGGCGATGACTCTGGCAGTACGAGAACGCATCCGCTTCCTGGGATCGGCTGATCGTGCATAAGCTCTAGATACCTGCGATGCGTTACCGATTAACAATTCCAGCACGGATAAACATCCTCGGCAACCCAACCGACGCCAACGAGGGAGACTTTGCCACCCTCTCTGCCGCGGTTGAACTGCGCGCCGGAGCCTGGATCGAACCCGCCGTGGGCTTAATCCTGGAAGACCTGGGCGATCAACCCAATGGTACGCCTCTTCTTCGCACCGCTTACGAGAGCCCAGGAGAGCTGAACCAGGCGATCCACCCCCCATATCCTTACGATGGGCAAATGGACCTGGCAAAAGCAGCCTTTAACCGCCTGTACACCTTCAGCGCTGAACTCCGGGCGCGCTATCAACCAGAAACGAACGGCGTGCGCGTCGCGATCTGGAGCCAGGTGCCTCGCCAAAGCGGTTTGGGTGGCTCTTCGTTATTTGTTCTGCTTACCCTGGCAGGTCTACGAGAATTCTATGAGTTAGATCGGCGCGCCCATAATGATTATGTGCTTAGTGAGCTCGCCCAACGCAGCGAAGCCCTGGAGTTGGGCATCACCTGCGGTTTCGCTGACCGCTATGTACCGCTTTTCGGTGGTATCTCCTATCTTGATTATCGCGGCAAACTACATCAGCGTGAAATTAACCAGGAGCCTTATGTGACCATCGAGCGCCTGGATAATTACGCCGCCGACCTGCCGCTGGTAGCCGTCTCGACCGGCATCCAACATAATTCTGGCGATGTTCACGGGCGAATGCGCCCGCGCTACCTGGAAGAACACGATCGATGGGCGCAAGAGGGAGGCGAAGCTCCCCCCTTAGTACGTTTAATGCAAGCCGCTTACCAGACGGCCTGGCGTGGGAAGATTGCCTTGCTGACTGGCGATTTGGATACCTTCGGAGCGCTCATGAACCAGAATCATCGCCTGGTGGATGAGATGATGACGCGCTGCGGTTTTCCGGATGGCGCGGGTTGGGCAAATAACCTGTTTATCCAAACTGCTGTTGATAATGGCGCGTTGGGCGCCAAGCTAACCGGCGCCGGAAGCGGAGGCTCAGTTTTCGCCCTGACCCGTCCTGGTGAGGAAGACCGGTTGGCACAAGTCTGGACTCAAACCGCAAAGGACCATGATCTCCTGGCAACCCAGGTATATTTTCCGCGTTTAACACGGACCGGCCTGACTGTCGAGAGGTGCTAGATGCAAGCGATCATCCTGGCTGCCGGGAGAGGCGCACGCCTGCATCACCTGACAATTGACCGCACTAAGGCGATGCTGCCCATCCTGGGCAAGCCAATTGTCGAACGCGTGATGGAAAGCCTGACAGCCAACGGTCTGCGTGAGTTCACCCTGGTTGTCAGCCCGGATGATGATGAGATTCAACCCTATTTCCTGCGCGTTTGCCCGGCGGATATCCGCATCACATTTGTCCAACAAGCGCAGTCACGTGGGATGGCTGACGCCCTACGCAGCGCCGCGTCGCTCATTTACGAAGATTTCATCTTATCTGCCTGTGACAATCTGGTCGCCAGCGATCAAATCACCTGTCTGCTGGCTGCCTGGCACAGCCCGTTAAAACCGAATGCGGTTTTAGCCCTGCTGCCCGTGTCAGCTGAACAAATCCACAGTACAGGTATTGTTGAGCGAAACGGGGATTGGGTGACGCGCATCATTGAAAAACCATCGCCCGTTGAAGCGCCATCCAGGATTGCCAGCCTACCGTTATACATTTTCCCAACCTCCCTGCTGGATTACCTGCCTGCGGTGCTTCTCTCGTCTCGAGGGGAGTACGAGCTACAAGACGCCATCCAACGTTTCATTGATCATCCAGGTCGGGTTCTGGGTGTGCCGATTGACCGGCGTTATACGCTAACCTCTGCCGCTGACCTGTTGAATATCAACCTGTCCTACCTTTCTAGCCACCCAGAAGAGATCGAAATTCACACCGATTCAATTGGAGAGTACACCCTCTTTCATCCGCCCGTATTCTGCGAAAATAATGTCAAGATTGGCGCGGGATGCTCGATCGGTCCGAGGGTTTACCTCGAGAAAGGCTGCCAGATCGGCCGACAGGTTCGCTTGCAAGATACCATCGTACTGCGTAGAGGTTCAGTTCCAGACGGAGCTGTTATTTCCGGTCAGGTGATTGGTTGACAGTCCTCCCTTCCTGGATTACACTCCACCCATCCCATCCAGTATGATCTGAGACGAAATAATAGAATTATGTTTTTCAGCCGCGCTCAACTCGAAAACCTGGAAAGCCAATCTTTGGCGCCATACGCCTGCCAGAGTAAAAATTCAAGAGGCCGGGCCTTTACCGAAGACGAACCAGCTTATCGGACTGCGTTCCAACGGGATCGTGACCGGATCTTACATACTACTGCCTTTCGACGCCTGGAATATAAGACTCAAGTTTTCATAAACTATGAAGGCGATTATTATCGCACCCGCCTGACTCACACCCTGGAGGTAGCTCAAATCGGTCGTACGATCGCGCGCGCCCTGGGTGCCAACGAAGATCTCGTGGAAGCCATCTCACTGGCACATGATCTGGGTCACCCGCCCTTCGGTCACTCCGGTGAAATCGCCCTGGCGCGCCGGATGGTAGATTACGGGGGCTTCGATCACAATAAACAATCGCTGCGTATCGTCACCCAATTAGAACATCGCTACCCTGATTTCCCGGGACTTAATCTGACCTGGGAAGTGCGCGAAGGCATCGTGAAACACGAATCCGAGTACGATTTAACCGATGCCAGCCAATACAACCCGGAATTGCGCGGCCACCTGGAAGCCCAGATCACCAACGCAGCTGATGAACTGGCTTATACTGCTCACGATCTCGATGATGGATTACGCTCGGGTATGATAACACCCTGGATGTTAGAAGGCATCACCCTGTGGGAAATCCTGGTCGAGAGTGTGGAATTGCGCAGTCAAGTGCTGGAAGATCTGGATCGTCACCGTTTGATTCGCCGGTTGATCGGCATGGAAGTCAATGATCTGGTCGAGAATACCCACCAACGCCTGCGAGACAGCAGCGTGAAATCGGTCGAAGAACTGCAGCGCCTCCCTTTTCATGTGATCGGTTATGGGGAAGATACGCATCGCCGTAATCGTCAGTTAAAGGATTTCTTGTACAACCATCTGTACCGCCACCACCGGGTAGTCCGCATGGCAGTCAAAGCAGAACGACTGATCTCTGATTTATTCCACGCCTATCAGGGCGAGCCAGAAATGTTACCCCGGCATGTCCAGGAAGCCATCGAAGACCGCGGTCAAGAACGCACGATCTGTGACTATATCGCCGGGATGACAGACCGTTTTGCCATCGAAGAATATCAGAAACTTTTTGAACCTACTATGAAACCCTGAGCTGGGATAGATAAGATGGTCATGAACGATCCAATTTACTTGACTGCTGAAGGCGCTGAGCGGCTGCGCGCCGAATTAGCTCATTTAAAAGGTCCCTTACGGGAAGAGATGGCGTTACGCCTTCGCTCTGCTGTCCAACAGGGCGATCTCTCTGAGAATGCTGATTACCACAAAGCCAAGGAAGACCAGGGTTTTTTAGAAGGCCGCATCCAGGAGTTGGATTACACTCTAAAAAATGCCATCATCGTCGAAACTCAACCTGGTAAACATGAGATTGCTGAAGTTGGTGTTCTTGTCACCGTTTTGTTGGAAGACGATGATCCAGTCACGTACCAGCTGGTTGGTGCTAAAGAAGCTGACCCGCGCCAGGGAAAAATCTCGAACGAATCTCCGATCGGTAAAGCCTTGCTTGGACATCACGAGGGTGAAGAGGTGGTTGCACAAACTCCTGGGGGTACTTTGCGTGTGAAAATATTGAAAATTGAATAGCAATTTGAAAAATAAACAGGATAGGAGAGTCAGCCTGCACTGCCAGCTCTCCTACCCTGTTATTTTGCAGAACCCACTAATCAAGCTTTCTTATAAACATCCAATTGAAGTATGAAGTGATCAAAGAAACTGTTCGCTGGTAGAGCACCTTCTCCGTACGCCATATCCACTACCCTGACGACCAGGCGCAGGCTTTGAGTCTCGAGTTCTGTCCAACCGCCTGGGGACACTGGCACTGGTTCGCCCTTAGCTGACAGACGCACGCGAGTAGTATTATCCTTGAACGCATGTTCGCTCATTAATACCTGGGTCACGGTCTGAATATCATTTTTATCGAACAACCAGACCTCGAAGGCTGTCACCTTCTTTGGGTCACCCACGCCGATGGTTTCAGAAATTTCTACGCCACATTCACCCAGGAACTCGCCAGTGGGTGAATCGATGCTATAGGAGTCATCGAACAGATCATCTCCTACTTTATACGACGCCATGTACTGAGCCATTGGGGCTTCTTGAGGTTGCTCTGATTGAGCGGTTTCGACCTCATCCTCTGCAGGCGGTTGGGATGGGGTGCTCTTAGAGCCAGGTTGAGCAGGTGGCTGACGCCGGCTACGCACCCAGAATGCCAATCCTACAACGACCGCCAATAAAAGCACAATAATCAAGAAACTACGCAAGACGCCCCCCAGGCCACTCTGCGGTTTTTCGGATGTCATGGTTGGTTGGACTACAGGAGTTCCCTGCAGGGTGAGTTGAGTGACAGTAGGTGTCTGACCGGTCGGTGGTTTGGCCGGAGTGCCTTGGATTGTTCCAGGCGTGGTTGGCGCACTGGCAAGACTGACAACCGAGCCGAATTTAGATACCGCAGGTTGCTTATCTGGAGAAGTAGTTTGATTTATTTTCTCCCAAAGCTGATCGGCATCTTTTCCTAAATCTTTATAACGCCTTTGGGCAGCGATTGCGTCATTATTGAGGGCATACGAGTCAATCGCCATTTGCATATAATCAAGTTTGAAATCTTCATACAATTTTGCAGGGCCGGCTCCTTCATATCGAACGGGAGTTAATCCCCATCCAAAGATCGGCAAGCCGATGATTAGACCGACGATCAGACCGGCCACACCCATTCCAAGCGGAGAGCCGTAGAGCTTATTGAATAAGGTTCCTAGTTTCTTCATGAGCGCGTCCATATCTTTACTCCCGTGATAATGATTGAACAAGATGGAGTATGGTCTCCCATCCTACGACGGGTCCGCTTGAATTATAGCATACCTGTTCTATTTTTGAGCGAGATTGGTTGGACAGGTTGCCATACGCCATCGTTTAATGATCTATCCTGCATGGTGCAAGACTCATGCCGATTCTACCGGCTCTACTACTGCTTCTACCATTATCTGATCCAGAGGGAAACGCGCCTGGCAACTGCTACACTGGGCGTCTCGTTTATCAGCAACTACCAATAATCCACCGCAGTCGGGACAGGCTGCAGGTAAGGGTTTTTTCCAGGAGGTAAAATCACAAGCGGGGTAATTCGCGCAACCATAAAAGACGCGCTTTTTGCGCGTTTTCCGCTCAACAATTTCACCGCCATCCTTTGGACAGTGCACACCGATTTTTTCTAACCAAGCTTCGGTATGGCGACACTCTGGGAAATTACTACAACTAATAAACTTCCCATATCGCCCCCAACGGATAACCAGGTCATGACCGCATTCGGGGCAGGCTCGCCCAATCGGCTCGGGGCCTAAATTATTTTGGGGCATCCTCTCTTCGGCCAGGACGACTTGCTGAGCGAAAGGTCCATAAAACTCACGTATCACATCCACCCAGGGTAATTCACCTGAAGCCACCCGGTCCAAATCTTCTTCCATGTGGGCGGTAAAGCCGACCTCGAGCACCTCAGGAAAATGTTCGATGAGTAAATCGTTGACTAAAATGCCTGTTTCGGTTGGGATCAGGCGCTTGGCATCGCGCACGACATATCCGCGCTGCTGGATGGTGCCCAGGATCGGGGCATAGGTTGAAGGTCGACCAATCCCATTTTCCTCTAACAAGCGCACTAATGATGATTCGGAATAGCGCGGCGGGGGCTGGGTAAAATGCTGTTCGGGTAACAACCGCACCAGACGTTGCACCTGTCCCTCCGTCAGGCCAGCTGGGATGCGTGCGTTTTCGCTTTCTTCTTCGACCTGTTGGTCTTCATCTTTAGCTTCTTCATAAACTACCAGATAACCGAGGAAACGCACCGTAGAACCAGACGCGCGCAATAAGTAGGTATGTTGTCCGGTACCAGCGACATCCACGGCCAGGGTGTCATAGAGCGCAAAGGTCATCTGTGAAGCCATAAACCGCTGCCAGATAACCTGATAGAGACGAAATTGATCGCGGTTTAAGAATTCTTTGATTGAATCGGGTTGCCGTAACACAGAAGTCGGACGGATCGCTTCATGGGCTTCCTGGGCGCCGCGCGCGCGCGTCTTATATTGCGGCGCTTCGGGTGGTAAGAACTTTTCACCATAACGGCTGGCGATAAATTGGCGCGCCTCGGTTTGGGCTAACTCCGCCACGTTGGTCGAGTCGGTACGCATATAGGTGATTAAACCCACCGAACCGCCTTGCCCGATATCAATCCCCTCATAAAGTTGCTGGGCCAAAGCCATCGTCCGCCGGGCAGTATATCCCAGACGGCGAGAGGCCTCTTGTTGTAAAGTACTTGTTATGAATGGAGGTAAGGGATTGCGTTTGCGCTCCCCGCGTTTAATCCTGCTAATCTCATAAGCAGCCTGAGCCATATCGGCCAGGATCGGGTCAACTTCAACCTGTTTCTTGAGTTCTGGTTCCACCTCATCCACTCGCGTCAACCGGGCGATAAAGGTGTCCTTATTGCCCGAGGGTTGAAACTCAGCCGCGATTTTCCAATATTCGACCGGGACGAAGGCCTGAATTTCCCGTTCCCGCTCGACAATGAGGCGTAAGGCCACCGATTGAACCCGACCAGCCGAAAGACGACTACGCACCTTGCGCCAAAGCAAGGGGCTCAGGCTATAGCCGACCAAACGATCTAGCACTCGCCGGGCTTGCTGGGCATTGACCAAATCCATGTTAATCTCACGAGTATGAGCAAATGCATCTGCGACCGCCGGCTCTGTAATTTCATGAAAGACGACTCGCCGTGTGATACTCGGTTCGATATTTGCAGCCTCCAACAAATGCCAGGCAATGGCTTCCCCTTCCCGATCGGGGTCGGTTGCCAGGTAAATTTCTTCCGCAGTCCTTGCTAACGCTTTGAGTTCCCTGACCACTGCCTTTTTTTCGTTCGGGACGCGATACTTGGGGGTGAAATCATGTTCCACATCAACTGAGAGCTGAGAATGTAACAAATCACGCACATGCCCAACCGAGGCTTTCACCGTGTAACCCTTTCCCAGGAAACGACCCACGGTTTTAGCTTTGGCAGGCGACTCTACGATAACTAACTTACCGGAACGGCGCGCTCGGCTCTGGGCGCCCCTCTCTGGAACCGGCATGCCCTCATGTGCCGGCGTTCGACCCATTCGAAACATGTTTGTACCACAAACAGGACACACACCACGGGTAGCCGGGGTCGCATGGTCGGTGAATACCGCCTGTGGATTTTGGACTTCCCGCTTAGTCCGACATTTTACACAATACGCGTCCAATGAACCATACCTCCTGTAACAAAGATCAGGTTACCCCCTTATCGTTCTGACCTTCAATTTCATATTGTGCGGTCGGCTCGCGCACCGCTACATAATTCATCCCACCCACCTGGCGGACAAAACCTTTCAACTCCATCAAAGCCAGGGTGGAAGACACTTTCTCAATGGGTAAATCAGCCCGCGCCCGTATCTCATCCACATGCAAGGGTTCCTGGCTAAGTAAACGGTATAGTTGTTCTTCCAGGATATCGGTCGGCAATACTGCCCGGGCAGATCGGTGTTCGCTGACCATCTCCAGGTTCAAAGTTTCAAGCACATCCTGACAATCGAGTAAAGGATGAGCGCCATCGCGGATCAGGCGGTTAGTACCCTTACTTTGGACAGCGAAAATATTGCCCGGTACGGCAAAAACCTCGCGCCCTTGTTCTGCCGCAAACCCAGCCGTGATCAAGGCGCCGCTTGTTTCGCCAGCTTCGACAACAATCACCGCTCGCGCCAAACCGGAGATAATCCGGTTTCGTGGGGGAAAATTGGCAGCATCAGGCGAGGTGCCTGGAGCATAATCGCTAACCAATGCGCCTTGTTCGATCACTTGTTCAGCCAGACGCCGGTTTTCTGGCGGGTAAACAACATCCACTCCATTACCCAAAACAGCCAGAGTTCGTCCGCCAGCATTCAAGGCTGCCTGATGAGCGATCGCATCCACGCCTCGCGCCAATCCACTGACAATCGTGATTCCATTGCGCGCCAGCGTTCCGGCAATTTCTTCCGTCGCCTGGCGACCATAGGAGGTAATCCGCCGGGTGCCAACAATCGCCACCGCAAACTCATCCGCAGGGAGCATCTGACCACGTTCATAAAGCACCGGCGGAGGTTGGTCAATTTCTTGCAGGCGGCGCGGGTAGCCTTCATCCTCCCAGGTCAACACTGTAATCCCCAACGCCTGGATGCGCTCCATCACCTGGTCCAGCGATACATCCGCCCGAACGTGGAGAAAATTGTTTAACAGTTTCGGCCCCAAACCAGCGGCTTTCAACATCTCTGCCGGAGCTTCCCAGGCCGCTTGAGCATCACCAAAAGTATCCAGAAGAGACCGCATACGCGCTGCGCCGATCCCTTTGACGAGATTAAAACCAACCCAATACGCCCGGGGATCGCTCATCGCCAACTACCCCTCGTCCATTTATTCGGACTGTAAACCTGGCAGAAGGTGGACTTTCATTTGGCTCTGCTCCAGGTTGATTTCCAGAATGACCTCGTGGATTGCCGGAAGGAGTAACTCTGAGCCGTTATCCAGACGAACGAGATACACATCGTTCGCTCCGGTAGTCAGGATTTCTTCTAATTTCCCCAGTCGTTGACCATCTTCGTTTACAACGGTTAACCCAAGCAACTGGTGATGATAATATTCACCTTCTGGTAAGGACGGGCGATCCTCAGCAAGCACATAAACAAATTGGTTGCGAAACTCTCCCCCGGCTTCTGGTGTTTTCAGGCCCTCAAAAGCCAGCAGCAACACCTGGTTGTGCCAACGCTGGCTACGAATGCGCAGGGGTATGTGGCTCTCGCCCACCAGGACCTGCACACCAACCTGCAATCGTTCGGGGAAGTCCGTGAGTACCTCCATCTGCATTTCACCGCGGATACCATGCGGCCGGCGCAGCTTCCCAACCATCAAGTAAACTGGCGCGCCAGATGACCCCCCGCCTGGGGAGTCCTGGTTAGTGGATGGATGATCAGCCGGGATCATTCAGGCTCAGTGATATCTAAAATGGCGCGCTTACCATCTTGTGCGGCTGTGACACGCAATAAGACCCGCATCGCATTAGCCACCCGACCGCTCTTACCGATGATCCTACCCATATCCTCTTTAGCTACATGAAGCTTGAGAATAATTTGAGCGCCATGTCTCTCCTGGCTGACCTGCACCTGAGTCGGATCGTCCACTAACGAGGTGGCGATGAACTCGATTAACTCTTTCATAGCTATGTCCTTAACCAGGACTTACTCCTTCGCAGATTGGCCCTTGGTGCTTTTCTTAGCAGCGCCTGTCCGTTCTGTTCTTGGATTAATTATACGAGCTGCTTGAACAGCCTTCGCTTCGGCAACCAAAACATCTAAGGCTTCGCCTTTTTTAAGACGCTCAAAGCGTTCTAACAGGCCGATGGTTTTGAAAAGGCTGACTACCGAATCGCTCGGTTGGGCGCCTTTGCTCAACCAATCATAGATGCGCGCCTCATCCAACTCAATCGTTGCCGGTTGCGTGCGAGGATTGTAGAAACCCAAAATTTCGTTAAAACGTCCATCGCGCGGGGCTTCCCTATTTGCAGCCACGACACGATAACTAGGTTGAGCCTTGGCTCCAACACGGCGTAAGCGAATACGAACCATACACACATTCTCCTTCAAAATTCTAGCATTCTAGCCTAACATACGTGGCAAGCCACGCATGCCGGATTTTTTCAATGTTTTAAACAACTTCTGTGCATCACGATACTGTTTTATCAAGCGGTTTACATCCTGAACTTCTGTTCCCGAGCCGCGGGCAATCCGCCGGCGACGCGAGGCATTTAAGATATCGGGTTTCCGCCGTTCCATGGGCGTCATGGAATTAATGATCGCCTCAGTGACATTAAATTGCTTTTCCGCTTCTTGCGGCGAGATCTGACGGGCCATTTGGCCCATCCCACCCGGAAGCATTTCCAGGATTTGACCCAAAGGCCCCATCTTACGCAATTGACGTAGCTGGTTGGCGAAGTCTTCCAGGGTAAACTCGCCCGCCATGAGTTTTTCGGCCTGTACCCGGGCGACTTTTTCATCATAGGCTGCTTCAGCTTTTTCGATCAGCCCAAGCAGGTCGCCCATCCCCAAGATGCGATTGGATAACCGCCCTGGATCGTACACTTCCAGTGCTTCCAAAGCTTCACCAGTGCCTAAAAATTTTATCGGCACTCCAGTCACTGCACGGATCGAGATAGCCGCCCCTCCGCGTGCGTCACCATCCATCTTTGTCAGAACCAGGCCGGTCAATGGAATCACATCCCGAAAGCCTTTGGCGATGTTTACTGATTCCTGCCCGATCATTGCATCAACTACCAGCAACACTTCGGCAGGAGTAACCCGGTTATGGATGGCGCGCAATTCGCTCATCAAAGCCTCATCCAGTTGGGAACGTCCGGCGGTATCTAAGATCACTACTGTAAAACCGCCTTTTTGGGCTCTGTCAACTGCATTCTCAGCCAGCTGCGGTGGTATAACACCGGGTTCGGTGTGGATCGGGATATTTAGCCGTTCACCCAATGTTTCCAACTGGCGTATAGCTGCCGGACGGTAAGGATCTGCAGCGACTAACAAGACACGCTCCCCCTGCGAACGCAAATACCGCCCAATCTTACCGGCTGCGGTCGTCTTCCCCGACCCTTGTAAACCGACGAGCATAATCGTGCGCGGTTTGGCTCCGCTCAGGTTCAACCGCTCTGGCGTCCCCAACGTGGCGATCAATTCCTCGTTGACGATCTTGATCACCTGCTGCCCAGGATTCAAAGCCTTGGATACCTCAGCGCCGATGGCACGTTGGCGCACACGTCCGACAAAATCTTTGACGACGCCGTAGTTGACATCCGCTTCCAGCAACGCCAGGCGTACCTCGCGCATCGCGGCATCCACATCTGACTCGGATAGTTTTCCGCGCCGGCGCAGGCCAGTAAAAACGGCATTTAATCGTTCGGTCAGGTTTTCAAACATAGCACTGCATTTTAGCCCGGAAGCAAGCAATGGTCAAGGATTATGTATAATGAAAAAAGAATTACGTGAAGAAACTATTTAGATCATTAAGGGTTTAACCTTATTAACGATACAATCGGCAATTTTTTCTAATCATTCTTTCAAAGGAGGACTCATTTTATGTCAAAAGTGGCTATCGTCACTGACAGCACTGCCTATATCCCAAAAGATATCCTGGATCAATATAAGATTGCCGTCGCGCCTCAGGTATTAATATGGGGCAACGAAACCTTCCGGGATGGGATTGATATACAACCCTCTGAATTTTACGCCCGCTTGAAAAATACCAAGGTGATGCCATCCACCTCACAGGTGTTGCCCAAAGATTTCCTTACGATCTTCGGTGATCTACTCAACGAGGGGTATGACATCCTGGCTATTCTCATTGCCAATACCCTTTCTGGAACCATTGCTTCAGCCATCCAGGCAAAAGAAGCATATCCCCAGGCTCCGATAGAAATTTTTGACTCAAATACTACCGCCATGGCAATGGGTTTCCAGGTTCTACTGGTGGCTCGAGCTGCAGCGCAGGGCGCCAATTTGGTAGAATGTAAAGCCCTGGCCGAAAGAACCCGCGATAATGTTGGCGTCGTTTTTGCAGTAGACACGCTTGAATTTCTCCACCGCGGCGGTCGGATCGGTGGTGGTAGCCGCTTTCTAGGTACGGCGTTAAACATCAAGCCGATCCTTGAGGTGAGGGGAGGTCGTATCGAGGCGTTGGAACGGGTACGCACGCGCAAGAAATCCATCAGCCGCCTGGTGGAACTGATTGGCGAAAGAATTAACGGACGCACTCCGGTGCACCTGGCAACCTTGCATGCCAACGCACTGGAAGATGCTCTTCAACTACTTAAGGAAGCTGGTCAAAAGTTCAATGCCGTAGAGTCAATCCTGGCCGAAGTCAGCCCGGTGATTGGCACCCACGCCGGGCCAGGCACAGTTGGCCTGGCCTACCTGGCTGGTATGTAATTCTTCAGGAAGAATTACTGGGTGTTCTTTCCAGCCCTGCTGAAAAGAACACCCTATTTTTTAATAACCCTGTAAGATACATGTATTTTCGAGTTTAAAAAATATTCAGAATATCTCTGCCCTTGACAAATAGAACGCTTGTGCTAAACTTATCCCAATCATCATCTGACAGAAGGAGAAACTATACCATGCCCAGGAAAATTAGCCCAAACACTCCAACTCCCCTCCCAACTCCGAATGATCCATTAGATAATTCAAGGCGAGTAGCCTTAGACAGAGCGTTGGGTGATATTGTCAAGCGTTATGGCGATGGGTCAATCATGCGTCTGGGTGAAGCCCATCAACTGCTGGTGGAAGCAATTCCCACTGGCGCCCTTTCGTTGGATATTGCCCTCGGTGTAGGCGGCATCCCGCGCGGCCGGATCACAGAGATCTATGGACCTGAGTCATCTGGCAAAACCACGATTTGCCAGCACATTGTGGCTGAAGCGCAAAAAAAAGGCGGCACCTGCGCGTATATCGATATGGAACACGCCCTCGACCCGGCTTATGCCAGCCGGTGTGGTGTGAATGTAGACAGCCTGTATATCTCCCAACCCGACACAGGCGAACAGGCGCTGGAAATTACCGAAACCCTCGTTCGCTCGACTGCCGTGGATGTGGTGGTCATCGACTCAGTCGCGGCCCTGGTACCCAGAGCTGAAATTGAAGGCGATATGGGCGATGCCTCGATGGGTATGCAAGCCCGCTTAATGTCTCAAGCCCTGCGTAAACTCTCCGGGGCAATCAAGCAGACCAACACTGCTGTCATTTTCACCAACCAACTCCGCCAGAAAATTGGTGTGATGTTTGGTAATCCCGAAACCACCTCCGGCGGCATGGCGCTCAAGTTCTACGCCTCGGTCCGCCTGGATGTGCGCCGGATTCAAGCAATCAAGTCTGGCCAGGAAATTGTCGGTAGCCGTACACGCGTGCGAGTCGTCAAGAATAAGGTTGCTCCACCGTTCCGTACCGCTGAGTTTGACATTATGTACAATGAAGGCATTTCGAAGTCTGGCGACCTGCTCGATTTAGCCACCAACCTGGAAATCGTGACGAAACGTGGCTCTTTTTATAACTATGGCGATATCCGCCTCGGCCAGGGGCGCGAGAACGCCAAAGACTTCCTCAAGACCAACGCTGATCTGGCGGATGAAATTGAACTGGCTGTTCGCCAGCAAGCGATGAGCGGTGATATTCCCTTGACTGGCAACCACGCCGGTAGTGGGGGTGATTACGAAGAAGACGAGGCATAAACCGACCCACACAACGCAGCTCAGGCTACCGATAATAATTAGCTATCTACGTGCCATCCTCCCACGAGTCCAGGTAAGTCACCTGTTGCGCGGTAAGGGTATCAATTCTGACGCCCATCCCGGCCAGTTTTAACCGGGCGATCTCCTTGTCAATTTCTGCTGGAACACTGTAAACCTTTTTCTCAAGTTGATTGGCGTTTTTGACCAGATATTCCAGACTGAGTGCCTGGTTGGCAAAGGACATGTCCATTACGCTGGCAGGATGCCCTTCAGCTGCCGCCAGGTTAATCAAACGCCCTTCACCAAGCAGGTGGATCCGCCGCCCGTCTTTCAAAGTATATTGCTCCACAAACGGGCGTACCAGGCGCTTATCTACCGCCATATCTTCCAGGGCTGGTATATTAATTTCAACGTTGAAATGCCCTGAGTTGGCCAGGATCGCTCCATCACGCATCACTTCAAAGTGATGCCGGTCAATAACATTGATATCTCCGGTCAAGGTGACGAAGATGTCGCCGATCGCAGCTGCCTCAGCCATGGGCATCACTCGATACCCATCCATCACAGCCTCCAGAGCGGGCAATGGATCAACCTCAGTGACAATTATATTAGCGCCTAAGCCCCTGGCACGCATGGCGAATCCACGACCACACCAACCGTAACCAACGACGACCACCGTCCTTCCTGCCAATAAGATATTTGTCGCGCGGATGATGCCATCAATGGTAGATTGACCCGTGCCATAGCGATTATCAAAGAGATGTTTGGTCATGGCGTCGTTGACTGCGATGATGGGAAACTTCAACGCGCCATCGGCTGCCATTGCCCGCAAACGGATGACACCTGTCGTGGTCTCCTCGGTTCCCCCCACAATGGCCGGAATGAGATCTAGGCGCTCCTTGTGCAGAACGCTGACCAGGTCGGCGCCGTCATCCATCGTTATGTGAGGTTGGTGATTTAAAGTCGCATGGATATGTTTGTAATACGTAATGTTGCTTTCACCCTTGATTGCATAGGTTGGGATTTCATATCGCGCGACCAGTGCAGCAGCCACATCATCCTGCGTTGAAAGAGGGTTCGAGGCGGTTAACACAACATCCGCGCCGCCAATATGCAACGTATTCATCAGGTTCGCTGTCTCGGTGGTCACATGTAAACAAGCTGAAACACGCAAACCCTGTAATGGGCGTTCATGAGTAAAGCGCTCCCGGATCAAACGTAATACCGGCATTTCGCGCTCAGCCCATTCAATGCGTCTTTGGCCTCCCTCTGCCAGGTGGACATCTTTAACATCATAATTTTCCATCATTGCTCCTTCGTAGGACAAGCTGTTAGCCTGTCCCCAATCTTAAATTTGCTTTGGTAAACAATTCTTATTTACCGGGTCGATTCTCCAGTAAGTCCAACTTACCGTGATCGTCAAAGTATTCCCGAAAACGGACCACGAATTCTGCCGGCGTATACGAATGGCCCTGGGGACCGCGCTGCTCCAGGCAGTAGGTGGCTGCCAGCACACCCATTCGACCACAGGT
This sequence comes from uncultured Anaerolineaceae bacterium, assembly GCA_964354345.1. Classification (GTDB taxonomy): domain Bacteria; phylum Chloroflexota; class Anaerolineae; order Anaerolineales; family UBA4823; genus CAYGZL01. The sequence goes on along the minus strand of CAYGZL010000106.1, from coordinate 8,031 downwards.
TACCAGGTCCAAACCTAGCCCAAAGCCAGTCAAGAAACCGCCTCGGAATGCGTCGCCAACACCGGTAGGATCAACAATCTGGTGTGGTGGAACCACCGGGACCTGGTAAGTGTTCGTTGGAGTGTAGATAAAGGCGCCCCGTTCACCACGCGTAACTACAATAAAGAAATCCCGCCCAGGCAGGCGCGAACTGGTAGCCTGTCCTTTTTCAAGCAGCTCTTGAGATTGCATACCGGTCATTTTCTGCACCAGGGCAAACTCGTAATCATTAACAAATAAGGCCTGGGCGCCTAATATCCCCTGGCGAACATTTTCACCCGCCAGACGGACAAGCTGCTGGCTGGGATCATAGATATAGGGAAAATCCAGGACCTGGCATTCATCCACGTAACAGTTCATAGCAGCCGGATCATTGGGCGAAATAACCACCAGGTCGGGCGGATCTGATTTCAGTTCGGTCAGCGAAAGCTGGCAGGCATAAGCCATTGCGCCGGGATAGAAACTGGCGATCTGGGCATTGGCGCGATCTGTATTGGCAAAGAAGGAAGCGGTATATTCGCCCGGTATCACGCGCGCCCCCGCTGTATCGATGCCCTTACTCTCTAGCCAATGGCGATATTCTTCAAAATCCTCGCCCACCGTGGCCCATAAGCGCGGATGACCACCGAGTAATGCCAGAGTAAAAGCGATATTTGGGGCAATACCGCCGCGCAGGCGCACCATCGAATCGACCAGGAAGGACAGGCTGATCGAATCCAGGTGATCCGGCAATATATGATCCTTGAAATAGCCTGGGAAGGTCATCAGGTAATCAAAAGCCACCGAACCTGTCAGAAGGATGTTCATGGTTTTACTCATTCTCGTGAGTTCATCCACTACGGCTTTTAGTGATTTCTGGCTGACTGCACAGCCTGAGCCAGGTTTTCGACATACGGTGGATAGATCACTCCAACCTCAGTCACAATGGCAGTCAGCAGCCGGCTGGGGGTCACATCGAAAGCCGGATTGCGCGCCCGGGCACCGATGGGAGCAATGGGCTTTCCAGCCGCCTGGATGTTCAGCACCTCATCGCTGTCACGCTCCTCGATCGGAATCAATCCGCCATGCTCGAGCGATAAATCGATTGTCGATGTGGGTACGACCGAATAAGCCGGGACGCCATTATCGAATGCAGCCAATGCCAGCATATAAGTACCGATCTTGTTGGCAACATCTCCATTGGCAGCAACCCGGTCGCCACCGAAGAAAACTTTTTGTACCTTTCCAGAACGCAAGAAATAACCAGCCGCATTATCTGTGATTATTTCATACGAAATACCCAATTGAGTCAATTCCCAGGCGGTCAGGCGGGCGCCTTGCAAGCGTGGACGTGTCTCATCCACCAACACATGCACTCGTTTACCTTGCTCATGCGCCATGCGGATGACACCCAGAGCTGTTCCGTAATCCACTGTCGCCAGGGCGCCTGTGTTGCAATGATGGATGATCGTGTCGCCGTCGTTGATCAGCACCGCGCCGTTGGCTGCCATGCGTTGGTTAATCTCTACATCTTCATCCGCAATGCGTTGGGCTTCCATCAACACAATCTGTCTGAACTCGACGAGGGTTCCCTGAAATGGCGAAGCCACAGCCAGCACCCGATCCACTGCCCAGCCCAGGTTAACCGCGGTAGGTCGAGCCTGTTTAATTATGTGTCCAGCCGCGCGTAAATCAGCGAGTAATCCAGCACAGTCAACTGCTGTAGAATGCTGTGCAGCCAAAGCCAGCCCAAAAGCCGCCGCAGCGCCAATCGCCGGCGCGCCGCGGACTACCATTGTACGAATCGCTTCCGCCACCTGAGAAGCATCCGCATAGGCGACTACCTGGAACTTCCCAGGCAGTAATCGTTGGTCTATCATGCGCAATTGGTTGCGCTCCCGATCCCATTCAACTGTTCGCATCGTAGCACACAAAAAACGCCCTCGCCAGAGAGCGTCATCCGTTGTTTTCTGTGAAATCAACCTCTTCGTTCATCCCATTACTTTCGTTTGGTGAGTTTAACATGCAAACATAGCTTTGTCAAAGGTATCATTCATTTGCGATGACCGCCAAACCTCTCAACAGTCACACCGGTCGATTTAGGTAGGATTGACACCCTATCCTGCCTCGAGTATAGTCATGTCAAGATGTTTGATAAAACACCACTGATCATCCACTATCCTTCACGATATCTGCTTTTAAGGTTGGTTTTCTTTTTTTTCGTCTTTTGGTTGTCGGCTTGCCAGGCGAACCTCAAGCTGCCTTTTTATCGCCCGACGCCGACGCCCACAGCTACCCCCACGCCAACCATAACCCCCACGCCCACCCTATCCCCTACGCCAACTCCCACACCGACGCCTGCACCCACCACTCAACTTGACCGGGGTGAGCATGCCCTACGTAACGGGGATTGGGATCTGGCCCAACAGGAATTCCAGACTGTATTAAATAACAGTCCGGAAGCAGAGGCCCAGGCTTTCGCCTGGTTGGGGCTCGGACGTACCTACCTGGCCTCTGGACAGTATGACAAAGCCATCCAGGCGTTTCAAACCCTGATCCAAAATCATCCAAATTCTACCCAGCTTGCCTATGCATATTATTTCCTTGCGAAAACTCAAGAATCTATACGACAGCCAGCCCAAGCAGCCGAAGCCTATAAAAATTATCGTGCTCTGCACGCCGGGGCGGCGGATGCCTACATCTTAGATTTCGAAGGGGATGCCTGGTTTACCGCTGGAAATTACCTGGAGGCGATCAAGGCCTATCTGGCTGCGGTTCAAGCGCCTAGTGTTTTAGATGAAATCAACCTCCAGATGAAATTGGCGCGCGCTTACGCACTGGATGGACAGGCAGATGTGGCTTTACAGTTATACAACCAACTATATAATCAGACGCTCAATGAACATACCAAAGCGTTGATCGATTTACGAAAGGGTCAGGTTTACCTGGATGAGGGTCAATCCGAACTGGCTTATGCAGCATTTCTAGACGCCGTTACCTATTATCCCACGGCTTACGAATCGTTTTCTGCTCTGGAATCATTAGTCGCCGCTAAGGTGCCCGTGGATGATCTGAACCGTGGTATTGTCGATTATTATGCGGAGGAATATGCTGGCTCATTGAGAGCCTTGGACCGTTATTTAAAAACTAATCCAGCCGATCCGACAACCGCCCATTATTATACCGGCCTGGCTTACCGTGCCCGGGGCACCTACAAAGCCGCAATCGCCGAATTCGATCTGGTCATTCAGGCTGATACCACCCACCCATTATGGGACAAAGCCTGGGAGGAGAAAGCCACCACACAAGGCTTGTATCTTGAACAGTTTCCCTCAGCGATTCAAACTTTATTAGATTTTGTACGCCTCTATCCCCTCCATTCCCATGCTGGCGAGTTCTTGTATGATGCGGCCCAATATGCTGAGCAGGATGGACAACTCAAGCAAGCCGCCGAGTTATGGGAACGCGTCCCGGTCGAATATCCTGCGTATGAGCAAGCTCAGCGCGCATTATTCCTGGCAGGTCTGTCTGAGTACCGTCTCGGAGAATATATCCAGGCTCTCTCTGCCTTTAAGCGCCTGCTTGACATGGGGAAAACCCTCAATGACCGAAGTGTCGCTATGTTCTGGGTAGGTAAAACCCAGTCAGCCCAAGGAGACGTCCAGGGAGCTCAAGCTACCTGGGAAAAAACCGCAAATGTTGATCCAACCGGTTATTACAGCGAACGCGCCCGCGATTTACTCCGCAAACTGGCGTCTTTCACGCCTCCACTGGTCTTCGACCTGGTGATCGATTGGCCAACCGAGCGCAAACACGCTGAAGATTGGCTCAGGTCAACCTTTGATTTACCGGCGGATACCAATTTACAGGGATTGGGTACACTGGCGGACGACTCCAATTTAAAACGGGGAACGGAATTATGGTCGCTAGGCTTGTTCGATGAAGCGCGCAGTGAATTCGAATATCTCCGGCAGGCAGTGCAGAACGATCCCTTACAGAGTTATCTGCTGGCCAATTACCTGGCTAATCTGGGCTTATATCGGTCAGCCGCCCTGACTGCGCGCCAGGTGCTCAATTTAGCGGGTATGGACGACGCTGCCACACTGAACGCGCCGCGCCTGTTCAATTACATTCGTTTCGGTGCCTATTATAGCGAGATCATCCTGCCGCAGGCACAAAAATACAAGTTCCATCCTCTTATTATTTTCAGCGTGATTCGTCAGGAAAGCATGTTCGAGAGTTTTGTCAGCTCCTCGGCTGCTGCCAGCGGTCTGATGCAGGTGATTCCCTCCACAGGCGCTGAAATTGCACAAAGGTTGGATTGGCCGCCGAATTACACCACCAGCGACCTATACCGTCCAATGATCAACGTGGTTTTTGGAACTTATTATCTGGACCGGCAACGCCAGAGTTTCGATGGGGATCTATTTACCGCGCTCGCAGCCTATAACGGCGGTCCGGGAAACGCAGCAGTCTGGAAAGCACTGGCGCCTGACGATCCAGATCTCTTCCTTGAAATAATCCCCTTCGAAGAGACGCGGACATATATTCGTAGTATCTACGAGATTTTCACAATTTACCGGCAACTTTACGATCGCACACCTTAGAGAGATTACTAGCGTACTAATCCGTAAAAAAGGGGTAAAGGTTTCACCGGCAAGTCACTCCAGGTGTGAGCTGCGAGCCCCTGCTGGCATGCATGTTCCAGGCGGTCAACCTGATTAGCATAAACGGTAAACAGAGGCTCACCCTCTTCTACCCGGTCACCAACTTTATGGTGGATTACAATCCCAACGCCATGGTCTATTAGATCTCCCTTTTTCGCACGTCCTCCACCTAACATCACCACGGTTTCTCCCACCAGGCGGGCGTGTACACCTTCCAGGTAACCAGAACGAGGTGCACCGAGAGATCTCACCAGCTTTGCCCCCGGTAGGCGCTCCGGCTGCTCGATCGCCCTCACCTCACCACCTTGCGCTTCCACCAGAGCCGTAAACCGTTCCCAACTACGACCACTATCCAGAGCCGTCTGAGCCAAAGCTTTTCCGTGTTCCTCGTCGTGCGCAAACCCTGCCAGCGCCAGCATATATCCAGCCACAACCAGGCAATGCTCCCGGAAGTCAGGCGGACCGCCGCCATGCATGGTATCGATTGCTTCGCGCACCTCCAAAGCATTACCGACTGCGTTCCCGAGAGGCTGGTTCATATCTGAGAGCAACGCTACCGCTTTCCGGTGCGCCAGTTTGGCAATCGAGACCATCCGTTCAGATAGTGAGGTAGCCTGTTCCAGGTTCGGCATAAAAGCCCCCAGACCAATTTTTACATCTAACACAATTACTTGGGCACCAGCAGCGATCTTCTTACTCATCACTGATGACGCAATTAAGGGTATTGCCTGCACCGTGCCGGTTACATCACGTAAAGCATAGAGTTTACCATCTGCTGGTGCCAGGTCGGCTGTAGGTCCAGTCAGTACTAAACCCTGGGTTCGGAGCTGTTCAATGAATTCTTGGGTAGTCAGATCAGTGCGATAACCCGGGATGGATTCGAGTTTATCGAGTGTACCCCCACTGAAACCTAATCCACGACCAGACATTTTTCCCACCGGTAATCCGCAAGCCGCTACAGTCGGTTCAACGACCAATGTCGTTTTATCACCAACGCCACCGGTTGAATGTTTATCCACTGCAATCGGCACAACGCCAGTCAGGTCAATGGTTTTTCCAGAATATGCCATCGCCAAAGTCAAATCGGTCGTCTCCTGCGGCGTCATCCCGTTCAAGAGGATAGCCATCGCCAGCGCAGATGCCTGGTAATCAGGAATATCACCCCGCGTATATCCCAGGATGAAAAACTCGATCTCTTCGCGGCTGAGTTCTTGTCGGTCGCGCTTTTTAATGATGATATCAACGGCTCGCATGAATTACTCCAATTTATGATTTCATATTTGCTCTGCTGGAACTCACCATTATAAAATGAGCATCGCATCGCCAAAGGAATAGAAGCGGTAACGCAATTCTTTAGCTATCTGGTAAGCTGCCAGAACGCATTCCCGTCCGGCGAAGGCGCTGACGAGCATGATTAAAGTAGAACGGGGCAGATGAAAGTTAGTAATCATAGCATCCACGACGCGAAATGAGTATCCCGGCAGGATATACAAGCCCGTCGCTCCTTCGAATGGCTTAATTATTTCTTGCGACCCACCCAGGCATGCTGCGCTTTCCAGGGTGCGCACACTGGTTGTTCCGACCGCCACGATCCGCCTCCCTTGTTGGTGCGCCTGGTTGATTAAGGATGCAGCTTGAGGTGTAACCTGGCACCATTCCGTGTGAATCAGATGTTGTGCTGGGTTCGATCCGGTTACGGGAGCGAATGTGTCCAACCCGACATGCAATGTGACGGTCACAAAGGTAACATCCTGGCTCTCCAAGGCAGCCATCAACGCTGGAGTGAAATGCAACCCTGCCGTGGGTGCCGCGGCTGAGCCGGGCAATTGAGCATACACAGTCTGATAACGCTCCGGATCAACCAGAGGGGTATGAATGTAAGGGGGCAAGGGAACATGCCCGGCACGGTTCAGGTAGGGTTCGATAGGCTGTGCGAAAAGGACTGTTCGCCGTGGACCATCCAACACCGCCAGAATTTCAGCCTGAGGGCCTTCCTCTACCTGTAAACGCGACCCGATCCGAAGATGCTTTCCTCTTACAAGTGTCTCCCAGGTACGCTCATCCAGCCGGCGGAGTAAAAGCAGCTCCACGAATCCACCCGTAGGAAGTTTACGCGCATACAACCTGGCAGGTATGACACGGGTCTGGTTGATCACCAGCAAGTCTCCCGGACGAAGATAATCCCCCACCTGGCGGAAAATGGTATGCGCGATCTCGCCTGTCCTGCGGTTGATTACCATCAAGCGGGAAGCATCCCGCGGCTCGATTGGAGTTTGGGCGATATACTCCAGGGGCAGTTCGTAATTAAAGTCAGAGGTATGTAAATAGCCTTGATGATTCTCATCTGCCAGCCCCTGAGTAAGGAAATGCATTTCCATAGACCACCTGCGCTGATGAAGCTACAACAGACGCGTCTGCGTCTCATCTTTCGGATAAGGCAGATGCAGATGCTCATACGCCAGGCGAGTAGCTGTTCGACCCTGAGGAGTACGCTCCAGGAAGCCTAACTGCAACAGATACGGTTCCACGACGTCCATGATCGTATCTTGCTCCTCGCTGATCGAAGCGGCAATCGTGTTTAACCCCACTGGTCCTCCGTGGTATTTTTCAATAATGGTATGTAAAACCCGGCGATCCAGGTCATCCAGGCCAAGCTCGTCGACATCTAACAGGTCCAGGGCTTCATGCGCCACCTGGCGGGTGATCGTACCACTCGCGCGCACCTCAGCAAAGTCGCGCACCCGGCGGAGCAAGCGCAGCGCTACACGCGGTGTACCGCGACCCCGCCGGGCAATCTCATCCATGCCTTCCAGGTCTGTCTCCACACCCAGAACCTGCGCGGCCCGGCTGACGATCGCATGCATGGCAGGCAAATCATAGAAATCGAGCCGGTAAACTGCGCCAAAACGCGCTCTTAATGGCGCTGTCACCAACGCCAGCCGGGTAGTAGCACCTGATAAAGTGAAACGCGGTAGTTTTAACCGAATCGAACGGGCTGACGGTCCTTTACCGATCACAATATCCAGCGCGAAGTCCTCCATGGCTGGATAGAGCACCTCTTCGATCGTCCGTCCAAGACGGTGAACTTCGTCTATGAATAAGATATCCCCCGCACGCAGGTTGGTCAGAATTGCCGCCAGGTCACCCGGGCGTTCGATGGCGGGACCGGAGGTGATCTTGATATTCACCCCCATTTCATTGGCCAGAATATGGGCTAACGATGTCTTGCCCAGACCAGGCGGTCCATAAAACAGAACATGGTCTAACGGTTCATGGCGCTGCCGGGCGGCGGCGATCAATATTTTAAGATTTTCCTTGACCCGGTCCTGACCGATCATGTCCGCCA
>CAYGZL010000105.1:0-2702 GCA_964354345.1 uncultured Anaerolineaceae bacterium | reverse complement strand
GCCCATTTGCGGCCTGGGGAGAAATGCCCTGCGATCTTTGTCGCCGCCCATGCCACCGCGTAGCCCGCCCCGATCGCCAGGAAAGGGATCAGCGGCAGGGCGTAACGGGCGAAGTAGTGCCGCGTCGCGCCCATCACCAGGTAGTACAGCGCCGGGAAGGACAGCAGCACGAGCGCCAGCCCGTTGCGCGCCCGCGCCGCAGCGTATACCATCAAACCGAGACCCAGGATTGCCGCCAGCAGCATCCCCCAGCCGATACCCCAGGTCAGTGTCTTCAGGTAAAACAGCCAGCCCGGCAGCGTGTCCACCTGCCAGATGCTGAAGCCCCCTCCTGAACCGGCGGTCAATTCCATAATCATATTGTTAATGGCATTGCCCGGTGCCAGGATGAATTCGACGCCGCCAATCAGGAAGCTGGCCAGGAACACCAAACCTGTCAGGGAGCTCAATCCGAGAAAACGTGCCAGGCGCTGGGGAGTATTTGTCCTTGAGACGTAAGTGTATACGCTCAGTCCAATCGTGACTACGATCGGCCAGGCGGTTATTTTCGTGGCCACCGCCAGGCCTCCCACTGCCGCCGCCAGCAACAGGTAACGCAGGGATTTCTTTTGCACCGCGATGATGCAGGTCAAGACGGCCAGTGCCGCCAGGCAGGTCATGGCGACATCTGGGACAGCGAAATGAGAATCGCGCACATGGAGGAAGGCCAGCGCCAGGAATAGCGCCGCCAACCAGCCCACTGTCCGGTTATACACCCGCCGTCCCAGGCCATAAACGATCAGCACTGTCAGGCTGCCCAATAGAGCAGTGGTCAGGCGACCCAGCAGGTAAAAAACGGTCGGATCGCTGCGGTAATAGCTTTCAAAGCTCGCCATCGAATTGAAAAGATGGAATATCCTGCCAATCACATAAAATCCCCCGTACTCGAGGAATAAAACATTGATCAGACCCGGTCCAGATGAGGTAATATCAATTTCACCCGCCCCCAGGTTGAGCGCGCCGGTGACATACCAGGATTCGTCAATATGATAGGTGTACGGCAGGCCAAAGCCGATCCCCCACACGCGTAGCGCCAGCGCTGCCACGAAGATCAGCCCCAGCCAGGTCCATTCTGAACGCAGCGCCGTCTTAAGCAATTGAGCTATCTTTTTCAAACAAGCCTCGCGCCAGTCCTGACTGCCTGATTATTCCTAACAACGTCCCGATTTTTAATTCTGAATGATTTGGAACAGGTACCGTGATCGTTGTGTCTTCCAGTTGTTTTTGCATAAGGATATGGCTGCCTCTACGACGTACTTCGATAAAACCATGCTCAGCTAGTATTTTACAGACATCCTTTCCCGAAAGGACTCTGAGTTTTGGCATATTTACCTCGTTGGTGGCAAGGTAGGCAATAATGGCATAATTGGCATCACATAAGTTTCTTTGTTTTTTAACCTTCGATTAACTTCTGTTCTAGAAGCGACTTCGAAGAATCCTTCGACGGCTTCTAATAAATTTAGACGTGCTTCCTCAACAGTTTCTCCTTCACTAACGATATCTAACTCCGGGCAGGTTGACACGTAGCCATTTCCTTCTCTTTCAATAATGGCGGTTAATTGAAGCATCTTTTTCATACCAACACTCCTGGATTTACGCATGATGGAATTTTATCAGTTAATAAGGGAATAGTTGTTATTCTCTCCAATCCATAAATATCTTACTGCCCACCCACCAACCTAATCTACCCTGCCCTCTCCCGCTCCATGCTCATAAATCGCCTCAATATAATACCCCGGCCGGTTCTGCACCTGCGCAAACGTCCGCCACAAATATTCCCCGATCAATCCCAGCATCGCCATTTGCACACCCCCCATCACCAGCACCACGATCATCAGCGGCGTCCACCCCTGCACCGGGTTGCCCCACGCCAGCTTGCTCACCAACACGATCATTGCATATAAGAATCCCAGCGTCGCGCTGAGCAGCCCGATCACCGACATCAACCGGATCGGGAAAAAGGAATAGTTCAGCACCCCGTCCAGCAGGTAAGTCAGCTTCTTGCCAAATGTCCAGCGCGATCTCCCGCTCTTGCGCTGCAGCCGCTGGTAGGGGATCACCTTCGTTTTATAACCCATGTACAGGATCTGCCCCTGGAAGAACGGGTGCGCCTCGCGCTGCTCCAGGTAGCTCTGCAAAGCCTGCCGCCCGAGCAGCACAAAATCGAATCCGCCGGCCGGGATCCCCGGAAAGCTCAGCCGCCGCATCATCCCGTAAAAGATGCGTGAGGTGACCCGCCGGTAGCCCGACTCATCCCGCCCCGCCCGCGCGCACAGCACCACCTCGTACCCCTCCTGGAAATATCCCGCCAGCATCGCCGTGATCAACTCCGCCGGATCCTGTCCATCCGCCGACATCGCCACCGCGCATTTCCCCCGCGCCTGCCTGAACCCCGCCTGCAGCGCGTTGACCTGCCCAAAATTGCGCGTCAGCTTGATCACCTTCACCAGCTCCGGGTACGCCGCGTACAGTTCCATCAGCTCCTCGAACGATCCATCCCCCGAGCCGTCGTCCACAAAAATGATCTCCCCCCTCAACCCCGGGTTCTTCTCCACCACCTCGCTTTGGATCGCCGCGCAGGTCGCCTTCAACAGCCCCTCGTTGTAATACACCGGGATCACAATCGAATAATCAAACTCCCTCTCCATCTCCCCTCCTTACAA
>CAYGZL010000104.1:0-18166 GCA_964354345.1 uncultured Anaerolineaceae bacterium | reverse complement strand
TGAGTAACCTGGATGTCTACTGGTATGATGGTTTTTATTACAAATTCCCAACGCTGCGTACGTATTCTGTCGACACTTCAGCGTCCGATTGGTCGATTGATCAGGTTCATGATGATTCTACAAAGAATGATCAAATTACGCACAAAAAATGGTGGGAGTTAAACAGGGGAGATGGGGATGGCAGCGTACCCCTTGATCTGGTCCTTGGTAAGTATAGCTCGGGGTTGGATACCGGCGATCTGGATGCGGATGGCTACGATGAAATTGCTATCGGGTATTCAAACGAGGTCTTAAGCGTGGATCCGGGCGGTGTGAATGCCGCTGACATCGTCAAGACCGTGACCTTCGAACCCGGGATTTATAGTATCGGACCGGATCGCTCCCTGGCGGTGGGGGATATGGACCGCGACGGGCGGGCAGAGATTCTCAGCGAGATGTATATCAAATGGAATGCTGATCTCCAGCCGAAGTTTAGCCTGTTTGAAATGATGGGAAATGGTGCATTGCAGAAAACCAGTTCGTTTACGTTAAAATCGCACAACCAGGGTGGTCGTTTGAATGCCATCCTGGTTGGCGATACCGATCATGATTCCTATGTCTCCACACTGACTGGCTGCACAGAGTTCGATGAAGTAAAAATTGTCGCCGTTTTAAATGGGGCGCCGCGCTGGTACGCCAATGGGCTGCCTATTAATGACAGCCAAGGCACTTACTCTTTTGGCAGTCAAAACCAAAACGATGTAGAATTCGGAACAAAGATCAACCTGGGCACTTCGCTCAGCCTGGGTTTCGAGCAACAGTTTGATATACCCTTTATTGGTATATCGGCTGGCGAGGTGCGCGGCTCGGTTTCATGGGATTTTATGTCCAGCCATGGTGTCCGCATGTCGAATACAACATACAATTCTTGCGGCAAAGATCTTGGCTTTGTTATGGGCTTGGGTGAGGTCGTATATGAGCTTGTTTCCACCCAATGTTTTTTCTATGATGTTTACGATCCAGACTCACCCCAAAACACCTCCAAAGCCATGGTCTGCATTCCCGACGCACAAGACGCTGGCACCCAGGCTATGAGCCTGGATAAATGGCGCTCGCAAGACACAAAAGATGCCGCTGGTTTATCCTGGGCTGATGTGGGGCACCGCGCTCCGAATGGCAGCTATACGAATGACTTGAGCATTCCGGGCAATTACTCAAGCTACCTGCCGGTGGATGACTTTATGCTGTTACATCAATTTACTCCGGTCACGGTAAAGGATGATCCGGGAATATTTATGGGATACACCTACGCGTTCGGCGGAGGGGGGGCGCGCACGAGATTTTTTGAGATGGAGTCGAACATGACTTCTAGCATCGGAGCTACTGCTTTTGGCGTCACGACGGATGCAAGTGTTACGGTGGGAGCGGGAATTGAAAGCAGCGAGACCGCGAGCTGGACTGATCAATTGTCTTTCTATGGCGGGATCTATCATTTCCAGGATTCCAACCGGTTGTGTTATACGATGGTCCCCTATGTATACCAGGCTAAGGCAAAAACACTGGCGGGCGTCACCTATTTCTACTGGGAGATGGATTATTACGTTACCCGTATTGGTGGGTCCTGCATCCTGGGACCGGTTCCCAGCCCTTGAGAAAAAGTGATTCGGCGATTTTTTCTAGCAGGAGGTTTGATGCTGAAACGGTTTGTACGGCTCATCTTTCATGGGTATCCTGGCGTATAGGGTTGGCAAGGTCGCCTTTCACATACTTTCGAAAGGAGTAAGGGAAATGGCGAACGAAGTAATAACGAAGGCTCGATAACGAAACGACCGAATGGAACATGGCGTGCTCATGCTTCACTCGATGGTAAACGAATTAGCCATAACTCCAAGTTTAGGCAAGCTGAAGGTAAAAGACTTGCGCCTCGAAATGATCGATGCTTTTTATCAAACCCAGCTAAAAGCGAAGGTGGGAGTGCGTACAGTGAGATATATTCATTCGTTGCTGCACGCTGGTCCAGAAAAAGCTGTGGCAGGAATACGTTGGAAGGAAAATAATCTCATTGTATGCAGAATATTGCTACCAAAGTCATAGATGAAGTCATTACACCAGTAGAGGTTAGCTTGCCTAAAAGCAAAAACGCAGTTGGAAAGCATGATGCAAGCCCCCATATATGGTGTCCTCTCCATCTCTACCCCCCACATCTGGCGCCCCTGGCGGGATTCGAACCCACAACCGTCTGATCCGAAGTCAGGCGCTCTGTCCATTGAGCTACAGGGGCGCTACAGGATAAATTATACCCCAGGTGGACCTGGTTTGTGTGGGTTATCGAACTACCCACACAAACCAAAGATAATACTTTTTTATTGGTTTGGCAAGTTATAAAAGTTATATGCGGCGCGAGACAGCTCAGCAATCAGCAGCGAAGCCGGATCCCACAGCAACTGTTGAGTGTGATGCAGGAACACCACCATCACATAGTTGCCACCGACCGTGTAGATCAATCCTGCGTCACCAATGGTATTAATCACACCGTTCGTATCGCTTACCCAACCGTGCTTGTGGGCGATCTGGGTCCCCTCGGGTAGTCCAGCGGTGAGCAAGGAGGGCAGGCGGTTGTTGATCAAGTAGGTGTTCATCGATCTGCAACTCGCCTGGGTGATCTGGTCGCCGAACACGGCGCGCAGTGTACCACCACTCGTCTGGGCGCACTGGTAGAGGTCTGCCAGCAACATGCCGATATCCGAGGGGGTCGTCTGGCTGTATATGTCGGGATTGGTGTTGATATCGCTGCGCTGGTTGGCGGGGGTCTTGATCAACGCCAGGAGGGGTGAACCGGATGAGAAATAACCGGCCAGGAACGTGTTTTTCAGACCGAGCGCTTGCATATCTTCAGTAACCAGCAGCGGGCCACGGCGTGGGTCTATCACCCGGTTCATCAGCCAGTCGGCGGCTTCGTTGCCCGATTTGTCGATCATGTCCGAGAGCAATTTCAAAGTCTCCACGTCTGGAGCCTCACCCAAACGGTGGTAGACACTGATCATGATCGGGATTTTGATAATGCTGGAGGCGGTGAAGGCGATATCCGGCTGGACAGGCACATCCTGGCCTTGCTGGTAGGCGAAATGTAACTCCTGCGCGGTCTGTAAATCGAGCAGGTAGACGCCAGCCAGCCCATCGAAACCGGAGACGCGAATCGTCTGGCGCAGCAGAATGCCCAGGTTCTGGAAGGCCGGGCGGGGTGGGTTGCTGCGCCGCAGGGGCAAATCCAACGCCCGGCTGGTGAGCGAGTGCAGCGCGTTATCAATCAGCGTGACGGATCCGTCAATATCGAGCGTCAGACCGGGTTGACCAGGTTCGAAATTCACGCTGCCAGCGATCGGTTTCGCTGCAGTTGGCGGTTGGTCATAGCGTTCGGCCAATTCTTTAAGATAGATCCGCAGGCGCGTCTCGGAATAGCTGGCGCTGAGCGGCACCTCAGGCGGTTGGATGGAACGGTTCCACAGGTAATCTATGAATTCTATCCAGAAGAAGTTATCGGTCCGTGCTACTTCAGCGGCTGCCAACATGCTTTCGATGTTAAGTTTAAAATCCACCGTCGCCGGGTTGAGCAGGATGATTGAATTCTGGTAGTGCATTTCCACTGGTAAAGAATAGGCCTCCAATAACCGCTGCGCAGCCTGTTCCCGGTCGAGGTTGCCCACTGGGATGGCAGCGATGCGCAGTCCGCTGGGCAGGTACACCCGGAAGCGCGAGAAACGCACCAGTTGCAAAGCCGTCAAGATCACGGCTGCCAAAAGCAAACCCAAGGAGATTATTCGTAGAGCGGAGAAGGGAGAACGATTGCGCAAAGACTGCCTCCAGACCGGCATGAATCATACCACAGTAGCAAAGCAATCGTTCCAGCAAGCCTGCTTTTGTTAGCGGGAGATAACCAGCTTGACCAGCCTGCCCTGCTTATCCAGGGTGAGGCGGGCAAATTGCGGATGCTGCCGGCCTGCAGCGTTAACCTGCTTGCTCAGGGTGACCACACGCCGTTCGGGTGGTTGTTCCGGGTGAGATTTGCCGTTGAACTGGCTGGTAGGGCAGGTATGACCGTTCGCTGGAGAGCTGGGATTCCTGCTGCAGCCAGCATGTTCAGGAACGCAAGTTATCTCCGCATCTGACATACCCGGCAGGTATTGAGCGACGGTTTGCTTGACTGCCGCCAGGGTTTCGGCATCCAGCGGCTGGTTTTCTGTGCAATTGCCCGACCGGTCGCAGATGATTTTCACCTGTTCTGGAGGGCTCACCGGGCGTAAAACGCCTTTGGGCGCGCGGCTGATCCCGCGCACGCGTTCCAATGGATCGCCGTAGAAAACGAAGGAAATCAGTGTTTTCTGATCCTCGCCATCCAGGTATCCCTGGCGATGGTGCATTTCCTGAGCAAGGGAGATTTTTGCCCGGCGCAATGCATCTCCGCTCGGTAAACCTTCCTGTAAATAGCGCCAGAAATAGTTGCCAAGCAGATCAGCCGCGATTAAAGGATCACTTATTGAGCCATACGACATGCAGGTGGAAGCAGCGATTCCCCGGCATCCTGTCGCCAGCAAGCGGAGAGCCACGCAGTCATCCTGGTTTTTACCATTGATAAACCCCCCATAACAGGCTTCGCTGAAGATCACTTCCGGAATGGAACGGCAACGGCTGATATCCTGGGGACGTAAGGCGATCGGATAATCCGGCCCATCGCCAGTTTCAAAGGGATCGCGTTGACCATACCATTCAGCAGCATCCGCCAAACCGTGCAAATTGAAGTATCCCAGTCGGGCAGATCCCAGATGGTTGAGCGTGCCGGCTTGCAGGATTGCACCGTGGGCTTGTCGTCCTGGTCGGAATGGCGGCGAGATAAACAGGGCTTTACTATCGCCAATCGGGCGAAAGACGCTCATGGAGGCCTGCTTCCAGACTGCCGCGGAGTAACCGAAGCTGGCGTGGCGGACGCGTAGCAATTTCAATTGTGAAACAAGGTTCTGCCACCAGCGCTGGTGCCAGGGCAGATGGCCCGCCCGGCGGTGGTGGTTCGCGCTGAGCTGGCGAACAGTCCTCAGCATGAAATCGATATCCTGCCGCCCGGCTTCCTGCCGACCGGGAGCGCCGCCCATAACGATATCAGGTAAACGCCCCACCGGCCATTCGGGAATGAAGTAGTTTTCATCGCGGGTAGCGTATGGATTATCCGAAGGCACTTCCATATCTGGATCATCCACCGGATTGGGCAGGTTATGGAAGGGCACGATCTGCGGACCGCCTACGATCAAAACTGCACCGATCATCTCACCGCGTTGGGCGAGTGCATCATCCAGATCGGCCAGGGTTAATTTTAATTCCCAGGGATCTCCATGGGTGATAGGTTTCAAACCTGCTGCCTGGGCGTAGGCAGGATCATCTGCGAAGTACAGTCGTGCGTTCCAGCGCGGCTGCGAACTGGTCCCACGTTCATCTTGTACAGCCTGCGCCAGGTTTTGCATTTCCTTTTCTAAGTTAGCGACTGCCTGGGCGCCATAACGGGCTTCTAACGGTCGACGCAACGTAAAAATTACATAGACGGGAAAGCGCCCATCCAGGCGAGTCACGCCCGGCCGGTTCAAGCGCGCCGCGATGTTATCCAGTTCTTGCTGCATCTCCAACAGTTCTTCTGGCGCCATTTTCGGTAAGATCGTTGGCGCTCGAGCAACGACAGGTGTATCTGCGTTGGCTTCAGCCCGGCTTCCAGCCGCCTGGGTTCCGCCGTTTGTTGGCGCGATTGTGGCGACGGGTTTCGTCGCTTCCAGTTCGCTGGTATTGGCAGTCGGGTTTGCACCGGGCGACTCTTTTAGTGAATCACCCGCTTCTGTAGTTTGTACCGTTGATCCAGCCGGCAGGCGGTTCCACCCCAACACTGCGGAGAGGTTGGGGGGGATGGGCTGGCTTAACGGAGCCTCTAAGTGTTCCGGCCACAGAGACCGGTAGCGATGATCCGCGCCCCACAGGCGCAGGGGCACCTGACCGCCGACGTCATGCGCAGCGGCCAGATGCAGCAATGCGACCGCTTCTTCTGGCTGGTGGTTTTCCATCATCCAATGCGCCAGGAGTAAAGTACAAACCAGGCAATCGGGCCATTTTTGACGATAATGGCGAGCCAGGTCTAGTTTAGAACGCAGTGGCACTTCGGCCTGCGCTGCCAGCAATTCCAGGTGGGTGATGGCGGTGAGAGGGTGATCCGGAGCGGTAGCGAGGCTTTGACGCAAGATCAACTCGGCGCGATCCAGGTCTTTCTGCTCCAACGAGCGACGCGCCTGCTGTAACGCGTGGGGTATATGAAGGGGAACTGATTTTATGAGCAACCGTTGCCGGGCAGTACTGATCTGTGCAGTAGAACGGGCTCCTTTGCTTTGATGGGTTGTCGAGTTCGTTTTTGCTGCTTCTTTTTCCAGTTGGGCTTCCGTCTGACGTAAAACATCAATCGCAGTGTTGAATTCTGGATCAGCCTGGCATAATCCTACCAGGATGGGCAGAGCTTGCTCAGGGTGTTCTTCGCCCAAAAGCGCCTGAGCATAGCACAGGCTGACTGGGATATCGCCCGGGAAATCCGATAACCAGTCCAGGGCAGTCTGACGGGTGTAACGATATTCACCCAGGCGCAGGGCGGCGTTTAGCAGTTCCAGGATTTGGACCCGTGAGATAATCAGAGCAGTGTGCAGAAAAGGAGGGTTAGTTGCAATGTTCATAAGATATCAGTCACCGGATCGATCAGGCTGGTTCAGGCGGCCACTATGCACCAGGTTAAGCGCGACCACTGCGCCGAGCTGGCGATGGATATTCACATCCTGCGGCGCCAGTTGGGCGGCGCGGCGTAACATGCTCTCTGCTTCAGGATAGTCTTTGCTTTCTTTGAGCAGTAAACCAGCTTGTTGGTAAGGCCGGTAATCGTTTGGAGCAGCATGCATTGCTCTTTGGTACACCTTCAAAGCCTGACCATACTGGCGGCGTTCCTGGTGAGTGCGCCCCAACTCCAGGTAAATCTCGATCTCTCCTGGCGCCAGAGCAATCGCTTCATTCAGGTGAAAAATCGCCTGGTCAAGCTGACCCTCTCTTTGATGCTGGCGACCAATCAGGGTATGCAGGTTTGCTTGCTGGAGGGGATTCAGACGGGCTGGTGCGACCTTAAGCGCGACCTGGGCGGATTGGCAGGCCTGTGCGGGGCGGTTAGCTGCCAGCAACCATTCAGCCTGCAAAGCGAGTAATTGGGCATCTTCCGGGTAATCGGAGAGTAATTCCTGCAGGATTTCCAACCCACTCTCCAACCCGTGGCATTTCCGTACGAGCTGGACATGAGTGAAGGCTACATCAAAGGGTTGCAGTTCGACCTGCTTTGCCAGAGAGATTGCTTTTTCGAGGACTTTCAAGGCCTCCTCTGCTTGCCCCAGGTTGTTGAGCGCCCGACCACACAGATAAAGCGCCCTAGGGTGATCGGGTCGAATTTTTAGGGCAGCCAGGGCGCGGCTGTGGGCGCCGCGCGGATTGTTGGCTTGTAAGGCGATCTCGCCGCGCAACACCAGGGCAGTTGCTGTTGTCTGCGCTTGCGCCTGGGCGGCAGCCAATTCAACTGCTCGTTCAGCATTCAGGGCAGCCTGTTCCAGATCGCCAGATTGCTGTTGAAGTTGAGCCAGTGCCATCCATAGGTCGGGTTGGTCGGGTATCGTCTGGATTACCTCAAGTATAAGCTCGATCGCCTTCGGTAGTTCATTACTCTGAGCCAACACCTGAGCCAGGCGAATAGCGTGAGCAACCTGGTCAGGTTCCAGGCGCATGGCTTCTCGTAAGTGTGATAAAGCAGCCTGGCGCTCAGCCGATAGCTTTACTCCGGATTCGACTGGCTCCAGGTCGAGGTATATTTCTGCCGCCACGGCGTGCCAGCGTGGTTCAGCGGGCCATAGGTCTAAAGCAGCCTGGATTGCCAGCAAAGCAGTGTGTTTAAGCTCGGTCGCCGCTTGCTCATCAGCGATATGCGCCAGATGGTGCGCCAGCTTTGCCAACAATATCAGGCGATAAGGTTCAGGCACGGGTGGAGCAGCAGCAGGGATCGCAGGAGATTCACCGGCGTGTTGGGCGAGTTGCAGCGCCTGGTATGGATTGCGATGGCGCAGGGAAACTGCCAGGATCAACCAGATCAATGGAGTTTGCGAATATAATGAACCAGCAATCGCTTGAACACGCTCCAGATCCAGTGTTGGTGTATCGGTGTTTGTCATCCCTGCATCGGATGGATTGCAGGCCATGATCCAGGCCAGCACATCATCCAGTAGCGGAGCGACCGATTGGGTCAGCAGTACTTTCAGAGCCTGAGCAGTTTCTGGGTTGGGTTCAAAGGCAGCCCTGCCCCGCGCTTTCCAGCGCAGGATTGCCCGCTCCGCCGCGCCTGTGTCTGGTAATACTTCTGGAGTGGGTATGGTGGCACCCTTCACTTCGTTGTGGATGAGAGGCGCCTGGGCGTTTTTAATCGCTGTTTCATATGCCAGACGGGCTGGCGCATCCAGGGCGCCAGGTTTTGGCGCGTGTTGCACAATATCCAAAGCCTGGCAAAGGCGCTGTTCTTCAGCGCGCAGCACTAAAGCCTGGGCTAATTGCAGATGAGCGAGGGGTTCTTGAGGCGCCAGTTCCACGATCTGGTTGAAGAGAAGAATGGCTTCATCCCATAATCCCATCGCGCAAGCAGCCTGGGCCAGAGCACGCAGATTGACCAGTGAACCTGGAGCCAGCGACCAACGCTTATTACCCCTGAGTGATGTACCATGGAAAGTTTGGAATTCCGGATTTGTATTGAAGACTTCGAAAGCGGTCTGCAGAGCTGCCAGTGCGTCCTCAGAACGACCTTCACTGTGAGCTGTCAGGCGTGTCTGCAGAGCCAGGCAGCGTGGATGTTCGGAATCCAGGTGAATCGCCTCGGTCAATGGGACTGACGCCTCGTTGAGATTATCTGGATTCTGATCCATGATAATTTCGGTTTGGAGACAAGCGGTGGCGAAGGTATCTTTAGCTTCTGGTTTACGGCGAGCCAGATATTCCAGGGCTGTTTGCGGTTGTAGTAAAGCGAAAGCAGTTTCAGCAGCCAGGTATTCCGCGCAGGGGTGCATTGCACATTGTGGATCAGTAGTACTGGATCCAAGCAGGATCGCCTGATCGGCGTACGCCAGGGCGTTGGTTAAATTTCCACTGACATAACAGAGAGAGATCATCTGCCAATGAAAACGTGGATTGTCCGGCTGCAGGCGTAAGGCATTATTCAGGCAAGCTATCGCATTCTGGATATCATTTGAGTTTTCCGCTAAATCGACCAGCACTTCAGCCTTAAGCCGGTACAGATCAGCCTGGTCCGGTTCTAATTCAATGGCACGTTCCAGGGTTTGTAGAGCCATCTGTAAATTTCCAGCCAGGCGGTAATTTTCAGCCAGTTCGATGAGCAGGATCAGATCTGTAGGCTGCGTTGAGCCCCCCTTGGCCTCTCCATCGGCTTTAGCGTTGAGCGCTTGCACCAGCACAACCACTGCCAGACCGGGGGCCGCGAGTTTTTCAAGACATCTTGCTGCCCGCCAGAGGTCTTGACGGTTGGTATAGAGACCTTTCGATAGAGGAGCAATGAGGGTTGGACTGGTTTCATCGCTGAGATGGACAGGGCTGGCATCTGGATCAGCTTGCAAGGTAGTTACAAATTGATTTAAAGTATTGCGCGCGCCCTCAGAATTTCCGTATTGAAGCTGAGTCTCAGCCAGATTCACCCACAGCTTGCCTCGCTCGGGAGCCAACTGGACCGCGCGCTCCAGAGCCTGAAAGGCTTTTAAGCGGGCAGGATCGC
The DNA here is from genome assembly GCA_964354345.1 of uncultured Anaerolineaceae bacterium. Taxonomy (GTDB): domain Bacteria; phylum Chloroflexota; class Anaerolineae; order Anaerolineales; family UBA4823; genus CAYGZL01. The sequence goes on along the minus strand of CAYGZL010000104.1, from coordinate 8,313 downwards.
TGCCGCAGCTTTGGTGAATCCGTAGGCATTGGAATGCAAACCAGGCCAGCATATTCAAATCTGTGGGATTAATTTGTAACGCGTTACCTGCGCTCTGCAGGGCTTCTTCCATTAAACCAGCCATGAAGTAAGCTTCAGATAAGGCCTGTGCAATCCGTGGATTACGCCGAGCCGCCTGTTCGGCTTCTTGTAAAGCAGCAATTGCCGTGTCATATTTACCCAGGGTAATGGCGACTTTGCCATATCCAAGGAGTAACCGGGAATGCCAGGTGGGATTTTGAGCCAGCGAGGTTTCCATGGCTTTACGATAGGCTTTTTCGGCTTCCGCAGGCTGACCATTCTGAGCCAATGCCTCAGCCAGATAAGCCTGCGCCAACTCCTGGGCAGGTAAAGGATTGCTACCGAGCAGTGATGGATCGTGTGGATACCCCTTGGCAGACGGCGAAGGCGAACCGGCTTCCTGCCGCCCGGCTTCCGGTTCCTGTATTAGAGTTTTTAACAAGTAAATTACCTGGGGAAGATGCGATGTTGGCATACTGGGATCCACTTTGTGGATCGTAGTTGTACCTCGGAGGCTCTCACTGGTTGATTGGTCACTCGCTTCAAGCTCCAGGACAACTCGTGCGTAGTCCAGGACAACCTCTGGATTGGTCGGTTGGAATTGGATGATGGTTTCAAGCAATGACAGGGCAGGTTTAATCTCGCCAAGAGCCATTAAGGTTTGCGCGTAAGCGTGAGACAAGACGTCATCTCGCCCCAAGTCGCTGGCCGTTTGAGCTTTCAGGATGGCTTCATAGACACGGCGGGCTTCGTCATAATGACCCAATTGATGTAAAGTACGCCCCAGGAAGAGAGCAATGCGGTTTGTACTCATGCTACGCCGCTCTGGTTGTGGCGCATGCCCTTCTGGCAGCGATTTTGCCTGATCGAGTTGAGCCGCGCGGCGCAAGGTTACCAATGCCTGGGAAGGTGCATTTTCATTCAAGTAAATTTCACCCAGGGCAAGCTGAATCTCTGGTGAGTCGGGTACGGCCTGACTGGCAATGCGTAAGATTTGAATAGCTTTTTCATTTTGACCTGCGCGACGGTATTCTTTCGCCAGGGTGATCCAGGACAATGGACGGTGAGGAGCGAACTGGGTTGCTTTCTCGAAATGTTCCAAAGCAAGTGGCAAGTCACCCAGGATCTGAGAAAGCTGACCGAGCAGTTCATAAGCCACACCATCTTCGGGGTTATTGGCCAGTGCCTGGTTGCAGGCTATCCGGGCAGCCAGATACTCCCCACACTTGATTGCACAATAAGCCATATCGTGCAAGTCGTCCAGGGTGTCTGGATCAATGATGCCGGGTTGGGGCGAGGTGGGTAGTTTGGATTTTAAGCGGTAGGCAAGTTCCTGGTAGGCAGTTAACCACTCCTCCCCGGCTTCCAGGCAATTAATCAGCAGGCGATGCAGGTAGAGGTTCTCAGGATGGAGTGCGTGCGCTTGTAGTGCAGTGTGTAGAGCTGTCGGGGTCCAACCCAACTTGAGCTGGGACTGGATTTGGATGACTGATAAATTCAAGTTGTATGGCTGGTGGATTTGCGCAGCGCGCCCAATCCGGTCTGCTTCCAGATACAATCCTTGTTCGAAGAGAAGCTGGCAGAAGTCGGACAGGAAAGGTTGCACCTCTCTAAGGTTTAAATCCCTGGTGAGAACCTGATGTGCAATTTGGGAAAGAGAGTTCAACGAACCTTGGGCGGCACCTATGAGCGCAGAGGCAATCAACCAGGCAGCCGGAATTTCGTCCTGTTCTGGACCAGATGCGGGCTGGTTTTGCGATTTGATCCCGCCTCCTGCGGGTGCCAGGTTAGCAGCAGCATCCTCTACCTGACCGGCATGCAACAACGCAAGTGCATGTCCCGCGCGATAGACTGGATTTTCTGGATCGAGCTCCATAGCCTGCTTCCAGGCAGCCTGAGCAGCCTGCAGGGTTTGTGGATTTTCATCTGTTTCACCAACTTGAGTGAGCGCCTGAGCCAGTTGGGCTGAAAGCTGTGCCTGCAATCGGCGCGCGGTGTGATAGGCTTCGCTGATCCGTGGCACCGCTGATCCCGGTTGATGCGTGGACTGGTAGGCTTCTCCTTCCTGAGAAAGCGTAGTCAAGTATTCCAACAAGGGACTGCTTTCGTTTGATCGAAGGGGAGCTGCGGACGGTAAGGAACTGGCGCGAGAAGCTAAAGTATTGGAGACCGGTGGGGTAGATGTGTCGGGCGAGGATAAATCATGCGCCACCCGGTCAGCCAGGGCGGGTCGTAATTGAAATAGCTCTTTGACTACCAACCACCTTATCGTAGTCAACTCTGCAGGTAAGGAGTTTAACACACCTTCTATTAACGCTACCTGGCGAGATAACGAGAGCGGATTGCTGAGCACTGCATGCAACATTAAGGCTGGTTGAGGTATTCCACTGGCGGGGTTGAGCAGTTCAAGCAGCATCTCCTGGGGGTCTGGGATCATCCCGAAGAGACAAGCCAGGATCGGTGGCGCGGCATTTTGTCGGGGTTTTATTTCAGCCGCCAGGCCTTTCCATGAACCAAAATAGATGCGCCTTTCTCGCAGCGCTAACGCCAACCAACCAGCTTCCACCAGAGTCTTGGGTGGTCTGTCCGCCTTGCCTGCCTGGTTCTTGTATAGTTGAAGAGCTTTTTCCTGAAGGGGAGGTGCAATCGACGTTAATGGAGTGACAGTCAGGTCACTCAATGAAATAGGCAACCCGATCGCTCTTAATGTCAGGGCCGCAGGACTCCATTGATCTGGCCGATGATCGCCACTCTCTAGAACTATTCCTCCTAAATCGGTTGCAGACAGGCTTTCCCAGACGAGTGGGTCTTGTTGTAAAGCCAGGTATATTCCAGGCCAGGTTTCAGGGCTTAACCGGTTTTTTAACTGGATGCTAAAGGAAGGTGGGTTCATGGCAGCCGAGGTCCGTAGGTTATTTAATCGATTGGAAGGCAAACCAGCATGCAACACTCATCAACAAAAGTCCCAGGATGGCTAGAAAAATGCCAATCCCACGGGTTGTGCGCATTAACTGGTTGAGGGTATCCAGCAGGTTAGTAGCGTTGCCTACCAGTCCCGCGATTTCTTCAGCCAGACCTTTTTGTGCCAGACGTGTGGTCTGAGTTGCCAGAGTTTGTAGATCTTTGCTGGAGGCGCGAAAGACAAGGATGAATACGCCGGCGATAAAGGTCAGTACACCGATAACGAAGAGCGCCAGAACCATGATCAGAAGTAAGTGGAAGGGTGTGAGGGTAAACACGTAAACCTCCAGGAAACAGGATCAGGGAGAAAGAATTGGACCGGCTAAAAATTCGCAAGATAGTTTGTTGGGCTCGAGACGTAAACGAGCCCAGTTGGATATAATTTGATCGGATTTAATATTGTGATACGCATATTTTTCTAATGACTGAAGAGCATCTACTGGATTCACGGTGTGCAACCAATCATTCCGGTTATGACAGAATGCCTCAAAGAAGGAGGGTTGATCTCGTGCTACTGAAGAGTCGCCGATAAGATCAGCCAGAATAGTGATCCCCTGCCGATCGATGATTGCCAGGTAAGTCCACCAGATATCGTTGGCTGTTAATTGATCCTGGAAAGACTGGGCTAATGAATAGTCTGCGGTAATCTCGAAGGAGCGGGCAATCTGGTTGCTAAAGGTTTGGTTGCTGTCTGACGTAGCTGGATAGAGGGAGATAAATGTGAGTTTCGGTTCTGGTGATGGATTAAGGATCCACCACGCCGATTCTAATGCCGGTGTTTTACTTTCCAAATCATCCACCTCTATCCAGAGGATATTATCTTGAAGGGGACGCGTCAAGGGGATGGAAGTGAGGTTTTTCTGTTTTGAGAAGCTGATGGGATAGCGCTGGATGTAAAAACCAACACCGGCTAACAAAGCAGGTATGGTGAAGATGAAAATGAATAATGGGAGCGATTGGCGTTGGATTTTCCAATCGGTGAGGTGGAAGCGTTGGCTATGATGTTTTTTTCGATTCCACAGGAATGCGCGCAGATCCAGTAATCCTTTGAGAAGAAATACCCAGACAATCCAAAAGGCAATTTCAATCCTTTGATGGAGCGATACTTTACGGATCATACAGGAAACCTTAAGTTCAACGAAGACGACACCGATTGAGAAGTAATACCCTGTGAGGATTGAGCCAGCTCGTACCCCTTCATCGTGAAGTCGTTATCTTGAGAATTTTTCCACTCTCATTGACAACTACCCGGACAATCGTACTGATTTTTTTTTGATCTGCCGTAGTTGCCGATCCATGGTAAGAAAGCAAATATGTGGACGGTAGGGAAGTGTTACCGGGAGGTTTCTGGGTGCGCAGGGTTGGCCTGACACCAGATAAACCTGGAAACCGGCGGTATATTTCCTGGCTAACCTTCCGAACAAGGGTAGGGGTTAACATATGATCTTGATTCAGGTGGCATATGATCTGCGTGGTTTTTAACGGTTACGGCGGCGCAGAAACGCGGGCAGATCCAGGGACTGGGCGGTCACCACTGGCTCGAGTGGTTTACGAACAGCGACAGGCGCAGGATCAATTATCGGTTCTACAACCTTTTTGGGTTGAGGTTGGGCTGTTTTAAGACTGGACATCGTTTCTTCCAGGGTCGGGGCACCCAGACCAGTCACTATCAGAATTAATTGGGCCCGATCAACGATTTGTTCGTCTGTAATCACACCCATCAGAATCTCCGCCTGGTCATTGGTTTGCTCGCGCAAGGTGTTAACCGCTTTCTCAACTTCAGCCAGACAGAGATCGTTGCCAGCCGTGAAATTAGCGATGACACCGGCTGCATTTGCTAATGAAACCGACTCAAGGAGTGGATGGTGTAATGCCTGGTCGAGTGCTTTGAGAGCTTTTCCTTCCCCTTTTCCATGACCGATAGACATCAAGGCTCCACCCCCGAGTTGGATCAAGCGGCGAATGTGTGCAAAATCAATGTTGATCAGACCGGTCTCAGTAATGAGCTCCGTGATCCCCTGGACGGCCTGGCGTAAAACATCGTCCGCCAGACGAAAAGCAGTCTCCAACGGCAGGTTGCGGGGAGCGATATAGAGTAAACGATCGTTAGGGATAGTGATCAGGGTGTGAGTTTGAAGGCGTAAACGCACAAGGCCTTCACTTGCGTTGCGTTGTCGGCGCCCCATTTCAAATGAAAAGGGGGTGGTGACAATCGCAATGGTAACTGCTCCTAATTTTCTGGCAATTTCAGCCACAACCGGTATTGAACCGGTGCCGGTGCCACCGCCCATGCCAGCCGTCAGGAATACCATGTCCGCGCCATCAATCGCTTTCATTAACTCTTTGACGCTCTCTGCAGCCGCAGTTTGACCAACTTTCGGGTCGCCACCCGCCCCTAAACCACGTGTGGTGTGGGGGCCTAACTGGATTTTTACGGGTGCAGAATTTTTCTCTAAGGCCTGGTGATCTGTGTTCGCAGCGATAAATTCGATGCCACGGAGACCCAACTCGATCATACGTTCTACCGCGTTGCACCCACCCCCACCTAGTCCGATTACTTTCAATACGGGCTTAAAGGTGTTGTCTAACATCAATTGAGATGTATCGTCAGAAAGTAACATAGTCTCACCTGTTCCGATTAACCAAGTCAGGACAATTAAAAGGTATTTTTGTATTAATCATATTGCAAGAAATATGCCATCTTCATTAAGGCGATCAACCTGGCAACCAGCCGAGTGTAACCGGTCTATGACTTCCTGAGGAACGCGCGCATGTTTACTGAAAATGGTCACCCGGTTGGCCATACAGGCCTCATCGACAGAATATCCGACTGTGGGGTGAAAACGCTGCACCAGTGGGTGAACTGCTTCCATTTCCCAGTCGGCCGCACCCCAGGCATAGAGTGGTAAGAGGAGGTAATGTGCAATTGGACGTTCTTTGTCCGCTGGACCAATTCGGATGTATGCAGTTGGTCGGGTTGTTTTGGTAGATGAGGTGATGTTGGTTTGAGATGCTTGTTGTTTTAGAATCTGCACGATCGGCCGGTATGAACCATCTGGTAGATACCAGCCATCGTTTGCTGCAGAATGACTGGCTTCGGCGGCTAAAAGCCAGAAATTACACGCCAGGACTGACTCGGAGATTGGACCGCAACCCTCTCTTTCATTCCATAAGATCGGATGCGCCTCGTTTGGGGGATTAATTTTCCGAGTTTGCCGGGTAGTTCGCGGGCGGAGCTGTTCAATAATCGTCAGGTTTCGATCCGTGTGATAGAAATTTGAATCCTGGTTTTCTGATCCTGGCTCCTTAAATCGGCTGCCAGCTCGCAGGAGAAGGATTGGGCACGTCTTACCCAATTCTGCCTTAACCAGAGATCCGTACCAATCAAAGATACGAAAGCCGCGTTGGTCTTGCGACCCAGGTGGGGTGAAGTAAGGAACCGTACACGGCCAGCTTTCTGGTCCCCCAGCCCCCCAATTTAAGGACCGATCGTAAGTCCAGGCATATGCACCCAGCGTAAGGTTATCTAATAGCCGGTAAAGACTACGTCGTTGCATGCTCTGCAAAGCAGACCTCAGGAAGGTCGTATCCCAATAATCGCCTTCCGGTTCCAGCGGTGGGAATACTGGGAGCATGCCCTGCTCGATCGTTTGATCAGCGATCGGTGAGTAGATATCCAAGAATCGTTCTACCAGATCGATCTGGGCCCAAGCGCTTGGCGTCCAGGCCAGTTGAGTATTAGGACGATCGAACAGGCTGATATAACGTACTCCCCAGCGAGCATAGCTACTCAGGAGCAGACTTACATCTCTGGGTCGCAAGGATGGATCAACCAGGATAGGGATGTGGATAATGGGTTGTATACCAGCGTTCAAGAGGCTATTGATGAAAAATTCAGGAATCAGTCGGCTGACTGAACCGAGCATGGTTAACCAACCGATGCCTATGGAACACATCTCAGGCAACCACCGTTCCAGATCTGCCTGGCGATAATGGGTGGTATCTGGAAAATAGTGAAGTCCAAACCGGTTTTGGATTGGGTTTAGTTGTTGTTGATTGCTCATGTAGGTGAATTTTGAGATAGATAAGCAGGGTTAAACTAATTATTAAAGATGTTGATGCAAGATTTGAGCCAGGTGAAAATTAAGTTATAATGAGAGGCGATAGTTGCATCAAGCATAATAAAAGCGGGTAAGCCAGCCGGCAAGTGTTTTGTGGCCAAGAATTGTTAGCAAATTTAGATGACGGTCGTATGGACCTTAGATCCAAGCGCATTCGACTTTGTATCCTGATCCCTGTGTTACTGGCTATCACAGCCTGCGGACAGACGCGCATTGAACCGCTCTCGACACAGCCTGGATATTTGGCTCTTGATCCCCTGTTCGGTGATTTTTATAGTGGGCTGGGGGGGATTGAGGTGTTAGGGCGGATTATTTCCCAGGTAATTTTAGAGGATAATATCAGGAAGCAATATACCGAAGCAGCGTTGCTGATCTATGATCCGAATGAACCGGAAATCCGTCGCTTCCAATTAGCGCCTTTAGGGATACAGATGCGAATTGTTGACCCCCCAGTTCCCAAGCCAGATGATCCTCAAGCGCTTTATTTGGGTGGACACATCGTTTGTCCTGAGTTTGTACCTCTCTTTCAGAAGATGCTTGGGGTCAGGTTTGTCGGGGAACCCTTAACCGAGGCGATCCGCAACCCGACTTTAAAGCGCACTGAACAATACTTTGAGAATGTTGGTTTTTATATATTGGATGAAGATCCACCCAATAAGGTTCATTTGTTGGATTATGGCGTTTGGACTTGTATAGAGGATTGCCAGTCGAGTCCTCAAATCAATATGGCGATCGACCCTGGGTTTGAGGATTATGCCAGGAACCTGGGAGTGGGAGTAACAGGTTTTTCTTTAACGGATGCTTACATTGCACCGGATGGGTGGAAGGAGCAAATTTTCCAGAATGTCGTGGTTGCCGCTGATCCCATGCACCCAACCCAGATCCAATTACGACCTATTACTAAAAAATTGGGTATAAAACCCGATCCTTACGAAACCAGAAGCGACGATCCAGAGGTAGTGTTTTACCCGATGCAGGGGGAAAAAGGCTATAATGTTCCCCGTTATTTTAAGGATTATGTAGACAAACGTGGCGGATATATTATTTTTGGGGAACCGGTTACCTCGAAAACACAAACCACCCAACACACCATTCGCCAATGTTTTGTTCGCATCTGCCTGCTGGCCGATGCAATATCTTCTGAAGTCCGTCGTGTCTATCCTGATCCTTT
>CAYGZL010000103.1:0-9630 GCA_964354345.1 uncultured Anaerolineaceae bacterium | reverse complement strand
CGCTGGTGGAGGGTATCTTCAACCAGGTCGAGGCTGCCTGCAGGGAGATTGGTGTCACCTTGATCGGTGGGCACACCGAAATCACCTCTGGTTTGGAACGACCCATCCTGGTGGGCACATTAATCGGTGAATTCGTTCTTCCATCGATTTCCGTTACGGACGAGCCTCGGGGATCAGCACTATTTCCCGGTCCGCAGCCTGGCGACTGCCTGTTGTTAACCAAGTGTGTGCCCATCGAAGCCACCGTTCTGCTGGCGCGTGAGTTTAGCGATCGGATATTGGGTAGCTCCATCCACCCGCCGATCCAACCTGCTGAATTAGAGCTCGCCCGTAATTATCTCTATAATCCCGGTCTGAGTGTCTTGCGTGACGCCCGAGTGGCGCGGCAGGCGGTAATGCATGCCATCGTCCAGGGGTATCCGGCTGCTATTCACGCCATGCACGACCCCACAGAAGGTGGTTTGTACACAGCCCTTTGGGAGTTGGCCGAATACCGCTCCCCTCTTCCACCTATCAATCGATCTGCGCAAGACCTGCCAGGCGTCCGACTGGATTTATGGGTAGACCTGGCGGCGGTACCAGTTTCACTGCTATCAACTCGGATTTGCCAGGCGCTGGGGTTGGATCCCTACGGCGCCATTGCTTCGGGTGCCCTGTTACTGGCAGTTACACCGGAGGCGGTGCTCCCCATTCAGGACGCCCTGCAAGACGCGGGCATACCTTGCAGCGAGATCGGTTACGCTGCTGTCCGCCCATCCATGACCCCACCTGATACCGCCCGGGGTGAACCATACTCCGTCCCTCTCGCTTATCTACACGCAACCCAGGTTTGTTTTACCAACCTATCAACCGACCAATCGTGTGTCTGGCGCCTTCCAGCAGGCAGCCTGGCGACTGATGAAGCGGTGGATATGACCCAATGCTGCTTACTGCCTCGTCCGGTGCGGGATGAGATCGCCAGGTTGTATGGAGGTTAGCATGTTCTTATCGATCTTATTGACTGCCCTGATTGCCATCCTGTGCGCTGGATTACTTACCTGGCGGATCAAACCCGAGCGCTATCCCTCGCTGGGTTTGTATTTCCTTCCAGCAGCCTTCCTTTTCTGGGGCGTCTTCGGTGTAGTCATGATCCGCATCTTCTGGCAGGATTATTACAGCCGTATCCTACCGGTCTGGTTTATTCAGGGAAATTGGATAGATCAACCGGGGCTGCTTTTCTTTTTGATAGGTCTGGAATACACCATCATCTGCCTGGTGTTGGGCTGGTTGGCGGACCGGATCGCCCGGCGCATTCCCCTTCACCCGATCCCGGTATTCCTCTTGCTTGGCGGTCTCGAATCGATACCTGAACACCTGCTGGGAATCTACGGGATGCGTATCCTGGAAAAGACGCCGCGCCTGGAGGGCATCTCGCCCATTGAAATAATGCTCTTCGCCATCCCGGAGTATATGCTCTACTGGGGCTCCGTCATTTTCTTGGCTGTGATCCTGGCAGCGCTAATTCATTGGATTTTAAGGCTGCTCAATCGTCCCAGAAGTAAATCGCAGGAGAGGCCATCATCCGAACCTGCCATCCCTGCCCCACATCCTTATCAATCCCTGCTGCAAAGCCATCTGGATCAGACGGCGATAGATGGAGCTGCTCCCCGGGTCGCCAACCTGCGTCCGATGCGCAGTGGCTGGGAAAGTGAGATGTACGCTTTCGAGCTGGATGGACAGCCGTGGATCCTGCGACTGTATGCGGGTGAAGGAGGCTATGCGAAATGCGCTCGCGAATTCAACGGCATCCAACGCCTGGCGCAAGCTGGTTACCCTGTCCCGGCCGTCTCTCACCTGGAGCGTGACCATACTCCCTTTGGAAAACCTTTCATCTTCATGGAACGCCTGCCCGGGCGCTCCTTGTGGAATGCCTTGTTCGATGCTTACGCCGTCCAAGGGCTCCCACGCCTGCAGCAGTTCGCTGAGCTGTACGTGCGTCTGCACCGCTTTGACTGGCGCCCTTTTGTAGATGACCCAACGACCCTGGAAGCCAATGGTATCCTGGGCTGCGTGGATGCCTGGTTGGATAACGCACGCCAGGTGCTCGCTGCTAATCCTTCGCCGATCTTCACGCCTGTCTTGGACTGGCTCATTCAGCGTCGCCAGCGCCTGCCTGACCCGCGCGCTTCCGGCCAGCCGCCCATCTACCCCTGGGAAAAACCAGCCGTGATTCACGGCGATTTCCACGCCGAGAATATCCTGATTGCTGACGATGGGCGCCTGACTGTGATTGATTGGACAAACATCGAAGTCAGCGACCCGCGCTTCGACCTGGCCTGGACGCTGCTGCTGGCTGAATCCTACGAAGGCGTGGCCTGGCGGAACAGACTGCTGACCGCATACGAGCGCCAGGCCGGCGCGCCTGTGCCGGATATGGACTTCTTCGATGTAGCGGCTTGCGCTCGCCGTATTGCCAGCATTTATATTTCGTTGGCTGCCAGTCCAGAAGCAATGGGCATGCGCCCAGAGGCTGCTGCAATGATGACATCGCCGGCAAATCTGCGCGCCCTGAAACGCGTTACCACACGGATGACGCGGTTGACTGGTATACCTGTTCCTGATTTGGGACACGGAGAACGTTGAGGACGCGGATGTAATCGTCACCCTGGCGCGTTTCCTCGATCCGCAAACACTGGGCGACATTATTCGCACTGCGCTGCGGAAACGCGCGGAATAACCTTTACAAAGCAGGATCGTCCGTCTGCGAACTATCCCGCGTGTGAAGCACGCCCGCGATTTGTTCGGCTGGAACCAACCCGCCCTGACCTGGCTCGAATAAGCCGTCGTCTTCAACACAATAAAACAGACGCATCCAGCGCTCGATCCCCTGACGGGCGTGCTCAGCTGCTGTTTGGCGTTGCGCCTCCTGCCGGGCAAAGCGCTTGACTAACCCTATGCGCAGGTAAAAATAGATCGCATAAAACAATCCCAGTATCGCCAGTAGTGGCACGAGCATGCCGGGTTGGCTCTTAACGATGCCGACTAAAAAAACAGGCACGATCAGCGTTGCTGCCCCAATTACCCAATCCGGGTGGATCGGGCGGGTGAGACCGGACGTACCCGCAGCAGGCGGTGCCAGACGTTTGCTCAATTGGCGTTGTTCAGCCACAGTTAACCGCTTCAACCAATCGGGAGGCTCAACTTCTCTACGGGCGGTTTGTAGAGTTGATCCTGGTTCCAGGACAGTTTGTTTTCCCGCCTCTTTGCGCACCAACCCAATCCCTACCAGGTAGATGGTGCTGACCTTGCCTACTGTTTCTGTTTTGCCGCATGTCGGGCAACGAATTTCTGCACCCATGCGCGCCTCCTAGAGCTGGAACAGCCAGCTAAACATCACGATCCCCAGCGCAGATGGGATCCACCAATTCCCCTGGGCAGCCAGCCAGGGAATAACCTGGGCGTATAGCAGTGCACCCACGCCAATCAAGAGCGCACCGGCAAGACCGATCATCCGGTCGCGCAGTTTGGGGCTCAGGATCGAGTATTTCATCAGCGTCCGTGGCTCGGATGCGCCAGTCTTCTTCGATTTATTCTTCCCACTCCGATCGGATGTCCTTTGAACTTGTTTTATCCGCTCACGTTGGATAAGGATCAGACGGATATAGAAAAAAGTCACTGCACCGATCACGACGATCAAACCACCATTGATTTGCATAGCCGCCTCATAAGGATGAAAATCACCTGAAGATAATGACATCTACCTATTGTCATTTTTCAAAGATTAACGAATAATAAGTGTGTTGTTCCAGATGGCGGAGAGGCTCGCGCCGCTGTGTAACTGATCAATTGTAACCGGTAGAATGGAAAATCAGGGGTGTCTTAATTCAAGGATTGGTGTTATTAACCATGATGTACCGTACGTTAACAAATCCTGGACTGGCTTTCTCTAGAGGAGGTGAACCTTCCACAGATTAATTAAAAACGACCTGGCATTCTTCATTTCGTAAACCAACTGATTTATCCTAAAAGGAGTAGCTATGAGCACTGCAAAAGCCAGTATCGTCGGTTACCTGCCAGCTGATCGTCCACGTCTTGGCGCGTTGCTCAGCCTGGGCTTCCAGCAGGTGTTGACCATGTTCCCCGCCACCGTCCTGGTGGCCATTTTAACCAAATTTGATATCAGTACGACCCTGTTAGCCAGTGGCCTGGGTACCATCGTTGCCCTGTTCGTCACTGGTCGCCAGATCCCACTCTATTATGGCTCCAGCTTTAGTTATATCGCCGTCGTAATTTCCACCATGAATATCGTGGCGAAAGACTGTTTCACGGATGCCACTATGAGTTATTGCCGTGACGGCGTAAGCGTTGTTCAGGTTGGCATTATGGGCACCGCCATTGTGGAAATCCTGGTCGGCTTGCTGATCATGCGCATCGGCAAGGAGGGATTGGATAAAGTACTCCCGGCTGTCATCACGGGCAGCGTGGCGATTGTGATCGGGATTGCCCTTTCCTATACTGCAATCACAATGGCCAACGGCTCCGCAACAGTGGGTGGTGCACCAAAGGAGGTATTGGATAAATTCGCTCCTGAAGCCTGGAGATTTTGGGTCGTCTCCTTGCTGACCTTGTTGGCGACGATCATCTTCAGCGTCTACCTGCAGGGAAAAGGTCTGCTGGGCATGCTGCCAGTTCTGTTAGGAGCGATTTTTGGTTATCTCATCTCGATACCTTTTGGTCTGATTCAATTTGGCGCCGTTGCAACTCCAGACAAGCTGCAATGGATCAAATATTTCAACGATGTAATCACCACTCCCGTCTTACAACTACCGCGCGTGACTCTGCCGGCGTTTGGTAGCGGTCAGGCCTGGGGTGCTTTCCTGAGCATCGCTTTGATCGCCATCGCCACTATCCCGGAAAGCACGGCGCACCTGTACCAGATGAGCCTGTACATTGATCAGCTTGCCAAGGAGCTGGGTCGCGCCCCATTAGAAATCAAGAAGCTGATCGGCCTGAACCTGGTTGCGGATGGCAGCGATGATCTGGTGGTCGGTTTCCTGGGCGGCTGCGCTGGCACCAACTACGGCGAGAATAACTCCCTGATGGCCATCACCCGCTGCTACTCCGTCCCGGTCTTGATCTGCGCCGGCGTCATCGCCATCCTGCTCGGTTTTGTCGGCACGCTGTCCGCCCTGGTCGGTACGCTGCCTGTGGCGGTCACCGGTGGTCTGTCCATCTACCTGTTTGGCGTGATCGGCATGCAAGGGATCGCCCTGATCCAATCCGAAAAGGTCAACCTGTTTGAGCCGCGCCAGCTGGCGGTTGGCGCGATCATCCTGGTGACCGGCATTGGCGGCGCAATCGGGTTACCGAATGGTATGTACCCCTTCCCAATTCCCGCTCTTTTCCCGAACGGCATCCCGGCGATCGTATTCTCAGCGATCGTGGGTATCCTGGTTAACCTGATCTTCCTATTACTCCCACCCAGGTTATTTGGCGTGCAGGATCGAGAAAACATCAACCTGTAAATCTATCCATAGGCTGTAGGGGAGATTTTTCCGAACAAAATCTCCCCTACTTTTCCGGGAGATGCCCTTAATGACGATCAATGCCCACCCTGAACTCCCTGAATTTGACTATATCCGGCCGGCCACTCTGCAGGAAGCCAGCCGGTTTTTAGCCGATCACCCCGGCCAATCCCGTCCTCTGCTGGGCGGCACAGATATCTTCGTCCGCATGCGCGACGGTTTCTGGCATGATAAGTACCTGGTGGATGTCAAGAAGCTCGATGGCGTTGGCAGGCTGGAGTATTCCCCAATAATGGGCTTGAGCCTCGGCGCGGCGGTCAACATGAACCAGGTGATCGCGTCTGTAGTAGTCCAGACTCATTATCCTCTTGTAGCCGAAGCCTGCCGGAGCGTAGCTTCTTATCAACTGCGCACTCGCGCCACAGTGGTGGGGAATATTTGCAATGCCTCCCCCGCGGGCGATACGATCGGCGCCTGCCTGGCATTCGATGGTATGCTCGAAGTCCACGGAGTGGATGGTCGGCGCATGGTTCGTCTGTCAAATTTCTTTCTTGGCCCGGGGAAGACGGTTTTACAACCAGGCGACATCGCTGTCGTCTTGCACCTTCCCCCGCCAAAACCTGGCTGTGCGGGCGCGTATCTCAAGCTCGGACGCAACACCTGGAGCGATCTCTCCATTGTCGGCGTGACCGCCCTGGCCTGGCCAGATCCAACCGCCGCGTCCGGCTTCCGCTTCCGGTTGGCGCTGGCTTCAGTCGCTCCGCTTCCACTGCTGGTTCCGGCAGTCGAAGAATATCTCAGCACCCACCCTCCTGGCGCGGTCGCCTTCCAGGCTGCCGGTCGCATAGCGCAGGAAGCCTGTCAGCCCATCGATGATGTGCGTGGCAGCGTGCGCTACCGCAAGGCAATGGTGGGTGTGCTTACGCAGCGGGCGTTAGAGAAAACCTGGGCGCGAATGCAGGCCACCCGGGATGCGAGGTGAACAGTGAGCATGCATCGAATTATGGTGAAAATCAACGGTGAGTGGGAGCAGGTGGATGTTCCTTCCCAGATGACCCTGTTACAGATGCTACGCGATAAATTGGCCATGACTGGCACCAAGAACGGCTGCAGCGCGGGCGAGTGTGGGGCGTGTACGGTGCTGCTGGATAGCGAGCCAGTGAATAGCTGCATGGTGCTGGCGGTCGAATGCGACGGCGCAACGATCGTCACCGTGGAAGGCCTGGCACAGGATGGCGTACTCGATCCAGTGCAGAAAGCCTTCATCAAGCATGGCGGTGTGCAATGCGGCTTCTGCACCCCCGGTATGCTCATCTCCGCCCGGGCGCTGCTCAACCGCATGCCTGAGCCAGGCGATGAGGATATTCGGGAGGCGCTGGTGGGCAATTTATGCCGCTGCACGGGCTATTTGCGGATCATCGACGCAGTCAAAGATGCTGCCCGCCGGCAACAGGAGTTAGTGAGGGGTTAATCTGGAAATCCCATTTGCTTTGGTCGTATGATTGGTAGTATAATAGGTAATACTAAATAGAAGATAATGGGTATAATATTATGTCAACCATAAAAACTGCCATTTCAATCCAAGAAACCCTTTTTGAGCAGGTTGAAAAGCTGGCTCGCCAGCTAAACATTTCGCGTAGCGCCTTAGTCGGCATAGCGGTTGAAGAATACCTGGAACGCCACCAAAACCAGAAATTACTTGAAAAATTAAACCAGGCGTATGCCACTGAACCGGATTATGCTGACCAGCAACGCCTGACCCGAACGCGCCGCTCGCATCGGCGCATCGTCGAGGGCGAATGGTAATCAACCAGGGTGATATCTATTGGATTGAATTGGGTGAGTCTTTGGGCTCAGAACCCGGCTACACGCATCCGCATGTTGTCATCCAGAATAATTTATTTAACCGCAGCCGCATCAACACTGTCGTCGTCTGCGCTTTGACCTCCAACCTGGCTCGCGCCAATGCCCCGGGTAATGTGCTTTTGGATGCAGAAGAGGCCAATTTACCCAAGCAAAGCGTCATTGTTGTATCCCAACTATTTACTGTTGATAAGAACCAACTCGTTGAATATATTGGCTCTTTGTCGCACACTCGGATAAACCAGATATTTGATGGGATCCATCTATTGACCGAACCACGCGAGGTAGATTAATTATTTAACCGGGAGGTTTCATGGATGCATTTCCCACCCCCATCCCCCATCCAATCGGCGACAGCGTCCCGCGTGTCGATGCCCGCGAGAAGGTGATCGGTGCAGCCCTGTTCGCCGACGACCTGCAGTTCGGGCCAGGTTTGCTGTATGCGCGCATTAAACGCAGCCCGGTGCCCCATGCACTCATCAAGCGCATCGACGCTAGCAAAGCCCGCACCCTACCCGGCGTCAAAGCGGTCATCACCGGCGACGAGTTCCCTGGCTATATCGGTCTCTATTTGCAGGACCGGCACATCTTCTGCCGCGAACGCGTGCGCTATGTCGGCGATCCGGTGGCGGGTGTGGCAGCCGTCTCCGAGGCGATCGCGGAGCAAGCACTCGACCTGATCGAGGTGGAGTATGAGCCACTGCCCGGGGTTTTCGATCCCGAGTTGGGCGCCAGCCCGGATGCGCCTTTGCTCCACCCTGACCTGGGGCAGTATGAAGTCGCCAACTTCATCTTTCCTCAGCCAGGCAGCAACATATCCAACCATTTCCGCATCCGCAAAGGCGATGTCGCGGCTGCCTGGGCGCAATGCGCCACGGTGATCGAGCGCACCTACCGTGTGCCTCACATCCAGCATGTCCCGATTGAGACCCATATCGCCATCGCCCGCGTCGATGAGAACGGCAAGGTGACGCTATGGGGCAGCTCACAATCGCCCTTCGCCCAGCGCAACCTGATCGCCAAGGCGCTTGGGATTTCACAATCCGATGTGCAGGTGATTGCACCGTTCGTGGGCGGCGGTTTTGGCAGCAAGGCCGGCGTCAGCATGGAAGCCATGGCTGTCGCCATCGCCATGAAGACCAAAGGTCGCCCGGTCAAACTGCGCCTGACGCGCGAAGAGGAGTTCTACACCGCTTTCGTCCGCCAGGGATTGGTGGCCCATTTCAAGATGGGTTGTACCGCGGATGGGCGCCTGCTGGCGATGGAAAATACCTTCTACTGGGACGGCGGCGCCTATACCGAGTATGGCGTCAACATCACGCGCGCCGCTGGCTACAGCAGCAGTGGTCCATATGATGTGCCGAATGTCAAGACCGATAGCTACTGCGTCTACACCAACCACCCGGTCGGTGGACCGATGCGCGGCTTTGGCATGCCCGAGATGCACATCGGGCTGGAGCAGTGTATTGATGAGCTGGCTCACGCGATCGGGATGGACCCGGTGCAGTTCCGCAAGATCAATTGCGTCAAAACCGGCTGCACGCTGGTCACCGGCATGATCATGCATCCCACCGGAATGACGGAGTGCCTGGTCAAGGCCGCTGAAGCGATCGGGTGGGGTCGTAAAGATCCGCCATCCGCCCCAAATAAACGGCGCGGCAAGGGCATTGCTCTGATGTGGAAGGCCCCGGCCATGCCTCCTAACGCAGGCTCATCCGCCAGAGTTGCCCTGAACGAAGACGGCACGGTAACAGTCAGCGTCGGTGGGCAAGAGCTCGGTCAGGGCTCCTTCACCATCGCCGCGCAGATGGCAGCCGCGGCCCTGGGCGTACCAATCGAGGATGTGCGGGTGAATACCCCCCTCGACACGAACTACAGCCCTTACGAGTGGCAAACCGTAGCCAGCCGGTTGACCTGGAGCATGGGTAACGCCGTCACCGCTGCGGCGCGGGATGCGCGCCGGCAAATTCTGGAGATGGTCGCCAAGGCCTGGAATGAAAATATTGACGACCTGGACATTATAGAAGGCAAGGTGATCTCCTATAAAACCGAGGAAGCGCTTCCGCTCAAAGATATCGTAATCTACGGTATCTCTTTGCCCAACAACCAGGGTTGGGTGGGTGGACCGGTGCTCGGGCGCGGGACCTTCATGCCCACCTATGTCACCGGTCTGGACGCCGAGACTGGACAAGGACCGCGCGGGGTGGTGCATTACACGGTCGGCGCCCAGGCGGTGGAGGTAGAAGTGGACCTGGACACTGGT
>CAYGZL010000102.1:0-2118 GCA_964354345.1 uncultured Anaerolineaceae bacterium | reverse complement strand
GCGGTGCAGAGGCTTTATTTCACTGGCATTAGCGGGTGTGATAATTTGCAGCGGAGTTTTGGAGGTAAAAGGCAGCGGGGCGACCTTCGGGTTGGAGGAGACGGGTGGCGGGGCAACCTGGGCAGGCGGCGTCTCGGTTGGACTGCGCCGTTTCAGGGTGTTTTCGCGGTCGGTGGATTGGATTTCCGGAGTTAAGATTAGAGATAAAGCGACCCGGAACTCGGCTGCGCTTGCGTAGCGCTGAGCAGGCTGCAGCTCGATCGCTTTCATGGTTATCTGGGCCAGCTCTGGACGGATTGCCGGGTTGATGCTGCGCGGCTCGATCAGCAGCTCACCCGCTGCGCGCTGAATGCTCTCGACAGGTTTTTGACCGCTCAGCAGGTGATACAAGGTCGCTCCCAGAGAATACACATCGCTGCGGGCATCGGTCTTCCCCTGGCCGTACTGCTCGAGTGGAGCATAACCCGGAGAATAGGCCCTGCCCAGGGTGGTCGTGCGCAGGAGAGGATCGTACACCTTGGAGATACCGAAGTCCACCAACACTGCCTGTCCTTCGGGTGTTATTTTGATGTTAGCGGGTTTGATATCCCGGTGGATCACGGGAGGTTTACGGCTGTGCAGATATTCCAGGGCGCTCAACACCTGATCGACCCAATTTAAAACCTGGTGAGGGGGAAACGGTTTGCTTGATTTATCTAACAGCTCCTCCAGATCCTGCCCGGCGATGAACTCCATTACCAGGTATTGACCGCTATCCTGGAGAGAGAAGTAATCGAACACCAACGGCAGGTGGGCATGACGCAGGCTGGCCAGGATGGCGGCTTCGCTGGCGAACTGGCGCGCGGCGATGGGCGAACTGTCGGTGCTTTCCTTGATCGCCCGGGCCACATAAAGGCGCAGGTCGATCGCCTTGTAGACGCGGCCAAACCCTCCCTGTCCGAGAATTAGATCGATGCGGTAGCGGCTTTCAAGAACCTGGCCAATCTCGAGCGGCATAAAGATCTCCTACAGACTTGATATTACTTCCTGAGTGGGGAAAATTATATCCTGAAAGGAGATATTTAACATTTGATCCTGGTCGTCAAAAGTCAACGAAGTACAGCCTGGTATCCCCGTTTGACAGCCAGCCCATAGGCTGTTAAAATCATTCCGCTTATCAAAACACCAAAATTTACTATCGAAATACAAACCTTCAACGTTCAACCTTCAAGTTCAACCTTCAACCTTCAACCTTCAACGTTCAACCTATTATTATGCCCCTCATCGACGGCACGATCTTAAATAATCGTTACCAGATCCTCCACCTGTTAGGTCAGGGAGGCTATGGCGCGGTGTATCTCGCCCAGGATTTGTCGATGGGCGAGAAATGCGCGGTAAAAGAAAACCTGGAGCTGACCCCCGCCTCGCGCGATTCCTTTCTGCGTGAGGCGCGCATGCTCTACAAGCTGCGCCACACCCACCTGCCGGCGGTGCATGACCAGTTCATCATCCCCGGGCAGGGGCAGTACCTGGTCATGGATTACATCGAGGGCGACGATTTACAGACCTTATTAGATAAAAACCAGGCCCCGCTACCGGTTGAGCCAGTCATCACCTGGCTGGGACAGGTGTTGGACGCCCTGATTTACCTGCACTCGCAAAAGCCGCCCGTCATCCACCGCGATATCAAGCCCGCCAACATTCGCATCACGCCAGGCGGACAGGCGGTGCTGGTGGATTTCGGGATCGCCAAGGAATACAACCCGGTGCAAGCGACCAGCACGCACTCGCGCGCCCTGACTCCTGGCTACGCCCCGCCCGAGCAGTTCGGGCATGGGCAGACGGATGCGCAGAGCGACCTCTACTCGCTGGGGGCGACTTTTTACGCTTTGCTGACTGGGATTGTCCCCCCGTCGGCAGGGGATGTGATGGCGGAGATCGCCGAGCCGCCCCGTCCAGTGCATGAGTTGAATCCCACCGTACCGGCAGAAATCAGCGCCATGATCAGTCGTGCGATGCAGTTCCGGCGCAGCCAGCGCACGCCAAGCGCCACCGTGATGAAGAGCGATCTGCACAGAGTCACTGCCCAGGCTGGCTCCGCTCAACCCATTGTTGCGGCCGCGTCCGAGGGGATTTCCA